>CAYTLL010000038.1:31716-37050 GCA_964438755.1 uncultured Akkermansia sp. | reverse complement strand
CCGGGGCGGATCTTTTTGAAGTCGAGGTCGCCGTGGCCGAAGCGCAGGAAGGTCTCGCCGGAGCGGGCGTCGGTATTGAGTTGGTAGATACGTCCGCCCTCCTCGCCTTCGGCGGGCTTGCCGGCGTCGAAGACCACGCCGTCGCCGGGCTTGGCGGGGGCGACGAGGCGGAGCGCGACGTGGTCGGCGCCGACGCGGGAGACCTGGCCGAGGAAGACGCCGCGCTTGGTGCCGAAGCGGCCGTGCGCGAGCTCCTGGTTGTGGATGCCCTTGAACCAGCCCGTGTAGAGGCCGCGCGAGAAGGCCATGTTCAGCTCGTATTTGGCGGCGCCGGTGTCGAACGCGGGCGCGGTGTCGACGGGGCGGCCCGCGTGCGGCGAGAGGTTGTCGCCGTTGAGTTCGGTCATCACGCGGTCGAGGGCCTGGCGGTAGGTGCGGGAGATGCTGGCGACGTATTCGGCGGACTTGAGGCGACCCTCGATTTTGAGCGAGGCGACGCCGGCGCGGACGAGCTCGGGAAGGACGTCGAGCCCGGAGAGGTCCTGCGGACTTAGGAGGTAGGCGCGGTCGCCGAGATCGACGGGTTGGCCGTCGCTGACGAGGCCGTAGGGGAGGCGGCAGGCTTGGGCGCATTCGCCGCGGTTGGCGGAGCGGCCGCCGAGCGACTCGCTGGTGAGGCACTGGCCGGAGTAGGCGACGCAGAGGGCGCCGTGGACGAAGGTCTCGAGCGGGAGCGGCGGCTGGCCGGAAGCGCGCTGGGCGGCCTGGATGTGCTCGATCTCCTTGAGGGAGTTTTCGCGGGCGAGGACGACGAGCTCGGCGCCGAGGTCGCGGGCGAATTGCACGCCGGCGTCGTTGGTCACGGTCATCTGGGTGGAGCCGTGGATGGGGAAATCGGGCGAGAGGCGGCGGATGAGGCGGCAGACACCGACGTCCTGGACGATGGCGGCGTCGACGCCGGCGGCGATGATGGCGCGGAGGTAGTCGGCGGCGTCGGCGAGCTCGTCGGCGAAGACGAGGGTGTTGAAGGTGACGTAGCCGCGCACGCCGCGGCGGTGCAGGAAGGCCATCAGGTCCGGCAGGTCGGCCACGGTGAAGTTGTGGGCGCGCATGCGGGCGTTGAAGCGTTCGAGGCCGAAGAAGATGGCGTCGGCGCCGTTCTCGACCGCGGCGCGGGCGCATTCCCAGTCGCCGGCGGGCGCGAGCAACTCCGGCCGGGCGTAGCGAGGGGCGGCGGAGGGCGCGGAAGAGGCGGCGGACGTTTGGGCGGGCGCGGACATGAGCCGGGAAAAGTGGCCGCAGACGGGCGGTTTTGTCGAGCGAGGGGACGGGGACGTCTTATGTCGTGCGGGGGCTTAAACTTGCGGAGCGGTAGTCGGAGGGGGAGAGGCCGACCATGCGGCGGAAGGTGCGGGTGAAGGCGCTTTGGTCGGAGTAGCCGCAATCCTGGGCCACACGGGCGATGGGGTGCGCGGTTTCGCGGAGGAGGCGCAGGGCGGTCTCGATGCGCGTTTTCTGGATCAGTTGCCCGGTGGTCAGGCGGAAGATGCGGCGGATGCGGCGTTCGAATTGGTAGGGCGACTGTTTCGCCAAGGCCGCCAGGTCTCCCACGCGCAGGGGCTCGGCGAGGTTGCGTTGCAGGTGGCGCAGCGCGACGGCCACGGCGGAGAAGTCATCGCCCTGCTCGTCGGGGGCTTGCAGATCTTTCGAGATGCCGACCAGGCCGATGACGCGTTGCTCGCGGTCGCGCAGCGGGAGCTTGGTCGTGAGGCACCAGCCGCGCCGGCCGGTCGGGTAAAGGTGGAGTTCGAGCTGGTCGAGGATGGTCGTCCCTTGGTTGAGGACGCCGAGGTCCTGGCTGCGGTAGCTGTCGCCGAGCGGCGGCGGGAACAGCTCGTCGGCGCGAAGGCCGAGTAGCTCTTCCTTGCGGCGGCGGCCGCAGCGCTCGCACAGGGTCTGGTTTACGATCACGTATTCGGCGCGCTCGTTTTTGACGAAATAGACGAGGTCGGGCAGGCGGTCGAAAAGCTCCTCGCCGGTGATCGGCTGGGCCAGACGGCTCAACAACTCGACGCGTTTCGCGTCCGGCGAGCTTGTCCGGTTGGGCATTGTGCCGAAATCCGAGCCATAACTCGGGCGGCGGACAAGAATTTTGTCCCGTTTAATGCAAGCATGGCAGGCGAAATCCCGTTCGACCCGTTATGCAGAAAATCAAGATCATCGACTCCCACACCGCCGGCGAGCCCACCCGCGTGGTGATCGAGGGAGGGCCGGACCTGGGCGCGGGTTCGCTGGCGGAGCGGCGCGACGTGTTTCGCACGCGCTTCGACCGCTATCGCTCGGCGGTGGTCAACGAGCCCCGCGGATCCGACGTGGTGGTGGGCGCCTTGCTCACGCCGCCGACCGACCCGACCTGCGCGGCGGGCGTCATTTTTTTCAACAACGTCGGCTACCTCGGCATGTGCGGACACGGCACCATCGGCGTGATCGCGACGCTGGCCTACCTCGGCCGCATCGGGCCGGGCGAGCACCGCCTGGAGACGCCGGTTGGCGTGGTGACCGCGACGCTGGCCGCGGATGGGGCGGTGAGCGTGGCCAACGTGCCCAGCCGGCGCGTGCATCACGCGGTCGCCGTGGAGGTGCCGGGACTGGGCAAGGTCGTCGGCGACATCGCCTGGGGCGGCAACTGGTTCTTCCTGATCGACGAGCACGGGCTCGACCTGCGCCTGGGCGAAGTCGCGGCGCTGACGGACTACAGCTGGCGCGTGCGGCGCGCGCTCAACGCCGGCGGATATCCCGACGTCGACCACATCGAGTTGTCCGCGGCCTCGCCCAACGCCGGCGCGCATTCGCGCAACTTCGTGCTCTGCCCCGGCGGCGCCTATGATCGTTCGCCCTGCGGCACCGGCACGAGCGCCAAGCTCGCCTGCCTCGCGGCCGAGGGGAAGCTGGCCGAGGGCGCGGAGTGGGTGCAGGAGAGCATCATCGGCAGCGCCTTCACCGGCCGCTACCGCTGGCTCGACCGCGCGAAGGGCGAGATCGCGCCGACCATCGCCGGTCGCGCCTACGTCAACGCCGAGGCCACGCTGCTCCTCGGCGAGCGGGACCCGTTTTGTTGGGGGATAACATGAGCAAAAAAGTCGTCATCGTCGGGGCCGGCGTGATCGGTCTCTCCACCGCGTATTATTGCGCCCGCGAGGGCTTCCAGGTCACCGTGCTCGACCGCGGCGAGCCGGTGCGCGACGGCGCCTCCTACGGCAACGCCGGCATGATCGTGCCGAGCCACGTCATCCCGCTGGCCGCGCCCGGCATGGTGGCGCTCGGCCTGAAGTGGATGTTCAATCCCGCGTCGCCGTTCTACATCAAGCCGCGCCTCGACGCGGAGCTCTTCGGCTGGGCCTTCAAGTTTTGGAAGGCCTCCACGGCGGCGCACGTAAAGCGCGCCGCGCCCTTGATCGCCGAGCTTTCGCTCGCGAGCCGGACCTGCTTCGAGGAGCTGTCGGCCTTGCCCGGGATGAAGGCGGATTTCGAGCAACGCGGGCTCGTGATGCTTTGCCGCGAGGAGCACACGCTCCACGAGGAGGAGAAAACGGCGGCCTATGCGCGCGGACTCGGCGTGCCGGCGGAGCGTCTCGACGCCGCCGCGACCGCGAAGCTCAATCCCGGCGCGCGCATGGACGTGGCCGGCTCGATCTATTTCCCGCTCGATTGCCACCTCTCGCCCCGGCGCTTCCTCTCGGCCTTGCAACGCGAGGTGGAGCGGCTCGGCGTCGCGCTGCGTTGGAAGACCGAGGCGACCGCCTTCAGCACGAGCGGAGGACGCGTGAGCGCGGTCCGCTTGTCCACCGGCGAGGAGATCGAGGGCGACGAGTTTATCCTTTGCGGCGGCTCCTGGGCTCCGGACCTCGTCGCGAATCTCGGGCTCAAGCTGCCGATGCAGGCGGGCAAGGGCTACAGTCTCACGCTCGAAAAGCCGCATCACCAGCTCACCACGCCATCGATCCTCACCGAGGCGCGCGTGGCGGTGACGCCGATGGGCGACACCCTGCGTGTGGGCGGCACGATGGAGGTCGCGGGTCGTGATCTCGGCATCAACCCGGTGCGCGTGCGCGGCATCATCGATTCCTTCTGCCGCTATTTCCCGGAGTATCAGCCGAAGGACTTCGCCGAGGTGAAGCCGTGGAGCGGTCTGCGGCCTTGTTCTCCGGACGGCATGCCCTATGTCGGTCGCACGCAAAAGTTCCTCAATCTTTCGGTGGCCGCGGGTCACGCGATGATGGGCCTCAGCCTAGCCCCGATCACGGGCAAGATCATCGCCGACACCCTGTCCGGCCGCCCGGTCGCCGCCTCGCAGGCCGCGCTCCTTTCGCCTGATCGCTACTGATTTTTTTCAACTCCCCCCTACGCATCTGCTCATGACCACGAAGCCCATGTCCTGGACCGGCGTCCTCCCCGCGATGACGACCGCCTTCAACGCCGACCTCAGCGTCGACCACGCGTTCCTCGCCCGCCACGCCGCCTGGCTCGTCGACAACGGCTGCACCGGCCTCGTCGCGCTCGGCTCGCTCGGCGAGAGCGCCACGCTCCGTTTCTCCGAGAAGGTCGAGATCCTGCGCACCCTCGTGCAGGCCGTCGGCGCCCGCGTGCCGATCGTCGCCGGCATCGCCTCGCTCAGCACCGCCGAGGCGGTCGAGCTCGCCCGCGCAGCCGAGGAGGTCGGCTGCTCCGGCCTCATGGTGCTGCCGCCCTACGTCTATGTCAGCGAGTGGGCCGAGATCCGCGGGCACGTCGAGGCGGTCATCCGCGCGACCAAGCTCTCCTGCATGCTCTACAACAACCCGGTCGCCTACAAAACCGACTTCCTGCCGGAGCAGGTCGCCGAGCTGGCCGCGTCCAATCCGAACCTGCACGCGGTCAAGGAATCGAGCACCGACGCGCGTCGCGTGACCGCGATCAAGGCCCTCTGCGGCGACCGTCTCACGCTCTGCGTGGGCGTCGACGACATGATCGTCGAGGGCGCCGAGGCCGGCGCGATCGGCTGGGTGGCGGGCCTGGTGAACGCCTTCCCGCGCGAGTCCGTCGCGCTCTACGACTACGCCGTGCGCGGAGAAAAGAAGAAGGCTTTTGAACTCTACAAGTGGTTCCTGCCGCTCCTGCGCATGGATACCGTTCCGAAGTTCGTGCAACTCATCAAACTCGTGCAGCAGGAGGTCGGCATGGGCAACGAGCGCGTGCGCGGCCCGCGCCAGGTCCTCGTCGGCGCCGAGCGCGAAACCGCCCTCGCCACCCTGCGCGTCGCGCTGGCGAATCGCCCGAAGCTGGGCTGATTTTCGC
>CAYTLL010000038.1:8571-31616 GCA_964438755.1 uncultured Akkermansia sp. | reverse complement strand
GACGGGCGCGCGTTCCCGCGCCCGTCCACCTGGCTTTCGGATACGATCTCGTTTTGATATAACGCTTCATGACCCTCGAAGGACTCTCCCTTATCGGCGCCGCGCGCGGCGCGGCCGGCTCCCAGACATTTGTCGCGACCAACGCGAGCGACGGCTCGGCGCTGCCGGGAGAGTTCCACTCCGCCTCGACGGCGGAGGTCGCGCAGGCGGCGCGTCTCGCGGGCGAGGCCTTCGGCGACTACTCGCGTCGTCCGGCGACGGAGCGCGGCGCGCTGCTGCGCGCCATCGCGGCCAAGCTCGAGGCAAACGCGGCCGCGATCACCGCGCGCGCAGGGCTGGAGAGCGCGTTGCCGCAAGCCCGCCTCGACGGCGAGCTGGGTCGCACCTGTTTTCAACTCCGTCTCTACGCCGCCGCGGCGGAAGGCGGACTGTCCGCCGGCATCCGCATCGACCACGGCGACCCCGCGCGCAAGCCGCTGCCGAAGCCCGATCTTCGCGCCATGCAAGTGCCGCTCGGTCCGGTGGCGGTCTTTGGCGCGAGCAATTTCCCCCTGGCCTTTTCGGTCGCGGGCGGGGACACGGCCTCGGCGCTCGCGGCGGGTTGCCCCGTGGTGGTGAAGGCGCATCCGGCGCATCCGGGCACCTCCGAGCTCG
Organism: uncultured Akkermansia sp.; assembly: GCA_964438755.1. Classification (GTDB taxonomy): domain Bacteria; phylum Verrucomicrobiota; class Verrucomicrobiia; order Opitutales; family Opitutaceae; genus IMCC26134_A. The sequence goes on along the minus strand of CAYTLL010000038.1, from coordinate 30,962 downwards.
TGGGCAAATTGATCCGCGAGGCGGTCGCCGAACGCGGGCTGCCCGAAGGCGTGTTCTCCCTGCTCTTCGACGCCGGCCACGAAGTCGGCGCGGCGCTGGTGACGGATTCGCGGATCAAGGCGGTGGGCTTCACCGGCTCGCTCGCCGGCGGCCGCGCGTTGATGGACCTTGCGGCGCGTCGTCCGGATCCGATTCCGGTCTATGCCGAGATGGGCAGTGTTAATCCGATTTTCCTCCTCGGCGGAGCGCTCGCCGACCAGGCCGAGACGATCGCGGCGGGTCTGCACGCGTCGGTGACGAACGGCGTCGGCCAATTTTGCACCAAGCCCGGTCTGGTGTTCGTCGAGGCGGGCGAAGGCGCGGAGCGTCTGATCGCGAAACTCGCCTCGCTGATCGAGGCCACGCCGGCCGGCACGATGCTGACCGCGGGCATCCGCTCGGCCTACCTGAAGGGCGTCTCCGGGCTCGCCGGCGCGACGGGCGTGGAGCGGCGCGCGGCGGTCGCCGAGGCGGTCGGACGCGCGGGCGCGGCGTTGTTTGTCACGGATGCGGCGACCTTCCTCGCGCGTCCCGAGCTGGCCCACGAAGTTTTTGGGCCGACGACCTTGGTGGTGCGTTGCGCGTCCGTCGCGGAGATGGAGACGGTGGCGGCGGGCCTCGAGGGGCAGTTGACCGCGACCGTGCATGCGCGGCCGGAGGAGCTGGCGGCGCGGCGGAGCCTGGTCGACGCCTTGGTCGGCAAGGCCGGGCGCGTGTTGTTCGGCGGTTTTCCGACCGGCGTCGAGGTCGCGCACGCGATGGTCCACGGCGGCCCCTGGCCGGCGAGTTCGGACGGTCGTTCCACCTCGGTCGGCACGATGGCGATCCAGCGTTTCTTGCGTCCGGTGTGTTATCAGAATTTCCCGGACGCGGCGCTGCCGCCGGAGTTGCGCGAGGAGAATCCGCTCGGGCTGACGCGCCTCGTGGACGGGCAGTGGCAGGCGGCGAAGGCGGGCTGAGGCGAAACGGCTCCGCCGTTCCGCTACGTCCCGGCGGTCCCGTAGCGGAAGCGCGGAGCGCTTTCGACGGTGAAGCTGGCTCGTTCTGGTTCTGTATTGTCGAAATACGATCTTCGGGCTGGAGGGCGGCGCTCCGTCGCGGCCATCCACGCCGGCGGCGGACCGGACGGCGCCGGTCCCTCCATCGATCAAGCTGGTCAAATCACGAGCGTAACAAAGTGAGATCAGTGGCCGGTCGGGCTGACGCGGCAACCGCCGGCGCGGAGCGCGGCGATGATCTGCTCGGAGTGGCTCGGGCCGCGCGTGCGCAGAAGAAAATCGATCGCCACGTTCTGGAGCGGCTGGTCGGCGAAGGTCCGCTGATGGTGGACCTCGATGATGTTGCCGCCGCCTCGGCCGATGAGCGCCGAGACTTCCGCGAGCGCGCCGGGCACGTCGCGGGTTTCCACGCGCAGGCTGACGATCTGGCCTCCGCGCACGAGGCCGCGCTGGATGATCGAGGAGAGGTTGAAGAGGTCGATGTTGCCGCCGCAGAGGAGGAGGCCGACTTTGCGGCCACGCAGCCGATCCTTCATCTGGATCAAGGCGGCGAGACCGGCGGCGCCGGCGCCCTCGACCACGGTTTTCTCGATTTGGAGGAGGAGGAGAAGCGCGTCCTCGATCTCGCGCTCGGAGACGAGGGTGATCTCTTTCACGTGCTCGCGGATCAGGGCGGTCGTGATCTCGCCGGGTTCCTTCACCGCGATGCCCTCGGCGACGGTGTAGGGCGCGCAGGGCATCTGCTCGCCGCGCAGGCGGGCGGCCATGGCGGGGAAGCGGTCCGACTGCACGCCGATGAGCTCGATGGACGGCTTGAGCGCCTTGGCCGCGACGGCGATGCCGGCGAGCAGGCCGCCGCCGCCGATGGGGACGATCAAGGTGTCGAGCTCCGGCTGCTGGGCGAGCATCTCGAGCGCGAGCGTGCCCTGGCCGGCGATGACCTCGGCGTCGTCGTAGGGGTGGACGAAGACGAGGTTCCGCTCCTTGCAAAGCGCGCGGGCGAAGGCGGCGGCCTCCTGGAGGTTTTCGCCGTGCAGGATCACCTCGGCGCCGTGCTCGCGGGTGTGCTCGACCTTCACGTCGGGCGTGTGGCGCGGCATGACGATGACGACCGGAATGCCGAGGCGTTTGCCGTGGTAGGCCACGCCCTGGGCGTGGTTGCCGGCGGACATGGCGATCACGCCGCGGGCCCGCTCCTCGGACGTGAGCAGGAGGAGCTTGTTGAGGGCGCCGCGCTCCTTGAAGGACGCGGTGAACTGGAGGTTCTCGAATTTGAGAAACACCTCCGCGCCGGTGATCCTCGACAAGGTGACCGCGTGGACGCAGGGCGTGACGGCGACGTGGCCGTGGATGCGCGCGGCGGCGGCCTGGATGTCGGCGAAGGTCGGTTTCATGGCGAAGGCGTGGGAGCGGGCGCGGGGGCTGTTTGATCCGCGAGCGCGGAGCGGATGCTGCGGATGCCGTAGACGGCGGCGATCTCGGCGCCGTGGGTGGCTTGGAAGCGGACGGTGACCTTTTGTTTGCCGGCGATCGACGTCGCGGGAAGGACGTAGCGCACGTCGAAGAAACGCGGCTCGCCGCCTTTCTCGACCGTCTGCTCGGCGATGCGTTCGCCGTCGACGAGGATCTCGAAACTGCGCTTGCGCCACTCGTCGTTCCAGTAGGTCACGACCAGCGCGGCGGGTTGCGTGGCGTCGACGGGCAGGTCGAAGGAGAACCACTTGCGCCCGCGGCGTCCGGCCCGGCCCATCGTGCGTTCGGGGGACGTGTCCTCGCCCTGCTGGTTGAAGTCGCGCTCGGGCTGCATTTCGCCCGGTTGGACGTAGGCGACGGTGGCGGCCTCGAGACGGCGCAGCGCCTCGGCCTCGCGCTCGAGTTCGGCGGCCCGGGCCTTCCACTCGGTGGTGGTGAACAGGTCCCAATAGGCGGCGTAGGTGCGGCGGTGCAGGCGGTAGAAGGGCGTGAGCTCGACGTCGTGGTCGCGGCCGGCGCCCTCGCTGCGGAAAACGCCGGGGCGGCCCGCGACGGGACGCAGCCAGGCGGAGACCTCGGGCTCGTCGCTGACGAAGACCGGGGCGCGCGAGCCGGCGTCGACGCGGCGATCCTCGGGGCCGAGATCGCCGGCGAGCACGAGCGGGCCCCAGAGCAGCGCGACGCGGCGCGGGTTGTCGGGAAGGGCCTCGGCGCGGAGCGTCTTGGGCAGGCGCAGTTCGACACGGTCGCCGTCGCGCCACTCGCGGGCGATGCGGAGATAACCGCCCTCGACGACCGGCGCGGCGAGAGGCTCGCCGTTGAGCGAGGCGGTGAAGCCCTTCTCGGCCCAGGAGGGGCGGCGGAGCGCGAGGGTGAAGCTTTCCGGCCGGGCGAGACCGAGGGAAAGCGTGACGGATTCGCCCTCGGGGAAATCGGTGGCGACGGCGAGTTTCGCGCCGCGCGCGGCCCAGTCGGCGGTGGAGGGGGCGTAGACGTTGACCCAGAAGGTTTGTTGGTCGGCGGAGACGTGGTAGAGGCCGTCGCCGTGGAGGGCGTGGCTCTCCATGCCGCTGCCGACGCAGCAGGTGAAGCCGTCCTGCATGTCCTGATACTCGCGGGTGACGCCGCGGCCGACCGGGACCATATAGCAGGTGCGGCCGTCCTCGGGGTCGATCGAGGCGAGGATGTGGTTGAAGAGCGCGCGCTCCTCGAACTCGGCGTATTTCGCGTCGGGACGGACGGCGAAGAGCGTCCGCGCGAACTTGAGCATGTTGTAGGTGTTGCAGGTCTCGGCGGTGCGGCCGTCGACGCGGTTGCTCAGTTGGCGCGGCGGGCCGAAATACTCGTCCTTGCCGTGGCCTCCGGTGGCGTAGCTGTGGTCCTGGGCGACGATGTCCCAGAAATAATTCGCGGCGGCGCCGGCTTTCGCCTCGCCGGTGTGAAGGTGGTAGACGAGGTCGCCGTAGAGCTTCGGGACCTGGGTGTTGGCGTGTTTGCCGGCGAGCACGTCGCGGTGCTCGGCGAGCGGGTCGACGAGGGCGCGGTGCTCGAAGTAGCGGTAGGCGCGACGCCAGCGTGTGTCGCCGGTGTCGGCGTAGAGGTCGGCGAAGATTTCGTTCATCGCGCCGAACTCGGTGGCGAGCATCTTTTGGATCTGCTCGTCGCTCAGTTTCGAGAGGATGCCGTCGGCCCATTCGGCGAACTTCACCTCGACCTCGAGGGCGGTCCGGTTGCCCGTGTGGCGGTAGGCGTCGCGGAGGCCGGCGTAGAGCTTGTGCTGCACATACCAGGGAGACCACATGCCGTTGAGGTCGAAGCCGCCGCTCTCGATGACGCCGTTGGCGAGCTCCTCGAAGCGGCGCTTGCCGTCGACGAGCTGCTTCTTGCCGTCGACCCGGACCTCGGCCTGGAGGCCGCCGATGTAGCCGTCGCCCTGCGCGTCCTGGATGAGCTTGAGCTCGGACACGAGGTAGTCGGCGCGCTCCTTGAAACGGGCGTCACCGGTCGACGAATACATGAGGCTGACGGCGGAGAGGTAGTGGCCGGCGATGTGGCCGGTGAGCTGGCGGCCGCCGCCGTCCCAGCCGCCGTAGCCGGAAGCGGCCTTGGGCTTGAGGCCGGCGCGCTCGCGGAGGTGGTAGAGCATGCGGTCGGGCTCGAGTTTAAGCAGGTAGGCGGCGTCGAGGTCCTGCGCGTGTTTCAGCGGGCCGCCGGTCAGGCGGACGGCGGAGAGCGGGAGGGCGGGCGCGACGAGGGGCACCGGGGTGCTTTTCGGCGAAGGGGCCGGTTCCGCGGCGGAGAGCGCGGCTTGCGTCACGAGCAAAACGGGGAGGGCGAGACGGAAGACGGCGGGGGCGGGCTGGCGAAGCATCGGGGAGACCATGGGCGAAGGCGTTGGGCTGATGAGGCGGCGGAGCGGGGCGGGAGGCAACGCGGCGCGTCGAGGACCGGCTTGTATTTTTATGAGACAAAACGCGCGCGGTTGAGCGAGGGAGGTCGGGCGGTCACGTTACGGCGATGAAGACGATCCGGTTCGGTGTGGCGGCGTTCTTGATCCTGGCTTGGGCGGGTTGCGCGGGCGTGGCGCCGGAATCGGCGCGGGACAGGGCGGTCGCGGCGAAGATCGCGTCGATCGAGCCGCCGGAGAGCGGGTTCTTTTCGAAGCGGCTCGATTACCACGGTATCCCGATCAAGGCGCACGCGGTGGTCTCGGACGCCGCGCTGGTCGCCGCGGAGGAGCGACTGGAGCGGATGCTCGGCAAACTGCCGCGGATCCGGGCGAAGCTGGCGGAGCAGGGGGTGAGCTTGCACATCATCGGGAAGGACCAGGTGACGACCGATTTGCCGGAGTGGCGTCACGACAAGGGGAAGCCGATCGCGGAATATGGCGGCCTCACGCGCGACGAGCGAACGCGCGGCATGGGCGGGCGCGAAGTGTCCTGCGGCGAGGAGAACCTGCTGCGACTGCGGAAGGATCGCTACCGCGGGCGCGACATCTGCGTGCACGAGTTCGCGCACGCGATCCAAGGTTATGGCATGACGCGGGCGGAGCGGGAGCGTTTTGCGCGACAATACCGGGCGTCGCTCGAGAAAGGGCGGTGGATCGGCGGTTACGCGGGCTCGAATGAACACGAGTATTTCGCGGAGCTCTCGATGTGGTATTTCGGCACGCGGGGAGATTTGAAGATGAGCGGGCCGAAGCCGGAGAACGGGCCGGAGGGATTGCGGAAATACGACCCGGAGGCGTTTGCGTTGTTCGACCGCTTCTATCGCGGGGAGAACGTGGAGTGATAGGCCGGTGGCCTGGCTTCGGGGCTAAAGACGAAGCCGAGAACTACCTCGTTAAGATTCCCAGGGGATGGGATCCGATGGAGGGCGGACCACCGTGTCCGCCTTTCGGGGGGGGCGCGAATTCGTCGTGGCGGGGACGGCGCCCCGCCCTCCATGAGAAGCTAACGGAGTGGTGCTAGAGGGGCGTCAGCGAGCGGGCGGGCTACTTTTTCGGTCAATCGCAGGACGGTGAGTGAGCGGGGCGGGAAGTCGTGGGCGAGGCGCTCGCCTGCGGCGGGGAAGGCGCGTTCGGTCGGGCTCACGGCGAGCGGGGCATCGAGGCGGTTGTTGTCGTCGAGCGAGCGCGACGTGAGCACGAGCTCGCGACCGGCGGAGAAGGTGAGGCCGGGGAGACGCAGCTCGGCGGAGACGGGAGCGGCGGCGAGGTTGACGGCCTTGAGCACGATCTCGCCGGTCGCTTCGTCGCGGCCGGCGACGGTGAAGAAGGTTTCCTCGCGCGCGGCCTCGGTCTCATGGACGAGCGCGCCGTCGAGGAAGCAGCGGACGCGGGCGCCGCGGACCTCGACCTTCACGTCATACCAGCGTTCGGATTCGAGGCGGCCGCGGGCGGGGGCGCCGAGGACGGTTTGGTTTTGCTCCACCGCGTGCTGGCTGTTGCCCCAACCGCCGAGATTCCACCAGAGGCGGCTTTCGTCCTGGCGGCCGAAGACGACGAGAAATCCCTCCGGACCCTTCAGGTGGCGGGCGCGAAGCGTGAGCGTGTAATCCTGCCACGACGGATCGCCGAAGTAGGCGAAGCCCTGGCCGGGGCGGCTTTGGCGGTAGGCGCCGTCGACGACGGACCAGCGGCCGGAGGCGGGGCGCCAGCCCTCGGTGCCGCGGGCGAAGTCGGATTGGTAGACGACCTGGCCGTCGCGTTCGACGCGCACGTCCTTGAACTCGGCGGAGTCGGCCCAGGTGCCGAGGCCGATCTCGCCGCGCACGGCGAAGGGCGCGGCGTCGGGGAAGGCGAGGTCGGAGCGGAGCACGCGGTCGGGACGATTGGTGCCGAGCATTTTCCAAGCCTGATAGGAGGCGGTGCCGTAGGCGCGCGTGCCGTCGAAGTAGATCATCGCATGCCAGGGCGGCGGGGCCTCGGGCAACTCGGTGCGGCCCTCGACGTGGCCGAGGAGGGGCGCGTAGGAAACCATGCGGACGACGTCGGCGTTTCGTTCGCAGCCGAGGAGGAAAACACTTTCGGACAAGGCGGCGCGGAGATTGCCGCGGGTGGGGCCGGCCTCGCCGGTGGTCGAGGCGACCTCGCCGAGGTAGAGCGGCGGGAGGGCGCGGTCGCGGCCGTCGAACATGCGGAAGCCGGAGGCGAACCAGCGCGGCGAGTTGTAGTAGTGCTGGTCCTCGATGTCGAAGTGCGCGCCGCCGAGCGACTCGCGGCTGGTGAAGGACAGGTCGGCGATGGTGGTGATCTTGGGGAAACGCGCGGCGACCGCCTCTTGGATGAAGCGGTAGCGGCGGCCGAACTCGGGACCCTGGTTTTCGTTGCCGATCTCGAGGAGCTTGAGGTCGAAGGGCTCGGCGCGACCGGCCTTCGCACGCAGGGCGCCCCAGCGGGTGTCGGGCGCGCCGTTGGCGAACTCGACCGCGTCGAGGAGGTTGTCGCGGATGGCGGGCATGTCCTCCATCGGGATGTGTTCGCGGGCGCGGAAGATGCAGGTCTGGCCGGCGAAGCCGACGTAGAGCGGCTCGGCGCCGAGGTCCTCGCAGAATCGGAGATACTCGAGCAGGCCCATGCCTTGGGTGCGGCGCTGGCTCCAGGGGCCCCAGCGTTCGGCGCGCGATTCGACGGGGCCGACGGTGAGTTTCCAGTCGTAGGCGGTCTCGAGCGAGCCGGCCTCGACGACGCAGCCGCCGGGGAAGCGCACGAAGCCCGGGCGCAGGTCGGCGATGAGTTGCGCGAGATCGGCGCGCTGGCCGTTGGGGCGATCTTTCCAGGTGCGCTCCGGAAAGAGGGAAACGAAGTCGAGCCAGACGGTGCCGGCGGCGCCGACGCTCACGACGAGGCGCGTCTTCGGGTCGGTGGCGGAGGCGGTGAGCACGCCGCTGAGGCGGGTCCAGTCGGCGCCGATGCCGGAGAGCGTGATCTCGTCGGAGCAGGGGACGCCTTGGGCGTTTTCGAGGCGCACGCGGAGCGGTCCGGCGAAAGGCGCGGTGGCGCGGGCGGTGAGAGAGAGGTGGTAACGGGCCCCGGCTTTCGCGCCGATGCCGAAGAAACCTTCGTTGGCGACGGCGAGGCGTCCGCCGGCGTCGACGGCCTCGGCGTCGATGCGCAGGCAATAGGCGGACTCGGGCGTGAGGCCGCCGGTTTTTTCGAGGTGCATCGCGCCGCGCGCGGAGCCCTCGCAGAGGAGCGTCCAGAAGGGCACGCCGTCGGTGCGGTAGCCGAAGCGTTCGAAGCCGGCGGGGAAGCCGGCGCGGTTTTCCCAGCGTCCGTGGGCGTGGACGTAGCCCTCGGGTTCGCGCGAGTCCTCGAAGCCGCGGTTGCGCACGAGTTCGCCGTAGAGGCCGCCGTCGACGGAGTGGTTTATCTCCTCGAGAAAGACGCCATACATGCGCGGGTTGACCGCGGGGCCGGGACGCGAGGCGTCGATGGTGATGATGGCGCGGCCGGTCTCGGCGGGCGCGCCGTGGGTCGAGGTCGCCGCCGCGAGCACGAGCGTGGCGCCGAGGGCGACGGAAACGAAGCGAAGGCGGGTTTCAGCGCGGGCCGTTGCGGGGATTCGAGGAGGCATGGCGGGGGGGGCGAGGGGAGTCGGCCATGCGATGGACTTCGCTGCCGGCGAGGAGGAAGGCGCCGACGCCGAAGGCGTCCGTGCTGCGGGGATCGAAGCGCTGCGGGTCGGCGCCCACCGGCTGGACATGGGTGAGCCGGCCGTCGGGGGCGACGCAGGAGACGAGGGCCTGCCAGGCCTTGGCCACGGCGGGGGCGTAGCGGTCGCGCTCGAGCAGGCCGTTGTTCACTCCCCAGGCGAGGCCGTAGGTGATGAGGCCGGTGCCGCTGGCTTCCTTCGCGGGATAACTCTTCGGATCGAGCAGGCTGGAGCGCCACATGCCGTCGGGCTGCTGGATGGAAAGCAGCTTCGCGGACATCTGCCGGAACTGCTCCTCGAAGCGCGGGCGCGCCGGATGGTCTTTGGGGAGAAACTGGAGCATGCGGACATGGCCGCCCATGACCCAGCCGTTGCCTCGGCTCCAGAAGACCTTTTGGCCGTTGGCCTCGCGCTTGGTGAAATACGAGCTGTCGCGGAAGTAGAGGTGTTCCTCGTTGTCGTAGAGGTAGTCGCTGGTCTTCCACCAGTTCGTGACCGCGAAATCGAGGTAACGCGTGTCGCCGGTGGCCTTCCAGAGGCGGATCCAGGCGGGCGGGCCCATGAAGAGGGCGTCGCACCAGGACCATTTTTCGAAGGCTCCTTTTCGGGTGAAATCGAGGTCGTCGTCCTTCGGCTCGGCGAGGATGGCGTCGAAGTGGGCGCGCATGGGCGCGATCATGCGCGGGTCGCGTTCGCGCAGGAAGAGGTCGGCGTAGGTCTGGCCGATGCAGTGGTCGTCGGCGAAATATTTGGCCGGGCCGAGCTTCCACTCGCCGGCTTCGCCGATGTCGCGCAAGGCGTCGCGGTATTTCGCGTCACCGCTCAGGTCGGCGAGGGCCACGAGGCCGGTGTGGCGGACGCCGGCGATCCAGTCGTCGGCGCGGATGCGCCAGTCGTGCGCGAGGTCCCAGTCGCCAACGCGGCGCAGGGCGGCGAGCACGGCGGCGGGTTCGAGGGCGTCGGAGAGCGGGGGGAGCGTGGCTACGGCCGCGGGGCGGTTGATTTGAAGCGAGGTGAGGTAGTCGGTGTAGTGGACGTAGCGGCCGCTCAGGTTCATCCACATGAGGTAGGGTTCGCCGCGGGGGGCGTTGCGAATCACGAAGGGTCGGACGTTGCCGGCGGTGGAGGCGCGCGTGACGGGCTCGTGGCGCCAGGAGGCACCCTTGTCGGCGGAGCGCCATTTTTCGATTTCCCAGACTCCGTCGACGGGGCGGGAGAGGTAGACGGTGTCGATGTAGTATTGGTCGATGGCGATGCCGGCGGAGTAGTGCGGTTCGCGCTCCGTCTTTCCGGGCGGGGTCCGCGGGAACCAGCCGCCCGCCGCGGTGATCGGCGAGTCGAGCCACTGTTTTCCATCCCAGCGCAGGTAATGGTAACGGTGGTCGGTCTCGGCGGGCAGGCGGGTGTAGGCGACGGCGACCTGGTTTTGTCGCCAGGCGATGTCCCATACCCAGGCGCGGCCGGCGGTGGCGCCGTCGTAGACGCGTTCGCACTTGGCGGGGTCGAGCGGGAGATCGTCCATGCCGCCGACGCGGGTGCCGTCGGCCCGGGTGAACACGCCGTCCTCGTAGCGCAGGAAGTAGAGGCTGTTTTTCGCCTCGTTGCGCGGGTGGCCGTCGGTGAAGGCGAAGAAGATCCGTTTCCGGCCGTCGCTGGCGACCTTGACGTAGGGGCGGTTGTCGGCGCCGGCCCCGGCGCCGCGGAGCAGCGTGCGGGGGGCGCTCCAGGTTTGTCCGAGGTCTTTGGATACGGAGAAGGTGGGTTTGAAGTCGGAGCCGCGCCAGAAGAGGTAGATCGCGTTTTTCTCCTCGGAGAGGAGGACGGGGTTGGCGTAGGTGACGCCTTGCCTGCCGGCGCCCTCGAAGCCGAGGGAGCGCTCGGGGGTCCAGGCACCGATGTCCTCGGGCCGCGTGGTGATGCGCAGGCGCATGTCGCCCTTGGCGTGAAGCGAGTAGAAGACGGCGAGGCGTCCGTCGGGGAGGAAGAGCAGGGCGGGGTTGTCGTGGTCGTCGACCTCGAAGTTTTCGGCGAGGGTGGCGGTGCGGACCGCGCCCGTGGCGGAGTCCATCTCGCCGATCTGCACGGAGCCGTCGCTCGTCATCCAGCCGGCGTAGATCCTGCCCTTGCGATAGATCGCGCGCGGATCGCTGAACCAGCACCAGGCGCCGTCGACGGTGAAGGTGGAGTGGGCGGCGGCTTTCGCCGAAGCGGCGGCGGTGGCGGCCGGCGCGGCCGGCGTGAGCAGAAACGCGAGGGCGGCGGCGAGAAGCGGCAGGGAATGGCGGGGGCGGGGGATCATGGGGGCAGGGACCTGGGGGCTCCAGAAGGTGAAGAGGCCCGAGCCTTCCGGGATCAAATCCCGGAAGGAAAGAATGGATTTTAGCGTCGAAGCGAAAGCCGCACTATAAACCGAAAAGGCAGGACCGGATGGTAAGGAGATGTCTTCAAAAGAGACCGGCCCCCCTCCGTTAACGTCATGTGGAGGGCGGGGCTCCGTCCCCTGCGGATCAGGAAAGGCGGACACGGCGGTCCGCCCTCCATCGGCCACATCCTCCCTCCGGGCGTCTTAACGGAGTCGGCTAACGCGCGCCGGCGACGAGGCGTTTGATGGGGCGGGCGAAGGTGATCAGGAGCAGGCCGGCGGCGAGAGGCAGGAGGATGATCTGGAGATACATCGAGGGCCACTCGGCGACGCGGTCGGCGTGGAATTCGCCGGCGAGCAGGCCGGCGATCAGGCTGCCGAGCGAGGTGGCGAGGAACCAGATGCCCATCATCTGGCCGACGAAGCGGCGCGGGGCGAGTTTGGTGACGGAGCTCAGGCCGACGGGGCTGACGCAGAGTTCGCCGAAGGTGTGCAGGAGGTAGGTGGTGATGAGCCAGGTGGGCAGCGCCGAATCGCCGGCGGCGACGACGCGCGAGGCGCCGGCCATGACGACGAAACCGGCGGCGAGGAGGAGGAGGCCGAGGCCGAACTTCACCGGGATCGAGGGATCGAGCTGGCGTTTCGCGAGCCAGACCCAGAGCGCGGCGAAGGCGGGCGCGAGCGCGATGATGAAGACGGGGCCGAGGGCCTGAAACCAGGCGGCGGGCACGGTGTAGTTCAACCAATCGATCTGCCGGTCTGTGTAGCGTTCGGCGAAGAGGTTGAACGAGGAGCCCGCCTGCTCGAAGCCGGCCCAGAAGAGGGCGGAGGCGAAGAAGAGGACGAGGATCATCGAGACGCGTTTTTTCTCGGTCGGGTCGAGGCGGCCGAGGGCGAAGACGCCGGCGAAGTAGGCGGCGGCGATGGCGAGGATGACGTAGGTGGCCCAGCGCGCGATGGCGACGGGGTTGAGGGTGACGACGCCGGTGACGGCGAGCGCGGTGATCAGGACGGCGGCGGCGGTGCCGCCGAAAAGGAGCACGCGCTCGGCGAGATGGAGCGGGCTGTCGTGGCCGCGCTGGAGGCCGGCCTGGCCGAGCCAGGCGCGGGAGAGGTGGAACTGGACGAGGCCGAGGACCATGCCGACGCCGGCGGCGCCGAAGCCCCAGTGCCAGCCGACGCGGGTGGCGAGCAAACCGCAGATCAGCGGGCCGATGGCGGCGCCGAGGTTGACGCCCATGTAGAAGATGGTGAAGCCGGCGTCGCGACGCGCGCCGCCCTCGGGGTAGAGCTCGGCGACGAGGCCGCTCATGTTGGGCTTGAGCACGCCGCTGCCGATCACGACGAGGACGAGGCCGAGGTAGAAGGTCTGCGTCCAGGGCAGGGCGAGGGTGAAGTGGCCGAGGGCGATGATCACGCCGCCGATCCAGACGGCGCGTTGCGCGCCCCAGAGGCGGTCGGCGAGCCAGCCGCCGGGAAGCGACATCAGATAGACGGCGGCGGTGTAGAGTCCGTAGATCGCGGTGGCGGTCTTGTCGTCGAGCGCCATGCCGCCGCGCGTGGCGTCGACCATGAAGAGGACGAGCAGGGCGCGCATGCCGTAGTAGCTGAAACGCTCCCACATCTCGGTGAAGAAGAGCGTGGCGAGGCCGCGCGGGTGCCGGCGGCTGGCGGCGGCTCCGGGCGGGGTGGAGGGCGATGGCTGGGCCGGGGAGCCGGGGGTGGGCATGAAGACGGTGAGGAGACTAGGGCGAATACGAGACGACGGATGCAGGTTGGAAACCTGCGCTACTTTTTAACGCGGCCGGGCGAGGCGGAGGCGGACGAGTTCGGGCATGTATTTGGGAGGGACGGAGCCGATGCCCAGCACGGCCTCGTGGTAGCGGCCGAGATCGAAGGCGTCGCCGAGTTCGCGCTGGATGCTTTGGCGAAGCCGGTAGTGTGCCATGCGGCCGACGAAGTAGGTGCTGAGTTGCACGGAGCTTTGCTTGGCGCGGATGACCTTCAGCTTCGCCTCGCCCTCGGATTGGAAGGCGCCGTCGACGAGCAGGCGCATGGCCTCGTCGTCGGTCATGGCGGTGCAGTGCATCTTGTAGTCGAGGATCGAGTTCACCACGGCGCGGAGGTAGAACTTCAACTGCATGAGGCGGAGGCGCAGGTCGCCTTCGCCGTAGCCGGCGTCGAGCATCGAGACCTCGTTGTAGACGGCCCAGCCCTCGATGTAGCTGCCGGACTGGAGGACGCGGCGGATGAGCGAGGGGTGGCGGTTGGCATACTCGAGCTGCACGTAGTGGCCGGGGTAGGCCTCGTGCAGGGTGAGGATCTTGAGCATGTGGCCGTTGTATTCCTCGAGGAAGCTGCGCTTCTGCTCCTCGGTCCAATCGGCGGGCGGCGGGCTGACGGCGTAGTAGCTCGGGCCCTCGGGATCGAGGGGCGGCGAGTTCTCCATGTAGGCGAGCGAATTGCCGCGGCGGAACTCGGGCATCTCGATGATCGAGCAGCGGTCGGGCTCGGGCAGACGGAGATAACCGTGCTTCGTGATGAAGGTCTTGAGGTCGGCGACGGTGGCGCGGACGGCGGTCAACAAGCCGGCGGCGTCGGGGTGCTCGCGGTTGACCTCGCCGGTGACGGCGCGGACCAGTTCGAGGCGGCCGGCGGGATCGTCGGGCGGCGGGACTCGGTCGGGGAAATAGCGCGGCCAGAGCTGGCGGGCGATGACGTGGAGCTCCTGGTGGACGCGGGTGAACTCGGCCTCGGCGTCGGCGAGGTTTTGCTCGGGCGTGACGGCGGCGCCGATCTCGAAGGCGAATTTTTCGGCGAACCTGTCCCGGCCGAGGCGCCACTCGGGATCGGCGCGTTCGCGCAGGCTTTCGAGGAAAGTCTGATGCTCGCGCAGGGCGTCGGCGACCTTGGCGGCGGCTTCGGCGAGCTCGTCGCGGCGGGGAGTCTGGCCGACGTAGGAGAGGAGCTCGCTCTCGTAGAAGGCGATCGCGCCGAGATTCTGGCGGATGGCGGTCTCGAGGACGGGCGCGGCGGGACGGGTGAGGGAGCGGCGGGCTTCGGCGAGGATGCGCGGCATCTCGGCCAGGCGGGCGAGGGTGTTGGCGACGTTGGTCTCCTTCGGCGCGGTGGACTGGGCGACGAGGGCGTAGACGCTGTCGTTGAGGTAGCGGCCGTAGGTGCGCGGATCGGTCTCGAAGGGGCGGAGCTGCGTGGCGGTCCAGAGTTGGAAGGCGAGTTCGTTGCGAAGAACTTCGAAGTCGATCTGGCCGTCGCGGGACAGGCGCTGGAAATCGACCGCGCGCGGCAGCTCCTCGAGCGTGCGACGCGCGAGCTCGCCCCAGCCGGCGCGGGCCGCCGGGGAGATGTCGTCGAGCCGCGCGTCGTAACGGTGATCGCCGAGCGCGGTCGCGGCCGTGGGCTGGCGACGGAAATTCTCTTCGAGGTAGGCGTGGAAGAAGTCCTGGAGGCGACGGTCTTCGGCGGGCTGGGCTGGACTGGACACGATGGAAAGGAACGAGAGCGCGGCGGCGGGCAGGAGGCGGGAGACGGCGCGGCTCATTGCGAGGCGGGCGTGAGGAAGACGCGGGTAAAGAACTCGGCGAGGCGGCGGGAGCCGTAGGGTGTGCCGGCGATGCCGTGGCCGCCGTTGGGGACGGCGAGGAGCTCGAAGTCCTTGTCGGCGCGGATGAGGGCGTCGACGACCTGGTAGGTGCTGGCGGGGTCGACGTTCTTGTCGAGCTCGCCGACCATGAGGAGGAGTTTGCCGGTGAGCTTGGGCGCGTTGACGACGTTGGAGCTGCGGACGTAGCTCTCGTCGATCGGCCAGCCCATCCACTGCTCGTTCCACCAGATCTTATCCATGCGGTTGTCGTGGCAGGCGCTGTCGGAGACGGCGGCTCGGTAGAAGTCGCCGTGGAAGAGGAGGCCGCCGAGGGCGTTCTGGCCGCCGGCGGAGGTGCCGAAGAGTCCGACGCGGGAAAGATCCATCTCGGGGTGCGCGGCGGCGGCGGCGCGGATCCACGCGATGCGGTCGGGGAAACCGGCGTCGCCGAGGTTTTTCCAGGCGACATCGTGGAAGGCCTTGGAGCGGTTGGAGGTGCCCATGCCGTCGAGCTTCACGATGATGAAGCCGCGGTCGGCGAGGTCCTGGGAGCGATGCTTGGCGCGGAAGGATTTGGGGGTGAACGAATCCTGCGGGCCGGCGTAGATGTCTTCGAGGACCGGATACTTTTTCGCGGGATCGAAATCCTTCGGGCGCTGGATGACGCCGTAGATGTCGGTCTGGCCGTCGCGGCCCTTGGCGGAGAAACGCTCGGGGGCGCGCCAGCCGTCGGCGAGGAGTTCGGAGACGTCTGCCTCCTCGAGACGGCAGACGAGGGAGCCGTCGGAGACGCGGCGGAGCTCGGTGATCGGCGCGAGGTCGACGCGCGACCAGGTGTCTAGGAGGTAGCGGCGGTCGGGCGAATAGGCCACGGAGTGGGTGCCGTCGCCGGCGGTGAGGGCGACGAGGCCCGAGCCGTCGAAGCCGACGCGGTAGTGATGGATGTGATACGGGTCCTCGCCGGGGTTCTTGCCGGAGGCGGTGAACCAGACCTGGCGTTTCTCGCGGTCGACGCGCTCGACGCCGCGGACGACCCAGTCGCCGCGGGTGATCTGGTTTTTCACGCGGCCGGTCTTGGCGTCGTAGAGGTAGAGGTGGTTCCAGCCGTCGCGCTCGGACATCCAGATGATCTCGCCGGTCTCGCCGAGGTATTCGGAGAAGAACTTGCCGGAGTAGCAGATGAAGGTGCGGCTGGTCTCGTCGACCACGGGGCGGACGGAGCCGGTGGCGGCGTCGACGCCGAGGATGCGGAGCGCCTGGTGACCGCGCTGGTTGAATAGAAAGGTGAACTCGCCCGAGTCGGCGGCCCAGCGGACGTCGCCGATGGACCAGGGATTGGCGAAGAGGGCGTCGTCGACCGGGATCTCGCGGCGGGCCTCGACCTCGAAGAGGTGGGGCTTGGCGTAGGGGACGGCGTCGCCGGGCTTGAGGTAGGGGATGACCACGAGCTTGGGCTGGAGTTGGTCGGGCGGGGAGGACTGGACCATGGTCACGCGGCGCTGGCCGCCGGGGGTGTGGCGCATGGCGACGAAGCGCTTGGAGTCGGGCGACCAGTAGACCTCCGGCTCGGGGCGCTCGGGCTCGCGGGTGTCGTATTCCATCTCCATGGCGCGGAGCGCCTCGACGTTGCGGGCGTAGCTGGAGAGGGCGTGGGCGTCGTGGGTGAGCGACTCCTCCTTGCCGGCGCGGACGTCGCGAAGGGCGAGGTTGTCGCCGCGGACGACGACCTCCCAGCGGCCGTCGGGCGAGCGGACGCCCTCGGGTCGGTTCTCACGTTGGCGGCGCTCGGCGGCCTGGGCGGCGCGCGACGGACGGGCCGGGGCGAAATCGAAGGTGTCGGTGATGGAGGCGACGGCGGGGCGGTCCTCGGCGACGAAGACGGCGAGGGTCTCGCCGTTCTTGGCGGTGACGAGCCAGGCGTGGCCGGCGAAGGTGTTTTGATCGCGCTCTTCGCCGGGCTTGAGGCTGCCGTAGAGACGGCGTTCGCCGGACTCGTCGATCCAGTTGAGGTCTACTTCCGTGCTGCGGCGGTTGATGAAGAGGATGCCTGACTGCTCGCCGCCGGAGCGGGAGGCACGGACATCGCGGCGAGGGCGAAGGCCTTCGCCGGAGCCGGAGGCGCCGCCGACGGCGCTGAGTTCGTAGCTGGCGAGATCGAGACGCCAGGCCTTGGCGCGGCCCTGGAGCACGACCTGCGCGCCGTCGTCGGAGAAGTCGAGCGACTCGACGGGCAGGGCGTGGGCCTCGACGGGTTTGCCGAGGAGGCGGGAGAGCGCCGCGGCGACGCGGGCGTGGTCGAAGGCCGGGGCGCGGGTGCCCTTCTCGGCGTCGACGAGGATGAACTCGGTCCGCTCCCGGCCGGTGTCGACGCGATACCAGAAACGCGTGGCGTCCTTGCCCGTCTCGCCCAGCCAATGCGGGTCGACGCGGTCGCGGTAGACGCGCGGGGCGGCGTCGAGCGAGGCGAGGGTGAGGAGGGCGAAGGACGCGGGGAACGCGAGGCGGGCGAGGCGGCGAAGGCCGGGGAGCGGAAGGGAGGGCATTTTTTCGGGCGGGCGAGGGCGGAGGCGAGGCGGAGGCAGGCTGGAAGCCTGCGTTACTTTGCGCGCTTCTTGGCGGGGCGGCTGGAACGGGCCATGAGCGCCTCGATCTCCTCGGCCTCGATCGGGATGTCGCCCATGAGGTCGACCTGGCCGGTCTCGGTGATGAGCACGTCGTTCTCGAGGCGGACGGCGAAGCCCTCCTCGGGGATGTAGATGGCGGGCTCGACGGTCATGACCCAGCCGGCCTGCATGGGCTCGACGGTGAGGGCGACGTCGTGGACATCGAGGCCGAGCGGGTGGCCGACGCCGTGCATGAAGTATTTCTTCACCGCGGGGGCCTCGGGCGTCTGGCGCTTGATGTCGGCGGGCTTGAGGAGGCCGAGCTTGAGCAACTCCTCCTCGACGTAGGCCTCGGCCTCCTTCTGCCAGTCCTTGGTTTTCTTGCCGGGGACGAGGCCGGCGCTGCAACGGCGGAGGACGCGGAGGACGGAATCGTAGACGGCGCGCTGGCGCTTGGTGAAACGGCCGTTGACCGGGATGGTGCGGGTCATGTCGGCGTTGTAGTTCGCGTGGGTGCCGGCGACGTCGAGGAGGAGGAGCTCGCCGTCGCGGCAGGCCTGGTCGTTGGCGACGTAGTGGAGGCAGCAGGCGTTTTTGCCCGAGGCGATGATGGGCGGGTAGGCGAAGCGGCCGCCGTGGGAGATGAACTCGTGGGCGAACTCGGCCTCGACCTCGTATTCGAGGACGCCGGGCCTGGTGAGGCGGAGCACGCGGTCGAAGGCGGAGCCGGTGAGCTTGCAGGCTTCGCGGAGGAGGCCGACCTCGATCTCGGACTTCACGGCGCGGAGGCGGTGCATGAAGGGGGCGAGGCGCTCGTAGCGATGGAGCGGATACTTGCGCATCGTGTCGGCGATGAAGCGGGCGTCGCGGCTCTCGACCTCGATGACGGCGCGCTTGTGCTCGTTGGTGTTGAAGAAGGCGGCCGAGCACTCGCACATCAGGAGGTGGAAGAGGCGCGGGAAGGCGGAGAGCCACTGGATGTTTTGCACGCCGGTGCGGGCGCGGGCCTCGTCCTTGGTGAGCTTTTTGCCCTCCCAGAGCTCGTTCTCGGCGGTGGGCTCGCGGAGGAAGAGGATCTCGCGGTTCTTGGGATCGTCGGCCTGGGGGTAGACGACGAGGATGGACTGCTCCTGCTCGACGCCGGTGAGGTAGAACAGGTCGGAGTTGACGACCGTGTTCTGGCAGCCGTCGGCGTTGGTGGGGCAGGTGTCGTTCGCGTTGACGACGGCGAGCGCCCCGGAGGGCATCAGGCCGGCGAGGCGACGGCGATTTTGGATGAAGAAATCCGAGGGGATTTGCGGGTAGCGCATGGCGGGAAAAATCAGCGGGTGGCGGGGGCGGGGACGGTCTCGAAGCTCAGTTCGGCGGGGGCGAGGCCGGGGGCGGTGACGCGGACGCGGACCGTGCCGGGCTGGCCGGCGCGGGGGCGGACGATGCCGAGGGCGAGGCCGTTGTAGGCCGGGCGGACGGGCGACTGGAAGGAGACGTGGCTGGTGGCGTCGCCGTTGTCGGTGGCGATCACATCCGCGGGGCCCTCGACGGTGAAGGTGACGGGCGAGTCGGCGCGCGGGGCGAGGACGCCCTTGGCGTCGACGATCGAGGCGGTGACGAAGCCGAGATCGAGGCCGTCGGCGCGGAGGAGGGAGCGGTCGATCTCGAGCTTGAGCGCGGCGGGGGCGCCGGCGGTGCGGACGACGTCCTCGGCCCAGCGGGCGCCGTTTTTGTAGGCGACGACCTTCAGCTCGCCGGGAGCGTAGACGACCTCGTTCCAGCGGAAACGGTATTCGAAGGGGCCGCGCTTTTTGCGGCCGAGCGACTGGCCGTTGAGGAAGAGCTCGGCCTCGTCGCCGGAGGTGTAGACGTGGACGGGGGTGACCTCGCCGACACGCTCGGGCCAGGTCCAATGCGGGAGGAGGTGGGCCATGGGCAGATCGGGGCGCCAGCGGGCCTGGTAGATGAAGAAGCGGTCCTTCTTGAAGCCGGCGAGGTCGACGATGCCGAAGTAGGAGCTGCGCGAGGGGGCCTTGTTCTTGGCCATGGTCTCGAGCTCCTCCTTCATGCGGGCGATCTGCTCGGGATCGCTGAGGTTCATGAGGGCGGAGCCGTCCTCGGTGTAGGGCGTGGGTTCGCCGAGGTAGTCGAAGCCGGTCCAGACGAATTCGCCGAGCGTGGAGGGGGTTTCGTCGAGCCACTTGAACTCGGCGTCGGGCGTCCAGGCCCAGCGCGGGGCGTAGAGATCGTAGGAGCTCATCTGGAAGCGGCTCATGCCGCCGCCCTTGGGCTCGGTGACGGGGAAGAAGTATTCGCCGCGGGAGCTGACGGTGGAGGCGGTCTCGCTGCCGTAGACGGGGATGTCGGGCGAGGACTCGCGGAACTTTTTGTAGAACATGCTCCGGTAGTTGAATCCGAATACGTCGAAGATGCGCTGGTAGCCGTTGAAGCCGACGGGGGTGTTGTTGACGCCGGCGGTGGCGCCGCGGGTGGAGTCCTCCTCGTGGACGATGGCGACGAGGCGTTTGGCGATCTCGGCGTTGTCGGGGTGCTCGACGTTCACGATCTCGTTGCCGACGCTCCAGAGGATGAGCGAGGGGTGGTTGCGGTCGCGGCGGATCTGGGCGCGGAGGTCGCGCTCGGACCAGTCGTTGAAGATGCGGCCGTAGTCGTTGGGCGTCTTGCCCCAGTGCCAGCAGTCGAAGGATTCGCCGATCACGAGCATGCCCATGCGGTCGCAAAGCTCGAGGAGCTCGGGGGCGGCGGGGTTGTGCGTGGTGCGGATGGCGGTGACGCCCATTTCCTTGAGGATCTCGAGCTGGCGCTCGGCGGCGCGGGTGTTGAACGCCGCGCCGAGGGCGCCGAGGTCGTGGTGCTGCGAGACGCCGTGGAGCGGAATGCGTTCGCCGTTGAGGAGGAAACCACGATCGGGCGTGAACTCGATGCGGCGGATGCCGAAGGGCGTCTCGTATTCGTCGACGACGGCGCCGTCGCGGAGGACCTGGGTGACGGCGAGGTAGCGCTGCGGGGAATCGAGGCTCCAGAGACGCGGGTGGGCGACGGAGAGGGTTTGCGCGAGGGAGGCGGAGGCCTGGGTGTCGACGGAAAGCGTCTCCGGCGAGGAGGCGGCGACGGGCTCGCGGCGGGCGCCTTCGGCGTCGAGACGATAGAGGCGGGTGCGGAGCTGGACGGAGGCCGCGGCGGCGTCGTGGTTTTCAACGGTGGCCTCGACGCGGACGGTGGCGCGGTCGAGGGAGATTTCTGGCGTGGTGACGCGGACGCCCCATTGGCCGACGTGGACGGGGGCGGTGTTGACGAGCCAGACGTTGCGGTAGATGCCGCCGCCGGGATACCAGCGGGAGGAGTCCTCGGGGTTGTCGAGGCGGACGGCGACGGTGTTGCGCTCGCCGGCGCGGAGGAAGGGCGTGAGATCGACGCGGAAGGAACTGTAGCCGTAGGGCCAGCCGCCGGCGAACCGGCCGTTGCACCAGACGGTGGCGTAGGACATCGCGCCGTCGATATCGAGGTAATGGCGTTCGCCCGGCGCGGAGGCGGCGGGGAGGTCGAAGGTCTTGCGATACCAGGCGACGCCCCACCACGGGAGCTTTCCGGTGTGGCCGGGGTATTCGAGTTTGAAGGGGCCCTCGATGCCCCAGTCGTGGGGGAGGTCGAGCTTGCGCCAGGCGGAGTCGTCGAAGTTGGCGAGGGCGACGTCGACGCGGGCGACGGAGGGCGCGCCGGGAGCGGGAGCGGGGCTGCGGGTGAAGGCGTTGGAGCCGTGGAGCAGGGCGGGCTTGAGCTTGGCGTAGGAGACGGCGTCGCCGAGGTCGGACGGGTCGCCCTGGCGGAAGGACCAGCCGGCGTTGAAGTCGAGGCGTTCTCGCGGCGCGGCCGGGGCCGCGGCGTCGGCTTGGAGGGCGAGGGGAAGGCCGAGCATGAAAAGGGAACAGAAGGCGAGGATGCGTTTCATGGGAACGGAAGGTTGGGCGCCGGGCGCGGCCGGAGGAGCGGCGCCTGGCATGCGACGAGCCTTGAACCGGGGAGCGCCCCAGCAAACGGAAAGGCGGAGGCCCGCCTTGTCTTTTGATAAGACAACCGGTGGGGTGCCGATCAGGACATGAAACAGATCCCCCGCCGCGTGTTGTTATGCGATCAAGTCGCCTCCGTCCTGCGGGAGGGCATCGATGCGAGCCGGTGGGGCGGGTGTCTGCCGAGCGAGGCGGAGCTTTGTCGGGAGCTGCAAGTGAGCCGGGTGACGTTGCGGCGGGCGCTCGACCAGCTGGTGCGCGAGCGGCGGGTGGAGCCGGGCGGGCGCGGGAGGCATCACCGGATTTGCGTTAAGCGGACCGCCGAGTCGTCGCAGGCGGGAAAGACGGTCCGGGTGCTGGCGCCGTATCCCCTGACGGCGCTCGGGTCGGAAAGCCACGCGGCGCTGGTGGAGCTTACGGAGCGGATCGCGGCGATGGGCTACCGGCTGGAGTTCGAGCATCGGCCGATGGTGTTCAAACGGCACATGCCGGAGGAGTTGGAGCGGCTGGACTCCCTGCCCGACACGGCGGCGTGGCTGTTGCTCTACTCGACGGAGCCGATGCAGCGATGGTTCGAGGCGCGGCCCCGGATATGCGTGGCGCTCGGGCGGGTTCACGAGGGCGTCGAGCTGCCCTGCGTGTATCCGGACAGCCGGGCGAGCGCGCGGCACGCGGCGGGGATGTTTTTTCGCCGGGGCCATCGCGACTGCGTGTATCTGATGGCGAAGTTCACCAGTCGGGGCGACCGGCTGGCCGCCGCGATGTTTCAGGAGGAGACGGAGCGGCTGGGGCGGAAGGCGCGGGTGATCGAGTATGAACCGACGCCCGAGGCGATCCAGCGTGTCGTCGAGGAGCTGATCGCGGGGGCCGCGCGGCCGACCGGGTTTTACGCCTCGTGCCCGGAGGACTGCCTCAGCGTGCTGTGCGTGTTGCTGCGGGCGGGGGTCCGGGTGCCGGGCGAGGCGGCCTTGATCGCGGGCTGGGACGACCACTTTTTGCGCCATACCGTGCCCTCGACCGCATGCTATCGGGCGGACGGCGTGGAGCTGGGGCGGAAGCTCGCGCAACTGATCGCGGACCTGCTGCTGCACGGCCCGGGGAAGGCCCGGCATCAGCGCGTGCTGCCGAAATTCGTGCC
>CAYTLL010000038.1:0-8471 GCA_964438755.1 uncultured Akkermansia sp. | reverse complement strand
CGCCTTCAGCGGCCTTCGCGGAAGATGCCGTAGACGACGTAGGCGGCGATGAGGGCGGCGAGGACGTAGCCGACGATGCTCAGGCCGTTGTTCACGCCGTCGCGGGAGGCGACGATCAAGGAGCTGCCGATGACGAGGCAGCCGCTGATGAAGCCGAGGGCGATGCGGTTGGCGGAGGTCTTGAGCGCGTCGTCCACGTCCTCCAGCCCCTGGTGCTGGAACTTTATCGTGAGCTCGTCGTGTTCGACGCGGCGGATGATGCGGTGGATCTCGGAGGGGAGGTCGCGCAGGCTGGCGAGCGTGGTCCGGACCATGGCGCGGGTGTCGCGCAGGACGGCGCGGGGGCCGGTGCGCTCGCGCTGGAGCTCGACGAGGACGGGCTTGGCGGCGCGCTTGAGGTCGAAGTCGGGGTCGAGCGTGCTGGAGACCTCCTCGATGGAGAGGACGGCCTTGGCCATGAGCGAATAGTCGCTTGTAATGTAAATGCCATTACGGCCGAAGATGAAGAGGAGCTTCAGCATCGCGCGGCCGATGTTCACCTGGCCGATGGCGCGGTTGAAGTCCTCGCGCAGGGCGAGGGTGACGTCGCGTTCCATGGCGCGGAGGTCGGCGCGGTCGGAGGGGCTGCCGAGCTCGGCGGCGATCTGCACGATGCGTTCGGCGTCCTGCTCGACGGCGGCGAGGAAGAGGTCGGCGAGCCCGTGGCGAAGGCGGCGGGTGAGGTGGCCGGCGAGGCCCCAGTCGAGGAAGCAAAGTCGGCCGTCGGAGGTGACGAGGACGTTGCCGGCGTGGGGGTCGGCGTGGAAAAAGCCGGCGACGAGGACCTGGTGGAAGAGCGATTCCGCGCCGGCGCGCGCGAGCTTTTGCGCGGCCTCGGGAGGGAGCGCGGGGGAGTCGACGGGGCGGCCGACGATGCGCTGCATGACGAGCACGCGGGTGGAGGAGAACTCCTCGACAACCTCGGGGGCGAAGACGGCGCCGGGGTCCGGATTGGTGGCGGTGAAGAAGCGCTGGTTGCGCGCCTCGTGGGTGAAGTCGAGCTCGCGGAGCACGCCGGCGCTGACCTCGGCGACCACGGCGGGGAGGTCGTAGGGCTTGAGCGCGTCGACGCGCGCGTGGAGCTGGCCGGCGAAGAAGCCGAGAAGGGCGAGATCGGTCTCGACGACGCGCGTCAGGCCGGGGCGCTGGACCTTGACCGCGACCTCGCGGCCGTCGTGGAGCTTGGCGAAATAGACCTGGGCGAGGGAGGCGGAGGCGGCGGGTTTTTCGTCGAACTCGGCGAACACGTCCGGGATCGCGCGTCCGAGGGATTCCTCGAGGACGGGGCGCATCTCGGCGAAGGGGAGGGGGGCGACGTTGCTGCGCAGCTTGCGCAGCTCGATGATGAGCGCGGGCGGCAGGGCGTCGGGCCGCATGCTGAGCAGCTGGCCGGCCTTGATGAAGGCGGGGCCGAGCTCCTCGAGCGCCTCGCGGATGCGGACGTAGGCGGGGCGGCGCTGGGCGGGGCGCGGGATGAAGCGCTGCCAGAAACCCGGCGGCAGTTCGATCTGGTCGAGCAACTCGCCGAAGCCGGAGCGCGCGGCGACGCCGATGATCTCCTTGGCGCGGACGGCGTGGGTGACGAGGGAGAAGGGGGTCACGGAAGCCGGGGGCGTGGAGCCAGGCGCGGGGAGCGGGAGGAGACGGGCACGGGGCGCGGGGCGACGATGGGTGGGGGAAGGCGGGCAAGGCGACCCGCCTCGCGGGGCTCAGGGCTCGCCGTTGCGCGTCGGGGCGGGAGGCGGGTTCGCGGCGGCGTTGGCGGCGACCTCGAGGGCGGCGACGCGGGCCTCGAGGGCGGCGAGTCGGGCGGTGACGGCGGAGTCGTGGCGGTTGAAGAGCTCGGCGGCGCGGGCGGAGGCCTGGGCGCTCATCTCCTCGAACTCCCGTTTGCCGCGCTCGGCGATTTTCTCGGCGATGATGCGGGCGTCGTCGGCCTTCAGCTTGCCCTGGCGCACGTAGTCATCGAGCGCGTCCTGGACTTTTTCCTTGGTCACGACCGCGGCGCCTACGCCCGCGAGGAGGGTTTTTTTGATGAGGTCGAACATGGTCGAAGGATGATCCGCAAAAGCCCGGGCGGCAAACGGAAAGGTCGGGCGGCGCGGGCGCGGCGAACTCAGCGCGCCGGGGCGGGGGCGGAGGGGCGGTTGATCGCGGCGTGCGGCGCGACGGCGCGGAGCCGGTGCGCGAGCACGAGGGTGAGAAGAAAGGCGCCGACGGAGAGCCACCCGACGCGTCCGTAGCCGACGAGGTGGCCGGCGGAGTCGCGGGAGATGAGCGCGCCGCCGAGGAGGTTGGCGGCGGCGCTGGCGCCCTGTTGCACGGCGGAGTTGAGGCTCATGAAGCCGCCGCGGAAGCGCGGGGCGACGGAGTTGGCGACGAGGGTGGTGGCGGGGCCGAAGCGCCCGGACATGCCGACGAAAAAGAGCGTGGTGACAAGCAGAACGACCCAGAGCGGGGCGGGGCCGAGGTGGGTGACGAGCAGCGCGGACGCGATGGCGGGCACGGTGAGCGCGGCGAGCACGTGAAGTTTGTCGTGCCGGTCGGTGAGGCGGCCGACGAAGGGCGTGGAAAAGAAGGTGGCGGCGCCGCCGAAGAGGTAGACGAGAGGCAGGAGGTCCTCGGTGACGCCGGCGTTGGCCACGAGGCTGGGGGCCATGAAGGGGATGATGCAGCCGCCGGCGGTGACGAGGGCGGCGGTGACGGCGAAGCCGCGCCAGTGGACCGGCTCCGCGAGCAATCCGCGCATCTGCGAAAGGGGCGAGGCGGAGGCGGCTTCGGCGGAGGGCGGGCGGCGGGGGAGAAGGCGGGCGATGGCGAACAGGATGGGAAGGGCGATGCCGGCGAGGAGGAAGAAAGGGGCGTGCCAGCCGAAGCGATTGGCGAGGAGGATGCCGAGCGGCACGCCGGCGACGGACGCGAGCGGGAAGGCCGACATCACGAAGGCCATGCCGCGGCCGCGTCGCTCGGGGGGCACCACGTCGGCGACCATCGCGACGACGACCGCGCCGGCGAGGCCGCCGCAAACGCCGGCGGAGAGCCGGGCGGCAAGCAGGGCGTGGTGGCTCGGGGCGAGCGCGCAGGCGAGGGTGGAGAGGGCGAAGCCGACGTAGAGCCAGGCCAGGGCACGTTTGCGATCAAGGCGGTCGAGGAAGAGTCCGCCGAGGAGGCCGGCCGCCGCGGCCGCCCCGCCGTAGGCGGCGACGAGCTGGCTGAACTGGGCGGGCGACAGGGAGAACTGTTTCATGAGCCCCGCGCCGAGGGGCATCATGATCATGTAGTCCAGGATGTGGGTGAACTGGATCGCCGCGAGGATGACGAGGATCGTGCGTTCGGAGTGCCGGGGTGCGGCGGCGGGCGCGGAGACGACGGACATGCGGGGCAGACTGCGCGGGCGCGACGACGGCGCAACTCGCGCGGGCGGGCGACGCGACGCTTTTACCTTTCCGCCGGAGCGGGCGGACTCAGGCGGATTTCGCGCCGGCCTTCTGGTCGCGGCGGACGGCGGCGCGGAAGATCAACGCGTAGGCGATGCCGAGGAGGGCGGCGAAGAGGAGGGTGTTGACGCCGAAGACGACGCCGCGGGCGACGGGGGAGGTGTAGGCCTCGATCTGGCGCAGGGCCGCGGCGCCGGCCTCGGGCGAGAGCTTGGCGAGATCGGGGCCGGCCTGCTCGAGCACCTGGGCGCGTTGCAGTTCGCCGAGCCGCGGGTTGATGAGCGCGGCGTAGAGCCACTGGAAGACGCCCGCGGAGAGGCCGGAGACGAGGGCGGTCAGGCCGGCGAGCTTGGCGGCGGCGCCGAGCGCCTGCTCGGGTTCACCGCGCGCGAGGGAGGCTTTTTTCCCGGCGCGGTGGGCGAGGCCGAGCAAAAGCATGAGCAACACGAAGCCGATGATGCTTTCCGGTTTTTGCGCCCGGGCGAGGCCTTCGGCGGAGCCGTGGAGGCCGAGGGAAAACACCACGAGCGTCGCGACGAGCTGGGCGAGACCGATCAGGAAACCGTAGAGAAGCGGGATGGGCACGGGAGGAATGGGCGTGAAACTGCGTGGACGCGCGGGGTCGGGCGCGAGGTCAGGCGCCGGGCGAGGCCGGCGGCGGGGCGTGCGGGCCGTCGGATCCCGAAGCGGGCGCCGGGGCGGCGGGGGTCGCGGGCGCGGCCGGAGCCGGGGCGGGGAGCGACGCGGCCGGCGGGCGCGGCTTGGGTTTGGGCGCGGGAGCGGGTTCCTCGTTCATGACGCGCTTCACCTCCTCCTCGACGTTGGCGGAGGCTTTTTTGAATTCGCGCACCACTTTGCCGAGCGTGCGGGCCATGTCCGGCAGACCTTTTCCGCCAAAGAGGAGCAGGCCGATCACCGCGACGAGCAACATCTCCATCGCGCCGATGCCTTCGAGGAAGGCGAGGGCGGGGGCGGGCGCGGCGGCCAGAAGAAGGGAGGCGGACATGGCGGGGAAAAACAATCCGGGCGCGGCTCAGGTGGCGAGCGTGACGTGGACGACGA
This sequence comes from uncultured Akkermansia sp., assembly GCA_964438755.1. Classification (GTDB taxonomy): domain Bacteria; phylum Verrucomicrobiota; class Verrucomicrobiia; order Opitutales; family Opitutaceae; genus IMCC26134_A. The sequence continues at coordinate 3,933 of CAYTLL010000038.1, read as the reverse complement.
AGCTCTGGCTCTTGCCGGGCGGCACGTGGTGAAGACCGACGCGCGTCTCCGCGGCGTTCGGCGGCCCCATCCACGGTTCGACGCAAAAGAAAGGCGAGTCCGGCGTCTGGGACCAGGTGACGAAGGTGGCCTCGGGCGGCGGCGGGGCTTTTTTGTCGAGTCCGATGGTCACGGCGATGGCGCCGCTGCCGCCGCCGCCGCCGGGGGAGATCACGGCGGTGGGCGAGCCCAGGCCGAGGTGGAAGGTGTCGATCCACTCGGGGCGGGCGAGGGATTCGGAGGCGGGCAGGTCGGGGCCGGGGACGAGTTTTCCGGCGGGATCCTGGCGAAGGCGGCGGGTGGCGGGCACGGAGAGACGATAGTCCGCCCGGCTGCGGCCCGGTTCCCAGGGAACGTGGAAGTAGAAGTGGTGGCCGGCGCTCCACGGAATGGGGCGGGTGTCGAGGTTCTTCAGGATGAACTCGCAGGCGAGTCCGGCGGGCGCGAAGCGGTAGATGACGGTGAACTCGTAGTCGAAGGGATAGGCTTCGCGCGCGGCCGCGTCGGGCTGGAGCACGGCGGCGAAGCCGGAGTGGTCGGCGCGGACGAGGGCGAAGCGGCCCTGACGTGCGAAGCCGTGCATGGGCATCGGCCGGCGCACGCCGTCGGCGGCGCGCCAATGGTTGATCTCGCCGCCGTCGAAACTGCGGGCGTTGAAGGGGAAGAGGATCGGGTTTCCGCCGCGGACGGATTGAAAGCCCTCGTAGCTGGAGATCTCCGGCCAGTGGATGACGTCGCGCACGGACCCGTCGGCGAGATCGAGGCTCCAGTTCATGAGGCGCGCGCCGCGCTCCGGGTGGGCGAGGAAGGTGGAGCGACCTACGCGCCAGCGGTGAAGCGTCTCTCCAAGAAACGGGACGGTATCGAGCATGAGGGAGCGCGGAGGAATGGGGCGGGGCGAAGGGCGGGGCAAAAGGTTTTTGCGCGCGAAGCCGGCCGGTGGCGCTTGCTTGTGCGGCGCAGCGGGATTTGGATGCGGAAAACCATGCAAACCCTTCGTTCATGGATCCTCGCGGCGTGTGGGGCCTTGATTTTTGCAACCGCGGTTCGGGCCGAAGACGCCGCCGCGCCCTCCGTCCCAAGCGAGCCCTCCGCGACCCCCGCTCCCGCGGCGGTTGAAAATACGGCGGAGGACAAGATGACGGAACCGCCGGCGAAGGTCCCGCCGGCCGTGGTCTCGTCCGCGGCGGCGTCCGCCGAGGCGAGGGCGGGCGGCGCGCCGTCGGCACGGGTCAAGGTCATCCCGGTGCGCGACGCGATCGCGAAGCCCGTTCTTTACGTGATCCGCCGCGGCTTGAAGGAGGCGCAGGCCGCCGGCATGCGCGCCGTGGTGCTCGACATGGAGACCCCGGGCGGCGCGCTCGGCGTGACGCTCGAGATCATGGAGGCGCTCGACAAGTTCGAGGGCGAGACGCTCGTCTACGTGAACAAGGAGGCGATCTCCGCCGGCGCGATCATCTCCTCCGTGGCCGACGAGATCCACTTCGCGCCCGGCGGCGTCATCGGCGCCGCGGCCGCGGTGAGCGGCGGAGGCGAGGAAATCGCCGCGACCATGCGCCAGAAGATCAACAGCTATCTCAACGCGAAGGTGCGCTCCTTCAGCGCCGGCAAGGGCTACCGCGCCGAGGTGATCCGTGCGATGATGGACGCGGACTACGAATTCAAGGTCGGCGACACCGTCATCAAGCCCAAGGGCGAGCTGCTTTCGCTCACCGCGGAGGAGGCGGCCAAGACCTACGGCGAGCCCGCGCGCGCGCTGCTTTCGGCGGGCACGCACGCCTCGCTCGAGGACTTGTTGAACACGAAATACGGCCAGGGCGGCTACGAGATCGTCCGCATGGAGGTGAGCTGGTCCGAGGAGCTCGCCTCGTGGCTGACCGCGATCTCGCCGATCCTGATGGGGCTGGGGCTGCTTTGCGTGTTCATCGAGTTCAAGACCCCGGGCTTCGGCGTGTTCGGCGTCACGGGCGGCGTCCTGCTCGCGCTGGTGTTTTTCGGGCATTACGCGGCGGGCCTCTCCGGCCACGAGGCGGCGATCGTGTTCGGGATCGGTCTCGCGCTGGTCGCGGTGGAGCTCTTCGTCGTGCCGGGCACGCTGGTGGCGGGGATTCTGGGCGCCCTGCTGATGCTCGGGTCGTTGCTGTGGTCGATGCTCGACGTCTGGCCCGGCGAGATGCCGGCGCTGGGTGGCGACGCCTTGCTCGCGCCTTTGATCAATCTCGTCGCGGCGATCGGGGTGGCGGTGATCGGCGCCCTGGCCTTGGCGAAGTTTCTCCCGCGCGGCTGGTTTTGGGACAAGATGATCCTGCAGGCCGCGGTGGCCGGCGACGCCGGAGCGCCCGAGGAGGGCATGGGAGGGATCGGCGCGGCGACCGAGGCGCCCGGCGCGGGCGGCGACGGCCTGCTCGGCGCGCGCGGCCGCACGGTCTCGGTGATGAGGCCGATGGGCGAGGTGGAGATCGGCGGCCGGCGCCACGAGGCGCGGGCCGCGCTCGGCGCGCTGGAACGCGACGAGCCGGTGCGCGTGATAGGCCGGGCCGGCCGGGTCCTCATCGTGGAGCGCGAATGACCATGAGCACGACCGTCATCGCCTTGTTCGTGGTGGGGCTGCTCTTGCTGGGCTTCGAGGTGATCGTGCCCGGCGCGGTGCTCGGCTTCGCGGCCGTCGTCGCGTTTCTCGCGGGGGTGGTGGTCGCGTGGATCGAGCACGGGGCCGCCGGTGGTCTGCTCGCGCTGTCCGCGGCCTTGTTCGCGGTCTTCGCGCTGCTGTATTTCGAATTTCGCATCCTGCCGCGCACGCGGATCGGGCGTCGGATGTTTTTGGAGAAGGCGGTCGACGGCGCGAGCCAGCCGCCCGTGGCTGCGCGCGCGTCCGACGTGGTCGGGCGCGAGGCCCTGGCGGTGACCGCGCTCGGACCGACCGGAATCGTCGAGGTAAACGGACGCCGCTACGAAGCGCGCTGCGACTCGGGTTTCGCCGAGGCCGGCGCACGTCTCCGCGTCGCGCGGGTCGAAACCTTTCACCTCGTTGTAATCGCATCCGGCTAGACGCCGGGGCGGCCTTCACCCTGCCTTCCTCACCGTTTTTCCAACCCACGTTTCAACCATGAGCTTACCCACCATCGGAATCATCGCGCTCGTCGTCGGCCTGCTGGTCGTCGCCGGCATCGTGTTCTCCTTCTTCAGCGTCTGGCTGCGCGCCTGGCTCGCCGGCGCCTACGTCGGCATCGTGACGCTCGTCGCCATGCGCCTTCGCCAGGTGCCCTACGGCCTGATCGTCGACGCCCGCATCACCGCGCGCAAGGCCGGCATCGACATCTCCATCGACGAGCTCGAGGCGCACTATCTCGCCGGCGGCAACGTCGTCCCGACCGTGCAGGCCCTCATCGCCGCCCAGAAGGCCGCGATCGAGCTCAACTGGAACCGCGCCTGCGCGATCGACCTCGCGACCAAGGGCTCGGGCAAGAGCGTGGTCGAGGCCGTGCGCACCTCCGTCGACCCGAAGGTGATCGACTGCCCCAACCCCGCCGCCGGCCGCACGACCATCGACGGCGTGGCCAAGGACGGCATCCAGGTGAAGGTGAAGGCGCGCGTGACTGTGCGCACCAACCTCGACCGCTTCGTCGGCGGCGCCAAGGAGGACACCATCATCGCCCGCGTCGGCGAAGGCATCGTCTCCACGATCGGCTCGGCCGAGAGCTACAAAGTCGTGCTGGAGTCGCCCGACTCCATCTCGAAGGTCGTGCTCAAGCGCGGCCTCGATGTCGGCAGCGCCTTCGAAATCCTCTCGATCGACATCGCCGACGTCGACGTGGGCGAGAACGTCGGCGCCAAGCTCCAGGAGGCGCAGGCCGAGGCGAACAAGAACATGGCCCAGGCCCAGGCGGAAATCCG
>CAYTLL010000037.1:0-37339 GCA_964438755.1 uncultured Akkermansia sp. | reverse complement strand
GACGCGCGGCCGGGGGGGGGGAGGGGGGCGGTGGGGTGGTGGGGCATGGTTTAGCGGGAGATCGGAAGGCGGATCGTGAGATCGTGGTTCGCGGAGGAGCGCCGTTCGTGGACTTCGAGCGAGCCGGAGTGGGCCTCGATGACGCGGCGGGCGATGGTCAGCCCGAGGCCGACCCCGGTGTTTCGGGTGGTGAAGAAGGCCTCCGTGGCCCGGCCGGCGGTGGCGGGCGCGAAGCCGCCGCCGTTGTCGCGCACGCGTATCTCGACCAACCCCGCCGGCGTGTTCTCGGCGATGGATACGAACAGGCGCCGCGTGTTTTCGCCGGCCTGCAGCCCGTTGAGGAAAATCTCGAGGAAGGCGTGGCCCAGGCTGGCGCGGTGTCCCAGGACGCTTAGCGCACGGTCGAGGCGCTCGATCTCGATCTCGCCCGCGGCGTCGATGGTTTCGAGGGATTTTTCGAAACTGGAGCGGAGCAGCTCATCGAGGGGCACGCGCTCCTTCTCCCCGCGCTCGGGATTGGCGAGCAGCAGCATCTGCTCGGTGAAGCGCAGGATGCGGCGCGTCTCGTCGCGCAGCGCGCCCTTGAGCGAGCCGCGGAAGGCGGGGTCGCCGATTTCGGCGTCGAAGAGCTGCGCGTGCGTCGTGAGGGGCACGAGCGAGTTGCGGATCTCGTGCGCGAAACGCCGGGCGATGAGCGAGACGAGTTTGAGGTTGGAGGCCTCGATCTCCGCCCGCTGCGCGGCGATCACCGGTGTGAAATCCTCGAGCAGGAGGAGCGCCATCCGCGCCGGGCCCGTCTCGGCGCGATGGAGCGGGACGAGGCTTACCCGGTAGCAACGCCGCGCCGGCGCGTCGGTTTCGTGGAAAAAGGGGGCCGTTTCCGCGCCGTTCTCCACGAGTTCATGCACCCGGCCCGCGATCGGGGGCGGGAGGTCGTGGATCGAGAGGCGGTCCGCGTGTTCGCCGGCGAGAAAGCGGACGATGGCGCGATTCGCGTAGACCACGCTTTGATCGGAGCCGATGGCCGCCGCGCCGATCGTGAGGCCTTCCAGCACCTGTCCCACGAGCCGGTGGCCTTCGACCAGCTGGCGATGCAGGCGGCTGTTTTTGACCGCCAGGCCCAGCTGCTCGAGCAGGTGGTAGACCAGGAGCAGTTCCTGGTCCTCGAACGCGCCGCCCGTGATGCGTCCGCCGAGGACGGCGACCCCGATCATGCGCTCCCGGTCGTGCACCGGAATGGCGATCTCGCCGCCAAGCACCTCGAGTTCGCGCGCTATTTTGGAATCGAAACCGGGCGTGCCCGGCGTCGAGACCGTGGCGGCGCGCAGGATCTCGGGGCGATGCGAAAGCCTTCGGCCCAGCCCGCTGAGGCGGGTGAGGGAAAAGCACTCGGCCAGGTCGGCCGGCAATCCGGCCGCGGCGGCGCAGGTCAGCCGGGAAGAGTCGGACCGGCCGGTGGCGAGGGGGCCCTGCTCCTCGCCCGTCTCGAGGAAAATGACCGCGCGGGCGACCCCGACGACTTCGCGCAGCTTGACCACGAAGTGATGGGCGAGCCTGCGGTGGTCGAGGGAGTCTCCCAGCACCTGGGAGAAATCGCGAAGCACCTCTAGCCCGGAGGAGAGTCCGGCGGCTTTCGCGTGGTGGGGCGGGGTCGCGGGGCTGGCGGCGATGATCTCTACGGATGCCTGACGAAGGGCCAGCCGCCGCAGCATGGAGTCCAGCAGGGCGGGGTCGAGGGGGGCGAAGAGCACGTTGTCGGCGCCGGCGGAAAAGAGTCGCGACTGGGCGGCGGCGTCGACGGCCGTTTCCAGCAGAAGAACGAGAGGCAGGGAGGCGTGAAGAGCCCGGGCCTCGGCGACGCGCGCGATCAGGCGCGGATCGACGGAGCGTGCCTCGATCAGGCATAAATCGAAGGCGCCGGCGGATATCGCCGACTCCACCTCGGAGGCCCGCTCACGTCGCGTGATGGCAAAATCCCCGTCCAACGACGCGGGCGCCCGGGCGCCCTGCGCCGGCTCGGAGTCATTCGCGATGAGCAGAAGTCTGATCACGGGGCTGGGGTATCTGAAACTTCATTACTTAGCGGCACGATGATGGTCGCAAGTTGTAATCCTGTTAATGTTTGAAGGGTAAATGCTTAGGGTTTAGTAACTAGGTGTTTTATTTTTTTTATAAAACCCGGGATGAACAAAGCCGTGCGCGGGGACGGCTGTCGCGGGGACAAGCGTTGCGCTGACCGGAGGAAAGCCGATAGCCCCACCTTGGAGGTTTTCTCAAAACGCAAATGATCGCGGATCCATCGACCTTTCAGGCAGGACAGATCCGGACCGACTTCGTGAGTTTTCCCGGCCGGTCCGGTCTGTTGCTGGCTGCGTGTCTCGATCATTGCGGCGATCCGCATGGGCGTCCCTGGGTGGTGCTCGCGCCCAAATACGGGGAGACGAAGAAGAACAACCTGCAGCTGGCCTATCATCTCGTGGCGAACGGCCTGAACGTGCTGCGCTTCGACCAGACCAACCATGTCGGGGAGAGCGCGGGCCGCATGCAGGACTTCACGTTGCCCGGGGCGGTCGAGGACATTCTCGGGTGCTACGATTTTCTTGAGACGCGAGGCTACGCCCGGGAGGCGGTTCTCGTCTCCAACAGCCTTTCGGCCCGTTGCGCCTTTCGGGCGGCGGTGACGGAGCGTCGCATCTCGCGATTGGTGAGCGTGGTCGGCGTGGTGAACATGCGACGCACCCTCCACGCCGTCTACAACGAGGACATTTTCGGCACCTTCCTGGCCGGCCGGCATTGGGGGCTCACCGACATCCTGGGGTTCGACATCAACGGGGAGATTTTTCTCCGCACCGCGGTCGATTCGCGGATGCATGATCTGGAGGGAACGATCGACGACATCGCCCGGCTGCGGGTGCCGCTGGCCTATTTTCACGCCGCGAACGACGCGTGGGTCGACCAGGAGGAGGTGGTTCGGGCGATGCGCGATCAGCCCTTGGCCCGCGTGGTCGCGGTCGAGGGGGCGATGCACGAGGTGCGGGAGAATCCGCGCGCGGCCGAGTCGGTTTTCCGTCGCGTGGTCTGGGCCTGTCTCGACGGCGGCGAGTTTCCCGGCGAAGAGGCGGCGGGGCTGAGGGCACCGGACATGCGGCTGGTCGTGGCGCAAAACAAACGCGAGCGCGAGCGTCTCCGCCGCGTCGAGGCCCCGTCGGAAAGCGAGACGGCGTTTTGGTCCGGATATCTCGAGAAATACAGCGTGCTCGAAAAATCGGAGGACTACCGGGAATACCTGCGCCTGCTCGGCCGGCTCTGCGCGTTCCGCCCGGGCGCGGCGGTGCTCGACGCGGGCTGCGGGAACGGGATGTTCGGCCGCTGGGCGCTTCACGAGGTGATGCGGCAGCGGCAGGCGGCCCCGGCCGCGCCGCCGACTCCGTCCCTGTATGTCGGACTGGATCTCACGGACCGCGGCCTGCGCGACGCCATGGATCACCATCTGCGGACGGTCGGCCGCTTCGAGGAGGAGATATCCCGCGACGGCCCCCCGGGGACGGCCTACCTGCGTTTCGATTTCAACGATCTCGCGGATCCCGTCGCCGGCGTCGCGCGCCTGCCTTTCGCGGACGGCACCTTCGACATCGTCTGCTGCAGCCTGGTGCTGTCCTATCTGCGGCGTCCCGAGGTCCTGCTGCGCGAGCTCCACCGGGTGGCGCGCCCCGGAGCGGTGCTGGTGGTTTCGAGCATGAAGCCGCACTGCGACATGTCGGCGATCTATCGCGACTTCATGGGGCAGCAGGTGACCGGGGCCGAGATCGAGGGCGCGCGCAATCTGCTGCGGGCGGCGGGCAAGATCCGGCTCAAGGAGGAGGTCGGGCACTACGCCTTTTTTTCCGATCTCGAGCTTTCCGCGCTCGCCGTGGAGGCGGGGTTCGCGGTGCGGGAGATCGTGCCTTCGCTCGGCAACCAGGCGGTGGTCGTGAAGGCGCAAAAATAAGGCCGCGGTGATCGCCTACCTCGTCGTCTCCTCCCTGTTGAATTTCCTGGGCGCCGTCACGCTCGGCTTCGCGGTCGTGCTGCGCGGCCGTCGCGACGCGCTCAACATCCGTTTCGGCGTTTTCGCCTTCGCGGTCGGGGCGTGGTCGGCGGCGTATCTTTTCTGGCAGCTGAGCGAGGACGCCGGAGCCGCGCTCTTTTTCACGCGGGCGCTGATGCTCTTCGCGTATTTCCTGCCGGTGACCTTCTTCCACTTCATCGCGGAGCTTTGCGGCGAAGCCCGGAGGTGGACGGTGCGTCTCGGCTACGTGGTCGCGGCGGTGTTGGCCGTGCTCAACCAGACGCCGTTGATGGTAGAGGGGGTGGCGCCCGCGATGGGTTTTCCCCATTGGCCCAAGGCGGGGCCGCTCTACTGGGTTTATCTGCTCCTGTTCGGCGTGTTCACCGTGCAGGCGGGGCGGCTCGTGGTTCGCGGCCTCGGCTCGGCCTCGGGCATGCGGGCGACGCAGCTGCGCAACATCCTGCTCGCGTCGATGGTGGGCTTCGGCGGGGGAGCGACCAACTTTCCGCTCTGGTATGGCGTGCCCCTGCCGCCGTTCGGGAATCTGCTGATCTTCATCTATCTGCTGATCATGGCGCACGCGGTGTCGCGCCACCGGCTGCCGCTCGTGGCCTACGACTTCGTGCTCGCCCTGGTCTACCTGGGGCTGGCGGCGACGCTCTCGGTCGGCTGGCTGATCGGGCTCGTGCTGTTCGCTCCGCTGACGGGATACCGCCCGGGTTCTCCGTCGCTGTTCGCGCATTTCTTCGCGGCGGTGCTGGTCAGCCTGTTTTTCTTTTGGGTCGCGCCCCGGCTGCGTCGCGTCGCCGAACGGTTGCTGGCGCAAACCTATCTGCGCCGCCGTCACCGGCCGCAGCAGCGGCTCAAGCAACTGGGCGCCCGCATCGGGTCGATCGGGGAGGAGCGCGAGATTTTCGAAAATCTGGCGAGCGAGATCCTGCGGGCCTTCGAACTGCGCGAGCTCGCGGTCTATCTGCGCTCGGAGTTCGACCGGGATTACCATCTCCGGGTCGCGCGCGGCTGGCCGGCGTGTCCCGAGCGGCTGGCGTTGGAGACCGTGGTGGCGAAAGGGTTCGAGCCGCGGCGGGCTCCCTTGTTTCTCGACGGCTCCGAGGCGGCTTTTGGAACGGAGATCGCGGGGGAGCTGGAGCGATTTTCCGCGACGCTGCCCTTCGCCGCGGCCTTCCCGATCTCGAGCGACGAGTTTCTCGCCGGCTTTCTCCTTGTGGGGGAGCGCGCGGAGGGCGAGCGCTACACCCAGGCGGAGATCTCGCTGCTGGAGTCCATCTGCATGCAGGTCGCGGTCACCTTGCGCGCCCGGCAGCTGGAGCGCCGCGCGAGCCAGACGGACAAGCTGATCGCGCTCGGCACGCTGGCGGCGGGCCTGGCGCACGAGTTCCGCAACCCGCTCACCTCGATCCAGACCTTCTCGTCGCTCCTCGACGAAAAAAGCCCGGATCCCGAGATGTTGAGCGAGTTCGCCGCGGTGGTGCGCCGGGATGTGAAGCGGATCACCGGCATCGTGGAAAACATCGCGGCCTTCGCCGAGAGCAACCAGGTGGAGATGACGCGGGTGGACATCACGGGCGTGCTCGAAGGTGTGCTCGAGATCATCCGGCCGGAGCTGCAACGCACCGGGGTCGAGGTTGAGGTGGAGCGGGTGGAATCGCCGCCGGTGCGGGGGAACCGCAGCCAGCTGCTCCAGGTTTTCCTGAATCTGGCGCAGAACGCGCTGCAGGCCCTGGAGGGCGTTCCTTCCGGCCGGCTCGCTTTCAGCACATCCCTTCGCACGCGCGATCTTCCGCATCCCCTGCTGTGCGTCACGGTGTCGGACAACGGCCCCGGCATCGACCCGGTCTTGCTGCCCCACATTTTCGAGCCGTTCACCACGACCCGGGCGACGGGACGGCGCAACGGCGGGGGCGGGATGGGCCTCGGGCTCGCGATCGTGAAGCGTATCGTGCAGCACCACAACGGAGACATCCGGGTGTCGGGCGAGGCGGGACGCGGCACGACTTTTCACGTGAGCCTGCCACTCGATGCCTGACCCCATGGACCCCGCCCAGATCGCCCCCCTCCACGCGTCCGGCGCCTTGCGCGCGCTGGCGCGGGCCTTCGGCCGTTTCGAGGATTTCGACGCCTTCGTCGCCGCGCTGGAGGGCGCGCTGTCGCGCGGCGGGCTGGGCCGGATCCGGCTGGATCTCGGGGAAGGCGACGCGGGAGCCGAGCGTTTCGTCCCCCATCATCTCACCCTGCCGTTGTCCGCCGGAGCCGCGTCGGCGGGAGTGCTGCGGGTCGGCGGAGCGGACGAGCGGCGCTCTTTCGGCGCGGAAGATCTGCACCTTTTGGCCGGACTGGCCGATCTGGTCGGCGCGGTTTTGCTTCAGGCGCGGCGGACCCGCGATGCGGCGCGCGCCCGGGATTTGTTGTCGTTGATGCTCGATCAGGCGCCGGTGGGGATAGCGGCCTACGCGGAGGACTTTTCACCGGTGGTCGCAAATCGTCTGGCCGTGCGCTGGCTGGGCGGGGAGACGCGCGCCTTCGACCGATCCGCCGCGGAGTCGGGCGCTTTTCAATTTCGCGTCGATGGCACGCTCGTTCACGGAGAGGCGCGGAAGATCTCGGCGAAAGCCGGGGCGCTTTGGATCCTCGTCTTGCATGATCTCGGGCCGGAGCAGGGGCGTTTCATGGACGCCATGCAGCGAGATCTTTATCGTGCCCTGGCGAGGAAGGAGCCCTTTGCCCTCGCCCTGATCGAGGCTCCGGCCTCGGGGCCCGGGGGCGCCTTGCGTTGCCTCGGCGCCCTGCGCGGCGGTCTGGGCGCGGGAGAGCGGGCCGGTCCTTACGATGCGACGCGGGCGGCGCTGGTGGTCGGCGCGGGCGGCGCGGCTTTGCGCGCGCGGCTGAGGCGGCTCCGTCCTTTGCTGGGGGAAGGCGTCGGCGTGCGCGTCGGCTACGCTGAGCTGGGGCGCGACGGCGAGGCGCCGGAGGACTTGCTCGAGGCGGCCTTGGGGCGGAGCGAGGAGTTTGATCTGTCGATGCGGCCCACGCTGCTCGTCCACGGGGAGAGCGCCGCGGTGGCGGACTCCTTCGCGCTGGCGCTCGGGCGCGAGTTTCGGGTGCTGCGTTCGGACACCGTCGCCGAAGCGCGGGACCGGCTCCGCGGAGGCGGGATCGACGCCTTCGTCACCGAGCTCGATCCATGGGGGGAGAAAAGCACCGAGGCGTCGCCGGCCGTTCTGGCGCGCTCGATCCAGCCCGGCATTCCCGTGATCTACACCACCGTCGAGCCGGGTGTGCGTCGCGTGCTCGAGCCGGAGACGATCGTGATCGAAAAGCCCTTCGAGGTCGGCGTCGTCGCGCAGGCGTGTCGCCAGGTGCTCTTGAGCTGAGATTGGGGCGCGAATGGCGGAAGGACGGGCGAGGGCGGGATCGCTTCGCGTTTTCCGGAGCGGTGTGCCGCTCCGGGGGCATGCGACGGCACCCGCTGCGCGGCGCTCAGGCTTCGCCGGCCAGAAAGCGTTCGAGTTCGTCCAGGGACGGGCTTCGCGCCGTCCTCACGTAGTGGCCGCTGGTGCACACGCCGAGCGCGAGGGATGCCTCGGGGTCGAGGCCGAGGAGAAGCCCTTGGCAAAAGCCGCCGTTGAAGTGGTCGCCGGCGCCGGTGGTGATGACCGGGCGCGGGCAATAAGGGCCCGGCACCCAGGCGGTGCCGCCGGAGGTGGCGCAGGCGGCGGATTCGCGCGGATGGATGACGACCACGTCCAGCGCGAGCGCTTCCCGGATGGCGGAGCAAGCCGAGCGAAGGGAGGACTCGTCCGGTTCCGGCGGCCTCAAACCAAGCACCCCGGCGACCTGCTGGGCCTCTTTTAGATTAAGCCCGAGAACGACCGTGCCAAAGGCGCCGAAGCGGGCGATGAGTTCGAGGGCCTCCCGCAGATCCTCCCGGGTGCGTTTCTCCGGATCGGCCAAGTCGAAGAAAAAGGAGCGTGCTTCGTCGCGGGGGCGCGGCGGCAGATCCGGCAGCACCCGTGCGAGCAGATCCCGGAAGATGCCGGTCATGTTGGGGATCATCGTCCAGTTCACCAAGGCCACCAGATCCGCCGCGGCCAATTCCGCGCGGAACCGGGTCGCGCCCATGATCTCCTCGATCAGCGGGAGCGTGATGGAATCGAGGCTGCGCAGCTGGCCGAGCATGAGCTTTCCGTCGTCGAACTCGATCGCGGTCGTGGTCGCGGGGACGCAGAGGGAAACGGTTTCCGTCTTGGCGGCGAAATCTTGGAAAACGGGATGTGGCGAAGGCCGGCCCAGCGCGCCGACGTAGGTCACCCGGGTCTCTCCCGCGAGAAGGGCGGCGGCCATGAGCGGGCCGTTTCCTCCCGGCTTTTCCATCACCGGGAACAGTTCGAGATTGGCGCTTTTGCCGGCGGCTCCGGCCACTCGCGCCGCGAATTCCGGAATGCTTGCGATCGGGGAGAAGGCCTCGCCCTGGCCGGTGCGCGTCGCGACCGGTCTCACGATCGTGTCGACGAAGCCGTCGAAGCCCAGGAGCGCGCGGCGGACGGAGGCCCGGGACCGCGTGGCGCGAAGGGCGTGCAGGGCGCGGGTTTTGAAGGAGGTCATGGGAGGAGGGACGGCGCCCGGGATCAGCCGAGGACCAGATGGATGACGCTCGAGGAAAAGTCGCCCGCGACCGGAATCACAAGGACGCCCTTTCGTGATTCGACGGGCTTCGCCGAGGTTTCGGCGAAAACCTCCGCCACCCGCCAGGCGCCCGGGGGAAGGGGAACCGAAATATGGCCGGGTGCGTCGCCGAAGGCGTGGACGACGACCAGCGCCTCGCGGGCGTCGGCGCCGAGGCGGAGCAGGGCCTGCCAGCCGCGCGGGTGGCGCCAGCTTTCGCCGAGATCTCGGTGCAGCCGGCTGACGCCGTGTTTTATGATCGTCGCGACCCGGCCGTAGAGCCCCTGCGCGGCGAGGGCGACGCGCCACCGGTCGGGGGACAGCCCGGCCACGTCGCCGGAGAGGCACATGCGTCCGAGAAACGTGGCGGCCAGGCTGTAGACGAGCCGACGTTCGGAGTCGGAGGGCTTGAGGACGGCCCAGATCTGGCTCTGGCGGGGCAGCATCAGACGATGGAGGTTGGCCGCGATGATCGGGATCTCCACGAGCTCGTGCGCGTCCGAGAAGGACGACATGGCGCTGCGCGCGAGCATCGAGGGCTCGAGGCGATGTCCGCCGGAGGAACAGTTCTCGACCACGAGGTCGGGCAGGCGGGCGCGGATACGGTCGAGGAAGCGGTAGGTCGCGAGAACCTGCCGGCGCAGGCCCTCGCCGAGCGAGGCGCGGTCGGGCGTCTCGTTGCCGATGCCGAGGGTCTCGTTGTAGTCGATTTTCAGATACCCGAAGCCCCCGCTCTCCAGCCGGTCGATCACCTTGGTTTCCAGATACGAAAAAGCCCAGGGATCCGAGAGATCCCAGAAGCGGCGGTGGCGCACGGTGACGGGGACGCCGTCGCGCTTGAGGAGGTGGTCGACGAGGGAGAACGCGGTCGAGGTGTCGCCGACCGTCTCCATCTCGAACCAGAGGCCGGGGATGAGACCGCGTTCGCGGATGGCGGCGGCTGCGGCCTCCATGCCTTGGGGAAACAGCCTCGCGCTGGGGATCCAGTCGCCGTGGCCGCTGCCCCAGTCGGAGTTCTCCGTCTTATACCAGCCGGCGTCGATCACGAGCGTGCTCGCGGGCGAGCCTTTGAGGCGGTCGGCAAGGGCGACGAGTTTCTCGTGCGAGGGGTCGCCCCAGGTGGTGCACCATTCGTTGAAGATGATCGGGAGCGAGCGTTCGCGCGTCGGGTGGGTGTCGGCGGCGCGGTGTTGGAGGGCGGTGATACGGTCGCAGGCGGTGTCGAGGTCGCCGGCGACGCAGGCGATCAGCGCGGGCGGCGCGTCGAGGCGTTCGCCCGGGGCGAGCGTGGCGGTCCAGTGGCCGAACTCGCGGTCGGCGAGTCCGCCGGAGAGGCAGACGTCGTCGTTCTGGCGTGCGATCTCGAGTTGCCAGGATCCCGCCCAGGCGAGTTGCGCGGCCCAGAGCACGCCGGCCTCGGTGTCCTCCAGCGCGACGAAGGGAAACCAACGGCGGACCGGCATGGTGCCGACCTGGCCGAAACGTTCGCTGAAAAGTCCCGCGCCGGACCAGGAGCGCTCGAGGTGAAGTTGCTCGATCGATTCGGTGACGAGGCGGCCCTCGGCGCTCCACGCGGAGCGAAAGCGGTGGACGCGCAGGCGTCCGGGGGCGTCGGCGACGGAGAAGGGCGTGAGGCCGCCGAGGGAGAAGCTGGTGAGCAGCTCGAGGGCGACCGGCTCGCGGCCGTCGTTGACGAAGGCGCATTCCACGCAGATCGCGGCGTCGCCCTCGTGCCAGGAGAGACTGTGCTCGAGGCGGTGGCCGCGGGCGGCGTCCGCGAGGCGGGTCAGGACGCGGTGGCGGTCGCCGTCACGGGCGTGGCTTTGGTCGACGAGGCGGAAATCGGCGTTGGCGGGCGCGGAGCGGAGCGTGTGGCCCTGGGCGAAGGCGCCCGGGTAGCTGTCGCCGACGCGTTTCACGTGCACGAGAGGGTCGGGCACGAAGGCGGGCGGCGGAACCGGTTCGGGGCCCGAATCGATGTAGGATTCGCCGGCGAGGGTGGCGCGGCGCGCGGCGATCCGGCCCAGATGCGAGGCGGGGACGAGTTGAAGCGCGACGGCGCCGGTGGAGGGGTCGTGGAGGTAGCGGACGAGCGTGTCGGCCACCGTCCAGGCGGAAAAAACGGACAGGGACATGAAGGGAGGGAGGCGTCGCGAATCAGGCGGCCATCGGTTGGCCGTCGGGTTTGGATGCGGCGGCCTGATGACGTTTGTCGAGTTGTGCGCGGACCTCGGCCATCATCGCCTCGGTGAGGGGGAAGCGCAGGGCGATGATGAAGCAGAGACAGGTGAAAACGATGTTGGGGATGACGGAGAGCCAATAGAGGCGGTCGAGCACCGCGGCGGGCTGGGTGGCGAGCGAGCCGTCGAAGCCGACCCAGTCGAGGATGTAGCCGACGAGCAGGATGCACAGCGAGATCTCGATCTTTTGCACGAAGCCCATCACGGCGGTGAACAGGCCCTCGCGACGCTGGCCGGTCTCCAGCTCGTCCACGTCGCAGATGTCGGGCATGATGGCGCCGACGATGGTGTTGCCGATGGAGAGCAGGGTGATGGTGACGAGGGTGGGCAGGAGCATCCAATAGGGATGGGCCGGCGTGTAGGTGAACGGGATGACGAGGGCGGCGAAAAGCCCTCCGCCGGCGCCCAGGACGAGGCCGCCCTTCTTGCCGATCCATTTGCTGACCGGTTTGATCAGGGGGATCATGGCGAAGATCCAGATGCTGCCGAAGGTCGCCCCGATGCCGGTGATCTTGGTGCCGAGGCTCTGGTCGCCCTGGCAGACGTAATAAATCGCGACGTAAGGGACGAGGAGGGCGGCGGCGGCGCGTTCGCCCAGGGTCTGGCAGACCTTGATGAGAACGAGGCTGCGGAAAGGGGCGTTTTTGAAGGTGGCGCGTATGGCCGGGACGATCGCGACCTTGCGCCGGGCGGCGGGCGCGTTTTGGAAGCGTTCCTTGCAGTGCCGGACCGTGAAATAAGTGGCGGCGAGCGCGACAAGGGCGACGACGCCGGAGATCCACCGGATGCCGTTGATCGCGTTGGTGGGCGCGCCTTGGACGGTGTAGAAGGCCTGGCGCCAGACGGCGGTGAAACGATCCCAGTCGAGCCCGGCGTCGATGAAGTCGCGGAAGGTGTCGCCGACGCCGTGGACGAAGAGGGGACGCAGGGCGAGCCAGAAGGTCCAGCTGTTGCCGAGCAGGACGATGGCGAGGAAGAGGCTGCCGATGGCGGACACCTTGGAGCGTTCGTGGTAGTCGTCGGTGAGTTCGTAGCCGATGGCGTTCCACGACATCGCATAGAGACCCCAGGCGCAGTAGAACAGGGTGCCGAGGGAGAAGAGGTAGAGGAGTTGGGCGGTGTTGCTCCAGGATCGATCCGCCCACCAGAGCGCGAACAGGGCGAGGGCCGCGATGGACGAGCCGACGACGAGGAAGGGTTTGCGGCGGCCCCAGCGGGTGTGGGTGTTGTCCGAAAGATGTCCGAGGATGGGGTCGGTGAGCCCGTCGATGAGCCTGGGCAGGACCATGGCCAGGCTGACGAGGGACGCCTTTATGCCGAAGCCGATGGTGAAGATGTTGTTCGCCTGACCGTAGGTGCAGATGAGGATATGGTTGGCCACGGCGCCGACGCCCCAGGCCCAGATTTGGCGGGTCGGGGCGGTGTAGGGGGACCGGACGGAAGGGGCGCTCATGCGGTGCGGGAATAGGGCGGAACGACGAGGGGCGGGCGGACGCGAGGAGTCTTTGAATGGCCGTCGATTCGCGGGGGTAAACGTCGTCTTGGGTTTCCCTGTTAAGCGGAGGAACGGCGCCGGGGCGGAGATGGCGCCGGCGCGACGGTTAACAGGGAAATGCCGCGTGGTTTTGCCAAGGAAAACGGCGGACGCGAGAGTGGGGCATCCTCCTTTCGCATGCCTTCGTCCGGCGTCTTGAACCCGAATCCGCTCCGCAATCCCGTCCTGCCCGGTTTCCGTCCCGATCCGTCGATCTGCCGGGTGGGCGCCGACTACTACCTGGCCACCTCGACCTTCGAGTGGTTTCCGGGCGTGGCGCTGCATCATTCGCGCGATCTGGCGAACTGGCGCCCGATCGGTCACGCGCTGACGCGCCGATCGCAACTCGACCTGCGCGGAGTGGCGTGCTCGGCCGGATCCTGGGCGCCCTCGCTCAGCCATTCCGACGGCCGGTTTTGGCTGATCTACACGAATGTCGTCACGACCGGCATGGGGCGGCCCTTCAAGGATCCGCACGTGTTCCTCGTCACCGCCGAGACCATCGAGGGGCCGTGGTCGGAGCCGGTGAAGCTGGACTCGATCGGCTTCGATCCGTCGCTTTTCCACGACGAGGACGGCCGGAAGTGGCTTTGCAACATGCGGTGGGATTTTCGCCCCGGCCGGCATCGCTTCGCCGGCATCGTGGCGCAGGAATACGATCCCGCCGGGCGGCGTCTCGTCGGCCCCGTGCTCGAGCTTCTGCGGAAGGACGACATCCTTTGCGAAGGCCCCAACCTGTATAAGCACAACGGATACTACTATCTGATGCTGGCGGAGGGCGGCACCGGCTGGAACCACGGCATCTCGATGGCGCGGTCGCGCTCGTTGACCGGCCCCTACGAGCTCGATCCTGAGGAGGCGGTGCTGACCACGCGCCACGCCCCGGACCATCCGCTGCAAAAGGCCGGGCACGGCGAGCTGGTCCGGACGGCGGCGGGCGAGTGGTGGCTCGCCCATCTATGCAGCCGTCCCCTGCGCACGGGAGCGGCGGCGAACGCCGGCTCGCCGGACAAGTCCCCGAGCGCGATCGCGCACGCGGGAGACCGTTGCCTGCTCGGGCGCGAGACGGCGCTGCAACGCGTGATCTGGTCCGAGGACGGATGGCTGCGGCTCGCGCGGGGCGGGGTTTTGCCCGCGGTGGAGACGCCCGCGCCCGCGGGGCTGGCGCCGCATCCCTGGCCGGAGCCGCCGTCGCGGACCGAGTTCACCGGTCCCGCCTCGCTGGATCCCCGCTGGCAGTCGCTGCGGCGCCCCGTAGAGGAGAGCTGGGCGTCCTTCGCGGCCCTTCCCGGCCGGCTGCGTCTGGCGGGCGGGGAATCGCCGCATTCCTTGCACGACCAGTGTTTGCTCGCGCGACGACTGGAGACGTTCCGGGCGACGGCGACGACCCGCGTCGAGTTTTCCCCGGCGCGCCACACGCAGTTCGCCGGGCTCGTCCTCTGGTATGACATCCGCACGAACTACGCGCTCAACGTCACCCACGACGAGACGCTCGGTCGCGTCGTCGCGGTGCAGCTGAGCGACGACTTCGCCTACGCGGAGCCGCCCGAGGCGCGTTTGCCCATCGCGGACTGGCCGGAGGCGGTGTGGTTGCGCGCGGAGATCGCCGGGGCGGAGCTGCGGTTTTTCGCCTCTCCCGACGGGGATCGATGGACCCGGGTCGGCGGCGTCTTCGACGCGAGCAAGGTTTCCGACGACTACGGGGCGGCCTTGCATTTCACGGGCGCGATGATCGGCATCGCATGCCGCGATGTCGCGGGGCAGCGGGCTTTCGCCGATTTCGAGTTCTTCGAGCTGGGATGATCCCGGCCGGGCGTCGCCCGGGCCATCGCCCCGGCCGGCGCCGAAGGTTCGTGATCGGAGCGGGTGGGGAAGACGAGCAGGCCGGCGGCATGGCCCTGCATGATGGCCTGGACGGGAGACCGGAGGGCGAGGGGCGGCGCGTGGAGACGGCGGATGGCGCTCGGGCCGCGCGGCGGTTTTTCGGTTTTCGCCGGTGGGCGGGCTTGTTGAATGGAGGCGTGCGCCCCTCCTCGAACCCTCGTCCCACGCTGCGCGACATCGCCCGGGCTCTCGGCGTATCGCACGTGGCGGTGTCGCTGGCGTTGCGGGATTCGCCGCGCGTATCCGAGGCGAGACGACGCGAGGTGAAGGCGATGGCGGAGAAGCTCGGTTATCGTCCGGATCCGATGCTGGCCTCGCTCCTCGCCTACAAGCGGGGGAGGCGGGGAACGATGATCCACGCCTGTCTGGGATGGATAAACCAGTGGACGCGCCCCGAGGAGCTGCGGGGCTTCAAGGATTTCGACCGGTATTGGCAGGGCGCGAAGGCGGCGGCGGAGCGAATGGGCTACAATCTCGAGGAGTTTCGCTGGCCCTTGGGCAAGCCGGGCAAGCGCCTGGAGACGATTCTGGAAACGCGCGGCGTGCGGGGCCTGTTGATTCCGCCGCACCGGCATGGCGTCGACATCCCCGACTTCGACTGGAGCCGGCTCCCGCTCGTGCGTTTCGGCGCCTCGGCGAGCACCTTGTCGGTGCATTCGGTGACGAGCGACCAAAGCCATTGCGCCCGCCTGGTCTTCGAAAAGGCGAAGGAGCGCGGCTACCGGCGGATCGGCTACGTGAGCGACGCCGGCTTCGAGCAAAACACCGAAGGCCACTTTCGCGAAGGCTACCTGAGCGCGCAGACGCGCGCGACGCCGAGGGCGCGCCGTCTCGAGCCGCTCCTGCTTCCCGCCGACGCGCGACGCCAGGGGAAGGCGCTCGCTGCGTGGCTGCGCTCCCGGAAGCCGGACGCCATCGTGACGACCTCGCCCGTTCTGCGCTCCCTGCTGGACGGGCTGGGCGTGCGCGTGCCGCAGGATGTCGCGGTGGCGACGACCAGCGTGTGGGATGGCAACTTCGACGCGGGCGCGGATCAAAACTCGGTGGAGATCGGCCGCGTGGCGGTGAGCACGCTGGCGGGACTCATATTGGATAACGAGAAGGGGCCGCCGCTGTATCAGCGGCGCATCCTGGTCGAGGGGCGCTGGGTGGACGGGGCGAGCCTGCCGCCGCGGCCAAAGGCGGCTTAGGCGGCTTGGCGCTGCTCCGTTGATATTCCCAGAGCGGAGGTGATCCGCGGGAGCGCGGGCCCTCGGTATCCGCTTTTGAGGGGCCGCAGGTTCGTCGCGACGGGGACGGGCCCCGCCCTGCACGGGAAGTTGACGGAGTCGCGTCAGGCCGCGTGGGCGGCCAGCCAGGCGTGGAGCGTGGCGGCGTCCTCGAGCAACGCGGCCTCCGCGTCGTCGCGGACGAATTCGAGGAGCGCGAAGCGCTCGCCCTTCGCGGGCGCCAGTTCGCGCCAGAATTCGGCCCAGCGCGCCGCTCCGTCGGCCAGGGGATGGCGCTGCGCGGAGGTGGGCCACCAGTGGAAGACATGGACGTTGCTCACGCGCGGCAGCACGGCGCGCAGGCCCTCGACGCATTCGAGGGTCGGCTCGCCGTTGTGCGGTTGCCAATAGGTGAACAGGTTCGGATGCGGGGCCTCGGCGAGAAGGCGGCGCGCGGAGTCGTTGGTGTCGGTGAGCGTGCCGTCGTGGAACTCGGTGGACACGCTCACGCCGGCTCGCGAGGCGAGATCGGCGACGCGGAGGAGATCGTCCACGACGCGTTTGCGTCCGTCGGCGTCTAGCCGGGCCGAGCCGGCGCCGCCGGGCCAGACGCGGATGGTGGGGGCGCCGAGGGCGACGGCGGAATCAAGGACGCGGGCGAAGTCGGGATTGTCGGCGTTTTCCCCGCCGGCGCGATAGTAGCTGCCGTAGGCGGCGACGCGCAGGCCTGCTTCGAGGGTGAGCCGCCGAGCTTCGCGGGCGCGGGCGAGGTCGCCGTGCGGCGCGTGAATGTCGCCGCCCCATTCGATGCCGACCAATCCGGTCCGTTTCGCGAGCGCGACGATCTCGACGGGCGAGAGTTTGCGGAAGGTCACGGACACGAGGCCGGGGAGGATGCGATGAGGTGAGCTCACGGGAAAGGAAGGCGACGAGCGCGGATGCGAGGGGGCGATCTTCCCGCTCGTTTGCGGCGCGTCGAGCCGCCGTCGCGATTCTACGACATCGGGAATGTTTAAGGTAAGGCGGTCCTTTGGCGGAGATTTTCGGAGGCGGCGGATTTTCTACTCCGGAATCATCGGGTAATCCTTCCCTCCCCAGTGTTTTCCCTTACACCTGCAAGCCGATGCCCTCGCGCCCCATGCGGATCCCTCCCTTGTTCGTCGGACTCTCCCTCGCGGCCAATCTTGGCCTGGCTTTCGCCCTGATCACCCAGTCGAAGAGTCCTTCGCCGACCGCGTCGGGCGAGGCCCGTCACGATGCGAACGCGGCGGTGGCCGCGATCGACCCTCGAGCGAACGCCGCGTCCACGAACGCCACCGCCGATGCGCTTTCCCCGCAGGTGGTGCAGGCGCTTCCCGATATGTTCCGGCAGCTGATCGACGGAGACTTTGTCGCCGGAGTCGCGCGGCTGCGCGCCGCGGGCATGGCCGATGAAACCGTCGATCTCATCGCGCAGGCGGTGGTCATGCAGAAGTTCAGAAAGGCCTACGAGGACATGGGACCGGGTGCGTTCATGTGGGGAGGCGGTTACGTGCGGACCGAGGCGCAGCGCGAGCAGCAGCGAAAGCTCCAGGAGTTTCAGCGGAAAATGACCGAGGACGCGCGGAAGGCGGGCGTCGGCCAGAACTTTTTCGCCATGGCTCGCGGCAAGCTCCCCGGGCTCGCCGCGGACAAGGCGGAGCAGCTCGCGCGCCTCGAGGCGGATCATCAGGAGCTCCGCTCGCAGGTCCACATGGAGGCGTCCGGCATGATGCTGGACCGGGACAGCGAGCGGCTCAAATACATCGACCAGGAGTTCAAGAAGGATCTCGGCGCCCTGCTTTCTCCCGAGGAGCTGGACGCGTGGCGGCTCACCCAATCCGAAAGCGCCCAAACCCTGCGCGCCCAGCTCGCCTACATGGCGCCCAGCGACGACGAATTCAGGAAGATCCTCAAGTTGCAGGCGGCCTTCGACGAAGCCTGGCCGGCGAGCTACGGCGGAAACACCGACTGGCAGATGCGCTCCAACGCGGAGCGCGAGATGAAAAAGCAGATCGCCGAGCTGCTCGGGCCGGCCCGCGCGGCCGACTACGAAAAGTCCACCGATTACGAGTTCGGCACGCTGTCCAACATCGAATACCGTCTCGAGCTTCCCAAGGGCAGCGCCGAGCGCGTTTATACCCTCCATCGGGAAGCCGAGCAGACGGCGCGCAAGATTCGTTCCGACCACGCGCTCACCGACGAGGACCGAAAGGAGTCGTTGAAGGTTCTCGACGAGCAGGTGAGGTCCGAGCTGTCCGCGGTGCTCGGCGCGGAAGGGCTCAAGGCCTACCGTGGCCAGCACGGCCACTGGATCGACGGCCTCAAGCAGTGAGGCCGACGTGACCGCGCGGCCGGCCACGTCGCCGCGCCGGTGCGAGCATGAGGCGCGTCGCCCGCGGATCAGCGGGTGATGCGGACGCGTTGGAAGCGGCGCGGTTCGGAGGCGTCGTAGGGATTTGCCCGGATGGAACTGGATGAGGGCGCCAAGGGAGGGGGCGCGATCATCAGGATGGTATCGCCGCCGATCAGGGCGCCGTCGACGTGGCGGCGGCCGCGTTGGGCGCGGTGTCGCCGTCGAGGTCGGTGCGTTGGCGGACGATTTCCAGGCGGTCGCCGCGGTCGGCCATTTCGTAGAGTTTGCCGCGGGCGTTGTTGAACGGACGGTGCAGGACCATCATGAGCCGGCCCTCGAAGGTGGTGAAGAGCATGCCGTGGCCGGAGTCGCCTTTCACGAGCGGATCGAGTTGTTCCCACGGCCCCGCGAGCTCGCCGCTCCGGGAGCGGGCCACGGTCTGGACGTAGGAACCGTTTTCGTAGCTCGACCACAGCATGAGCAGGTGCCCGTCCCGGCTACGGTGAAACTGGGGCCCGTCGGTGACGTAGTTGAGCGGGCGCGCGTCGGGGCGGAGCGCGGCGTTGAGCCACGGGGCGTCGGAGGCCTTGAAGAGATGGATGGGCGCGCCGGCGGCGCCGGAGAGGTCGGGCTTGAGCGGCACGGCCTCCATGGTGCCGTCTACTTTTTGCACCCATTCGTGGGCGTAGACCATCCAGGGCCGGCCGTCGCGGTCGAGGAAGAGCGTGCCGTCGAGGGTCATGAAGTCGGCCGGAGCGACGGGGGCGTTTTCGTCGAGCATGACGAAGGGGCCGTCGGGGGAGTCGGCGACGGCGACGATGGTGCCGCGGACGTGGGTGGCGAAGGGCACCTCGGGCGGTTTGGCGAGGGACTTCTGCTCGTTGTGGAGGGTGGTGAAAAGGTAGTAGCGGCCCTGGTATTCGTGGACCTCGGGGGCCCAGCCGCCCTGGCGGGCGAAGGAGGTCTCCGGCACCCGAAAGACGACCTTGGGTTTTTCCCAATGGAGAAGGTCTTTCGACGTGTAGGCCATGGTGCCGACGCCACGGACGCCGGTCATGCGGGCGTTGTTGGACGTGTAGAGGTAGTAGGTGCGCGACGGGGCGTGGGCCAAGATGAAGGGATCGTGCAGCGGCATCTCCGGCAGGCGGAGCGGGGCGACGGCGGGAGTGGCCGGCGCGGCGGCGGCGGGCGACGCGGGCGTGTCGGCGAAGGCGGGGGACACGGCGAGGAGAAGGGCGGCGAGACGGAGGGCGTGGCGCATCGGGGGAGGGGAAGGGCGGGAAAGTTTTTTCGCGGAAAGAGAGCGGAGTGGCGACGGGCGGAAAAAAGGCCGCGGGCGGGATGCACGCGGCCTTTGATGGGGGAGCGAGGCAGGCTGGAAGCCTGCGCTACTTCAGCGGCGCGACTTCGCGGGCGGGAGGTCGGTGCCCTCGCTGGTGAGTTGCACGCGCTGGATGGTGCCGTCGCGGTTGTAGTGGAGGTAGTCGACGCAGACGGCGCGGCGGAAGCTGCTGCCGCCGCCGACCTTGGAGTTATGCTGCATGCCTCCGGTGTGATAGAAGAAGTAGTCGACGCCCTTGAAGGTGATGATGCCCTGGTGGATCGTGTTGCTGTTGAAGGCGCCTTCGGAGAGCAGGCCCTGCGGGGTCCAGGGGCCGGTGATCTTGGTCGCGGTGGAGTAGGCGAGTTTCTCGGGGAAACCGGTGGCGTAGCTGAGGTAGTAGAGCTTGCCGCGCTTGTGGATCCACGGGGCCTCGGTGAAGGCGTGGAGCTGCTCGTCGGGGATGACCGAGATGGGGCTGTCGAGCTCGGTCATGTTGGCCTTCAGCTTCGCGTAGTAGCACTTCTGGTTGCCCCAGAAGAGCCAGGCCTGGCCGTCGTCGTCGATCCACACGGAGGGGTCGATGTCGTCCCAGCTGATCTTCGTGGCGGTGGTCATGTCGTTCGTCACGAGGGCGGAGCCGCGGGCGTCGACGAAGGGGCCGGTCGGGGAGTCGGAGACGGCGACGCCGATCGCCTTGCCGCGGTGGCTCTGGTCGTGCTCGACGGCGGCATACCAGTAGAACTTGCCGTTGCGTTCGATGACCTGGGAGGCCCAGGCGTCTCCGCGGGCCCACTTGAAGGCGGCGGGCGTGAGCGGCGTGCCCTCGGGCTTCCACGTCTTCATGTCCTTGGTGGAGTAGCAGAGCCAGCGGTTCATGACGTAGCCGGCGTGGCGGTCGTTGGGCGCCTCGTCCTGTCCGGCGTAAAGGTAGACGGTGTCGCCGACGACGAGCGGCGCGGGGTCGGCGGTGAAGGCGTCGGTGATGATCGGGTTGGCGGCGCGCGCGGCCGCCGGGAGGCCGAGCATGCCGAGAAGGGCGAGGAACGGAAGGAGTCGGGGGGAGGGTTGCATGAGAGAGGGAAGGGGGCGGACGGGGGCGGAGGCTCAGGGCCGGTAGGGGCCGTCGGCCACGGGCCTGCCGAAGTCGGGGGAGCCGTCGGGGCGCCAGCGGAGGACCTGGGCGCGGGTGGCTCGGTCGGGGTTGTAGAGGGGCTCGCCGGCGATCTTTTCGTAGTTGCGTGAATGATACACGAGGATGTCGGTCTTCCCGTCCGGGGTGGTGGTGAAGCAGTTGTGGCCGGGGCCGAACTGGCTGGCGGAGGGATCGCTGCGGAGGACGGGCTCGCGGGACTTGGTCCAGGAGTCGGCGCGGAGGAGGTCGGCGTTTTCCGGCGCGGAGAGGAGGCCGAGGCAGTAGTTGGCGTCGGTGGCGCTGGCGGAGTAGCTCATCCAGACGCGGCCGTTCTTGACGATGACGGCGGGGGCCTCGTTGACCCAGTGGCCGACGCGTTCCCACGGGAAATCGGGCTTGGTGAGACGGGTGATGGGACCGGTGATGGACCACGGGCTGTCCATGCGGGAGATGTAGAGGTTGGTGCCCTTGATGCCTTCCTCGACCTGGGTCCAGACGAAGTAGCGCGTGCCGCGGTGGGAGAAGGTCGTGCCGTCGAGGGAGAAGGATTCCCAGCCGAGCTTGAGGCGGCCTTTTTCGGTCCAGCGCGCCTCGAGCGGGTTGTCGCCCTCGCCTTCGAGGACGTAGGGGCGGATGGCCCAGATGTTTTCCGCCTCGCCGGCGGTGAAGTAGACATACCACTTGCCGTCGATGAAGTGGAGCTCGGGGGCCCAGATGTGGGCGCCCATCGCGCCTTTTTCGTGTTTGCGCCAGATCACCTTGGGCTCGGCGGAGGAGAGACCGTCGAGGCTGCGGGCGCGGCGGAGCTCGATGCGGTCGTATTCGGGGACGGTGGCGGCGAGGTAATAGTAGCCGTCGGTGTGGAGATTGACGTGCGGGTCGGCGCGCTGCGGGGCGATGGGGTTGCTCCAGGCGAGCGGGTTGGCGGGGACGGCGTCGGGGACGGCGGCCGTCGCGCGGGCGGGCGCGTCGTAGGCGCCCTGGATCCGATCCAGCTCCTCGGCGGTCAGCGGGAGGACGGAGCCGTGGCGGAACTTGAAGGGGAAGGTGAAGCCCTGGGCGGGCTCGAAGTTGCCGCCGGCGAGATCGTGGCTCACGTAAGGCTGGTAGCCGCGGCCTTGGGAGTAGTGGTCGAGGATGAGGCCCCAGGAAGGCGGGCGGCCTTCGGCGGCGGGCTCGATCAGGTAGCATTGCGGACCCTCGTAGCCGACGAGGCGGGAGAGGGAGAAGCCTTCGACGTCGGTCCAGGGGCCCTTGAGCTTGGGCGCGGTCTCGAGCGTGATGGCCTTGTGTTTCTCGTCCTTGGTGAAGCGGTAGTATTTGTCGCCGTCGCGGACGATGGTGGTGTCGATGACGGTGGTCGGCTTTTCGATGTAGATGAAGGGCTTTCCGAAGGTGCGAAAATCGTTGGTGCGGGCGGCCCAGATGCGGTGCTTGGCGAAGTTGTCGCGCTTCGTGGTGGAGGCCCAGAAGACGAGGTAGTCGCCGGTGTCCTCGTTGTAGATGGCCTCGGGCGCCCAGGTGCAGCCGGCGTCGTCGGGCGCGACCTCGACGAGGCGCGGTTCGGACCATTTCACGAGGTCGGTGGATTCCCAGATGACCAAGGAACGGCTGCCGGCGCGGACGGCGCGGCCCCAGTTGCCGTTGCGGTTGATGGAGAGATCGGTCGCGATGAGGTAGAACTTCGAGTTGTCGTGGGCGCGCAGCAGGTAGGGGTCGCGCACGCCCTTCTCGCCGAGTTCGCTGACGAGCACGGGCTGGGATTTGTTGAGCGCGGTCCAGTTGCGACCGTCTTTGCTGAGGGCGAAGTAGATCTGCTCGGTGAGCGGCGTTTGCTCACCCTTGAAGGTGACGAAAAGGAATCCCGCGGGCGCGGCGGCGAAGGCCGAGCAGGCCAGGCTGGTGGCGATCGCGAGGGCGGTGAGGAGGCGACGAATCGGCATGGGAGGGTGATTAGCGGCGGGCGGGCAGGCGGAAAAGGGTGAGGGAGTGGGCGGGGGCTTCGTAGACGAAGCCAGACGCAAGGGAGACGCGGGAGGTTTCGGGCCGCGCGGCGGGCGGGCGGCCGTCCTCGTTGGCGACGTCGGCGTCGTCGGCGGCGAGCACGATCCGGGTGGCTTCGGCGGGTAGGCCGGGGACGCCGCGGAGCTCGAGGCGGAGGGCGCGGACGGAGTCGGCGTCGTTGACGAGTTTGAGGATGATGTCGCCGCTGGCGCTGTCACGCACGGTGGAGAAAGCGAAGCGGGGCGGGAGTTCCGCGGCGGCGGTCGGCGCCGGGGCGTCCGACGCGGGGGCGGACGGGTAAAGGCGGGACTCGACCCAGCGGTCGCCGGCGTGGTGCGAGAAGAGTTTTTGCACCTCGTAGCTGAGCGTGGGGAAGACCTGGGTGTTGTTGAAATAGATCAGGTCGGGGCTCCAGTGGGTGTGGCCGCGCTTGGCGAGAAGGGGGGCGTAGGACGCGAAGCGGACGACGTCGCCGTTGCGCTCGAGCGAGGTGAGGTGGGCGGCCTCGGCGAGGGCGGCGCGGAGGGTGGAGCGGCGTTTGGCGTCGTGGGCGGCGTATTCGCCGAGGTAGACGCGGGGCTTGGCGCGGTCGTAGGAATCGTAGCGCCCGAGGTTGTCCCAGAACCACTGCGGGGACTGGTAATAATGCTCGTCGACCATGGGCAGGCCGAGCTCGGTCGCGAATTTCCATCCGCGTTCGAAGTCGTCGCCGGCGGGCGAGGGACCGACGGTGCCGACCACCGTGATCTCGGGGTGTTTCGCCTTCAGGGCGTCGTGGATCATCCGGAAGCGCTGCTCGAAGCCGTCGGTGATGTGGTCCTCGTTGCCGACGCCGAGGTATTTGAGGCCGAAGGGCGCGGGGTGGCCGGCGGCGGCGCGCTTGGCGCCCCAGGTCGAGGTGGCGGGGCCGTTGGCCCACTCCACCAAATCGAGGATATCCTGGATGTAGGCGGGCATGTCCTCCATGGGCACGCAGGCCTGGCCGGTGCCGCCGGTGTGGCCGGAGTTTTGACAACTGACGCCGGCGGGAACGACGGGCAGGGGCAGGGCGCCGATGTCCTCGCAGAACTGGAAATACTCGAAGTAGCCGAGGCCGGCGGTCTGGTGGTAGCCCCAGAGATTGGGCTGCTGGCGGCGCTGCTCCACGGGGCCGATCGTGTCCTGCCAGCGGTAGAAGTTGGGCACGCCGTTGCCGTGGACGAGGCAGCCGCCGGGGAAGCGCATGAACTTCGGCTTCAGGTCGGCGATGGCCTGGGCGAGGTCGGCGCGAAGGCCCTTGGGACGGTCGCGGAAGGTCTTGCGCGGAAAAAGCGAGACCTCGTCGAGGGCGAGGCCGCCGCGCTCGCGGGCGAGGAGGACGAGGCGGGCGTCGTCGGCGGAGGCGGAGGGGACGAGCGCGGCGGAGAGCCGTAACCATTCCCCGGATACGACTTCAAGCGGGGTTTCGGCGAGCACCGTCCCGTCCTTGGCCTCGAGGCGGGCCAGGACGGGCAGCGGGGCGGGTGATTTTTTCCCGTCCCAGCGGCCGCCGGCGTAAAGGCGGCGGGCGAAGAGATCGAGGTCGTAGCTCTCGCCCGCGCGGACCGGGATGCCGTCGAAGCCGGCGTTGATCAGGGCGACCTCGCCTTGCTGGCGGACCTCGAGGACGGCGTAGTGGGGGTTGTTGCGATGGAGGGGAAAGGCGCCGTCCAGGGAGAGCGAGCCGCGGCCGCCGCGCTCGGCGAGCTCCCAAGCGCTGAGATTGTTCCACTCGGGGCGGGACAGCGCGCTGTATTCGAAGGACCGATTTTGGACGAGCTCCGCGTAGAGGCCGCCGTCGGCGGCGTGGCTGAGGTCCTCGAAAAAGACGCCGATGAGATCGGGGCTGATGGCCTTGCCGGGGGCGGAGGCGTCGATGCCCAGGGTCAAGGTCTGGGCGGGCGCGGCGGACCACAGGCCGACGAAGGGGATCAGGGGGAGAAGAAAGCGGGGAATCATGAGGGAACCTGCGAAGAAGGCGCGGGAAAGTGGATGCTCACAAGCGAAGAGGCAAAGGATCGGAGATAGATCGACGGGGGCCTGCGGGGAAGCGGTGAAAGGACGAAATGGCAAGGGGAGCAACCCTTTGGGATGAGAGGCAAAAGGGACGGGAGGAAGCGCGGGTTGGCGGGAGGCGGCGTCTCCGTGCGACAGGCGTTAACGGCAACTCGCGGCCCGCTTTCCACCGCCCTCGCGCTTTAGCGTAACCTTTCGGCCGGACGGACGCGTCCCGCGCCGACGCCGGGAGGGGTTACAGTTAACCGGTCGCGTGCCTCGCGGAGGCTTTCGCGGCCTCGCTTAACGGCGTCCGCAACCCCTCTCCGTGTCCGCCGGCCTCCTGTTCATCCCGCGTTTCGCCCTCGTCGTCGGCTTCGTCGTTTTGTCGGCGTGATCGTTCGGCGCCGAGTCGCGCGGACCGGATCCCTTTCCAGCCCAATCCATGAATACCCCAACCCCGTCCCCGTCGTCCTCGCTCGCGACCTCCGTTCCCGTCCCGGCTTCCGTCGCCGGGCATACCGCCCGCCGTCCCGGCTTTCGTCGCGCCGCGAGGCGTCTGCGCGTCCTTGTCATGGGCGTCGCCGGCGCCGGCCTGGCCTCCTCGCTCCACGCGGCGACCGACGCCTGGGACGGCTCGACCGATTCGCTTTGGGCGACGGCCACAAACTGGGCGACCGACGTCTCGGCTCCCGGCGCCGGCGAGACCGCGACCTTCAACGGCGCGGGAGGCGGCAACACCATGATCGATCTCGGCGCGGGCGCGATGATCGGATCCGTCGTTTTCGACACCTCCTCGGCCGCCGCCTACGTGATCGGCGCGGGCGCGGCGGGTTCGCAGGCCCTCGCCTTGGGCAACGCGGGCGCGATCACGATCAACGCCGGCGTCACGACGAACCAGACCTTCAATTCCGCGGTCCAGCTCGGCAACGCGGCCGCGGCGACCGCGACGATCACCCACAACGGCGCGGGACTCCTGTCGTTCGCCGGGGCGATCAACGCGAACGTCGCCAGCGGAAACGGCCTGCTCGCCGTCGCCGGATCGGGCAACATCTCCGTGTCCGGCGCCGTCACCAGGACCGGCGCGGGATCGAACGCACTGCTGAAAACCGGCGCGGGCACGCTGACGCTTTCGAACGGTAGCGTCTGGAGCGGCGCCGGCGCGTCCAACGGGCAGACCACGAGCGCCGCGGTCGTGCGCGAGGGCGTGCTTCGCCTGGCCGGCGGCGCGCACGCCGTCACGGGCGAGCTGGTGGTCGGCGGCGTGGTTTCGAACGGCGGCGCCGGGCAAAACGCCAGGGTCCAGGTCGACGCGGGGTCGCTCGCCGTTTCCGACTGGCTGTCGATCGGTCGCGGCAACGGCGTCGGCGCGGTGTCGTCGGAGGTGGTTCTCAACAACGCGGCCACCTTGACGACCTTGAATCTCAGCGCCGGCTACAACGCGAACAGCACCCTCAATCTTCCGAAGGGCTCGATCACGCTGAACGGCTCCTCCGCGCTCACCGCGACCAGCGCCTCCGCGAACGCGTCCAACTTCATCATCGGCGAGTCGAACGGCTCGGACTTCACCCTCACGATCAACGACAGCGCCACCGTCAGCAAGACGGGCGGCTCGGTGGCGCTCGCCAACCAGACCAACGCCGGCGTGCAGATCGGAAAGAACGCCGGCAAAGGCGCGGTGATCATGAACGGCGGCGTCTTCAACGCCTCGTCGGTCGACGTCGGTCGCGGCTCCAACAACACGCAGGCGGCGAACGGCACTCTCACGATCCGGACGGGCGCGGTGTTCAACAGCGAGGGCGACTTCCGCACCGGCTTCGCCGGAAGCGGAGCGTCCCGCGCCACCGTCAACCTGGAGGGCGGCGCGCTCAACATCGGCTCGGTCTCCAAGCGCTGGATGGTGATCGGCACCTGGGACTCCACCCAGTCCACGATCAACGTCACGAGCGGCGGCAACCTGAACCTCAACACGAACACGGACATCCGCTTCGGCCAGGAGAACAACGTCGGGCCCAACGTCATCAACCTCGAGGCCGGCGGGGCCATCACCTCCTACTCGGACAACAAGACCACCGCGCTGGGCTCCGGCGTGGTCGACCTGATGCTCAAGGGCGCGGCGACCTCGAACAACACCTTCAACCTGAACGGCGGCACGCTCGCCGTCCGCCAGGTCCTCTCCTCGACGAACAACGGCACCCGCACCTTCAATTTCAACGGCGGCACGCTGCGCGCCACCGGCGCCACCGCGGCGCTGCTCAGCCTCGGCTCCGGCTCCGCGCGCGCCAACGTCCGCGACGGCGGCGCGCGCATCGACACCAACGGCTTTGCGGTCACCCTTCCCCAAGCCCTGCTCCACAGCAACGTCGGCGGCGACAACGCGACCGACGGAGGCCTCGTCAAGTCCGGCGCGGGCACGCTGACGCTTTCCGGGGCCAACACCTACACCGGCGGCACCACGATCGGCGCCGGCACGCTGGTCCTCGGAGCCGGCGGCTCGCTGGCGTCCCCCCGCTACGCGATCGCCGAAGGCGCCACGCTGGACGCCTCCGCGTTCGCCTCCTACTCGCTGCCCTCGGGCGGCGTCACCATCGGCCTGGGCGAAACCGGCTCCGGGCGATTCAACGCCGGGACCGGCGCGCTCGCCCTCGGCGGCCCCTTGACCCTCGACTTCGCGAGCTCCGTCTCCGCGCCCTCCGCCTCCGCCTACAACCTGTTCGACTACGCCAGCCGCAGCGGGAACTTCTCCAGCGTGAGCATCGCCGGCCGCTACGCTCTCGGCCTGGTGCGCGGCGGCGATGTGTGGTCGGGCGCGGGCGGCGGCTACCTGTTCTCCTTCTCCGAGCTCACGGGCGACCTGACCGTGAGCGCCATCCCCGAGCCCTCGGCTTTCGCCGCGCTCGCCGGCCTGGCCGGCCTGGGTCTCGCCGTCGCCCGTCGCCGGCGCCGCTGAGTCCGCCGGAATGCCAGGGGTTTCTTCCTCCGGCCGCGCCGCCTTCCGGTGGCGCGGCTTTTTCGCGCGTGGGCGGGGCGAGGTCGAAGACGGGGATCGGGCGGGACCGGGGATTGAATTGTAACGGCAATGTGAATACGTGGTGTGTTACAGTTCACCGGGGGGAGGCCTCGTCGACCGTCGCGCCGATCGGTTTGGAGTCTCGTCCGCTTCGCCGCGCCTCCTCATGCGGCGAAGAAAAATCGGACGGCACCGGCGCTTTCGCCGCCGGGTCCGTCGCAACCCCCGAAAAAGAAAAAATGAACACCCCTCGTCTCCGTTTCCGCGGCCGCGCTCGTTCGCCCGGCCTCGCCCTCTTGTCGATCCTCGGCGCCTTCGCCGCCGTCGATCTTCTCGCCGCCGTCCATCCCGGCATGATCCTCACCAACGCCGATTTCACCCGCATGGCCCAGAAGGTCGCGGCGAACGAGCAGCCCTGGAAGGGCGGCTACGATCTGCTCGTCGCCAGCGCCAACTCCCAGAGCACCTGGGGTCCGCGCGCCGTCGCCACGATCAACCGCGGCACCTCTCCCGACAACTGCTCGCTTCTCTACAACGACGCCGCCGCGGCCTACCAGAACGCGCTGCGCTGGAAGATCACCGGGGACGCCGCCCACGCGGACAAGGCCGTGCAGATCCTCAACGCCTGGGGCGGCACGCTCACGGCGATCACCGGCAACGCCGACCGGTTCCTCGCCGCCGGTCTATATGGATATCAGATGGCCAACGCCGCCGAGATCATGCGCGGCTACTCCGGCTGGGCCGCGGCCGATTTCAACCGGTTCAAGGGCATGATGCTCGCGGTGTTCTATCCCCTGAACAACGACTTCCTGCTCAATCACAACACCGCCCACATCCAGAATTACTGGGCCAATTGGGATCTCTGCAACATGGCCTCGATCCTCGCCATCGGCATCCTTTGCGACGACCAGGCGAAGATCGACCAGGCGGTGAGCTACTTCAAGACCGGCGGCGGCAACGGCGCGATCAACAACGCCGTGCCCATCCTGCACTCGCCCACGCTCGGCCAGTGGCAGGAGGCAGGCCGCGACCAGGAGCACTCGCTCATGGGCGTCGGGCTCATGGCCACCCTTTGCGAGATGGCGTGGAACCAGGGGATCGACCTCTACGGCTACGCGGATCGGCGCTTCATGGCCGGCGCCGAATACGTCGCGCGCTACAACAACCTGAAGCCCGTGCCCTTCGCCTACTACTCGTGGCGCAGCGGCACCGGCGGCGGTTCGCCCCAGACCCAGGGCGTCGTCTCGAACGCCGGCCAGGGCGCCACCCGGGCGATCTGGGACACCCTCGTCGGCCACTACTCGCATCGTCTCGGCCTTTATCTTCCCGAGATCGAGGAGAAGGCGGCTGCCACCCGACCGGACGGCGGCCCCCAATACGGCGCCCACGGCAGCGCCTTCGACCACCTCGGCTTCACCACGCTCACCCACTACCGCGGTCCCGTGGCCACGAGCCTGCCGACCGGCATTTACCAGGTCACCGCCCGCCATAGTGGCAAGGGCCTGACCGCCGCGGGCAACGGCGTCGCCAATGGCACCAACATCGAGCAGCGCGCCATCGCCGATCCCAACGTCGCCGACGGCCAGAACTGGAGCGTGAACGCGCTCGGATCCGGCCAATACAACCTGATCGGTTCTTTCAGCGGCCGGGCGCTCGACGTCTACAACATCTCCACCGCCAACGGCGCGAACATCAACCTTTGGGACTACTGGGGCGGCAACGGCCAGAAGGTCACGATGACCGACACCGGAGGCGGATTTTTCCGGCTCAACCTCGTCCACAGCGGAAAGGCCGTTGCGGTCGGAGGCGCCTCCACCGTCGACGGGGCCAACGTCCTCCAATGGCAAAACACCGGCGGGCAGGAGCAGCAATGGAGCTTCACCGCCGCCACCACCGTGCGACGTCTGCGTCTCTCGACCACGACCAATCAATATCTGCGCCACGCGGGTTTCCGCGCCGGCATCGCGACGGATCCCTTTCCCGCCCAGGACGGCGAATTTCGCGTCGTCAACGGACTTGCCGGGCCGACCGGCGTCTCCTTCGAGTCGATCAACTTCCCCGGCCGCTACCTTCGCGTGCGCGGCGACGGAACGGTCTGGGTCGACGTGAACGACAACAGCGCGGCATTCAGGGACGGCGCCAGCTTCCGCCGCGTGGCCGGCCTCTCCAACGCCGCGATGTATTCCTATCAGACGTGGACCGACGCCTCGCGCTACCTGGGCAACGTTTCCGGCGTGGTGAACGCCGCGACCGTCTCCGGCGCCACGGCCCAGGCCAACGCCACCTTTGGCGAGGTGTTTCCGGCCGCGGGCTATTGATCCTCGATGGCCGCCATGTCGCGCCGGTGCTTTTTCAAGGCGTCGGCGCGCGCCCGTGCTTTCTCCATGCGCGTCGTTTGCTTCCTCGCGGCCGTGTCGTCGGCGATCGTCGCCATTTTTCTGGCGAGTCGAGCGGGTTCGGCGCCGGCGCGGGCAACGGATTCGCCTCCGCGTTCCGTTTCCGCCGCGTGGCCGGCGTCGTCCCGGGTTCCGGCGCCCGGGCTTGTCCGCCGCGCGGGTTCGCGGGGAAACCCCGCCGTGACGCCCGGGCCGCTTGGCTTGCTTGCCGAGACGGAACCGTCGCCCGCCGACGAGGAGGATTTGCTTAGCCTGCTCGACGCGGCGGTCCGGGAGCCGGATCCCGCCCGTCGGCGGGAGATGTGTGCGGGCGTCTGTGTCCGCTGGGCCGGCTTCGATCCCCCCGGGGCCATCGCGCTCGCCGGCGATCTTCGCCTGGATCCGATGCTGGGCGCGCTTCAGGCCAATCTGGTCCAGCAGTGGGCGGCCCGGGATTTTCCCGCCGCGCTCGCCTGGGCGCGACGGCTTCCGCCGGGGGATGCGCGAGACGACGTGTATTCACGTCTCGTATACGAGCGCGCCCGGATGGATCCCCGTTCCGCCGTGGAGCTCCTTTCCGGCATGCGAGCCGGGGGATCGGCGCGCGCCGAGGCCGCGCTGACGATCCTGTATCATTGGGAACAACGCGATCCCGAGACGGCCGGCCGATGGAAGGCGTCTATCGCGATCTCGGGCCTTTGATGGGACTAAGGGCAGGGCGGGCGGCGTATGGCGAGGCGTTTGGGATTTGCGATACGGCGCGGATGAGGGCGCGGCGGTTTGCCCTATATCGCCGAGTGTTGATCTATCGTTTCGCGCGGGGGGTGGTTTCTTGACCCGTCCGGCGAAAGGCGACTCGGCTGCGTCCGCTTCCACACGTCAGTTGCAGGATCCACCCCTTCCACGGTCCTGCTCACACCCAAACCTCGAAACCCACTCAACGTGGTTCCGCCACCGTCGGGTTAATCCCCGCCTCGGTCTGTCGCCACGCCCGGACTCCCACCAGCAACCCAAACAACACATGCACATGAACCCGAAGAAAAATCGCGCACTATCCCGGAAAGTCCTCCTCGGCCTAGCCTCGATGGCCGCGGTGTCCGCGGTCCAAGCGGACACCACCTGGACCGGCTCCGTCAGCCAAGACTGGACGAACGCGTCCAACTGGAACAATGGCGTTCCCAACGCGGGCAACGTGGATGCCTTCGTCAACACCGCGACCGGCAACTATCCCATCCTTTCCTCCGCGGCGACCGCGGGCCGGGACATTCGCATCGGCGCCGGCTCCAACGGCCGGCTCGACCATACCGCCGGTCTCCTCTCCACGGGCGAGGGAAGCTGGTTTTTCCTTGGTTATCTCGGCGCGCAGTCGACCTACAATCTCGCCAACACCGCCGGCACGGGAGGTGCCTTGACGGGCTTCGGCCAGGGCAGCGGCAGCCTCAATGTCGGAGGCAGCCTGAAGAGCGGCAATCTGTTCGTCGGCTTGGATGCCGGCACCTCGTCGACGCTCAACGTCCACACGACGGGCACACTCGCCGCGGGCGGCATCTTCCTCGGCTCCGCCGGCGCGTCTTCCGGAACCCTTAACGTCGACAGCGGCACCGTCACCGCGTCCGGCGAACTCCAGGTCGGCGCGAGCTACTTTTCCAACGGCGGCACCGGCACCCTCCGCGTCGGCGGCGGTTCGGTGACCGCCAACATCATCTCGTTCGCGCGCGGCACCAACGCCTCGGCCGCGATCACGGGCACCGGCACCTTCACGGGGGGAACGGTGAGCTCCAAGCAGTGGTTCACCCTCGGCTTCGCCGGCGGCGCGACGAACGTCTCCACGGTGACCAACAGCGGCGCGGCCGTAAACGTGAACACGTCAGGCGGCGGCAACATGGAGCTCGGCGTGTGGGATCCCACCGTGAACACCTTCACGCAGAACTCCGGTTCGCTGAGCCTCCAGAACAACGCGTCGATCGTGTTCGGCGTGCTGGGCCACACCGGCCAGAGCACCTTCAACCAAAACGGCGGAACCGTCACCTTCTTCAGCGATGGCGGCTCGACGACGGGTGGCACCGGCGCGCTGAACCTCGGCTCTCGCGGCGCCAACAGCTGGGAAGTCTCCTCCGGAACCTACGCCTACAACCTGAACGGCGGCACCTTGCTGGTGCCGAAGATCCAGAAGACCAGCGGCAACGGAACCGGAAACTTCGTCTTCAACGGCGGCACCTTGTCGCCGACCGCCAGCAGCACCACCTTCATGCAGGGAATCAGCAACGCCTACGTGAAGGCGGGCGGCGCGATCATCGATACCAACGGCTTTGATATCACCGTCGGCCAGGCCCTGCTTACCGACTCAGTGTCCACGGGCGGCGGCCTCACCAAGTCCGGCGCCGGCACGCTCGCCTTGACCGGCGCGAACACCTTCACGGGCAACATCACCGTGAACGCCGGCACCCTGAGCATCAACAGCGCCTTCATCAACGACAGCGCCAACGTCAGCCTCTTCACCGGCTCGGTCTTCGACCTCGGCTTCGTGGGATCCGACAGCATCGGCTATCTCTACATCAACGGCGCCTCCCAGGCGATCGGCACCTACGGCGGCATCGGCAGCGGCGCGACCTTCGAGTCGTCCTTCTTCACCGGCACCGGTATGCTGAACGTCACCTCGGCGATCCCCGAACCCGCGAGCTTCGCGGCCTTCGGCGGCCTCGCCGCGCTGGTCTTGGTCGGTGCGCGCCGTCGTCGTCGCTGAGAGATCCGTATCCAGGTTTTTCCTTCAAGGGCCGTGGCGGCGCATGCGCTTGCCACGGCCTTTTTGTTTTTCGCGACGTTGCCCTTTGCCGTTATTCGCGGAATGGCCCCTGGGCTTTAAAAGGATCCAAAGAGGGCTGATCACGTCCTGTTGGGATAATAGGGTAAACAGTCCGGAATATCGGAGACCTCGGTTTGGGCCCATGTTACCGTTAACGCGCGAGGAGGATGGTCCGCGTTTTCAGAGGTATCCAGGGTGTGGAGGTTCGCCATCTTCGTGCGCGGTTTTTCGCCGCTGCCCAATTCCACCCATTTGCCGGTTCCGCATTGCGCCCCCGCGATTTTGTGAGAACTTTCTCCCGTTTCATTTTCACCCCCATGAACCACCCCTACCGTCGTTTGTCCGCGCCTGCGGCGTCCTCCGCGCGCGCGACTTTCACACGCTCGAGAATCGCGGGCTCTCTGCTCGCCGCCGGGCTTCTCCTGGCTCAACCCATCGAGGCCGCCACGGTCTCCCTGACCGCCACCAACGGTGCCGGCACCAGCAGTTTCAACTCCACCCTGTCGTGGAGCGACGGCCAAGCGCCCTCCGCGGCCAATGACTACGTCGTGGCGGGCGGGTTCTCGCTGCGCACCCTTTTTGACACCGGCTCCGCGACCTTCGCCGGAAATTCTCTGACGCTCGGCGACGGCACGGCCGCGGGCCTCTTGGTTTTCAAAAACCAAAGCCTCGGTTCCGTCATCACGGTCAACAATCTCACGCTCAACAAC
The DNA here is from genome assembly GCA_964438755.1 of uncultured Akkermansia sp. Classification (GTDB taxonomy): domain Bacteria; phylum Verrucomicrobiota; class Verrucomicrobiia; order Opitutales; family Opitutaceae; genus IMCC26134_A. The sequence continues at coordinate 3,997 of CAYTLL010000037.1, read as the reverse complement.
GGCGAGGTCCAGGCGGGCGGCACGTCCACCGGCGCGGGCCACGCGGTGACGCTCACCGGCAGCGGCATCACCCTCGCGCCCAGCGCGACCGCGAATCGCTTCAACAGCGGCGCGCTCGACCGCTCGATCTATGTCACCGCCCCGATTTCCGGCTCGGGCGTCCTCTCGAAGACGTCGGCGGGCTATGTCGAGCTCAGCGGCAACAACACCTACACCGGCGGCACGACGGTCAACGCCGGCACGCTGCGTTTCACCGGCGCCTCCTCGCTTCCCGCCACGGGCGCGATCACGGTCGCGGCCAACTCCACCCTCGCCGTTCCGGTCAACACCGCCGCTTCCGGCGCCGGCTCCCTCGCCGGCCTGCTCGCCGGCACGACCAGCGCGGGCACCGCGGTCACCTTCGCCACCAACTCCGGTGTCGGCGTCGATCTCTCCGGCAACCTGACTTATTCCAGCCCGATCAACCTCGGTCTTCTGAAGCTGGGCACGGGCACGCTCGAGCTCACCGGCGGCGGCGCCTACATCAACGGCGGCGCGGGCTTCCCGCTCGTCGTTCGCCAAGGCACGCTCTTGCTCAATGGCGGCACCCATGCCGCCACGGGCGAAATCGTGATCGGCGGCACCTTGGGCACCGCGCCCGGCGCGGCCGGTTACGACGCCAAGCTGCAGGTCGACTCCGGAACCTTCACCGTCAGCTCCTGGTTCTCGGTCGGACGCGGCAACGGCATCGGCGGCGTTTCCTCCGATCTCGTCGTCAACAACGGCGCCACCGTCACCACCAATGACTTCTCCGCCGGCTTCAACGGCGGCAACGCCGCCAACCTCCCGAAGGGCTCGATCACCCTGAATGGTTCGTCGATCCTCTCGATCAACAACACCGTCAACTTCGCGGAGTCCCCCGGCGCCAACTTCACGCTCAACATCAACGACACCTCGACCTTCCGCCAGACCGCCAACGCCGCCCAGACGCGCGTCGGCGGTGGCAACGGCGCGGTCGGCGTGATCAACGTGAACGGCGGCACCGCCAGCTTCGAGCGCGACCTCGTGCTCGGCTACAGCGGCACCGGCATCGGCCGTCTCGTGCTCAACAGCGGCACGGTCAACATGGCCAACGCCACCGAGCGCTGGCTGATCATCAATCAGAACAACACCTCCCAGGGCGAGCTCACCGTCAATGGCGGCACGCTCAACCTGAACGCGAACACCGATATCCGCTTCAGCATCGCCGCCAGCTCCACCGGCACCAGCTTCGTGACGCTGAACGGCGGCTCGATCATCGGCGGAACGACCAGCGTGGTCGACCTGAAGCAGAACAGCGGCGTCTCCTCGAACAACACGCTGAACCTCAACGGCGGCGTGCTCGCGATCTCGCAGATCATCACGAGCAACAACGTCGGCAACACCACCGTGAACCTCAACGGCGGCACCCTGCGCGCCGTCGTCGATTCCACCAACTTCCTCGATCTCGGCGGCACCGGCCAGCGCGCCCTCGTCAAGGCCGGCGGCGCGATCATCGACACCAACGGCTTCAACGTCACCTCCGTTCAGGCTCTTGAAGCCGACGCCACCTCGACCGGCGGCGGCCTCTCCAAGCTTGGCGCCGGCACCTTGACCCTCTCGGGGATCAACACCTACACCGGCAACACCACGGTGAACGACGGCACCTTGGCCCTCTCCGACAACGCTTCGCTGAAGTTCGTCATCGGCGCCAACGGCGTGAACAACCAGATCACCGGCGGCGGCTCGCTGACCGTGGATGGCGACTTCGATTTCGATCTGACCGCAGCCGGCACCACGCTGGGCAACTCTTGGCAGGTCGTGGACGTCTCCACCCTGACCGAGACCTTCGGTGCGACCTTCACGGTCACCGGCTTCACCGCCAGCGGCGCCAAGTGGGTCAAGCCCGCCAATGGCGCCTTCTACGAGTTCGACTCCGCCACCGGCGTCCTTCGCGTGATCGCCGACCCCGGCATCTCCTATCCCGATCCGACGGTTACCGCGGGCAGCTACAACACCGCCTACGCCATCGGCTCCGATATCATTCTCAAGGTCACCGCGAGCGGTCTCGGTAACCTGACCTATCAGTGGTATCTGAACGGCAGCCCGATCTCCGGCGCCAACAGCGCGACCCTCACGATCACGTCCGCCGCCGCGGCCACCAACTCCGTTTACTCGGTGGTGGTGACCGATTCCGCCGCGACCGCTTCCGGCCAGGCGCCCAAGACCACCACGGTCACCTTCAACGCCATCTCCGTCGTCCCCGGCAGCCAGCTGGCGGTCGCCTACTATCGTTTTGAAGAAGGCACTAACGGAGGAACCATCAGCTCCGCGACCGACTCGGTCGGCACCAACCACCTCGGCGTGCTTGGCGCGACGACCTACACCTCGGCCAGCGTTCCCTACACCACGATTCCCGCGACCGGCGCGAGCAACGCCCTCGGCGCCAACTTCGCCGCCACCGGCAACAACGGCCTGATCGCCCCCACCAGCGGCACCCTCGCAGACGCCGCTTTCAGCGACTTCACCGTCGAGGCCTTCGTCCGCTTCAGCAGCCTGAGCGGCTGGCAGACCATCGTCGGCCGTGACGACACCGGCAACCCCGGCACCGGCGCGGGCGGCCAGGCCCTGTTCTACCTCTCGAAGGCGGGCGCGGCGGTTGGCACTGGATCCAACAACGGCTTCCGCATCGAACTTATCACCAAGGATAATTCCAATCTTCAGGTGAACAGCACCTTCGTGCCGGTCATCGGCACCTGGTATCACGTGGCCGCGGTCGGCAACTCCTCCAACGGCACCCTCAAGCTCTACGTGAACGGCGCCGAGGTCGGTTCCACCAGCGGCTTCACCGGCCTGATGGCCCCCGCCTCGGGCGCCGACGCCCCCTGGACCATCGGTCGCGGCGACTACGGCGCGGCCGACGTCGACTTCTTCCGTGGCGACGTCGACGAGGTGCGCTTCTCGCGCGCCGCGCTCCCGGCCAGCCAGTTCCTCAACACCGCCAATGGCCTCGTGGTCGTGAATCCGACCCTGTCGCTCTCTCCGTCGGCCCAGACGATCGCCACCGGCGGTTCGACCACGCTGACGGCCACCGGCAGCTCGAACATGAGCGGCACGGTGAGCTACCAGTGGTATAAGGACGGCTCTCCGATCTCCGGCCAGACCGGCTCGACCCTGAGCGTCAACGACTCCGGCTCCTACTCTGTCGTGGCCACGGACTCCAACAGCACGACCGCCGGATTCCCGATCGCCGCCACGGCCAGTTCTTCGATCCGAGTGCTGAGCCTGCCCGCCGCGGGCGCTCGCACCATCGGTCTGAACTTCGTCGGCGCCGGTTCCAGCACGGGCTGGTCCAGCGATATCGGCACCCTCGATGCCGCCACGAGCGCGGGCTTCTATTCGTCGGCCAACTGGAACAACTCCGCTTCCTCGACGAATGTCGCGACGCAAGCCACTCCGCTTGCCTTGAAGGAAAGCAATGGTTCCACCGCGCTTGGCGTGTCCGCCACTTGGAGCTCGGCCAATACCTGGGCCGCCCGTTCCGAGACCGGCGTTCCCACCGCGAAGACCGCCGACGCCCGTCTGCTCCATGGTTATATCGAGTCGCGTGCCGCCACCGGCGCCAGCGTGACCCTGTCCAACATCCCCTATGGAAGCTACGACGTCTATGTCTACGTCACCGGCGGCACCGCCGCCGCCAACGTGGGCTCGGTGACCCTCGATCGCGTGGGCGCCCAGACCTATTACTTCCGTCTTCTCCAGAACGACACCACCCGTCCGACCGCGACCTTTACCGAGGCCAGCCCCTATTCCATCGCCGCGATGATCGGCGAAGCGGTCGACGCCGCTTCGGCCGCGACCGCCGCGCCCGCGACGTTTGTGCGTTTCACCGGTGTGACCGGTTCCGACCTTACGATCACCGCCAAGGACGCGGTTCTGAACACGAACGCCGGAGGCATAGCCGCGGTGCAGATAGTGGACACGACTGCGGCGGGGACGG
>CAYTLL010000036.1:0-38038 GCA_964438755.1 uncultured Akkermansia sp. | reverse complement strand
TCAGGGGGCGGGCGCGAGGCTGAGGGTCTGGTAGCGGCGGACGCCGAGGAGGTTGCCGTGCCAGTTTTGGACCTCGGGGCGGACGAGTTGCACGCGGGCGCCGAAGAGGACGGGGGCGATGGGCGCCTCCTCGAGGAGGAGTTTTTCGGCCTGCTGGAAAAGGGCGAAGCGCGCGGCGGGTTCGCGCGCGGCGGCGGCCTCGGCGATGAGCTTGTCGTAGGTGGCGTTGCTCCAGCCGGTCTGGTTGTTGCCGCCGCCGGTGAGATACATGTCGAGGTAGGTGTTGGGGTCGTCGTAGTCGCCGACCCAGCGCGCGCGGGTGATGTCGTAGCGCAGGCCCTTCATCGCATCGAGATAGACGCGGAAGTCCTGGCTCACGAGGGCGACGTCGACGCCGAGCTCGCGTTTCCACATCGATTGCACGGCCTCGAGGATGCGGGTGTTCACGACGTCGGTGTTCATCAGCACCTCGAGACGCGGGAAGCCTTTGCCCTCGGGGAAGCCGGCCTGGGCGAGCAGCGCGCGGGCGGCGGCGGGGTCGTGGGGCTGGCGGGCTTCCGATCGGTAGCCGGCGGCGCCGGGCGGGACGTAGTGGTAGGCGGGGAGGCGCGAGCCGTGGAGGACGGAGCCGGCGAGGGCCTCGCGGTCGATGGCGAGGGCGAGGGCGCGGCGGACGCGGGTGTCGTCGAGCGGTTTGCGGGTGGTGTTGAAGCGCAGGTAGAAGGTCTCGAGGAGCGGATCGACGCGGAGCGGCGTGGGGTTTTGCGCGCGGTAGGTGTCCATGCGCTCGGGCAACACGTCGTAGGTGACGTGGCGCTGGCCGGCGCGGTAGGCGGATTCGTCGGCGGGGAGGTTGTCGGTGGGGTAGAAGATCACGCGCTGGAGGCCTGCTTTCGGGTCGGACCAGTGGTGGGGGTTGCGGACGATCTCGACGCGGTCGTTGGGCACCCAGGCGGCGAGGCGGTAGGCGCCGTTGCCGACGTGGTTTTCGGGGCGGGTCCAGGCGGTGCCTCGCTGGTCTATCTTGCCGAATTTCAGGATGGTGGGCGGGTGGACGGGGAACCAGGCCTGATGGGCGGCGAGGCCGAGGAAGTAGGGTGTGGGCGCGGCGAGCTCGACGACGAGCGTGCGCGGGTCGGGCGCGGAGAAGCCGACGCTCGCGAAGTCGGCGGTCTTGCCCGCGTTGAAGGCCTCGGCGCCGCGCACGGGGAAGAGCATGTAGGCGTATTCGGAGGCTAGGACGGGGCGGAGGATGCGCTCGTAGGAGAAAAGGAAATCCGCCGCGACGAGCGGCTCGCCGTTGGACCATTTCGCCTCGGGGCGGAGGTGGAAGGTGTAGCGCAGGCCGTCGGCGGAGACGTCCCAGGAGGAGGCGGCGCCGGGCACGGGTTTGCCGCTCGCCTCGTCGATCGAGGTCAGGCCTTCGCCGAGGGCGAGGATGATGTTGAACTCGGTGTAGGCGGTGGCGAGGTGCGGATCTAGATCGCCCGGCTCGGCGCCGTTGCCAATCAGGAGCGTTTGCGAGGCGCGGGCGGTCTCGACGGCGGTCTGGCGCGAGCGGCAGCCGGACGAGGCGAAGGCGAGCAGGGCGAGCGCGGCGGCGGCACAGCGCAGAAGCGGGAGTCGGGCGGGCATGGCGCGAGCGAAGCGGCGGAGGCGTCGTCGCGCAATGGCGGGTTGCCAAGCGCGGGCGCGGCGCGGAGGGTGCGGGACTATGTCGTCGTCGTGGTATTTCGTGAAGGATGGGCAGCGCAACGGGCCGATGCGGCGCGAGGAGCTGGACGCGCGCGTCGCGGAGGGCCTGGTGAACGGCGACACGCTGGTGTGGCGGCCCGGCATGGCGGCCTGGGACAAGGCGTCCTCGGTCGCGGAGCTGGGCGTGCCCGCGTTGCCCGTGCCGCCGCCCTTGCCGGCGATGTCGACGGCGTCCTGGCAGGGAGACGCGGCGGAGGAGGCGGAGTTTTATCCGCGGGCCGATCGGCCGGAGGGAAACGCGTCGGTGTCGGGCGAGGATGCCCGGGCCCGGATGATGGCGCGGATCGCGGGGGCGGGCCGCCCGAACTTCGCGGGTTTCCGGATCCGGCTGGCGGCGAAGGCGATCGACTGGGTGGTGCTTTACGGAATCGGCACGCTGGTGGAGCGCGCGGTGGTGGCCCTCGCTTTCGAGGGCGTGGCGCCGGCGGCGGGGGACTGGGCCGGGATCTTCCGGTTGCTGGCTTACACGGGCGTGATCAACACCGTCATCGCTATCGTCTATCACGTCTATTTCATGTCGGTGCACGAGGCCACGCCGGGCAAACGCATCCTCGGGCTGCGCCTCGTGCGCGCGGACGGCGGCCGCCTGGGGGCGGGTCGCGTGATCGGCCGGTATTTCGCGGAGGGACTCAGCACGATCACCTTTTTCGCCGGCTACGTGATGGCGGCGTTCGACGATGAGAAGCGGACCTTGCACGACTTCATGTGCGATACGCGGGTGGTGCGCGGTCCGCGCGAGGAAAACGAGTGAGACGAGCCGGGCCGCGGAGCCGCGCTTCCCGCGGTCCGCGGGCGGATGCGTCTCACGCGGCGCCGTCGACGGCGTGGACGCGGACGGCGAGGGTCTTGCCCTTGACCGCGGTCTGGCCTAGGTCGCGCAGCGCGTAGCGGCCCGAGAGGGCGGCGCGGGTGGACTCGCTGACGAGGATGTCGGCGGCGAACTCGGCGCGGCGGGTGAGGGTCTGGAGGCGGGCGGCGAGGTTCACGCCGTCGCCGATCACGGAGTAGTTGAGCCGGCGGTGGGAGCCGATGTTGCCGGCGACGACGCGGGCGGTGTTGACCCCGATCCCGAAGGCGAGGGGCGGGCGGCCCTCGGCGGCGAGCTCGCGGTTCAACTCCGCGAGGGCCTCCCGCATGGCGAGGGAGGCGCGCACGGCGCGGTCGGCGGAGTCGGACGCGGCGACGGGGGCGCCGAAGAGGGCCATGATCTCGTCGCCGATGTATTTGTCGATGACCCCGCCCTGCGCCTCGATGGCGGCGCTCATGCGGTCGAGGTAGCGGTTGAGCAGGGCGACGAGCTCGCGCGGGGAGAGGCCTTCGGACAGCGGGGTGAAGCCGCGCAGGTCGCAGAAAAGGACGGTGACCTCGCGCTCTTCGCCGCCGAGCGCGGCGCCCTCGCGGACGAGCTGGGCGGCGACCTCGGGGGAGACGTTTTTGTCGAGCAGGTCGCGCACGCGGTCGCGCTCGGCGAGGCCGGCGCTCATGGCGTTGAAGGCGTCGGCGAGCTGGCCGAGCTCGTCGCGGCGACGGAGTTCGAGCCGAGTCTCGTAATCCCCCGCGGCGATGCGGCGGGTGTGCTCGGCGAGGCGTTGCACGGGGAGGGCGAGCGAGCGGGCGAGGGCGAGCGCGGCGACGACCGCGGAGGCGAGGCCGGCGAGGGTGATGCCCGCGAGGAGCGCCTCGAGTCGGCGGGAGGGCTCGAGCTCGGCCGCGAGGGAGCGTTGCAACACGACCCACACGCCGGCTCCGCCCTCGGTTCGCAGGCTGCGGTAGGTCGTGACGTAGTCCTCGCCGCGGAGGTCGACGCGGAGCGGCCGGCCGCCGAAGGTGTCGGGCGGCGGGAGCCGGGCGAGCGCGGCGGCGGCGGGGGCGGGCAGGGTGGAGGCGAGGACGCGCGGCTCGGGGCCGGCGACGAGGAAGGTGACCTCGAGCGCGGACGTGGCCTTGAGCTCGGCGGCGGCGGCCTGGTCGACGGCTTTGCCCACGGCGATCCACGCGGCGATCTCGGGCTCGGGCGCATACATGGGCACGACCACGATTTGCTGGAGCGCCTGCCCGAAAAAGCCCCAGCCGGCGGCCTCGCCCGATTCCGCGAGGTCGGCGCGGTCGCGAAGCGCGAAGAAGGGCGCGTGGCGAGGGGCGGCGTCGGTGGTCTCGGCGTCGGCGATGAACTCCCCGTCCGGCCGGAGCATCACGACGGAGTCCGAGCCGATGCGGCGCAGGTAGGAGCGAAGCGCGGACTGGACGGTGTCGGCGTCGGCCTGGCGGACGAAGAGCTGCCGGATCGCGTAGTCGCCGGCCATGATGCGCGCGGCGAGGAGGAGGTCCTCCTCCTGTCGGCGAGCGATCGCGCTGAACTGCCGCGAGCCGCGCTCGAGCGCGTCCTCGATGGAGGCGAGGGCGTTCTGGCGGTTGGCCCGGGAGACGAGGACGTAGGTGGCGAGCTGGGCGAGCGCGACGAGGCCGGCGATGAAAACCAGCAGCCGGGGGCCGAAGCGGCGAAACTGGAACGGGGAGGGCATGCCGCGCGGCGCGCTCCGGGTTCAGTAGGACCGGGATTCGCCCGAGGGGGCGCGGCGGACGCGACGCTCGGGCTTGAGGCGGAGCTCGATCGGCTCGGAGACGGAGGAGTCGGCGGCGAGGGTGATCTCGCGCGTCACCGGGGCGGAGAGGCGCGGGTGCCAGAGCTCGAGGCGGTAGCGTCCGGCGGGCAGGCCGGCGACCGAGGCCCGGCCGTCGGCGTCGGATTTGGCGAACCAAGGCGTATCGAGCACGACGACGTAGGCGACCATCCAGTCGTGGATGTTGCAGCCGAGGGTGACCACGCCGGGTTTGTCGAAAAGCACGGTCTCGCTGGCGCCGCTTTCGTAGAGGGGTTTCTCGAAGGGCTTGGGTTTCGAGACGGAGTAAAGGTGATGCTGGATGTCGTCCTTGTTGGGGAACTCGACGCGGGTGCCGGCCCGGACGGGGGTGACGAAGGGGCGGTATTGTTGCCCGGACTGGGCGATCTCGACGGGGGCGGCGGGCGCGGAGAAAGCGGGGGCGGGGGCGTCGAGGGGAACGAGGGAGACGACGGCGTCGGGCACGGCTTTCCCCGCGGCTTCGGTGAGCGCGGCGGAGAACTCCGCGGCGGGCGCGAGGGGGGCGAGCGCGCCGGCGAGAAGGGCGACAAGGGCCGGGACCGGACGAAGACGGAGTATCATGAAGCGGTGGATGCGCCGCGAGGCCGGTTCGCGGCGCGCGGATTGACTCAAAAGCGATAGATCAGGCCGGCGCTGAAGATGTCCTGCCGGTAGTTCACGTCCACAATGTTCACCGCGTGGTTGCGCTCGAAGCGGAGGGAAAGCGAAAGCGAGTCGGTGAGGGCGGGATTGATCTCGAACCAGTAGAAGGCGACGTCGCCCTCGACGCGGTAGGCGGTCCAGCCCGGCTGGAAGGCGTCGGTGACGGTCTGGGGGACGGAGGCGTAGTAGTTCGCCACCTCGGAGCCGAGGGCCCCGCCGAGCGCGCCGGCGAAGCGCGCGGCGGAGGCGCCGGCGGTGAAGGTGCCGGTGAGATAACCGCCGCCGACGGAGACGCGGACGCGGTCGGTGGGATCGAGGACGAGGCGGGCCTCGCCGAGATAGTGGTGGACGTCGTAGGTGTCGGCGTCCGCGACGTGCTCCTGCCATTCGCCGCGAAGCTGGGCGGACACGACGGGATTGAGGCGTTTGGAAAGGGTGAGCGCGCCCTGGAGGGTGAGACCGTCGTTTTCGTCGATGCGGGCGAAACGGCCGAGCGCGGCGGTCTCGAAGGCGAGGACCGGGGCCTCGGCGCCTAGGCCGAATTTTTTGCGCAGGCTCGCGCGCGGGCCGAAGCTGGCCTCGTCGAGCAGTTCGTAGTCGGGCACGCCGGTGTGGGCGGCCTCGACCTGAAGGCGAGCCCCCAGCCCGGAGGCCAGTTCGCGGGACATGCCTACCGCGGCTTCGGCGCGGTGGCTGGAGGTGTCGCGAAAATCGACGGGGCCGGAGGCGCGGCCGAGGTTTTCGGTCCAGAGGTAGGTGCCGCGGAGCGTGTAATCGAGAGGGGCGGCGTGCGAAAGGGCGGCCGGGGCGAGGGTGGCGAGGGCGAAAGCGAGGTAACGGAAGCGGGAGTTCATCTGTCTGCGATTAGGCGCAAGCCGGGCCAAGCCGCAAACGCGGCGGGTGTTTTTCCCTATGCGGTCGCGGGAATCAGGTTGAGCGGAGCGTCCGGTGCGGGCGATGGAAACACAAGCAACCGCTTGGTGTTTCTAGCCTTCGGTTTATCCGTGAAGCCTCCTCGGAGGCGGGGAAATGGTCGGGCTGGTGAGATTCGAACTCACGACCTCTTGCACCCCATGCAAGCGCGCTACCAGGCTACGCTACAGCCCGAAAAACTGAAGGAGGGTCAGGAAGCCGGCCGGCGCGGCGGAGAGCAAGCGGTTTTTTGCAGGGATATTTCCGGGACCTTCGGCGCGCTCGGGCGGGGCTCCGGGTTTCGACGCGGCCGGTTCCGTTTCCGGCGTGGTTCCGAGGGCGGCTCAAAGCAGGCCGGCGGCCCAGAGGCAGCCTCGCACGGTGAGGCGACGGGCTTCGGGTGAACGGGAGAACTCCTCGGGGTCGTGTCCCAGCGAGTTGTAGAAAACGCGGCCGGCTCCCCACGACTTGGTCCAGGCGACGGGCATCGTCACCACGCGTCCCTCGTGGGCGTAGGCGGTGTCGGCCAGGACGCGCACGCCCGGGTCGACGAGCAGGTAGTATTGCTCGGATCGATACGGGAATTCGACGGGCAGGCCGGCGGTGATGGGGTGGGCGCTGTCGACGACCCGCACGGTGAAGTCGCCGACGTGCGGGTGGCCGACGAAGTGGCCGCCGACCATCCACTCGTAGTCGAGCTGGCCGCGGAAGGCGTCGCCCATGCCGCCGTGGACGCCGGCGAGACCGACGCCGGAACGCACCGCGGCGACGAGGCTTTTTTCCTGGTCGTCGGCGAGCCGGCCCATGGTCCAGCAAGGGAAGACGAGCGCGTAGGACTTGAGGCGCTCGAGATCGGCGAGGGGTTCGAGGCTGGTGATGATCTCGGAGGCGAGTCCTTCCTTTTCGAGTTCGGCGGCGAAGAGGCGGACGATCTTGTCGGGCTGGTGGCCGGCCCAGCCGCCGGCGACGAAGAGGGCTTTTTTCATGGGGTGGGGCGCGGTTTGGAGGAGGGCGGCGGGGCGGTTCAACCGCGCTGCCGGACGGCTTCGAAGAGCGTGATGATCGTCGCCATGGCGACGTTGAGCGAGTCCGCCTGGCCGGCCATGGGGATGCGCACGCGGGCGTCGGCCTCGCGCAGCCAATAGTCGCTCAGGCCGTATTGCTCGCTGCCCATGACGATGGCGAGGGGGCCGCGCAGGTCGGTGTCCGTGTGGAGCTCGGTGGCCGAGGGCGTGGTGGCGACGGCGCGGATTTTCTTTGCGCGCAGCCACTCGCGGACCTCCTCGCTGCCGGCGATGATCACCGGGACGGAAAACAGCACGCCGGTGGAGGCGCGGACGACGTTCGGGTTGAACAGATCGGTGACCGGATCGCAGACGATGAGCGCGTCGGTGCCGGCGGCGTCGGCGCTGCGCAGGATGGTGCCGAGGTTGCCGGGCTTTTCGATCGCCTCGACCACGAGCAGGAAGGGGGCGCGGCCGGGCGCGGCGGCGGCCTTGGCGGCGAGGAGCGCGTCGAGGTCGGCGAGGGTTTTGCGCCATTGCGGGGCGACGGCGAGGAGGCCGTCCGGGCGCTCGCGGTAGGCGACCTTGGCGAAGGCGTCCTTGGTGAGCTGAAAAACCTTCGCGCCCGCGGTCTGGGCGTCGGCGACGAGCGCGGCCTCGTTGCCCTGGTCGCCGGGATACCACTCGGGGCAGATGTAGAGCTCGGTGAAGGGGATGCCCTTGTCGAGGGCGCGGCGGATCTGGCGGTAGCCCTCGACGAGAAACACGCCGGCTTCGTCGCGCGGGCGGCGGTCGCGCAGCTTCACGAGCTGTTTTACGCGCGGATTTTGGAGGCTGGTGATGAGCTCGACCGAGGACATGGCCCACGAAACACACGAAAGGACGCGAAAAGAAAATCCTCTTCGCCGGGCCTTTCGTGTGTTTCGTGTGTTTTGTGGGAAAGAAAAAAGCCTTCAACGACCGTCCCTTCGCCTATCACGCCGAGCTCGAGCTGGAGATCGCCACGCTCACCAATCTCGGCGTGGGGCTCGCGCGCGTGCCGCATCCCGAGGACCCGGCGGCGCGCTGGGTGGTGATGGTGCCCTTCACGCTGCCCGGAGAGCGGGTGCGGGCGCGGATCTTTCGCAACCACAAGAACTACTCCGAGGCCGATCTGGTGGAGATCTTGCAGGCCTCGCCGGACCGCATCGCGGAGCCGCCGTGTTCCCTTTTCGGCCGCTGCGGGGGCTGCCAATACCAACACCTCGCCTATCCGGCGCAGCTGGTCTGGAAGCGGCAGCAGGTGGAGGAGCTGTTGAAGTTCATGGCGGGGATCGAGTTTCCCGTGTCGCCGGTCATCGGCTCGCCGAAGCAGTTCGGCTACCGCTCGAAGATCACCCCGCATTTTCATCCGCCGCGTCCCGGCGCCGATCCGGCGGAGCTGCCGATCGGCTTTTTGCGGCAGGGCACGCGCTTCGACGTCGTCGACGTGCCACGCTGCCCGATCGCGACCGACGCGATCAACGTCGAGCTCGGGGCGGCGCGCGGACGGGTTCGCGCCAAGGCGGCGGCGGGCGACTATGAGCGCGGGGCGACCCTGCTGTTGCGCGAGGCCTCGGGCGCGGTGACGACCGACTACGACGCGGTGATCACCGAGACGGTGGCCGATCCGGACCGGCCGGACGCGGCGCCGCTGCGGCTGAGGTTTCTCGCGCGGGATTTTTTCCAGAACAATCCCTTCATCCTGCCCGCCTTCACCGCCTACGTGCGGGCGCAGGCGGTGGCGAGCGGGGCGCGTTTCCTCGTCGACGCCTACTGCGGCAGCGGGCTTTTCGCGCTGGTCTGCGCGCGCGCCTTCGAGCGGGTGGAGGGCGTCGAGATCAGCGAGAGCAGCGTGGCCTTCGCGAAACAAAACGCGGAGCTCAACGGCATCGCCAACGCGGGCTTCCGCGCCGGGGACGCCACGGCGATCTTCGCCGGGCTGGAGCTGCCGGCCGCCGACACGGCGATGGTGATCGACCCGCCTCGCAAGGGCTGCGACGAGGCGTTTTTGTCGCAACTTTTCGAATACGGGCCGCGCGTGGTGGTCTACGTCTCCTGCGATCCCGCGACCCAGATGCGTGATCTGCGCGCGTTCACGGCGGCGGGCTACGCGGTGACGGCGGTGCAGCCCTTCGACCTTTTCCCGCAGACGCGCCACCTCGAGTGCGTGACGACGCTCCGGCGCGGATGACGCGGCGTTGCGGCGCGGGCGCGGTGAGAACGTCGGTCCGCCCGTCGCCCCGCGCCGGCCGCGGAGTCCGTCTTTCCTTCCCATGAAAACCTGTCTGGCGCTGCTCGTTTTTCTCCTGCCGTTCGGCGTCGTGCGGGCCGCGGCCCCGGCGTCGAACGAGGTGCTGTTCGAGTTTTATTCGTCCGACGCGGACGAGGTCTCGTTGGCGTATCTTTACCGTCTCGAGGATGCGTGGCGTTACGTGAAGATGCGGCGGGACGGTAATCGCTACTTCGTTTCGCATCCGGTGGAGGGCGAGATCTGGTATGAGTTCGTGACCTCGCCCAACGTCTGGTATCGGCGGGATCCGCTCAATCCGCAGGTCCACTCGGATCATCCCTATCTCAAGCGCGAGGGCGCTCGGCCGCTTGTCCAGCGTCGGCGCGATCCGCACGTCACCTACGTCGCCGGCGAGCATTTCGATTATTTCACGACCGGCGACGGGACGAAGATCAAGGAGCTGGAGTCGGTTTATCGGACGCTGACCGGGCGTCTGCTGACGGTGCTCGAGCCCGGCCTGGCTCCGGTTCACGGAAAGAAGATCCGCTTTTACGGCGGAATCTTCGACGGGTGCTACACGACCGCGGACAACGCCGAGATCATCGAGCACGGGGATTATCCGAACAGCCACGAGATCATCCATGCGCTGCTCCACGCCTATCCGCGTCTCGGGCCTTTCGCCGAGGGCATGGCCCAGTGCTTTCAGAAGTCGGGAAACTTCCGCCCGCTCGGCGAGGCCAACTGCTCGCTGGCGGCGCGGGAAAAAATCAAAAGCACGAGGTTGTGGGACGTGCTGGGCGATTTCGGCAACCACGCCGACTACCACATGGCGGGCTCGTTCATCTTTTATCAGCTGTATGTCGCCCCGGATGCGCGCGCCGGATTCGTCGCGTTTCTGAAGGAGTTTCGTCCCGGCGTGGCGCCGTCTTTCGAGGAGGTGCAGGGTCTCTATCGCAAGCACACCGGCCGGGATCTGCGGGCCGCGGTCGAAGACTGGGAAAAGTGGGTGGCGCGGGTGACGCCCTCGTCCCGCGTATACGTCGATTGGAACACGCGATGAGTTCGGGAGCGCGGACCGGCGCGCCCCGGCGTGGTCGCGTCTACTTGAAGTCGACGAGCTCGACCTCGAGGACGACGGAGGCCTTGGCCGGGACGTTGCCGCGGGGGCTCTTCTTTTCCCCGTAGGCGAGCCAGTAGGGGAGGATGACGAGGCGGCGCTCGCCCTTGCGCATCTGGTGCAGGACGTCGGTCCAGCCGGGGAGGATGTTGGGCTGGCCGACGACGAAATTATAGGGGCCGCCGTGGTCGGCGGAGGCGTCGAGCTTCTGGTCGTTGATCAGCAGCCGGGCGGCGTAATTGACGGTGACGAGCTGGCCTTTTTGCGGAACGGCCTCGCCGACGCCGGGCTGAAGGACGACGTAGCGGGCGCCGTTGGGCGTGTCCTGGGCGCCGGGGTAGCGCTGGGCGAGGAGGGCGGCGTCGGCCTCGGGCCACTGGTAGGCGGTGCCGGCGAGGGCCTGGCGCATGGCGGCGTTGATCGGCTCGCCGGGGTTGGCGCGCATGAGCTTTCCACTGCGGACGACGAGGGCGATGGTCAGCAGGGCGACGCCGAGGCCGAGGAGGACGAGGAAGGAGCGCATGGCGCGGGCGGGACGCGAGACGGGAAACGAACGTCCGTCGGCGCGGCCGGGATGGGCGCGCGCCGGCGGACGGGCCGGATCAGGGCAGGAAGGAGCAGATGTATTCGCAGAGGCCGGATTTGACCTCGATGGTGAAGCCGGAGTTGGCGGGCACGTCGAAGTAGGTGCCGGCGCCGTAGGTCTTGACCTCGGTCTTGTCCTTGAGGGTGACGAGGCATTCGCCGGCGACGATCTCCATGCGCTCGGCGGCGGCGGTGCCGAAGAAGTAGGAGCCGGGGCGGATTAGGCCGAGGGTCTTCTTGGATTTGTCGGCGAAGAGGACGGTGTGGGAGACGACGTTGCCGTCGAAGTAGACGTTGGCCTTGGTGTGGACGGTCACGCCGTCGAATTGGGTGGGCAGGGAGGACATGGTAGGCGGCACGGTGCGCGAGCGTTCACCGGGGTCAAGGGCGCGTGCGGCGGGCGGGCTTTACGCGGCCGGGCGGGCGTGGCAGGGTGGCGGCTCTTTTCCCGCGCCATGCCCAACATCGACCCCGCCCTCGAACTGAAGTCGAAGATCCGCACCATCCGCGACTGGCCCAAGCCGGGCGTGAATTTTCGCGACGTGACGACCCTGTTCCAGGATCCGGAGGCCTTTCGCATCCTGGTGGAAAGCATCGCGTGGGACGCGACGCGGCTGGGCGTGAACCTGATCGCGGCGGTGGACGCGCGCGGCTTCATCCTCGGCGGCGCGCTCGCCTACCAGTTGCACCGGCCCTTCATGCTCGTGCGCAAGAAGGGCAAGCTGCCCTTCCGCACGGTGGGCGCGGACTACGCGCTCGAATACGGCAGCGCCTCGATCGAGATCCACGCCGACGCCTGCAAACCGGGCGACCGCGTGCTGATCGTCGACGACCTGATCGCGACCGGCGGCACGGTGCTGGCGGCGGCCAGCCTGATCAAGTCGCTCGGCGCGGAGGTCGTCGGCGTCTCGGCGATCATCGATCTGCCCGAGCTGGGCGGCTCGGAGCGGCTGCGCGCGGCGGGGATGCGCGTGCACACGATCTGCGCCTTCACCGAGGAAGAGTGAGCGGAGGCGAATCATGGGCGCGAAGAAGGCGGACGGGTTGACGATCTGGACGAACGCCGCGCTGGAGCCGGCGGCGCGCGCGCGGCTGGAGGCGGGGATCGCCGCCGGCGGGCACCGGCTTCTGGTTTCGCAAAACGCCAGCGCGTCCGTGCTCGCGGCGGGCGGGGCGGATCCGCTGCTGGCGGAGGCGGACGTGGCCTTCGGCCAGCCGGACGCGGCGGCGTGCCGGGACCTGCGCAAGCTGCGGTGGATCGCGCTCACCAGCGCCGGCTACACGCGCTACGACACCGAGGAGACCTTCGAGGCGCTGCGCGCCCGCGGCGCGGTGTTGACCAACGCCTCGTCGGTCTTCGCCGAGCCCTGCGCCCAGCACGCGCTGGCGATGATGCTGGCGCTGAGCCGCCAGCTGCCCGCCTCCCTCGCGGAGCAGCTCGGGCCGCGCGGCTGGAAGTATTTCGAGCACCGCGCGGGCTCGCGCCTGCTCAACGGCCAGACGGTGCTGCTGCTCAGCTACGGGGCGATCGCGAAGCGGCTGGTAGAGTTGCTCGCGCCCTTTGGCATGAAGATCTACGCCCTGCGGCGGAGGACCTATTCGGAGCGCGGCGTGCACGTGATCGCGGAGGAAAAGCTCTCGGCGGTGCTGCCGCTGGCGGACCACGTCATCAACATCCTGCCGGAGAACGACGCGACGCTCGGCTACGTGAACGCCCGTCGTCTCGCGCTAGTGAAGCCGGGGGCGTATTTCTACAATCTCGGCCGCGGTCCGACGGTGGACGAGCGCGCCTTGGTCGAGGCCTTGGAAAGCGGGCGGCTGGGCGGCGCCTACCTCGACGTGTTCGCGACGGAGCCGTTGCCGTCCTCGAGCCCGCTTTGGTCGACGCGGAACTGCTGGCTCACCCCGCACACGGCGGGCGGACGCAGCGACCAGGACGCCGCGCTCGCGGAGCTGTTTCTCGCCAATCTGCTGAAGTTCGCCGCCGGCGAACCGGAGGCGATGCGGGATCGCGTGGTCTGACGCCGTCGTATCAGACTGACTGATACCCGGCGCGGATTGACCGGCCTCGGTCGGGCGGGAGGAATCGTCGTCATGCGTCCACCCCTTCGCGCGGTTTCCCTCGGTCTCGGCATCTCGGCCTCCCTTTTCGCGTCGGATCCGTCCCCGGCGGCCAAGGCCGCGCCGTTGCCGGCCTTTCCCGGCGCGACGGGCTTCGGGGCGGACGCCTCGGGCGGCCGTGGCGGCGAGGTGTATCATGTGACCACGCTGGACGACGCCGGGCCGGGCTCCTTCCGCGACGCGGTGAGCCGGCCGGGGCGCATGGTCGTCTTCGACGTGGCGGGCGTGATCGCGCTGAAATCCAACGTCGAGGTGGCGAGCGACACGACCCTCGCGGGCCAGACCGCGCCCGGGGAAGGCGTCTGCCTGTATGGCGGGAGCGTATCGTTCAGCGGAAAATCGAACATCATCGCGCGCTACCTGCGTTTTCGCGGCGGCATGGCGAGCGACCGCGGCAAGAAGTCCCTCGGGATGAGCCAGGCCTCGCGGATCATCGTCGACCACTGCTCGATCGAGTGGGGGCGCTGGGACGACCTCGGGATCACGGTGAAGAGTCACGACATCACGGTGCAGGATTGCCTGCTCGCGGAGGCGATCCACCCGCAGAGCTTCGGCGCCCTGATCGACAGCGTGGAGAACGTGTCGCTGGCGCGAAACCTGTGGATGAGCAACGAGAGCCGCAACCCGAAGGCGAAGGGCACGGTGCAGTTCATCAACAACGTCGTCTACAACTGGGGCATCACCGGCCTTTGCGGCGGCCACTCGGCGGGCGACCATGCGCTCGACGTGGTGGGCAACACCTTCATCAAGGGGCCGTCCTCGAACAACAATTTCGCCGGCCAGTTCACCGCGACCGACCACGTCTACCAGTCGGACAACTGGATCGACCTCGACCGGGACGGAAAACCGGGCGGCAAGCTCGCCGGCGACGCGGATTTTCGCGAGACGGACCCGGTGAAGGGCGACGAGAAGTATACCTTGCCGACCTTCGTGGATGCGCCGTCGATGCATCCCCTGATCGCGATCGCCGTGCTTCCGGCGGCCGAGGCCTACGCCGCGGTGGCGGCGGGCGCGGGTTGTTCGCTGCGCCGCGACGCGGTGGACCGGCGTCTGATCGAGGAGCTGGGCTCGCTCGGGAAGAAAGGCGCGACGATCCCGCACACGGACGAACGCGGCGAGGCGCTCGTCGGCGGCCAGGGGCCGATCTTGGGCGGCGAGGCGCCGGCGGACGGCGACCGGGACGGCATGCCCGACGCGTGGGAGCTCGCGCACAAGCTCGATCCGAAGAATCCGGCGGACGGCGCGGAGCGGGACTCCAGCGGCTATTCGCGGCTGGAGCTTTATCTCAACAGTCTGGCTTCGGGCGTCTGAGCGGACGGCTCAGGGCGTCTCGGTGACGCGGAGCCGGACGAAAAAGGCGCCGGTCGGCGCGGGGAAGGCGAGGGCGAGCGTGTCGACGCCGCCCGACGTGGACTCCACGACGGGCGACAGGGCGGAGGCGGTCCATGTCTCGGCGAGCGAGGCGGCGGTCTCGACGGCGTAGCCCAGGCCGGCGACCGAGACCGGGCGGCGGAAGCGGAAGACGAGCGCGCCGCCGGCTTCGCGCGAGAGCGTGGGCCGCGAAGCCGGGCCGCCGTCGGCGACCGAGGGGTCGAGACCCAGGGCGTATTCAAGAAGCTGAGACAGGCCGTCGCCGTCGGTGTCGGCCGAGGCGGAGGCGTCGGCGCCGGAGAGGCCGTTTTGCGCGGCCCAGGTGGCGAAGCCGGGGGTGATCGCGACGGTGGCGGTCGCGCTCGAGACCGAGCCCGCGGAGTTGGAGACGCGCACCCAGTAGGAGGTGGCGGCGAGGAGGGCGGGGGTGGTGAACGCGGAGCTGTTCGTGCCGACGGGCGTGGAGCCGTCCCCGCTCGATCCCCGATACCATTGGTAGGCGAGCGGCGCGGTGCCGGTGGCGACGACGGTGAGCGTGGCGGTCTGGCCGCCGACGATCGACCGGCCGGCGGGTTGCGTGGCGATGGCGGGGGCGACGGCGGCGGGGGCGTCGGTGTTGGCGGTGCGCAGCCAGTTCGATTTCGGCCAGGCGAGGCGGCCGGCGCCGGCGCCGGCCTCGAGGACGAGACGCAGGTTGGCGGGGTCGTCCATCGGCGGGGCGGGGTAGGGGGCGGAGCCGTCGGCGGTGTTCCAGGCGAAGGGGATGATCGCGGCCTGGAAGGGGCCCATGGGGCTGCCGGCGTCGGTGCTGTCGCCGCGGACCGTGGTGGTGGTGCCGTTGGCGTTGTGGAACCGGTATATCGTGTCGACGGACTTGATCTTGCCGGTGTAGGTCGGGTTGGAGACGTCGGTCTGGTTGTTGCGCAGCGGGGTGATGCAGTCGAGGTAGACGGATTTTTCGACGAGGAGGGCGGCGCCCTCGGTGGAGATGGAGCCGTTGAGGAAGGGGTTGAAGCTGTAGGTGTTTTCCAGGGACAGCTGGGCGGCGGATCCCATGGCGGCCTTGCGGGTGTCGCGGAGGCGCTTGGCGACGAGGGCGAGGCTGTCGTCGACGTAGATGTTGTAGTTGTGGACCTGGCCGCCGCGGAGACGCGGGACGCAGCGGTCCCAGATGTTTTCGAACCACTGGTGGTGGAAGGTGGCGGAGAGGATGTCGTTCTGGGCGTCGAGTTCGGTGGCGCCCATGAGGTGGCATTTGTCGTGGCCCTGGATGATCTGGACGATGTCCTCGGTGGAGAATCCGTTCGTGCGGAGAAAATTGTAGAAGGCGTGGGATGCGCGGTTGGACTCGAGCGCGGCGATCTGCTGGCGGACGAAGCTGTTCGGGTTGGTCGCGCCGTCGTCGCCGACGTAGCGGCACCAGGAGAAGGTGACGTATTGCGTGCCCTTCTTGAGGTCGACCATGCCGTCGTAGGCTTTGGTGAAGGTGCAGTGGTCGATCCAGACGTTGGACACGACGCCGCCGTTGCTGAGGTCGATGAAGTCCCAGTCGTTGGAGTCGTAGTCGCCCTTGCTGGCCTCGTCCCACTCCCACATCTCGTCGAAGCGGAGGTTGCGCACGATGAGGTTGGAGGTGCCCTTGATGTTGAGGCAGGTGTGGCGGATCGTGGCGCCGTTGGCGGAGAAGATCGTGAGGCCGCCGCCTTTGGGCACGACGTCGATGATGCTGACCCCGGTGGCGATGAGGCGCGGATGGAGCTTGGGCGTGGCGTGGGCGCGGAA
Organism: uncultured Akkermansia sp.; assembly: GCA_964438755.1. Taxonomy (GTDB): domain Bacteria; phylum Verrucomicrobiota; class Verrucomicrobiia; order Opitutales; family Opitutaceae; genus IMCC26134_A. The sequence continues at coordinate 21,856 of CAYTLL010000036.1, read as the reverse complement.
GTTGCCGAAGGCGCGGGTGGCGTCGTCGACCTCGAGGTGGCCGAGGTCGAGGTCGTCGAGGATCTCGATGACGCGGACGGCGCCGGCGGTCTTGGAGGCGTCGTTGATCGCCTTCACGAATTCGTAGGGCGTGGCGCACTTGCGGTAGGCGGGGTCGGTCTCGGCGATCACGCCGCCGCCGGTGGTGCCGGAGCCGAGTTTGGCGAAGCCCTGGAGGTCGAAGGCGGACCAGGCGAGCTCGGTGGTGACGGTGAGCGTGGCGGCCGAGCTGATGGCGGAGCCGAAGGCGTTGGTGACGACGACGTCGAAGCTGGCGCCGGAGTCCGACAGTTGGAGGCCGTCCAGGCTGAGCGTGGCGGACGTCGCGCCGGTGATCGGCGAGCCGCCGCGTCGCCATTGGTAGGCGAGGGGCGCGGTGCCGAGGGCGGCGACGGTGAAGGTGGCGGAGCCGCCGACGTAGGCGGAACGCGCGGCGGGATGGGTGGTGATCGAGGGCGGGCCGTTGACGACGAGGGTGGCGGCGGCGCTGGTCGTGGAGCCGCCGGGGCCGGTGACGATCACGTCGTAGGACGCGGCGTCGGAGAACTGGACGTTGTTCAACGAGAGGGTCACGGAGGTGGCGCCGGAGAGCGGCGAGGAGGCCTTGCGCCATTGGTAGGTGAAGGGACCGTCGCCCGAGGCCGTGACGGAGAAGGTGACGTTGGCGCCGGTGGCGACGGTCTGGCCGGTGGGCGGCGTGCCGATGATGGGCGGGAGGAGAACGGAGAGGCGGGCGGCGGCGCTCGGGGCGGAGCCGGCGGAATTGGTGACGGTGACGGAGTAGTCGCCGGCGTCCGCGGAGGTGATGCTCGTGATCGTGTGGACCGAGGAGGTGGCGCCGGGGATGGGCGAGGCGCCCTTGAACCACTGGTAGGCGAGCGGAGCGGTGCCGCTGGCGACGACGGTGAAATTGGCGGTGGAGCCGACAGGCAGGGATTGGGCGGCGGGCTGGCTCACGATGAGCGGCGCGACGACGGTGGTGGAGACCGTGAGCGTGGCGGTGGCGCTGGTGGTTGAGGAGACCGAGTTGGTCGCGACGACGGAGTAGTCACCGGCGTCGGCGGAGGTGATGCTGGCGATGGAGTAGGAGGCGGAGGTGGCGCCGGAGATGGGTGACGCGCCTTTGAACCACTGGTAGGTCGGAGCGGGGCTGCCGGTGGCGGTGGCGGAAAAGGTGACGGAATCGCCGAGCGAGACGGTTTGCGTGGCGGGCTGGGTCGTGAAAACGGGTGCGCTGTCGGCGGCGGGGCTGGTGGCGGAGAACACGACGCCGTCGATGGCGAGGATGTCGTGCGAGTTGGTGGCGCTGGTGGCGGTGTTAGTGAATGTCCAGCGGAACCAGAGGGTGGCGCCGGCCGGCACGCTGACGGGAACGGCGGAGACGGAGCGCGCGGCGGAGGAGGGTGCGGAGCCGTTGAGCGTGGAGGCGGCGAGCTCGGGCAGGCTGGTCCAGCCGGTGGCGGCGGGGAGGTCGGCGAGACTGGCGCCGACGCGGTAGGCGACGGCGACGGACACGGTGCGGGTGTTGGTGGCCTCGCGCCATTGCTCGGCGGCGTAGGCGAGGGAGAAGGAGGTCAGCTCGCGGCCGGAGTTGTTGACGAAGGCCAGGCCGAGGTGGGTCGGCGCCGAAGCGAGCTGGGTGTGGTAGGCCAGGGCGCGGTCGGGGTCGGTCGAGGCGGCGCCGACATCCGTGACGACGAGGTGGGCGGGGTTGGTGGCGGAGCCGTTGATGGTCGTGGCGGAGGGGTTGACCGCGCCGGCGGAGTCGCAGGCATACCAGCCGGGGAGGGTGGTGTTGTTGGTCCAGGTGAAGCCGCCGGAGAGAGGCAACGTGTCGAAGGACTGCGCGTGGGCGGCGCCGCCGAGGACGTAGGTGGAGGCGTCGGCGGACCCGGAGGCGACGATCGAGATGTCGGCGCGCAGCGCGGGCGAGGCCAAGGAGCAGGCGAGGGCGCAGACGGACGCGAGGAAACGCGAGGCGGCGCGAAGCGGCCGGGGCAGATCGGAGAGGAGCACTGGGGGGGTGGGGTTGGCTCCGGCGCGAGGGGGGGGAAGCCGGAGGAAGCAGCGGAGGCGCCAGCGTTGTCGGGCGGGCGCGGGGCGGCGGGAAAAAATTTGCGCGTATTGTTGCGCGGCGCCGCCGCAGGGGCGGACCGGAGCCGGCCGGCGGGGATGCCACGCGCGAGCCATGGGTGCGGACGAGGCGCCTAGTCCTCCTGGTGGTGGCGGTGGCGGAAGGGTTTGGCGGCGCGCTCGGCGGCTTTTTGTTTCCAGCCGGGTTTGCTGGCGACGGCGCCTGGTTTGCGGAGGGAGGGCGCTTTCGCGGCCTGCTCGGCCTTCAATTTGCGATAGCTGGCGAGGCGTTCGGGCGGGAGCGCGCCGGATTCGAGCGCGGCGCGGACGGCGCAACCGGGCTCGTCCTCGTGGCGGCAGCGGGTGAAGCGGCAGCGCAGGGCGAGTTCGGCGATGTCGGCGTAGGCCTCCTCGACGGCCTCGTCGGCGTCCCAGAGCTGGAGCTCGCGCATGCCGGGGGTGTCGATGATGAGGGCGCCGCTCGGGGCGAGGACGAGCTCGCGGCGCGTGGTGGTGTGGCGGCCCTTGGCGTCCTTTTCGCGGACCTCGCCGGTGGGGAGCTCGGCGTCGCGGGCGAGGCGGTTGATGAGACTGGATTTGCCGACGCCGGAGCTGCCGACGAAGGCGAGGGTGCGGCCGGGCGCGGCGTGGCCGCCGAGGAGCTTCAGGCCGCGGCGGGTGTGGCTGCTGGTGACGACGACGGGCACGCCGGGGACGAGGCGCTCGATCTCCTCGCGCACGGATTCGGGGTCGTCGTGGAGGTCGGCTTTGTTGAGGACGACGACGGGCAGGGCGCCGGAGTCGCGCGCGGCGACGAGGAAGCGCTGGATGCGCTTGGGGTTGTAGTTCCGATCGAGGCCGCTGACGAGGAAGACGACGTCGATGTTGGCGGCGATGATCTGTTGCGATTGCTCGCCGCCTGCGGCCTGACGGACGAAGCGGCTGCGGCGTGGGAGGAGCGCGTGGAGCTGGGCGCGGCCCTCGGCGCCGGCGCTGGGAGTGACTGCCACCCAGTCACCGACGGCGGGGTAGGCGGCGGGGTCGCGTTTCGCGTCGTGGTGGAATTTGCCGGTGCACTCGGCGAGAAGTTCGCCGGAGGCGGTCACGACCGCGTAGTAGTGACGGCGCAGTTCGACGACGACGCGCGCGGGTTCGAGTCCGGCGGCGGCGTGGGGCGCGAATGCCTCGGCCCAGGCGGCGTCCCAGCCGTAGGGGGCGAGGGGGTGGTTTTCGATGGACGAAGAGTTGGCCACAAAAGGCGCAGAAGACTCAAAAGGCCGGGCGGAGGCGCGGACGCGGAGGGACGGGCTAGATGCTTACGACGCGTTTTTCGGGGTCGGCGTTTTGGCGGAAGAAGAGGGCGGTGTGGCCCACGGAGCCGACGCAGGGGACGCCGAGGGTGGTCTCGATCTGGGCGATGAGATCGGCGCGCTCGTGGCGGTCGGCGCCCTCGAAGCGGATTTTCACGAGCTCGCGGGCCTGGAGGAGGCGGGCGAGTTCGCGCTGCGACGTGGGCGTGAGGCCGGCTTTGCCGATCTTGAGGGAGGCTTCGAGGGTCTGTCCGAGGCCGCGCAGCTTGGTCTTCTGCGCGCCGGTGAGAGGGATGTTTTCCATGAGTCCCGACCATGAAGGCGGAAAGCCGGACGGGCGGGAACGATGAAATCGCGCGAGGGCGCGAGAGCGCGAATGAATCGCGGACGAACCGCGCCGCCGCGTCAGGGTGCGATGGGCTGGTTTCGTCCGCCGAGGACGGGGTTTGTCCGGATCATCTCGCCGCCCGGGAACACGATACGCGAGACGGCGGGGAGTTTTTCGGAGAACAGGTCGGTGCTGATCCACTGCGCGCCGCTCTCGAAGGCGCGTTCGCGCATGACCGGGTCGGGGCGACCGCCGTCGGCGCGGGAGGACGCCGCGAAGAATGACGCGGCGGCGCAGATCACGAGAAAGGGATGGCCGGCTCGCACCCGGGGAGGGCACACCGGCTTCGTCCGGGGGCCAAGCGCATAGCGGCGCGTGCCTACCAGGCGTAGGTGAGCTCGGCGCGGGACCAGCGGGGCGGGGCGACGTTGACCACGCCGGCGGCGGTGCGGCCGGTCTCGATCTCGGCGTCGAGGAGGTTTTCGACGGCGAGGGTCAGGCGGAGGCGCGGGGTGAAGGCGTAGTGCGTCGCGAAGTCGAGGCGCGTCGCGGAGGCGAGCGTCAGGGTGTTGAGATCGTCCTCGAATTGCGCGGAGAACCAGCGGGCGCGCAGATCGAGGTCGAGGGCGCGGGCGGCCTGCCAGACGGCGCCGGCGGAGAGGGTGTGGCGCGGGACCTGGGCGAGGCGTTTGCCGTCGAGGGCCTCGGCGCCGGGGCCGCCGGAGCGGACGCGGGCGTCGGAGAGCAGATAATCGGCCTCGAGGCGGAGCGAGGAGAGGGACGAAGGCGAAAAATGGCCGGCGAGCTCGAGGCCGCGGATGCGGGCGGAGTCGAGGTTGCGGCGCTGGCGGAGATTCGTGCCGGTGGTGACGTTGGCGACGGCGTCGGAGAGGTGGTTTTGAAAGACCGTGGCGCGCAGGCCGCGGCGGGTGCCGCGCGACGCGTAGGCGAGGCCGAGTTCGCCGCCGGCGAGCGTCTCGGGGTCGAGATCGGGGTTGGCTTGCGTGGTGACGGGGCCGACGCGGAAGGGGCGGTAGAGCTCGTTGAGCGTCGGCGTGCGGTAGGCGGAGTAGGCGGCGGCGCGGGCGGTGAGCGTGTCGGTGGCGCGCCAGGCGAGGCCGGCGGAGGGCGAGAAGGCTTCGTCGTCGCGGTCGGCGTAGGTCGCGTCGAGGAGCTCGGCGCCGGTGGCGCGGGTGGTTTCGCGGCGGAAGCCGTCGGCTCGCCAGGTGGTGTCGTGGCGCGCGCCGAGGGTGAGGGTGAGATCGGGCGCGAGCGGGCGGGCGTGGGTGGCGAAGAGGCCGGCGACGGTTTGCGTGCCGCCGGCGCGGCGTTCGCGGAGAAAGTCGGCCGCGGAGGCGTCGTAGAAGTAATGCTCGCGGGTCTCGCCGTCGACGTGGCGGGCGTCTGCGCCGAGGGTGGTCAGCGCGGCGTCGCGGTCGGTGATGTCGCCGAACGTAAGTTGCGCGGAGAGGCCGGCGGCGGAGGCGGGGACGGAGCATTGGTCGCTGGCGGGCGTCTCGGCGTCGCGGGCGGCGTTCACCGCGGAGAAGGTGCCGCGGTAGTCCTGGTCCTGGGCGTAGGCGGTGACCGACCAGGCGGTGGCGGCGGTGGCGCGGGGGGCGCCGGCGAGGGTGGCGGAGGCGAACAGCTCCTCGGAGGCGTTTCGCTGGTAAGGCGTGCCGTTGCCGCGGGCTTCTCGCCAGGCGCGGCCGGTGGCGGTGAGTGTCGTGGTTTCGCCGATACGGCGGGCCCAGGAAAGCCGGCCGCGCGACGTCTCGAGGTCGGCGGCGGTGTCGACGGGGCCGGGCTCGCGGACGAGTTTCACGCCGTCGGTGGCGAACGTGGCGGCGTCGACGCGGAAGGCGTCGCGACCGGAGCCGGTGGCGAGGGTCGCGGAGGCGTCGGCGCCACGACTGCGGAAATCGCCGAGGGTGGCGGTGGCCGTTCCGCCGGAGGCCGTGTCGAGGAGCGGCGAGGAGATCAGCTGGACGACGCCGCCCAGCGAGCTGGCGCCCCAGGCGGAGGAGCCGCCGCCGCGGACGATCTCGACGCGGTCGAGGGAGGCGGGGGAGAGCTTGGTCCAGGCGATCCAGCCGCCGAAGGGGTCGTTGAGGGGGACGCCGTCGAGAAGGACGAGGGCGCGGCTGGCGCCGCTCGGGCCGACGCCGCGGAGGGAGACGCCTTGCGCGGTGGGGTTGGCGGTGAGCGAGCCGGAGCGGCGGAAAAGCGAGAAGGCGGCGGAGCGGCGCAGGGCGTCGTCCAGCGCGAGAGCGGGCGACGTGCGTAGCGAATCCGCGGATACGACGTCGACGGCGAGGGGAAGCGTGGCGGCGTCCCGCGGCGATCGGGTGGCGCTGACGACGAGCGGCGGGAGCGTGACGGGCGCGGGCGCGGTCCCGGGGGCGGGTTCCGTCCCGGACGCGCAGGCGAGGGAGGCGAGGGCCAGCGTCGCGAGCGGAAGGAGCGGGCGCACGGTCAGGCGGCGGGTCGGGAGCCGATCAGGGCGTGGAGGAGGACGGCGGCGGCGACGGAGACGTTGAGCGACTCGACCTTGCCCGTGCCGGCCAGGGTCACGAGGCCGGTGCAGGCCTTGGCGACGTCGGGGGCGAGGCCTTGCTCCTCGTTGCCGAGGACGAGGGCGAGGGGCTTGGCCGCGGGGGGGCGGGCGACGGGGGCGCCGCCGCGGGTGGCGGCGCCGAGGACCTCGTAGCCGGAGCCGGCGAGGGCTCCGAGGAAGACGGGGAGCGAGGGCACGCGCCAGACCTTGATGTGCTCAAGGCCGCCTTCGGAGACGCGGTAGGCGGATTCGCCGGGGAGCGCGGCGGACGGATGCGTGGGGATGATGATGTGGCCTACGCCGAAGAAGGCGGCGGAGCGGGCGATGGCGCCGAGGTTGTGGGGGTTGCCGATGCGGTCGAGGACGACGAGCGGGGTCTTGGCGGCGGCCCAGGCGGCGATGTCCTTGGCGAGGGGAGCGCCGATCGGCGGGGCGGTGACGACGCAGACGACGCCGCCGTGGTGGACGGTGCCGGCGATTTTCTCGAGCTCGGCGGGGAGGACGCAGCGGTAGACTTTTTTCGCGGCGGCGAGGGCCTTGCAGATCGGGCCGAGTTTGCGGCTGGTGGCTTCGTCGAAGAAGAGGCGCTTGATCGAGTCCGGATCCTTGGCGAAGCGGGACTGGACGGCGGGGAGGCCGGAGAGGGTGAGTTCGGAGGCGAGGCTCATGGGATCGAGGAGCGGGGAGCGAGGGGCGCGAAAAAGGAAACCTGGCGTCAGTCGTGAAGTTCGCCGACGAGGGTGAACTCCTCGCGGTCGTGGTAGAGGTGGCGGACGCGGGTGCCGGGGGCGCGGCGGGAGAAAACGGAGTCGGGGGCGCGGACCTCGCGGAGGAGGGCGAGGGCGTCGACGCGGCCGAACTTGAGGATGACGACGAAGCGGCGGCACCAGGCGTTTTCGAGCCAGGGGGCGACGAGGTTGCGGAGGACGTGGTGGGGATCGTCGACGAGGTCGCAGAACATCCAGTCGGCGCGTTCGCCGGGGGCGGGGCGGTGGCCGTAGGCGTCGGCGCGGCGGTGTTCGATGAGCGGGTGGTCGAGGGCGCCGCCCTTGAGGGGCCCGTTGTCGAGGGCGACGACGCGGGCGCCGCGCTTGGCGGCGGAGTAGCTCCAGCCGCCGGGGGCGGCGCCGAGGTCGACGACGAGTTCACCGGGGGCGGGCTCGCGGCCGAGGACGGCGTAGGCCTCCTCGACTTTCAGGTAACTGCGGGAGGGCGCCAGCGGGTCGTCGGCCATGCGGCGTTGTCCACCGAGGACGAGATCGCGCGAGACGAGGGCCTTTTTGAAATCGACGAAATGGACGAAGAGCCCGTGCACGAGGCCGAGGGCGCGGGGCAGGTCCGGCGTGGCGAGGCGGGCGACGCGGCCCATGCGTTTCTTGAGGAGCTCGGCGAAGGCGGTGGCGACGGCGTCGGCGCGGCGGCCGAGGCCGTCGAGGCCGGCGGCGGTGGTGAAGACGCAGGGCCAGGCGGCGTCGAAGCGCTCGTCGCGGGCGGTGGCGAGAAAGTGGTCGAGCAGGCGCGTGGCGAGGGCGTTGACCGATTCGCCGGAGACCTCGACCGGGGCGAGGTGGGCGGCGTGGGTGAAGCAGAGGTCGAGCGCGGCGGGCGCGGGCGAGGCGGAGGAGGCGGCGACGAGGGCCCAGCCGCCGCCCTGGGCGGTCGTGGCGAGGCCGTGCGAGCGCGCCTCGCCGACGAGCAGGTCTTCGAATCCGGGTTGTCCGCGCAAGAGCATGGTTAGGCCGGGATGAGGTGAGTCGTTGTTCGAACAGGCAACTGTAACCGCCGACCGCGGGCGCGGGCGACGGCGCGGACGGGCGGGGCGCCTAGGGCTTCAGGTTCCAGACGCAACGGTCGGCGAGGGGGGCGCCGTCGCGCTCGGCTTTGGCCTCGAGGGTGTTTTCGCCGGGCTGGAGGGGGATGTCTTTCCAGAGGAACACGGCGTTGCCGTCGTTGGCGCGTTTGCCCTGCGAGACTCCGTTGAGGAACAGCTCGGCCTCGGGGGCGTTGGAGTAGGCTTTCACGTCGGTGACGGCGTCTTTGCGCTCGGTGTGGCGCCCGCTCGCGATGTGGAGCGTGCCCTCGTCGGACCAGTTGGCTTTGTAGTAGTAGAACGCGTCCTTCCTCGTCTGGCGATCGGCGGTGACGAGGCCCTTGTCGTTGAGGCCCTTCATGCCGCCCTCGTCGCGCCACCAGCTGGTGAAGTCGAACATCACCCACACGAAGCTGCCCCAGACGTAGGGGGCGCTTTTCAGCCGCGGCCACGCGTATTCGTGCACCATGCTCTGGTATTCTTCGGGGTGCCAGGAGCCGTTGTTCTTCGGTTTGCGGGGGTTTTGCTCGTGCTGGGCGATGTTTCCGCCCGCGCCGTATTCGCTGATGCAGTAGCCGCCGGTGCGGCTCGTGGCGCGGTAGCGCTCGCGCATCGGGTCGTAGTCGGAGAGGGGTCCCCAGTCGGCATACCATCCGAAGTAGACGTTCCAGCCGAGCTGGTCGGGGATCTTGTTCATCCGCGGCCAGGCTTCCGTGCGCGTCGCGGCGACGGTCGGGCGCGTGGCGTCCTCGCCGTTCGCGAGGGTTTTGAGGTCTTGCAGCAGGCGATGCGGATCGGGGCTGCGCGGCGCGAGCTCGTTGAACAAGCCCCAGCAGAAGACGGAGGGGTGGTTGATGTTCTGCCGGATGAGGTCGAGCAACTGGCCGCGCGAGGTTTCGGCGAACACGTCCGTCTGGTCCACGCGGTCGACGAGCGGGATCTCGGTCCAGACGAGGAGGCCGGCTTTGTCGCAAAGGCCGTAGAAATAGTCGCTGTGCTGGTAGTGGGCGCAGCGGACGGCGGTCGCGCCGATCTCCTCGAGCATCGCCATGTCGGCGTCGAGGTCCGCCTCGGCGACGGCCCAGCCCTTGCCGCGCCGCTCCTGGTGGAGATTCACGCCGTGGAGGTGATACGGCTCGCCGTTGAGGAAAAAGCCGCGCTCGGGATCGATGCGGAGCGAGCGCAGGCCGAGCGGTTGTTCGACGGTGTCGCGCACGCCGTCCCGGTCGCGCAGCTCGACGACGGCGCGGTGCAGGTAGGGGTCCTTGCGTCCTTGCCAGAGACGGGGGCGCGGAATCTCGACGCGGAGGGAGTAGGGCTCGGTCATCTCCGGCGAGACGGTGATCGGCTGCTCGACGCTCGCGACGGCGCGGCCCTCGGCGTCGAGCACGCGGGCCACGAGCGTGAGCGGGACTTTTTTCTTCGTGCCGTTGGACACCTGCGCGGTGACGTCGAGCACGGCGCGGGTCGCGTCGACGCCGGTTTGAAGCCACGCGACGCCCGGCGAGCCGTGGTCGACGGGCGTGAAGCACACGGCGTCGGTCTCGAGCAGGCGGACGTGGCGGTAGAGACCGCCGTAAACGGGGAAATCCCCGCTCAAGGGCGCGAGGGTGGGGGTGTCGGCGTTGCTCACGCGGGCGGCGAGGATGTTGGGGCCGTCGGCGGAAAGCTGATGGGTTATCTCGAAGCAGAAGGCGCCGAAGCCGCCGCGATGGCGGCCGACCGAGGCGCCGTTGACGAAGACCTCGGCCTCGGTGGAGGCCGCCTCGAAGCGCACGAAGTAGCGGTGATCGGGCTTGGGCCGGACGTCGGCGAGCGGGAGCCGATACCAGCCGGTGGCGCGGAGCGGGCGCTCGCCGCGCTCGGCCTGCTCGCGGCCCCAGCAGTGGGGCACGGCGAGCGATTGCCAGGCCGAGTCGTCGAAGGCGGGTTTCTCGGCCCCGGCGCTGTCGCCGATCGCGAAGCGCCAGCCTTGGTCGAGCGAGGTGGATTCGCGCGCAGGGGCGAGTCCGGCGGAGAGGAGAAGCGCGAGCGCGAGCGGGGAGAGGAGTCGGCGGAGCATCGAAGGAAGGGGCGTGGGGAGCGGGGCGGGAGCCATGGATTCGGGGAAGTCGCGGCCTAGCCTGCAAAACCTATCTCCGGCGGGCGGTCGCGAACAGGGCGCCGCCCGTGGTTCGCGACCGGACGGGACGTGCGAGTCGGGAGGCGGTTTCGTTCTCGCGCCCGCGCGTCGCGGTCCTTGGCCTAGGCGTCGGGCGGCGACGCAAGGTGTTCGCGTCTTCGCCCCGTCCCATCCCCAACCCCCACACGCGTATCATGAATCGATTCCTCGGCGCCGCCCTGTTCTCCTCCTTGTGTCTGCTAGAATCGCTCGGCGCGGCCTCGGCCGAGACGCCGGCGGCGCCGCCCTTCCCGGTGTCGATCGAGGTGGACGCGGCCCGTTCGCTCGGCGAGCTGAAGCCGATCTGGCGCTTTTTCGGCGCGGACGAGCCGAACTACGCGACGATGCCGGACGGCAGGAAGCTCATCGGCGAGCTCGGCGAACTGAAGCCCAAGCAGGTGTATTTCCGCGCGCACAACCTGCTGACGAGCGGCGACGGCAAGCCGGCGCTGAAGTGGGGCAGCACCAACATCTACACCGAGGACGCGAACGGGAACCCCGTCTACGACTTCAAGATCGTGGACGAGATCTTCGACACCTACCTCGCGCGCGGCGTGCGCCCGCTGGTGCAGCTCGGCTTCATGCCCGAGGCGCTTTCGACGAATCCGCAGCCCTACAAGCACGACTGGAACCCGACCCGGAAATACGAGGAGATCATGACCGGGTGGACCTATCCGCCCAAGGACTACGACAAGTGGCGCGAGCTGGCCTACCAGTGGACGAAGCATTGCGTGGAGCGCTACGGCAAGGAGGAGGTCGAGCAGTGGTATTGGGAGGTGTGGAACGAGCCGAACGGCCACTACTGGAGGGGCTCGCCGGCCGATTTCCGCAAGCTGCACGACTACGCGGTCGACGGCGTGCGCCGGGCCCTGCCCAACGCGCGCGTCGGCGGCTCCCACGTGGCGGGCGCGGGCGGTCAATATCAGCGCGATTTTCTCGAGCACTGCATCCGTGGGGTGAACTACGCCAACGGCGGAACCGGCACGCCGCTCGACTTCGTGGCCTTCCACGCGAAGGGATCGCCGAAGTATGTCGACGGCCGCGTGCGCATGGGGATCTCGGCCCAGCTGCGCGAGATCGACAAGGGCTTCGCGATCGTCGCCTCGTATCCGGAGACCAGGGACAAGCCGATCATCATCGGCGAGTCCGATCCCGAGGGCTGCGCCGCCTGCCAGGGGCCGCAGCTCGGCTACCGCAACGGCACGGTCTATTCCAGCTACACCGCGGCGAGTTTTTACCGGAAACATCTGCTCGCCGAGAAGCACGGGGTGAACCTCAAGGGCGCGCTGACCTGGGCCTTCGAGTTCGAGGACCAGCCCTGGTTCGCGGGTTTCCGCGTGCTGGCGACCAACGGCGTGGATCTGCCGGTGATGAACGTGTTCCGGATGTTCTCGCGCATGGGCGGCGAACGTCTGGCGACGACGAGCACGCGCGAGGTTTCGCTCGAGGCGATCATGAAGGACGGCGTGCGCGGCGAGCCCGACGTGGCGGCGCTCGCGTCCCTGGACAAGGCGGCGAAGACGCTGACCGTGCTGATCTGGCATTACCATGACGACGACATCGCCGGGCCGGACGCGGCCGTCTCGCTGGCGCTCGCGGGCCTGCCGAAGGAGGCGAAGCGGCCGCGCGTGACCCGCCACCTGATCGACGGGACGCACAGCAACGCCTACACCCTTTGGCAGGAGATGGGCTCGCCGCAGGACCCGACGCCGCGCCAATACAAAAAGCTCGAGGCGGCGGGCCGTCTGGCCGAGGCGAAGGCGCCGAAGCTGGAGCGCGGCGCGGACGGCCGGGCGACGCTCGCCTTCGCGCTGCCGCGGCAGGCGGTGACGTTGCTCACGGTGACGTGGTGAGTCCGGCGGCGCGACGGAGCCGCCTCCCCGCGGGGGGCGCCGCTCCGTCTTGATCGATCGCGGGCGCGCAAGGCGCGCCCTTACGAACGACGGACGTCGAGACCGCCCATCAAGGCGGTCGCGGCGGCGAAGGCGGCCTCGATCCGCCCGGGATCGGCTCCGTCGGCGAGGGCCTTTTCAAGATCGCGGAGCGCGGCGGGGATCTCCGACGCGGGCAGATAGCGGGCGATGCCGCGCATGCGATGCACGTGATTGGCCGCCCCGGCGGGTTTTTCACGCCAGACGGCGAGCGCGGAGCGCCATTCCTCGCGAAGGCTTTCCTCCAGCCGTGCGCGATCGACGGGCAGCCCGACGAGGCCCGGCGCCCGGGCGTCGGGCGCGGCCAGATCCGGGAGCGCGTCGCGGATCGCGGCCCAGAGATCGTCCGGTCGCAGGGGCTTGCTGAGGAAGCGGCGGGCCCCGGCCGCGAGCGCCTGGCTCTCCTTTTCGTCGGTGGCGTAGGCGCTGAGCACGATGATGGGCGGGGGATCGGCGGGGTGCGCGGCGAGCAGGCGGGGCATGAGCCTGGCGCCGTCGGTGTCGCCGAGCAGCCAGTCCATGATCACGAGATCGGGGCGGCGTTCGCGGATTTTCGCCTCGGCCTCCGCGCCGCCGCCGGCCCAGTCGGCCTCGAGGTTCCAGGCCCGAAGGTGGTGGCCGAGGACGAGCCGGTTGTAGGCCTCGTCCTCGACGGCGAGGACGTGAAACGTCCGCGCGGGGCGGGCATCGGTCCTGTCCGGAGTCGTCGCGGGCGCGTCGGGCGGGGAGGCGGTGCTCGCGGGCACGGTCAGCCAGAACACGAGTTGGCCGGCTTCGCGGCGGACGCCGACCGAGCCTCCCATCGCCTCCGCGAGGCGCTGGCAGATCGCGAGGCCGAGGCCGGAGCCGGCGGCGCCGATCTCGGCGGCGCGCTGACCGCGGCGGAAGGGGCGGAACCATTCGTCCAGATTTTCGTCCGCCGGGACGGAGGCGGGGCTCAGGACCTCGAGGTGCAGCTCCTGGCGGCCCGAGTCCGCGTCTTGGAGTCGGGCGCGCAGCTCGGCGCGGGGCGGCTGGCCGTATTTGAGCGCGTTGCCGACGTAGTTGGAGATGATCTGCCGGAGTTTTCCGGCGTCGCCGCGCAACCAGTGTTCGTCCGCGGGGACGCGTAGGACGATGCGGTCCCCGGCGGAGAGGGCGTGGTGCGCCACGCTGCCGCGGACGAGCGCGCCGAGCTCGAAACGCACGGGGCGGGCGACGGCGCGGCCCTGGGTGAGGCTCGCGAAGTCGAGGGCGTTGTCCATCGTCGCGACGAGTTGCTCGGCGCAGGCGCTGAGGGTGTCGATCAGGTAGGCGGGACGTCCGCGCAGGCTTTCCTGCCGGAGGAGGTGGAGCAGGCCGGTGATGCCGTTGAGGGGGTTGCGCACCTCGTGGTTGATGCCGGCGAGGAAGCGGTCCTTGGCCTCGTTGACCTGGCGGAGCTCGAGGGAGACGCGGATGACCTCGCGCTCCACTTGGTGGAGGAGGGCGCCGGCGAGCTCGACGATCGCCTCGCGGTCGAGTTCGTTGAGCCGGAGGCTCCAGCCGCTGGAGACGAGGCGCAGATAACCGGCGGGCTCGGCGGAGCCCGATTGGAGCGGAACGACCCAGAGGTCCTCGCGGTCGCGCCAGCGACGCGCCTCGCGCACGACGTCGTCCCAGCGGGAGAGGCGGGTGATGTCGTTCAATCCCTGGCGCGGGGGGATGACGCGGGGCTCGCCGTCGGCGTCGCGATACCAGATCTCGACGAGGTCGACGCCCAGGGTTTCTCGCAGCTCCTTGCAGACACGATCAAAGCCGGCGACGAGGTCGGTCTGCCCGCGAACAAGCGGGGAGAGCGCGCGGATCTTTTCGAGGTAGGCGAAGCGTCCGCCGTGGACGCGGCTGCGCAGGCGGTCGGCGTGATGGGTGAGCGAGGCTGGCGAGAGGAGGCCGGTCGCCAGCCAGGCGAGCAGCACGGCTCCCAGGCAGATGAAAGTCGCGGCGGCCGACAGGAGGTCGGGGCGCCACGCGTTGACCAGGAACAGCGTCAGGGCGCAGAGGCCGAGGAAAAACGCCGAGCGCGGAAAAGCGGCGAGCCAGCGCCCGCACGCGATGCGCAGCTCGATCAGGCGGTCGTTCGCCAGCCCGTGGGCGAGAAGGACGGGGAAAATCACGGGGGCCCAGGCGCCAAGCGGGGATACGCGGGTGGAGATGAGCGGGCCGCCCTCGGCGCCGAGGAGCGGGATCAGGTCGTTCAGGCCGAGCAGCACGAGGTAGCCTCCGATCAGGGCCGGCGTGCGCGCGCGGCGCCGGACCGCGGCGCTCTCGGCGAGCAAGTCGCGTCCGATCGCGAAGATCGTGCCGAGGCCGAGGGCGAGCAGTCCCAGTCCGGCGAGGGGCTCGAACGCGGGCGTTTTTTCGCGCCCGTCCCAGGCCGGGTAACGGGCGAGGAAGCCCAGGACGGGAGCGAGGCCGATGATCGCGCCCAGGCCCGCGGCGACGTAGGCGCGCGCGAAGCGTCGTTTGGGCGGCCGGTCGAGGGCGATGTGCAGGTGGTGCAGCCAGGCGACGGGCAGGAAGGCGGCCGCCATCCAGGCGAATTGAGCCAGCGGTTTGGCGGCGGGGACCGGTTCCGTGGCGCCAAGGAGGAGCCATGCGACGCCGAAGCCCGACATGCCCAGCCCGAGAACGCAGAGGGAGCGATGCAAGCCGCGCGACGGGGCGGCGGCCAGCACGAGGGCGGCGGCGACGAGATTCGCCGCGGCGAGCATGGCGGAAAGGATGCCGGACGCGTTCATGCGGCGCGCGCGTCGCTCACGGCTTCGTCGTCGACGGGGCGTCGGCGAAGCCGCCCTGCTGGGCGTAGGCCTGGAGGGCGACGCTGGTGTGCAGCCCGAGCTTGCCCATGATGTTGCGCCGGTGGGTCTGGACGGTGCTGGCGCTGAGGCTGAGGATGGCGGCGATGTCCTCGTTGGCCAGGCCCTGTCCCACGAGGGCGAGGATCTCCTGTTCGCGGGCGGAAAGGATCTTGGGCACGCTGAGCGGAGCGTGGGCGACCTCCTTGAGCAGGGCGCGGGCGGTGGGGCTTTGGTAGACGCGGCCGCCCATCACGGAGAGAACGGCGTCGAGCAGGTGGGTGGAGGAGTCGTCCTTGTGGACGAAGCCGTGGAAGCGAAGCGCGTCGATCCGGAGTAATGACGCGGTGGATACAGCGCCGGTGAGCCAGATCCAGCGGACCGAGGGGAAACGGCCGGGGAGTTCGCCCAGGCGCTTCTCCTCCTCCTTCGAGCCGAGGTGGAAATCGACCAGCGCGAGATCCGCGTCTCGCAGGGCGGCCTCGTCGGCGAGCGCGGCCGAGGCGGAGGGGAAGACCTTTTTCAATTCCAGGCCGGCGATCTGGCGAAGAACCGCCGCGATGCCCTCGGCGACCAGGGTTTGGTCCTCGATGAGGACGGTCCGGATGCGGGCGGCGGGGGCGGACAGGGTGACGGCGGTCATGCGCGGGCGAAAGGCGGGGAGAGGGTGCTTGGCGGAGGCGTTTATGTTGGCCGGCGCCGGCGGGGGCGAGGAAGCACTCCGCCTACCTTGATTTAGGTAAAAGGGAAATTCGAGGAAGGCGCCGGTTGGCGGCGGGATGGGGGCACGTCGTCCGGGGCGCGGTTTCGCGGTCCCCGGCGGCGCGTTCGAACCGGCAACCCAGGCATCCCCTATGCACAATCGCCCCGAACCCAAAACGCCGCGTCGCGCGCACCTGTCCCGGACAAGGGCGCGCGGCGCGGTTCTCAACCGCGCAGGCCTCTGGCTGTGCTTGCTGGTCGCGCTGTGGTTTCTGCGCTCGGCCGATTTGTGCGCGCAAGGCGCCCCCGCCGCGCCGGTCATCACGGCGCAGCCGGCGGAGCTGCCGCAGCGCGTAGGCGAAGGCATCGTGCGCGTCTCCGCCACGGGCGAGGGCCTGGGTTATCAATGGTATCGCGGCGAGCCGGGCGACACCTCCGCGCCGGTGACGGGCGGCACGGGCGCCTTGCTGATCCTGCCGCCGATGGACGCGGGCGGGCGGCTCTGGGTGCGGGTGACGAACGCGGCGGGCGAGACCGATAGCGACACGGTGGGCGTGTCGATCCCGGCGCCGCGGCCGATGTCCGTCTGGAAAGCGGGATCGGATGAGTCCATTCCCCGGCTTTTCTATGATCGGGTGCTCAAGGTGAGGGCCGGCGGAAACGCGTCGTTCCGCCTTCTGGAGGACGGATCTTTAAAGGAGGAAGGCTTGGGCTGGAGCCCTATGCAGCTGTCCGTTTACGGCGACTTTACCCGGGACGTGGCGGATGTCGCCGCCGGTGCTTCGCATCTGCTTGTTCTCAAGCGTGACGGCTCGCTCTGGACCTTCGGCGGCAACAGCCATGGGCAGCGTGGCGGGACCGGCTTGATCGAGACCTGGCCCACGCTTCTTGCCACCGGTGTGGCGCGGATCGCCGCCGGCGATTATCACAGCCTGTTCGTGCGCCGCGACGGCAGTTTGTGGGCGACGGGAGCGAATGCGTATGGGCAGCTCGGTTTGGGCGACGCGGTCGATCGTTTCGCGCCGGTCCGGGTCGCGGACGAGGTCGTCGAGGTTTCGGCTTCCGGGGCGGGAAGCGGTTTTGTCGATACGGTCGGTCGGGCGTGGATGGCCGGGCTCAATTACAACGGCGAGCTTGGGGCGGGAAACACCGTCTCTCTTTCCCTTCCCGTGGAAGTGCTCGGCGGGGTGAAGCGCGTTGTCTTGGGGGGACGACATACCCTGTGGTTGAAAAACGACGGCAGCGTGTGGGCGGCGGGAGTCAACTGGACGGGCTGCCTGGGGGCGGGAGACACGGTGGATCGCGCCGTTCCGACGCGCGTCGCCGACGGGGCGCGTGGCGTCGCGGTCGGTGACGGGACCAGTTTCGTGATCAAGACGGACGGGGCTCTTTGGGCGGCGGGAGGCAACGGATCGGGCCAGCTCGGGGACGGCACCACGACGTCACGTTCTTCCTTCCGGTGGATCATGAACGGGGTGGAGGACGTGGGCGGGGGCGCATCCTTCAGCCTGTTCCTCCGGCTGCCTCCGCCGCGCTTTGTCGCGCAATCCGGCGAGGTGGGCGCGCCCGTCGGGATGCCGGCCTCCCTGCACGTCGTCACGACCAGCGACGGGCCGGTCGCCTACCAGTGGTATCTCGGGACCGGCGGAGACGCGTCCCGTCCGATCAGCGGCGCAACCGCCTCCTCTTATGTCACGCCGCCGCTGTTCGCCGATACGAGCTACTGGGTGCGCGCGACCAACGATTACGGTTCGTCCGACAGCGCGACGATCACCGCCGTCGCGTGTTCGCTCCCGGTGATCGATTCGCTCCCCGGGGAGGCGGGCGCGTTGGCCGGCCAGTCGTTTCGCGTCGGGGTGCGGGCGAGCGGCGGTGCCCTTTCCTATCAATGGTATCGCGGTGTGCCGGGAGATGTTTCGCAACCGATCGCCGGGGCGACGAGGCGGGTCCTGGACGACGGGCCGCTGGGCGCGGACGGCGCCTGCTGGGTGCGCGTGGCCAACGCGGCCGGGGCGATCGATTCGCCGGTGGTGCGGGCGCGACGTCTTTCGGGCGCGCGTCTGTTCACGACGGGCAGCGACAGCCTGGGTCAATTGGGCTTGGGACGCTCCTTGGCGCCCCTTCAGGTCGCCGCCGGCGTGGTCCAAATCGCCGCGGGCGGGGATGTGAGTCTGTGGGTCGACGCGGCGGGGACGCTTTGGGGCGCGGGGAACGGGACGGCGTTGGGCCGGAGCGAGCCCGCGCTTCTGCCCGTGCGGATGGCCGATGGCGTGTCGAGGGCTTCCACGGGCGGCGGGCACACGCTGTTCATCAAGACCGACGACACGTTGTGGGCGCTCGGCGATAACGCCTACGGACAGCTGGGCGACGGACGGACGGCCTTTCGCGCGGCGCCGGTTTTCATCGCGTCCGACGTGAAGGCGGTCGCCTGCGGGGCAGTTCACAGCGTGTTTTTAAAGAACGACGGCTCGGTTTGGGGAATGGGGAGCAATCTGCAGAAGCAAATCGGACCGGATAGCCTCGCGGGTTCCCTGACGCCGGTGAAAATCTCGGACTCGGCGAGAGGCATCGGCGCGGGGTCCTCCCAGACCTTTGTCATCAAGACGGACGGGACGCTTTGGGGCGCGGGTTTTGCCAACGAAGGCGCGCTCGGCTTGGCGGGCCGCCCGGCCGTGGGCTGGTTGTGGCAGATCACGACCGACGCGGCCGAGGTCGCTTCGGCGGGCGCGCACACCTGGCTTCGCAAGACGGACGGCACGCTTTGGGCGACCGGCAGGGACGTCTACGGTCGTCGGCTCGGCTTCCAGCAGATCGCGGAGAACGTCGACTCGATCTCGGTGGGCGCCCACGACGGCTTTTTCCTGCGCGGGGACGCGCTTTACGCGGCGGGATCGAATCTCATGGGGGAATTCGGGCTCGGCGGGACGACCGGTTCCGCGACTCCGATTCCTGTCGCCTCGGGCGTTCGTCAAGCGGCCCTGGGCTACTCCCATGCGCTGTTTCTCCGGGCGGATGGCACGCTGTGGTCGGCCGGAGGCAATCTGTCCGGGCAGCTCGGCAACGGCGGGCGGGATATGCGGACCTCGCCGACGTTCGTGGCGGAGAGCGTGGTTTCCGTATCAGTCGGCCCGGCGCATACGCTTTACGTGCTGGCGGACGGAACGCTTTGGGGTGTCGGCGATAACTCCTCCGGACAGCTTGGCGACACGGGATCCTGGACCCATCTGCGGCCCGTGCTCATCGCGAACCGGGTCGTGCGTGCGGTGGCCGCGGAGGCGGCGACCTTCTTTATCAAGGCGGACGGAGGCTTGTGGGTCCTGGGCGGAAACGCCGGCGGCCGGCTCGGCACCGGCACGACGAGCAAAGTCGTGACGCCCGCCTTGGTCGCGATCGACGTCCGGGATGTGTCGGCGTCGACCTATGACACGCTTTTCATCCGGAACGACGACAGCGTCTGGGGCATGGGCCAGTATCTGGCGGCCTCGATGGTTCCCGTCCGGTTGGAGGACAAGGTGCGGAACGTGTCGATGGGCAGCCTTTACACGGCGGTCATCCTGAAGACGGACAATACGCTTTGGAGCTTCGGATACGGGGCGTCCTCGGCGCCGCGGACGAAGCTTTCGGACCGGGTGATCGAGGCGCATGCGTCCTTCGGCGCCACCGTGTATTTGCGCGATGACGGTTCGCTCTGGGCGGCCGGGGCGATTCCCGTGGATTGGGGTGGTCCGGGGAACGGATCATCGGTCGCAGAGCCGGTGAAGATCGCCGAAGAGGTGTTGGATTTCCGTTTCACCGCCGCGTCTCGTGCCTACCAGCTCAATGTGTTGAAGTTCGACGGTCTCGCATGGGTCTCGGGCACCAACGCGCAAGGCCAGCTCGGCCTGGGAGACACGCTGCCGCGGTCGGTGGCGACGCCCTTGTCGATGCGCGGCGTGCTGAATCTGGTCGTGAGCGGGACCCACGCCGCGTTCCTGGTGGCTTCGGCGCCGGTGGTCACACAGGCGCCGGTGTCACAGGTGGTGCGGACGGGCGAACGTATCGAACTCTCCGTGACGGCCGAGGGCGTGGGCGCCTTGTCGTATCAATGGCGGAGGGACGGCGTGCCGCTCGACGGTCCGACGGCGCGGACCTCGCGGCTGGTGATCGAGCCGGCGCAGGGCGCGGACTCGGGCGTCTACGACGTGGTGGTCTCGCTCGTCGGCCAGGAGACGATCGCGGGCCCGGCCCGGGTGACGGTGCATGCGGAATCGCAGACCTCCTTCGCGGAGTGGTCTGCGGCGCACGGCGTGGCCGGCGGTCCGACGACGGATCCCGATGGCGGATCGGGCGTGCCGGCTTTGCTGCGCTACGCCTTCAAGTTGCCCGCGACCGGACCGGCGGCCGCGCCGCTCGAGGTCGGCGTGGCGGAGAACGCGGGCGGGCGTCGGCTCGCGGTGACGTTTACCCGCAAGGGACACGCGCCGGGCTTGAGCTATATCGTCGAGGGCAGTTCCGATCTCGTGAGCTGGACGCCGGTCGAGGTCGTTTCTCCCGGCGTGCCGGAGGGGGTGACCGTGGAGGATACCGTCGCTCTGGGCGGCGGAGTGGGGACGCGCTTCCTGCGTGTGCGGGTCGAACTCACGGAATAGGTGAGGGTGCCGGAGCCGGCTTGGTGTGATGGTGGTTCGTTAAATTATTATCGTATAGAATCATATGGTCTATCGGGCCCCGTGGTGCGATCTCGCGGCGCCTTTTTGAGGGCTCCGCGGCTCGAAGCGATCCGGCGGCATGATCCCGGCGGGCTGCGCTGCGGCCGGTTTTGGCAGATAGGGGGTATTATGCCTATCTGATATGATCGTTCTCCTTGATGATGAGTCCGAATGGCCTGAGTATTTAAGCTCATGCCTCTTCCGGCGATCCGTCGCACCCGGCTTCGTTTGCTTGCGGTCTGTCTTGCGGCCCAAGCAGCCGGGGGCTTGCGCGGACAGACTTGGACGGGGGCGGTCTCCACCGATTGGGCGACGGCGGGCAACTGGAGCACGCTCGCGGTGCCGGGTGCGGGCGACACGGTGACCTTCAGTTCAAATACCGCGCGAGATCCTTCCATCGGCGCGGTGGCGACCTCCGTCGGCCGGATTAACTTCAACGTCGGCACCGACGCCGAGGCCATCGCCGGCACGGCCACGCTCACTCTGGCGGGAGTGGGCGGCCACGGGATCCTCAACGGTTCCGCGCTGACCCACACGTTCGCCCCGGCGGTCGCGTTGGCGGGCGACCAGATTTGGGAAAGCTCCGGGGCCGGCGCGGGCGGGCTGACGTTCAATGGCGCGGTTTCGCTCGGATCCTACGCGCTCACGATCACGTCGGCCACGGGCAAGACCATCTCGCTCGGCACGGGGACGGGCGATACGATTTCGGGAACGGGGTCGCTGACCAAGACCGGCGCCGGAACGCTGTCCCTTGGCGCCATCGCTCACACCTTCAGCGGCGGCGCGAACCTCTCCGCGGGCTTGGTGACCATCGGCCACAACGCCTCGTTCGGCACAGGCGCGCTGACCCTCGCGGGCGGCGAACTGCGCTTCAGTGGCGACCGCACGCTGGCCAACGCGCTCGCGGTTTCCGGTCCGGTCACGATCTCGGGCGCGGCGGCCGCGGACCTCGTGTTTTCCAGCGCCTCCGTTTCCGGCTCGGGGACGATCACGGTCGACAGCACCTCGGCTTCCGGCACGGCCACCACGCTGGGGTTATCCGGGGCGGGGGTGACCTTGGCCTCCGCCGTCGTGCTCGTGGACGCGCACACCCAGCTGCGCGGCGCCAACACGAGCGGCACGCAGGTTTTCTCGGGGCTCGTTTCCGGCGCGGGCCAGATCGTTCGCCTGAGCGCGGGCGGCACGACGGATCTGCCCAACGCCAACACCCATTCCGGCGGCACGCTCCTGAGCGGCGGCACGCTCCGGCTCGGCCACGACGACGCGATCGGGAGCGGGACCCTGACCCTGGGCGCCGGCACGCTCGCCTCGTTGGGCGGCGCGCGCACGCTCGACAACGCGGTGACGCTCGGCGGCAGCACGATCGTCGCGGCGGGGGAGGCGTTCACCTTCACGGGCGCGGCGACCTTGACGGGGACGCGGACGCTGACGGTGTTGAACA
>CAYTLL010000035.1:0-39971 GCA_964438755.1 uncultured Akkermansia sp. | reverse complement strand
TCCACGCCACCCAGCCCAAGCAGAACGCGGAATTCTGGAGCCGGAAGATCGCCGCCAACCAAACCCGCGACCGGCTCGTCACCCGCCAGCTTCGCGCCCGCGGCTGGCGCGTGCTGCGACTTTGGGAACATGAACTGACGAGGAAATATGAGCGCCGGCTCCTCGCGCGGTTGCGTCGTGCCGGGCTGATCGCCACTTCCGCGCTTTAAGCCATCCGGTTCCTAGACTAGCCGCTTACCCTCAAACAATGCCCTCGCCCGCCCTTACCGACGCCCAGATGAACGCCATCGCCGACGCCCTGCGCGCGGGAAACAAGATCGAGGCGATCGAACTCTACCGCAGCGCCACCGGCTTCGGGCTCAAGGAAGCCAAGGACGAGATCGAGGCGATCGAGGCGGACCTCCGCGCCAAGTTCCCCGACCAATTTCCCGCCAAACCGGCCGCGGCGGGTAAGAGCGGCTGCCTCGGGCTGATCCTCGTCGGCCTCACAATCGGGCTCGCCGGGCTCGGCTACTGGATCGCGTAAGCGCAGGGTCCGGGCCGCCCCGCGGCCGCTCGCCGCGCGAGGCAGCCGTGCGTTTGGCCGGGTCCGCCGGGCCTGCTCCCGGCGTCCACGCGATTGGAAACGCGTTCCGCGGCGGCTTCGCTCGGAGCGGACCTCGTTGCAGGTGTTTCCTACTTCTTTGCGGCTCCGTCCTTGGTCTTTGAAGCGGTCGAATTCGCCTTTGCCGCAGGGTAAGTCCTCGTTTCCGCGCGGCCGGGACGTTTTCCGCGACGTAAGCGGCCTTTGCAGCGCGGCAAGGGGGCGTTGAAGCGCTGCTTTTCCCCATTGCAGTGGCGACGGACCGTTTTGAGACGACGTGATTCCGCGTTTACGCGGCGTGCCGCGCGATTGCGGCGCGGTAAAAGGTGATCGCCGCGCTCGCACTTTCGGAGCGAAGAGGCTCGGTTGAAGCCAGGCCACCGCCACATGAGCTCTCCCTCCCCGATCCCGACTGCATTTCGACTCGATCCTGATGCGGTGTGCGAGGCCTGCGGTTGCCACGGCGCCTTTCGCTTCGAGGGCGAGACGCTCTGCGGCGATTGCTACGCCGGACGCGGCTCCTGTTGCTCCGCCGAGTTCAGCGGCCGAGCGCCGGTCGACGACGAGACGGCGGAGCAGCCGGCGCCCGAGTCACGCAGCTGCCCAGACCTGTAGCGGAACGACGGAGTCGTTTCGACGCCAACCGCGTAAACGCACTCCCATTCCCTCGAAACGGCTCCGCCGTTCCGCTACGTCATTCGAGCGTTACGCGTCATTTCCCCCCTCGTAGCGGAAGCGCGGAGCGCTTTCGTCACCGTCTCATGGACGCACGCTTCCCGTCCGACCACGACCGTATGCCACGGCTCCACCCCACCGCGTATCGCGGCTTCGCTTCCGTCCACTGGTCCATGGCGCTAAAGAACCGGGCGAGCGGCTGGCTCGACGCGGCGCACCACGCGGCGCTGCGCGAGATCCTGCTTCACGCCTGCCATCGTTATGCCGTGGCCTGTCCCGCCTACTGTCTGATGCCGGACCACGCGCATTTTTTATGGATGGGCACCGCCGAGCACGCCGATCAGCGCCTCGCGGTCGCTTGGTTTCGCCGCCGATGGAACGAATTGCTCGCTCCCGGACACGCCTTGCAGCGTCAGGCCCACGACCACGTGCTTCGGGACGCAGAACGCGAGCAAGACGCCTTCGCGAAGATCGCGGACTACATTCTACGAAATCCGGAGAGAGCCCAACTTGTCCATGCATGGAGCGCCTGGCCCCATCTCGGCGCGATCCTCCCCGGCGTCTATCCGCTCGATCCTCGCGCGCCGGGCTTTTGGGACCGCTTTTGGCGCGAGCATCATCGACGAGTCGCGCCCGACAGCGTGGCGCTCGAATGACGCCAACGTAGCGGGACGACGGAATCGTTTCGCCGAGTCCACCGCGCGCAATGCACCCACGCCTCCCTTCGGCGAAACGGCTCCGCCGTTCCGCTACGTGCTACGCGTCACGTCCCATGCGCTAGACGGACGCCAACACGCGCAGCATTTCCGCGTGGATGCGGCCGTTGCTCGCGACGTAGCGACCGCGATCAAGCCGCTGCGGCCGGTCGCCGCCCGCGTAGTCGGTCACGACGCCACCCGCCTCGCGCGCCACAAGCATGCCCGCCATCGCGTCGTAGGGCTTGAGATCCTTTTCCCAGTAGCCGTCGAGGCGCCCGGCGCCCACGTAGCAAAAATCCAACGCGGCGCTGCCGAGACGGCGTTCGCCGCGGATCTTCACGAGAAACGCGCCCCACTCGCGCAGGTTGTTGTCGGGGTTCGTGTGCTTGTCGTAGGGAAAGCCGCTCACGATGACGGCGTCGATCAGCTCGGCGGTCTGCGTCACCCGGATCGGCGCGCCGTTGAGCGTCGCCCCGCCGCCGCGCAGCGCGGCGAAGAGTTCGCGACGCGTCGGGTCGTAGACCACGCCGAGCAGCGGTTCGCGGTCCGCGGTGGCGAGCGCGATGCTCGTGCAAAAATGGGGAAGCTTGCTCGCGAAATTCACCGTGCCGTCGATCGGATCGACGAACCAGTGATACTCCGCCGCGGCGGCCGGCGCGCCCTGCCCGCCGCCCTCCTCGCCGACGATATGATGGGAGGGAAACAGCTTGGTCAGCTCGCCGACGAGGTAGGCCTCCACCTCGGTGTCCGCCGCGGTCACGATGTCGATCCGACTGGTTTTCGAGGTCGTCGGGATAGGCGCCGCGAAATGGCGCAGCGCGATCGCGCCCGCCCCGTGGGCGAGCGCGATGATCTTGGGCAGCAGGTCGGCGAGATTCGGCGAAGACATTCGAACCCGAAGCTAGGCGCGAAACACCGCGGAGCAAAGGATTGCTTCGAACCGAGCAGGCCACGCGGGCGCGCCTTTCCGGTGGAGAAAAAGTGGCGGCGAGAGAGGGGCTCGAACCCTCAGCGGGCTATCATCCGGCCAGAATCCGGGCTCTGGCTCTCGCCGAAAATGGGATGCTCCGCACGGCGCGCGGGGTCAGACCAACGCGGCCGCGGCTTGGCGGATTTTCTTCAGACGGCGTTGCTTCGCCTCGTCCACCGCGAGGCGCCTGGCCTCGGACTCCTCCGGGGCGAGCATGAGGTAGCAGCTGCAGTTCTCGCAAAGCACGAGATCGTTCGCGGAAACAAGGCTCGCCGAGGTGCCGGTCGGCAACCGCATGTGGCACTCACCGCACACGCCGTTGCGCACCACGGCCACGGCGCGGCGTCCGCGCGCGATCTGTCGCTCAAAGTGCCCGAGCAACGACGAAGGCACTTCGCCGCGCAGATCAAAGGCCTTGGCCGCCGCCTCCGTGCCTTCGGCGGGCTTGGTCAGGAGAATCATCTGAAGTTCGAGCAGTTTTTCGACAATGGGCTTCATGGCCCGTCCCCGGATGCAGACGGCGTTCCCGGAACTTTTCCCGGTTCGCATCATCCCGTTCAGAAGGGCCTTATCGTGCATACTCGCCAAAGCGGGGCCAAAGCCGTCCATTTCCTACACGTCGCTCCGGCGCAAAGTTTGCACCCAAACAGGTCCCTACGGTGCAAGAGTCGCGGTGCAGACCGCGGCGCCTCACCGGTCCAACAAACCGTGGGCGCGGAGCTTGTATTGCAGGCCCCGCCGGCTGATCCCGAGCAGACGCGCCGCGTCGCCGCGATGCGAGGTGGCCTGGGAAAGCGTCTTTTGAATGAGCAGGCGCTCCACCTCCGCGAGGGTCATGCCCACGCGAACGGAGAATTCCGGCGCCTCGCGCTCGTGGCGGACCAGAAAGTCCGGCAGACGCGCGACGCCGATCTCCGCTTCCGGGCAGGTGACCACGAGGCGCTCCACGAGGTTGCGCAACTGGCGGACGTTACCCGGCCACGGAAAGCGCCGGCAGAGGTCCAGAGCTTCCGGGGCGAGACGCTTGCGACGCTTGCCGTGCGTCGCGGCGAAGTGATCGAGAAACGCGTCGACGAGCGCAGGGATATCCTCCGGCCGCTCCCGGAGCGGCGGGGTGCGGATGGGCACGACGTGGAGGCGATAATAGAGATCCTCGCGAAACCTCCCCGCCGCCACCGCCTGGTGCAGATCGCGGTTGGTCGCGACGATCAGGCGCACGTCGACGCGCACCATCTCGGTGCCTCCGACCATGCGAAAGGCCCGGTCCTCGAGCACGCGCAGCAAGTCGCCCTGCCCCTTGGGCGAGAGATCGCCGATCTCGTCGAGAAAGAGCGTGCCGCCGTCGGCGAGAAGGAAGCGCCCGGGCTTGTCGGCGCGGGCGTCGGTGAAGGCGCCTTTCACGTATCCAAAAAGCTCCGACTCGAGCAAGGCCTCCGGAAGCGCGGCGCAATTGACGAAGATGAAGGGCTTGGCCGCCCTCCGGCTGCGTCCGTGGACGAGGCGGGCGACCAGCTCCTTTCCGGTGCCGCTCTCGCCCTCGATCATCACGGTCACATCCGTAGGCGCGACGGACTCCGCGAGCTCGACCACGCGGCGGATCGCCTCGCTTTGCCCGAGCAGCAGGCTCGGCGACGGCGACGGAGTTTCTCGACGGGCGGCCTTCATGGACCGCAAGCCTAGCGCGCGGGCGCGACGTGCGCCACCGATCCCTTGCCCAAGACTCCTCGCCCGGCGCGCCGGCGGCGAAAGCGCCGCCTCTTGGATCAGGGTCCGGCCTCGAATTCGTAACGGCCCGAGCCGACGTCGTAGACCACGCGATCTCCCACGCGGCCCCGGGGAGTCACGCCGTTCAGGTCGGCGATCTTCACCTCCGCGCCCTCACGCGCCGGCAGATAGACCGTCGCGGTGGTGTTGGCCGGCACGGTGGCGACGAGACGGAAGCATCCGTCGCGCTGCTCCCAGCGGACCGCCACGCGGCCGTGGGCGCTGTCATGCTCCGCCTCCGCCCATTCGAGTCCGGGCACGGGGTGCGGGCGGATGATCGTGTGCTTGAAGCCGGGGGCCGCCTCGTCGGGCGCGATGCCGGCGAGGTCGCGGTAAAGCCACTCGGTGACGAACCCGAGGAAGAAGTGGTTCTGCGAGGCGCCGGTCCACGCGCCCCAGGACTCCGCGAGCGAGGTCGCACCGAGTTGCAGTTGGCGCGCGTAACCGGGGATCTCGGGATTGGTGATCGTGCGATAGATCAGCTCGGAGCGACCGGCGTCGGTGAGGGTGCGGAAGAGATAACGCGTGCCGATCGCGCCGCTGCTGAAGTGACCGCGCGTCTCGATCTCGCGCAGAAGGGCGGCAAGCACGCGATCGCGGGCTTCCGGGGCGGCGAGTCCGAACGCGAGCGGCAGCGCGAGCGAGGTCTGCGAGCCGGTGCCGTAGAGCTCGGGCGCGTCCGGCTTGTAGAATTCGCGGTTGAACACGTCGCGGATCTCCGCGGCGCGGGCGCGATAGGCTTTCGCGTCGTCGGCGCGCCCCAGGTGTTCGGCGATCTTCGCGAGAATCTCGGCGTCCTGATAGAAATGCGCGGTGGCGGTGATCGCGGGCGGGGTGAGATTGGCGCGTCCCGGCTTTTCCAAGGTCACGTCATACCAATCGCCGAGCCCCTCCTGAAGCAGGCCTCCGGCCGCGCGGCTTTCCAGGTAGGCGAAGTAGCGCGCCATCGCCGGGTATTGCTCGCGCAACAACGAGTCGTCGCCGGTGAAGAGATACTGCTGCCAGGGCACGAGGATGAAGGAGGCGCCCCACTCCGCCGCCGCGCGGTAGGTGTTTTTGAACACGGTGTATTCCGGGGCGATGTTCGGGATCAGGCCCTCGGGCGTCTGCGCCTCGGCCATGTCGTGGACGTTCTTCGCCGCCAAACGATCCAGGCTCCACTCGTAGCGCAGCGCCGGACCGTTGAGGTGGTTTTGCTCCAGCCAGCCCAGTTTCTCACGGTGCGGGCAGTCGGTCAGGATCGACACCATGTTCGAGCGCTGCGCCCAGCGCACGAGATCGCGGATGCGGTTGAGCGTGGGATCGGAGCTCGCGAAACGGCCCGCAGGCTCGGCGGTGGAATGCACGACGACCTGCTCGAGCGACTCGATCTTCGGCGACGCGGCGCCCTCGGACGCCGGCAACAGCTCGACGTAGAGATAACGCGAGCCGAGGTAATAAAACTGCGGGAACCAGCTCTCGTCGCCGTCGCCCGCCTTCGTGTAGCTCCACCACGCGCTGCCGCGGTGGGCGCCACCCATGGTCGAACGGTTGATCGTGCCGTCATCGTTCAGCACCTCGCCGGCGGTGAGTTTCACGGTCGAGCCGGCGGGACCGCTGACGCGAAGACGCGGCATGAAGGACACATTCTGGCCGAAATCGTAGAGCTCCACGCCCGGCTTGAGTTCGCGTCGCGAGGCGACGGGGCGCGTCTCGATCGGCGCCACCGGTTCGGGCGCGCGGGTCATGCCCCGCAGCGTGCCGCTCTCGCCGGTGTAGAACGCGGCGGGCGTCCAGCCGACGTCGGAGAAACCGGGACGATCCCAGCCCGCGGGAATCCGGCGCGCGTCAAAATCCTCGCCGCCGTAGATGCTCGAGAAGGTGATCGGCCCCGGGTGCGTCTTCCAGGCTTCGTCGGAGACGAGCGTATCGACGCCGCCGTCGGCATATTCGAGGCGGAGTCGAAGAATGGCGCGCTGCGGGCCGAAGGAACCCTTGAACTTGGCGAAGCGGCCCTCCGGACGCTCGACGTGCAGCATGCCGTTGCCCAGCGAAAGGCCGGCGGCGTTCGCGCCCTCGCGGAGCAGCGCGGTGACGTCGCGCGTGTCGTAGAGGACCGTGTCGCGGTAGTCGGTCCAACCGGGCGAGAGGACGTCGACGCCGGCCTTGGCGCCGTTGAGGAACAACTCGTAGTGGCCCAGCCCCGACACGTGCACGAGCGCGCGGCGCAGCCCCGGGCGCACCGTGAACTCGCGCCGCATCAGGGTGTTTTCCAGGCGTTCGGAACCGGCGTCGGTGATCCAGCGCGCGGCGCCCCAGTCCTTTTGCCCGAGCAAGCCCATGGTCCAGCGGGTGGACGCGCTCCACGCCGAAGGGTGTCCGTCGCGATCCCAGCTGCGCACCCGCCAGTGGACGACTTCGGATGAACTTAACGCACGCCCGGCGTAGGGCAGCAGCGTGGTGTCGTCGCTTTCGACGCGGCCGCTGTCCCAGAGATCGGGTGCGTCCTTCGCGAGCAACTCGGGCGACGACGCGGCCTGGACCTGCCATGCGGTCTGACGCTGGCCGCGCTCGTCCGACGAGATTCGCCACGAGAGGCGCGGCGCGGTGGTGTCGACCCCGAGCGGGTCGGCCGCGAGTTCGCAGCGCGGCGCCTCGACGCGATACTCCGCGCCGAGGCGCGGCGCGACCAGGAGCAGGCAGGCGGCGAGGAGGCGCGTGTTCACAGCTTAGCGGGATCGAGGACGACGTGTTTGATCGCGCGGCGATCGAAGGTGTAGGTGATGTGGACGAGGCCGTCGGCGGCCTGGATCACCGCCGGGTAGGCGTAGCCGCTCTTGCAGGGCTCGGTCTCGAGGGTGACGACCCGGCGCCAGTGCACGCCATCGGAGGAAAGGGCGACATCGAGCGGGTAGCGGTCGCCCTTCGCCTCGTCGGCGCGGTGGCCGGAGTGGTTGTAGACCAGCAACTGGCGGCCATCGGCGAGCGTGACCGCGTCGGTGCCGGAGTTCGGGTTGGGAAGCTCGATCGCGGTCTGGGGGCTCCAGGTCTTGCCGCCGTCCTTCGACCAAGTCTGGGAGATCACGCCCTGCTTGGTGCGACTCAAGGCCTGCAAGCGACCATCGGAGTGGAAAAGCACGCTCGACTGAATCGCATCGAAGCCGGGGCCCTTTTTCACCGGGCCGATTTTTTCCCAGGTCGCGCCCTTGTCCGCGGAGCGCTCGAAATGGACGAGCCAGCCCTCCGCGTCCTTGTCGCCGGCGGAGCTCTTGTTGCCCTCGGTGCTGCTGGGCGAAAGCCAGGAACCGTCGGCCAGGACAACCGGCTTGTTCTTGATCGGCCCGAGGAAGCCCTCCGGGAGACGGCGCGGCGCGCTCCAGGTGCGGCCGCCGTCGGTCGAGGTGACGAGCATGCCCCACCACTCGCGCGGGTTCGGGCCGACCTTGTAGAAGAGATGCAGCGGCGCGTCCTTCGGCGCGAAGAGCACGGGATTCCAGGTCGGCAGACGCGGCGCGCCGTCGGGCTGGATGCCGTCCGCGACCTGCACGCCGGGTTGCCAACGGCCGTTTTCGAAGTGCGCGATGTAGATGCACACGTCGGGATTGCGCTCCTTGGTGCCGCCAAACCACGAGGCGACGAGGTGACCGGGCGCGAGCTCGACGATGGTCGAGGCGTGCGACTCCGGATAGGGTGCGTCGCCGTTGATCAACTCGGCACGGACGACGGCGGGGTGCGGCGCGTCGGCGCGGAGGAGCGGCAAAGCGGAGACGCAGGCGAGGGCGAGCAGAAGCGAGCGGATCATGGGGATGGGGCGGAAGGAGCGGGAGCGACCGTGGAACGGCGCGGAAGGAGAAACGCGGCACCGGCTCCGGCAAGGATCACGGCGAGGGTGCCAAATACGATCACAAGCAGGCCATGGAAGGGACTGCGCAAGGCCTCGGGCCACCAGGCGAGCCGAGGCGAAAGGGTGGTCCAAAGAATGACGAGGATGCCCGCGGACACGCCGACCAGGCCGGCGCGGCCGTCGGCGCGAGGCAGAAAACGCCCGAGGAGGAACAGGCCAAGCATGCCGCCACCAAAGATGCCCGCGAGCTCCCACCACGCGTCGAGCGCGCTCTTGATCGAGATCATGGCGAGCGCGGCGGCCACGCAGATCACGCCGAAGCCGAGCGTGGAGTAGTGAAGCACGCGCATCGCCTCGCGCTCGCCGGCGTCCGGCCGCAGATGGCGGCGGTAGACGTCGTTGAGGAAGAGCGTGGACATGCAGTTGAGGTTGGAATCCATCGCGGCCGCGCAGAGCCCCGCGACGACGAGGCCCGCCAGGCCGGGCGGGAGCTGCGTGCTGATAAAGTGGGGAAACACGCCGTCGGCCTTGAGCCCGGCCGGGAGCAGGTCGGGTTGAGCGGAGTAAAAGGCGTGCAGCGCGGTGCCGATGAAGAAAAACGCCGCGCCGACCGGAAGGTAAAGCAGCGCGCCGAGCCAGACGCTGCGCGAGGCGGCGCCGTCGGTGCGGGCGGTGATGTAGCGCTGCACGTAGCTCTGATCCACGCCGAAGTTCTGAAGGTTGATCACGAGCCCGTAGATCAGCACCACCCAGAAGGTGGCCCGCGTCAGATCGCCGTCGAAGGAGCCGAGGCTGAACTTGCCCTGCGCCGCGGCGTCCGCGAGAGCCGGGCCCGCGCCGCCGGGAATCTTGAGCAGGATGACGGCGAGGGCCGCGAGCGCCCCGCCCACGAGCACGACCGCCTGCACCACGCCGGTCCAGACCACCGCCTCGGTGCCGCCGAGGAGCGGATACACCACGATGACGAGTCCGGCCACGAGGATGATCGCGCGGATGTCCCATCCGGTCAGCGGCACCAGCGCGAGGGCGAGCAGGTAGAGGATCGTCCCGAGCCGGGTCACCTGCGTGAGAATGTAGCAAAGCACCGCGTAGAGCCGCGCCCAGGCGCCGAAGCGACGCTCCAGATGATGATAGGCGGAGAGATCGCCCGCGGTGCGGTAGAAGGGGACGAACCAGCGCACCGCCACCCAGGCGGCGAGCGGCAGGCTGATCGCGAAGACGAAGGCGCTCCAGTTCTCCGCGTAGGCTTTGCCCGGATTGGCGAGAAAGCTGATGCTGCTCACATAGGAGCCGAAGATCGAGAGGCCCACCGCCCAGCCGGGCAGGGAGCGGCCCGCGGACATGAAGTGCTCGCTCTCGCGGTTTCGGCGGTAAAACCAGCAACCGAGGCCGGTGACGCCCACGAGGTAGGCGAACAGAACGAGAAGATCGGGGAGCGAAAGCGAGCGGGGCATGGACGGGGCGCGAAGCGGATGACGAACCAGGAAACTCAGGGACGGAGCAAGCGCTCCACCACGTCGCGCGGCACCGCGAGGATGCAGCCGTGGCGGGCCTGGGGCGGGAAGCTCACGCGGTCGCTGACGTCCTCCCAGGTCTTGAGATCGCGCGAACGCACCATGCCGATCGCGTCGAGCATGTGCTTGTCGAAGTAGACGCGGTATTCGTCGCCGACCTTGATCGCGGCCGGGCCCTCGGCCCAGTAGCCGGAGCCGGTCAGCGGAGGCGAAACCTTGTCCCAAGGACCTTCCGGAGAACGTCCGCGCACGAGGCGGATGTTCTTCTGCGTGACGGGCGCGAGGGTCTCGTCCTTCACGAACATCAGCCAGTCGCCCGTGCCGTCCTCGGCGGGGATGATGTCGGCGTCGATGACGTTGTAGCCCGCGTCGTAGAGGAGCTCGGTGGGCGTGAAGGTGACGAAGTCCTTCGTGGTCGTCGCGTAGATGCGGTGGTTTCGCTCCGGGCGGCGGTTCGACATCGCGGTCTCGGGGAAGCGGCCGAGGATGGTCGTGGACCAGTGGATGAGGTAGTGCTCCTTGACCGGATCCCAGACGATCTCGGGCGCCCAGCAGTTTTGCGCCTCCGGCTCGTGAGCCATCACGGGCAGCGTCTTTTGCTCCGACCAGTGGATCAGGTCCTTCGAGGACGCGTAGCCGATGGTCTTGCCGGTCCAGCCGGTGGTCCACACTAGGTGAAAGACGCCGTCGGGGGCGCGGTAGAGATGCGGGTCGCGCATCAGCTTGTTTTCGCCGGCGGTCGGCTTGAGGTGGCTTTTCCCGTCGTTGAGCTTTTCGAAGCGGTAGCCGTCGGCGCTCCACGCGAGGCGGAAGCCCTCCGCCTCCTCGGCGTGGTAGAAGTAGGCGAAGAGGTAGCAGGTCTTGGGCAACCGCGATGCAGGCGCCGCGGCGTCCGCCCTGGCCGCCGCGGGCGAAGGGACGCGCGTGCAGCAACCGGAGACAAAAGCCAGGGCGAGGCCCGCCGCGAGCGACAGGCCGACGAGGTTGAGGAAACGGCGCATGGTCGTCAGTCGGTGGGTTGCTCGGTCTTCACGGGAACGCCGTCCGCGCCGAGCCGGCGCACGCGGATGGCGATGCCCGGCTTGCCGGGGAGCCGAACCTTGCGGCCGCTCGCGTCGCCGAAGAAGTAGTTGTCGAGCTTCTTGGCGACGAACTCGCCCGCGACCGGGGTGATGGTCATGTCCCAGGTGTCGATGATATCGATCCCGTAGCGCTGCCCGTCGTTCACGCCGTTTTTGTAGAGCTTGAAGGTCCACTCGGTCGGCTTTTCGTAGCCGAAATAGGTGAGGTAATACAGGGCGGGCTGGCCGCCGGTCTGGGTGTCCCACCACTTGTCGATCGGATCGATGCCCTGCCGCGGGCCGTCCTCGAGGATCTTGCGGAGGAAGGCGAGTCGTGGCGCGCTCGTGCCGGTCATCTTGCCGCCGAAAGAGGTCCAGGTGTCCTCTTTCTCCGTGGCGAAATAGTCGCCGTGGCCGACGTAGGTGCCGGCCACCGTGCCGCACCAGAAACGATGCACCATCTCGGGGCCCGTGAGGTTGCCCCAGCGGTATTTCGAATCGCCTTCATAGCAGACCTCGTCGAACACGACCGGCTTGCGCCACACGCCGCGATACATCTCGGCGCGGCCGGACTCGTTGACGGCGGCGCCGTTTTGCATGGAGACGTGGGTGACCCACGGTTTGCCATGATCGAAGATCAGCCGGCCGTTGTGGATGGAGCGGAGGCGCTGGTGCGGGTCGCAGCGCTGGATGAGCGTGCCGATGCGATCCCAGTCCTCGTCGGTCTTGGTGCGGAGGAAGTCGTATTCGTTGGCCAACGACCACCAGACGTGGCGGTAGGCGCCGAGACGAGCCACGACGTAGCGCACGTAGCGCTCGTCGGCGGCAGCGTCCATGGTCTCGAAGCCGAAATGGCCGTAGGGGTTGAAGAGGATGAGGTCGGCCTCCACGCCGAGCTCGCCGAGCTGGGCGACGCGCTTCTCGAGGTGACGGAAATAGTCGGGGTTGAAGCGCGTGAAATCCCAGCTCGTCGGCGGCGTGCCGACGAATGGCCAGCGCGGCGGGGCGAACGTCTCCTTGTAGGGCGTCGGCTGCGGGGTGACCAGCATGCGGGCCTTGTTGAAGGGCGCGGCGGCGAGCGTGCGGAGCGTCTCCTCCTGCACCGCCTCGGGGGTGTCGGTCCAGTTGTAGATCGTGGTGCCGATCTGCTTGTAGGGCGTGCCGTCGGCGTAGGCGAAGTGGAAGGTGTTGTTCACGCGCACGGGACCGTGGTTGCCCTTGCCCGGGGCGGTGGCGGTGAACTTGCCGAGCTTGCCGGTCAGGTCCCAGCGATTGCTCTTCGTCTCGTAGCGCCAGTCGCCGATCGCGCCGGGGCTGAAGCGGATCTTGTAGACGCCCTCGCCGTCGTAGAAGCCCGGGACCTCGACGGTGGTGGCGCCGTCGGTGAACACGGCGCCGACGCGCACCTCGGTGAAGGGGTTGCCCTCCGAGGGCCCCTTCAGCTCCAGCTCGAACACGCCCCATTGCTCGACCGTGGCGGGCGCGGCGGCCCGGAGCAGGGTCGCGGCCAACAAAAACAAGGAGCACAAACGAAGGGCGAAGCGGGGCGGTTTCATGCGGAAATGAGCAAGGGGGCGGGCTGAAAAATCGGGGAAACGCGGGCGGGGTTCAGGATCAGGGCTGGATGTCGGCGGCCTGGTCGAGGCCGGTGATCACGGCCTTCCGGGGGAATTTTTGCCGATACTCGCGCGCCATCGCGGCGATGGATTCGGCGTTGGGACGGCCGTTTTTCCAAAGCCGGGCGTGCTGGCGCGGCGCGAGCGACTGACCGCCGGCGGGCGCGAACTCCTTCCCGTCCGGCGTGCGGAACCAGTAAGTGAGATCTATCACGTCCACGACGGCGGAGCGGACCGGATCGGCCAGGATGGCGTCCTGCACGTCCTTGGGCGCGCTGAGCGCGATCAGCGGGTGCTTGCCGGTCTCGCGCTCCCACTCGGCGATCACATCGAGCCAGAACCGCATGAAGTGCAGCGGACCGCTGTTCTCGGCGGTGAGCGTGTGGATGACGTTGGGCTCGTCGGCGAGGTTCGCGAGACACTGGCGGATATAGGCGCGGTGCAGGTCACGGCGCACCGGGTGCGTCACGTCGTAGAACGCGTCGGCCATCTTGATCGTGTCTCCGGTGAAGGGCGGCGGCTCGGTGAAGCCGGTGTCGTTGATGTTGTTCACCGGGCGCCACGGGCAATCGACCCAGTGGGCGCCGGACTCGATGATGTTGTGCTGAAAATACATCTCGTTGATCAGCACGAGGCCTTCCTTGCGCGCCTCTGCGGCGAAGGCCCGCAGGCGACCAAAATACCAGGGGTTGTATTTCGTGAGATCGTAGCGGCTGAGCCCGTCCCAAGCCGTGCCTTGTCCGCTGCGGGCGAAGGGCTGCTCGAAGAAGGGCGGCCAGACCTCCGCGTCCGGGCGGCGGATCATCTGATGATCGATGCGGCGACGCTCATACCACAGGCCGTAGTGGTGGCGAAACGCGACCTGACCGGCGCTCTTCATGGCGGCGACCACCGCGGGGATCTCGTCGGTCAGGCCCTTGCCGGTGCGGCCGGGGGCGAAGCGGGTGAGCGCGACGCCCGTCTCGGACGCGCGGCCGGGCTCGAGGCGGCCCAGCCACCACGCGCCCTCGGTCTGCTTTCCGGAAAGACGCTCGCCGCCGACTTTGAGGACGCCGTCGACCAGCGACAAGGGGCGGCCTTTTTCGGGAGCCTTGGGCACGATCCGCGCCGCCAGATCGGGCACGGCCTTCTCCAAGGCGGGCGCGGCGCCGGCCGACGGATAACGGCGCGGCTCGAGGGCCGCGGCGGAGCCCGCGCCCGAACGCTCGGCGAGTTGCGCGCGGTAAAGCGAATCGGGATTGGCGAACTCGCTCACCAGACTCCAGCGCCCGTCGCCGACGAACTGCGCCCAGACGCCGACCGCCCAGTTGTGCGCGCCGGGGGGACGGCGGTTGATGATCACGCCGGCGGCGCTTTGCCAGATCATCGAGTTGGCCGCGGCCCAGCCGACGCCTTGGTTGAAGGTTTCCAGGTTGTCGAGACGCAGCGCGCCGCCGTCGATTTTCACGCCGTCGAAAAGCAAACCGGAGGACCAGGCGCCGATCGAGCCGCTGAAGCCATGCGTGCCCCGGGCGTCGCAGTCGAGGAACACGACCGGTCCGGCCGACTGGTAACCGGTGGTGAAGTCGTTGCGCCCGTCCTCGCTGCGAGAACGCAGGAAAAGCACCTGTTGGCCGCGCGAGTGGAACGCGAGACGCCGGTAACCGGCGATCTCGGAGACCGGCGCGAGCGACGCGCAGTCCTGCACCGTCACGCGCTCCACGCGCGCGCCGACCTGGACCACGCTGCCCGCGAAATGCACGCCGGTCACGTCCGAGACCCAGCCGTCGCGCACCGCGTGCAGGTCGATCGCGTTCCACGCGTGCTGCTCGTCGAGCGGATTGGCGCGGTCGTGGTCGGACTCGCAGCGCAGGTTTTCCACGCCGACCTCGGAGAGATAACCGGAATCGACGTAGGGCGTGACCGTGCCGCCTCCGAGCTCGCGCTCGAGCGAGGTGGTGAGCGGGGCGTCGAGCGTGATCTGGTCGCCGTTCACCGCGACGATCACGCGATCCCAGCGGAGGTCGACCGTGCCGGCCTTCCACATGTAGGGCTGGCGAGCCGGGGCCGCGTCCATGCCCAGACGGGCGAGCCAGGCAGCCGGACTCGGGCGCTCGATCGCCACGCGCTGACCCGCCGCGAGGCCCGCCGCGCTTTCGACGCGCAACCGCGTCGCGCCGACCGGCACGTAGTCGTCCGCCACGGCGCGCGCGGCCGCGAGCTCCTTGCGCTCGTAGCGGCCCGCGACCTCGATCAGCGCGCGGCGCCCGGTCCCCGTCGCGACGAGAACGGAGCCGTCCCCGCCCGCGCCGGCGCCGCGCAACACGACGCCACCCGCGGTGATCTTGAGTTGTCCCTCGATCTCGTAGCGGCCGGGCGCGAGCTCGACCGCACCGCGCAGCCCCGCGGCGTCGGGCGCGAGCGAGGACACGAAATCGATCGCGGCCTGGATGCGCGCGCCGTCATCGCCTTCGACGGGGACCACCCGGACCTTCGCGGACAGGATCGGCGGCGTCACCCCGCCGCCGCGGTAGCCGGCATGGGAGAAATCAGGCACGCGGTCGCCGTTCTCGAGACCGAGGTAGGCCAGCTTCCCGTCCTTGCCGAGCGAGACCGGCGGCGCGTCCTGCTTCGCGAAGCCCGTGATCGGCAGCGCGGCGAATAGCAGGGCGACGGAGACGCGCGACGCACGAGGCAGAGAGCCGAATCGAAACGAAAAGAGAGTCATGGGATACGAAGCCGCGGGGGCTCGGGGGCGGGGAAAAAACAGGGAAAGGAGGACGGGTTAGCGAAGGAAAAGCGGCGCGTTTCTTCGTCCGCTCAGGGCAACTTTCCGCGGATGCGCTCCAATCGCGCCGACGAGGCGACGAGCTTGCCGTCCGCCCAGGCGCGGAGGCCGGCGTCCCCGCCCCAGCGACGACCGTCGCGGTCCCACTGGATCGTGATCTCGCGCCCGTGGTAACGAAGACCCTCCAGACGAAACCAGGACCAGCTGTCCTCGGGCAAAAGCGGGGAGATCTCCAGCGTGTCGTCCTCGCGCGGCACCAGGCCCGCCAATCCGGCGATGACGAGATCGGCGTAGGTCGAGTGGTTGTAGCACTCGCTGCGCGGGTCGCGCCCCTTCAGCCAAGCGCCGGTCTTTTCGTCGAGATACTCGCCGATGTAGGGCTGCCCGTCGAAGCGATGGCTGCGCGTGTAGGTAAGGAACGCGTCGAGATAGTCGCGCTTGCCCACGCTGTCCTGCGGATAATCGCGAAGGACCCTGGCCAGCGCGGTGAGCGTCTGCGAGGTGGCGAAGGGCCAGACCGCCCCGTCCCACTCGCAGGTGCCGGTGCCGCGCGAGCGGAAGGTCGGATCGCGTCGCTCCGCGGTGGTCAGGCCGAAGGGCGCGCGAAACCCCTGATCGTCGCGGATCTGCGCCCAGGCGCGCTCATGGCCGCGCCCCGCCTCGGGCAGCCCGAAATACCAGG
Source organism: uncultured Akkermansia sp. (assembly GCA_964438755.1). Lineage (GTDB taxonomy): Bacteria > Verrucomicrobiota > Verrucomicrobiia > Opitutales > Opitutaceae > IMCC26134_A. The sequence goes on along the minus strand of CAYTLL010000035.1, from coordinate 23,818 downwards.
GGATGAAGCCGATCGCCTCGCGCACCGGGATGGGCTCGAGCTGCTCGGTGACGGAGCAGAAAAACGCGCGGTCCTCGTTCCAAAGCGTGCGCTGCACCAGCCCGCGAAGCTCGGCGGCTTTGGCGGTAAACTCCGCCGCGAGTTCGGCGCGGCCCGCGTCGCGCGCGATCGCCGCGATGGCCTCGGCGTTGCCGAACATGTAGGCGCTGATCGTCGGGCGGACGTTCTTCACCTTCCGTCCGCCGCTGATCGACTCCTCCATCGCGTCCCACACGTCGTGCTGCCAGAAAAGCCCGTCGGGACGGCGCCGCTCCTCCTCCCAGCGACGATAATCGGCGACCAGGTCGTCGAGCATCGCCACGAGCCCGGCGCGATCGCCCGTCACGAGCGCGCGCTGCCAGAGCGCGTAGGCGAGCCATTGGGAATACTTGTGCAGGTGCGTCTGCGGCCCGCCTTGATTGCCGCGCAGCCAATAGAGCACGTAGTCGTCGAAGGGGCCCTGGTCGCGCAACCAGCGGCCTTCGCTCAACTGATGGCCGAGACCGCTGCTCACGGGCCGGGGCTTGGTGATGAATTCCGTGAAAACCCAGCGCCCGCTGCCCGCGTCCTTGCGCAGGTGTTTGCGCAGCGCCCACCAGCGGAACCAGTAGATCTCCTCGACCTCGGGATCCGGGCACTCGAAACGCGGCGCGTTCGCCGCCAGCCAGGCCGCGGCCTCCGAATCCGGGATCGCGTGGGCCGGCGCCTGGGGCTGCATCGCGTTGAAACGCTCGACGTAGGCGGCGAGCGAACCCGGACGGCCGACGGCCGACGACGCGCTTTCCGACGCGCGGGCCAGACCGCCCAAGCAAACGCACGCGCCCAGAACGACGCGCGGAAACCAACTCGAACGGATTGAGGCGAGCACGGGGAGAGGGGTGGGGAAAGGGACGGACGCGCGAACACGTCCGGAAAGACTCAATCGAATAAGCTAACCGAGCTTCCCGCGCAAATCTGCCACGATGGAAAATAATATCTGCGGGATCGTAACATCCCCACGAGGTAAAACCCCGTGCCCTCCCGCGCCTTCGCCTCCGCCGGGCCGACTGGTCTCTTTCGAACCCTCCACCTCTCAGCGATCAAGGAATTCCCGGCCCCGGGATGGCGAAACCCGGGCCGGAAACACACGCCCCTCCAGAGGAGGCGCGGAAATCTTCGGCCACCCGGACACTCTGCGTTCTGCGGTTGCCAAACCCAAAATCGCGTCTTGTGGCTACCCGCACCCCACCCCTCCCGATGACCGTCTTGGCACCCATCACGTCGCTGCAACCGCCGCGCGTCCACTTCGGAGCCGGCTGCGCCGCGGAGGCCCTGTCCGCCCTCGCCCGGTCCGGCCACCGGCGCGTCTTTCTCCTCACCTCGCCCTCGGTGATCGAGAAGGCCTCCGAATTCGCCGCGACTTTCCGCGCCGCCGACGCGACGGTGGAGATCGTCACCGGCGTTCCGCCCGAGCCCACCGCCGCGTGCTGCGAACAGCTCCGCGCCCGCGCCCGCGCCTTCGCCCCCGATCTCGTGCTCGCGCTCGGCGGAGGCAGCGTGCTCGACGTCGCCAAGCTCGTCGCCGCGCTCCACGATCGTCCGGAACCCGTCTCCGCGTTCTACGGCATCAACGTTCTCTCCGGCCGCCGCACCGCCCTCGTGTGCGCGCCCACCACCTCCGGCACCGGCAGCGAGGTCTCGCCCAACGCGCTCCTCTTCGACGAGGCCGCCGTGGCCAAAAAGGCCGTCATCAGCCCCGCCCTCGTCCCGGACGCAGCCATCATCGACCCGGCCCTCACGCTTTCCCTGCCGCCCGCGCTCACCGCGACCACCGGCATCGACGCCCTCGCCCACTGCCTCGAGACCTACGCCAGCCGCGTCGCGCACCCGCTCGTCGACCTGCGCTCCCTCGAAGGCGTCCGCCTGATCGGCACCCACCTCGCCCGCTGCGTCGAAAACGGCGCCGATCTCGAGGCCCGCTCCGCCGTCGCCCTCGGCAGCCTCTACGGCGGTCTCGCGCTCGGTCCGGTCAACACCACCGGCGTGCACGCCCTCGCCTACCCGCTCGGCGGCGAGTTCCACATGGCGCACGGGCTCTCCATCGCGCTGCTCCTGCCGCACGTCGTGCGCTTCAATTTGCCCGCCCTGCCCGAGCGACACGCCGCGTTATCCGCCGCGCTCGGCGGTCGCTCCGTCCAAGAACTGCCCGAGCTGCTCACGCGTCTGATCGCACGCTGCGGCATCGATCCCCGGCTGTCCTCACACGGCATCCCGCGCGACGCGCTGCCCCGCCTCGCCGAGGCCGGCATCCAGGTCACCCGTTTGCTGAAAAACAATCCGCGCGAAGTCACCCGCGACGACGCCCTCCGCATCTACGAAGCCGCCTTTTAAACCACGTTCCCCATGAGCGCTCCCCTCCGCCCCCACGGCGTCATCGTCCCTCTCGTCACGCCCGTCACGCCCGCCGGCGATCTCGACGTCCCCGCCGCCGAGCGCCTCGTCGACCATCTCGCGAGCAACGGCTGCGGCATGCTCGTCCTCGGCACCACCGGCGAGGTCGCCTCGCTCCCGCGCGATCTGCGCCAGCGTTACGTCGAGATCGCGGTCAAGGTCGCCGCCAAGCGCACGCCCGTCTTCGCCTGCCCGGCGTCGAACTGCGTCGGCTTCTCCATCGAGACCGCCAACGACTACCTCCAGGCCGGCGCCGACGCCGTGGTCGGCATCCTGCCCAACTACTACAAGCTCGAGCCCGCCGAGATGCTCGCCTACTTCGAGCGCCTCGCCGACGGCGTCCGCGGCCCGCTCATGGTCTACAACATGCCCGCGACCACCGGCATGTCCATTCCCCTCGACGTGATCGAGTCGCTCGCAAGCCGCGCCAACGTCACCGGCCTCAAGGACTCCGAAGGCACCGCCGGCCGCCGCGAGGAAGTCGCCAAGCGCTTCGGCGGCCGCGCCGACTTCTCGCTCTTCATGGGCATCGCCGCCCACTCCATCCCCGCCCTGCGCCTCGGTTTCGACGGCCTCGTCCCGAGCTCGGGAAACCTCTACCCCGAGCGCTGGTCAGCCCTCTACCGCGCCGCCCGCGCCGGCGATTGGTCCACCGCCGAAAAACTCCAGGCCCGGCTCGACGCGCTCAACGCCATCTTCCAGCGCAACCGCACGCTCGGCCAGTCCCTCGGCGCGCTGAAGTCCGCCTGCGGCCTGCGCGGGCTCTGCGGCCCCGACATGGTGCCGCCCCTGCGCGCCCTCTCCGCCGCCGAACAAGACTCCGTCCGCGCCGAGGTCGCCGCGCTCGGCTAAGCCCTGCGCACGACACCGCTTCATATGCCGCGACGCCCGCACATCGTCCTCGCGGATGACCTGACCGGCGCGGCCGAGATCGCCGCCATCGCCCGTCGGTCGGGCCGCCGCGCGATCGTGCTCACGCAGCCGCCCGCCACGCCCGTCGACGCGGACCTGCTCGTCCTCGACACCGACACGCGCCTCCTTTCGCCCACCCTCGCCGCGCGCCGCGTGCGCGCCTGGACCGCCCGCCTCGCGCGCGCCCAACCCAAGCACCGCGGCATGTTCCTCAAGGTCGACTCCGTCCTCCGCGGCCCGGTGCTCGCGCAGCTCGCCGCCGCCACGCGCGCCCTCGGCCTCTCGCGCGCGATCCTCGTCCCCGCCAACCCTTCGCTCGGACGCGTCATCCGCGGCGGCCGCTACTTCATCCACGGTCGCTTCCTGCACGAGACCGCCTTCGCACGCGATCCGCACCATCCGCGCGACAGCTCGGAGGTTCTGACCTTGCTCGGTCGCGTGCCGCGAACTTCCCGCGTTTGCCTGCCCGCGAACACCGCCGATCTGCCCGAGCACGGCGTCATCCTCGGCGAAGCGGCCAGCTCGGCCGACATCCGGCGCTGGCGCGCGCATGTGGACGCCGACACGCTCGCGGCCGGCGGCGCCGACTTTTTCCGCGCCTGGCTCGGCGCCCGCGCGCCCGCCCAGCCCGCCGCTCCGCCCCCGCGTTTCACGGGCGCCACCCTTCTCCTGCACGGCACGACCGCCGGCCCGGCCGGCGAAGCCGCGCTCGCGTTCCGCGGCCTTCGCGCCCCCGCCACCGCCACGGTCGCCGAACAGCTCGCCAAGCGGCGGGCCGTCGTCGTCGCCGCGCCCGCGCGCCGTCTCGCCGATCCCGCGTCACCCGCCTCGCTCTCGACCGCCTTCGCCAAACTCGCGGTCGAACTGCGCCACCGAGAAGCCTTCCGGCACCTTCTTGTCGCCGGCGGCGCCACCGCCGCGGCCGTGTTGTCCGCCCTCGACTGGACCGCGCTCGAGGTCGTCCACGTCTGGGCGCCCGGCGTCGTCACGCTGAGGCCGCTCGCCGAACCGGCTTTTTTCGTCACGCTCAAGCCCGGCAGCTACCCCTGGCCCGACGCGCTCCGTCGCGCCCTGCCCACCCGTATCCTTTCCTGATTCTCCCCTATGTCCGATTTGCCTCTGCTTGCCATCACGCTCGGCGACCCCGCCGGCACCGGCCCCGAGCTTCTCACCAAGGCCCTCGTGCTCCCCGAGGTCCGCGCGCTTTGCCGCCCGCTGGTGATCGGCGACGCCGCCGTGCTCGCGAAAGCCTGCGACTACACCGGCTCGACCGCGCGCGTCCGCGGCTTCGCCTCGCCCGAGGTCGCCGAATTCGCCGACGGAGAGATCGCGGTCCATGACCTCAAGAACGTCGATCTCGCCCGCCTCCAGCTTGGCCGCGCCGACCCGCTCGCCGGCCACGCGGCCTACGAATACGTCAAGACCGCCGCCGAGCTCGCCCTCGCCGGACGCGTCGGCGGCATCGTCACCTCCGCGATCAACAAGGCCGCGCTCAACGCCGCCGGCCACCACTTCGACGGCCACACCGGCCTGCTCGCCGAGGTCTGCAAGGCCCCCGGCGCCACCATGATGCTCGTCGCCGACAAGCTCCGGGTCAGCCACGTCTCGACCCACGTCTCGCTCCGCCAGGCGATCGACCGCGTGCGCCCCGAGCGCATCATCAAGGTCCTTCAACTCACCCACGCCGCGGTGCAACGCCTCGGCATCGCCAAGCCCAGGCTCGCCGTCGCCGGCCTCAACCCGCACGCCGGCGAGGGCGGCCTCTTCGGCGACGAGGAGGCGAAGTTCATCGCGCCCGCCATCGAGCAGGCCCGCGCCCTCGGCATGGACGTCACCGGCCCCTGGCCCGGCGACACGATCTTCTTCCGCGCCGCACAGGGCGAGTTCGACGGCACCGTCGCGATGTATCACGACCAGGGCCACGTCGCCGCCAAGATGCTCGGCATCTGGCGCGGGGTGAACGTCACCCTCGGCCTGCCCATCATCCGCACCTCCGTCGAGCACGGCACCGATTTCGCCAACGCCGGCACCGGCCGCGGCGACCCGCGCAGCCTTGTCGAGGCGATCAAGCTCGCCGCCGCCCTCGCCCGCCAACCCGCCGCCGCCCGCCCGTGAAACCCCGCCTTCCGCTCGCGTTGATCGCGCCCCTGCTTCCCCTCGCGCTCCACGCCGCGGAGGCGCCCCTCGCGAAGCCCGCGGCGGCCGACATGCCGCTGCGCTTCGAGCAACCCGTCGAGGTCGCCCCGACCGCCGACGGCGGCCTGCGCCCGGTGGTCGGTGTGCAAAACATCCAGGTCTACCGCGCCAACCGCCGCGCCCCCGGGCGCGCCGACGGGCTCGCCGACACCTACGTCCACGCGCCGATGCTCTGCCACTGGCGCGGAAAATTCTACGTCGAGTTCCTCAGCGGCGCGGTCAACGAGCACGACAATCCCACCGTCACCTCGATCACCTCCTCGGCCGACGGCCTGACGTGGTCGCCGCCCCAGGTCGTTTTTCCCTCCATCACGCTGCCCGACGGCACGCAGACCATCGCCCACCAACGCATGGGCTTCTACGTCGCGCCCGACGGCCGCCTGCTCGCGCTCAGCTTCTACGGCAAGCCCCCCTCGCCCAACGACGGCACAGGCATAGGCCGCGCCGTGCGCGAGGTCCGCGAGGACGGCGGTTTCGGCCCGATCTACTTTATCCGCCTCAACGCCCAGGCGCCCTTCCCCGGCTTCACCCCGCCTTTCCCGCTCCACACCCAGTCGTCCGACACGGGTTTCGTCGCCGCTTGCGAGGCCCTGCTCGCGAACAAGCTCATGACCGCCCAGTGGTGGGAGGAGGACCAGCTCGATGAAAGCGGCTTCTACCGCGTGCGCGGAAAAGCCCTCTCCTTCGTCACGCGCCCCGACGGCTCCGTGCTCGGCATCTGGAAAAACCGCCTCGTCGCCACCACCCGGGACCGCGGCGAGACGTGGAGCGAAAAAGTCTTCGCCGAGAACGTCCCCAACAACGCCTCCAAATACTGGATCCAGCGCACCGCCGACGACCGCTACGCCCTCGTCCTCAACCCCACCAACCGCAACCGCTACCCGCTCGCCATCGCCACGAGCGAGGACTGCTCCACTTTCTCCAATCTCTGGACCGTCCACGCCGAACTTCCCGACCAACGCTACGGCGGCTACCTGAAAAACATGGGGCCGCAATACGTGCGCGGCATCGTCGAGGGCAACGGTCGCCCGCCCGACGCCGACCGCGCCTTCCGGCTCACCTATTCGGTCAACAAGGAGGACATCTGGGTCTCCCGCGTGCCGACTCCCGTCACCGCCAGCGCCGCCCCCGGCCCGATTCGCGACGACTTCGAATCCGCCGCGCCCGGCACCCTGCCCGAGGGCTGGAACATCTACTCCCCGCTCTGGGCGCCGGTTCGCGTCGCCACCGTCGATGGCCGTCACGCCCTCGAACTCCGCGACGAGGATCCCGCCGACTACGCCCGCGCCGAGCGCGTTTTTCCCGCCACCCACGGCGTAAGGATCAGTTTCAAGGTCCTCGCCCGCCAAAGCGACGCCCGCCTCGAGATCGAGCTCCTCGATGGCGCGGGTCTGCGCCCGGTGCGGCTCGCCTTCGAGGAAAACGGCCGCCTCCGCGCCTGCCACGAGGCCCAGTGGATCGACGCCGGCGCCTACGAGGCCGGCCGCTGGCACGAGATCACGCTCGAGATCCCCGCCGCGGCGGACGCCGACCGCTGCACGATCTCGGTCGACGGCAAGGCCGCCCTCCCCCGCCCCGCTTTCTTCACCGACCCCGTCGCCACCGTGGAGCGCCTATCTTTCCGCACCGGCGCGTATAGGCAACGCGGATACGGCGGACGCGATCTTCCGGGAACCGACGCCAAATCGCCGCCCGCCTCGTTCCTTGTCGACGACGTGGTGATCACGCCGCTGTCGCCCAAATAGCCCCGCCCCTCGCGCTTTCGTTACCCACCCCACGCCCCCGTCCGCCTCGTCCCGCCCCATGTCCCATCTCCACTCGCTGGATATCGCCGTCCTTGTCCTCTACTTCATCGGCATCGTCGCGCTGACGATCAAGGCCACCAAGCGAGCCCAGACCGCCGACGACTACTTTGTCGCCGGCCGCTCCATGCCCGCCTGGGCCGTCGCCATGGCGATGATGGCCGCGCTGATCAGCAGCAACACCCTCGTCGGGCATCCCGCCACGGCCTACCAGAAGGGCCTCATCCTCCTGCTCGGCAGCTTCACCCTGCCGCTCGTGCTGATCTTCGTCGCGAAGGTGATCGTGCCCTTCTACCGCAACGTCGTCGGCATGAGCGCCTACGAATACCTCGGCGCTCGCTTCGGCGTCGGCGGCCGGCTTTATGCCTCGTGCTGTTTCATCGGCGACCGTCTCTTCGATGTCGGCGTCACGATGCTCACCACCGCGGTTCCGATCTGCGTGATGACCGGCTGGGATCTCCAACAGGTCATCCTCTGGATGGCCATCTTCACCGTGGCCTACACCATGATCGGCGGCATGGAGGCCGTCGTCTGGACCAGCGTGGCGCAGGGCGTCGTCTTCGTCGCCGCCGCCTTCATCATCCTCGCGCGACTGCTCTTCGCTCCCGAATGCGGCCCCTTCGGCGCGGTCGTCGGCGCCGCGTGGGACGCGGGCAAATTCTCCTTGGGCAACTTCGACTTCTCCTGGCGCTCGTTCTTTGACCCCAGCCTCACCACGCAGTGGCTCCTTCTCGTCGCCTACACCGCGAACTGGGCCCGCCGCTACATCGCCGACCAGCACATGGTGCAGCGCTACCTGATCGCCAAATCCGACGCCGAGGCCAGCCGCGGCGCTCTATGGAACGGTCTGCTCTGCGTGCCGGTCTGGGCGATCTTCATGGTCATCGGCGCCCTTCTCTACGGCTACTACACGCTCAGCGGCGCCACGCCCCCCGCGGTGAGCGACGAGGTCGTGCCGCACTTCATCATCAACCACCTGCCCACCGGCATCATCGGCCTCATGCTCGCCGCCATCCTCGCCGCCTCGATGTCCTCGATCAGCCCCGACCTGAACAGCATCTCCACCGCGTTCACCGCCGACATCGTCGGACATTTCCGGCCAAATCTTTCCGACCGCGCCCGCCTGCGCTCCGGCCGAATCGGCGTGGCCGTGTTCGGTCTTCTCGCCATCGGCGTCGCGCTGGTCATGGCGCCCAAGGGCGGGGCCGCCACAATCATGGAACGCGCCGTCACCGTCGCCGCGATTCTCTCGGGCGGCATGCTCGGGCTCTTTTTCCTCGGCTTTTTCACCCGCCGCGCCACCCGCCAGGGTTGCTACGCCGGCCTCGCCGCCTGCGCCGTCTTCACCGCCTGGGGCACCCTCACCTCCGGCAAGGAGCCGATGGTCGATCTCGGTTTCAACTTCCCGCTCAACCCGATTTTCATCGGCATCCTCGGCCACCTCGTCGTCTTCGGCGTCGGCTACGCCTGGAGCCTCGCCTTCGGCGGGCACGTGCCGGCCGATATCGATCGGCTCACCTTCCGTCGGAAGGCCTCCTGATCCGTCCCCAAAAGCTCTTCGCGCGTGAATCCCATCCGCCTCCTCGCCGCCCTTGTTGCCTCCGTCCTGCTCGCCGCCGCCGCCGCGCGGGCCGCGATCGAGGCCCCCGCCGACGCGTCGCCTCGCGTGCGCTACGCCGTTCAGCGACTGGAGAAAGCCCTGCCCTCCGACGGCCCGCGGGTGGTTTTGAGCGTCGCCCGCGGAAAACCCGGCGCCGAAGGCTTCACGCTCCAACGCGACGCCGGCGGCGAGATCGCGGTCACAGGCGCGGACGAATCAGGCCTGCTTTACGGCTGCCTCGAGCTCGCCCGCCTCGCCGGCCAACCGGGCGGCCTGCCCTCGACGCTCCGCGTGAACGACGCGCCGACCATGGTCCTGCGCGGCCCATGCATCGGCATGCAGAAGACCTATTACCTGCCCGGCCGAAAGGTTTACGAGTATCCCTACACCCCCGAGGAGTTCCCCTTTTTCTACGACAAGGCCTACTGGACCGAATACCTCGACACCCTTGCCGACCTGAGGATGAACACCCTCTACCTTTGGAACGGCCACCCTTTCGCCTCGCTCGTCCGCCTGCCCGAATATCCCGAGGCCGTCGAAGTCAGCGACGAGGTCTTCGCCAAAAACGTCGAGATGTTCCGCTGGCTCACCGCCGAGTGCGACCGCCGCGGCATCTGGCTCGTCCAACAATTCTACAGCATTCTCCTCTCCAAACCGCTCGCCGAAAAACACGGCCTCGACTCGCAGCTCCACGCCTGGAACGACCTCGCCGCCGACTACACGCGCAAATCCATCGCCGCCTTCGTGCGCGAATTCCCCCACGTCGGACTCATGCCCTGCCTCGGCGAGGCCTTGCAGGAGCAGACCGCCCAGACGCGCTGGATGACCGAGGTGATCCTCCCCGGCGTGAAGGACGGCATGGCCGCCGCCGGCCTGACCGAGGAACCGCCCGTCGTCCTGCGCACCCACGCCACCGACGCGACCGTCGTCATGCCCGAGGCGCTCAAGGTCTACCGCAACCTCTACACCGAGGCGAAATTCAACGGCGAGTCCCTCACCACCTGGGAGCCGCGCGGCGTGCGCCAGCAACTCCACCAGACGATGAGCAAGGTGGGCTCCACCCACATCGCCAACGTCCACATCCTCGCGAACCTCGAGCCCTTCCGCTACGGCGACGTGGACTTCATCCAAAAGTCCGTCGTCGCGATGCGCGACCGCCTCGGCGCCCGCGGCCTCCACCTCTACCCGCTCTTCTACTGGGACTGGCCCGTCTCGCCCGACATCACGCCCGTGCCGCTCAAGCAGTGGGAACGCGACTGGATCTGGTTCGAGGCCTGGGCCCGCTACGCGTGGAATCCCGACCGCGACGCCGCCGGCGAACGCGCCTACTGGACCGCGCGCCTCGCCGAACACTACGGCCCGGCCGCCGCCGCCAAGATCCTCGAGGCCTACGACGCCTCGGGCGAATGCGCCCCGCGCATCCTGCGCCGCTACGGCATCACCGAGGGCAACCGCCAGACCATGGCGCTCGGCATGACGCTCGACCAACTCGTCCGCCCCGAGAAATACCGCGAGTTCCCCGAGCTCTGGGAATCCCAGTCCCCCCCGGGCGAGCGCCTGAAGGAGTTCGCCGAGCGCGCGTGGAAAAAGCAGCCCCACGAGGGCGAAACGCCGGTCTCGATCAACGCCGAGGTGCTCGACTACTCCGCCCGCGCCGTCGACGCGATCGACGAGGCCGCGCCGCTCGTGACGAAAAACCGCGAGGAGTTCGCCCGTCTCCGCAACGACATCCACGCCATTCGCGCCATGTCGCGCAACTACGTCGCCAAGACCGAGGCCGCCATGGCCGTGCTGCGCTTCGGCTACAGCAGGAACCTCGCGGACATGGAACAGGCCGAGCAGTCCCTCGCCGAAAGCCTCGCGCACTTCCGCACGCTCACCGAGCTGACCAAGGACACCTACAAGGCCGCCAACTCCATGCAGACCGCCCAGCGCCGCGTTCCCGTCCCCGGCGGCAAGGGCGGCCAGGCCGCGAACTACCATTGGACGCAACTGCTGCCGATCTACGAACAGGAGCTCGCCGCTTTTCGCAGCCAGGTCGCCGCGCTGAAAAACCCCGCCTCCGCCGCGGGCCGCAGCCATGCCCCGCTCACGCCGGCGAAGTGGAAACTGCAAACCCCGGGTCTGAGCACCTACACCGTGCAAGTCGGCAACACCGCGTTTCCCGATTCACCCGCCACCTTCACCGCCGTCGCGCCCGAGCTCGAGGGCCTGCAGGGCATTCTCATCCAACGCGGCAACAAGCATCCCGTCATCATCGAGTGCGAGGAGTCCGTGCGCGTCCTGATCGGTTATTTCAACGCCACCGGCCCCGACTGGCGAAAGCCCCCCACCCTCGAAACCGACGCCACCGCCGCCGAGCGGGGCGGCGCGGAGCCCTTCATCGTCGACGCGGCCAAGATCGAGGGCCTGCCCTCGGTCACGGTGCATGCCTTCGATTACCCCGCCGGCCGCCACACGCTCGAAGTCCGCGACTCCGGCGCCTACCTGATCCTCGGCGTGGTGCGAGCCGGCGCCCAATAATCGCCACGCGACGATTACGGCGTCTGAAACACCCGCTTCAGATACGTCGCATTGGCGCCGAAATTGTATCTCACGTCCGCACCGCCCGACCGAGCGGCGTCGCGCGAGCGCTCGATCACGAGCCAGCCGCTCCAGCCGAGCTCGTCGAGCGCCGCCCTGAGCTTTGGCAGGTCGACCTGCGGATCTTTCTCCAGCCAGGCGCCGTCGTGGTTCGACGCATGGATCTGCACGATGCGATCCTTGCCCAGCGCCTTGAGCTCCGCGACCACGTCACGACCGTTCTGATACGCGTTGGCCAGGTTGAAATAACTCTTCACCGCGGGCGAACCGACTTCGTCGAGCAGCGCCGCCTCCCCCGCCGCATCCAGCGCGGTCTCGACGCCGATCACCACTCCCGCCGCCTCGGCCTGTTTTCCGGCGGCGCGCAGCCGCTCCACCACCGCGGGACGCAGCTCGGGGCGCTTCACGAGATCACCCTGCACGCCGAACGGCAGATAAAGCACCTTCACACCCATCGCCTTCGCGGTGTCGATCGCGTCCTGGACCATACGCTCCACACCCTCGCGCTCGGCAAAGGACTGCGCATAAAAACCCGACATCGCGATCGAACTGATCTCAAGGCCCAGTTCGCGCGCCTTGGCGAGGAACTGCTCCCTCGCCGCCGGGTCGCCCAGCTTGCTGTCGAAAGTCGGCCGGTTGCCCAAGCCACCCATGTCGACCTCCACGCCGTCCGCGCCGATGTCCTTCGCGAGCTGGAAGGCGCCCAGCTTCTGGCGCTTGAGAATCATCCAGTCGCAGACCGCGACGCGGTAGCGCGGCACCTCGGCCGCGGAGGCGGCGACGACAAGACCAAGCGTGAGGGCGATCAGGGCGGGGAACTTCATTTTACGAGAAGGGTTTGGACTTCGACGGCGCCCGTTTCGGGCAGCTCAAGAACGACGGTGTAATCGCCCGCGTTCATCCCGAGGTCGGACACGGTCGCGGTCGCGCCCGGAGTCAGCGCCAGCTCCAGCTTGCCGGAGCCCATCGGCGAACCGTCGGCCGCGAACACGCTGAGCTGCGCCGCCAGCGGCTCGGGGCCGGGATTGGAGTAACGGATGGAGAAATCGTGTCCGCCACCGAGGCCGAGCTGCACCGACCAGATGAGCTTCCGCTCCTCCCGGCGCGCGACCGCGGTCGGATAGGCTTTCTCGCCCAGCGAGAACGCCGCGTCGGTCCCTTTGCTCACGCCCGCCGTGGCCACCGCGGCGGCGACCGTCGCCGTCTCCTCAGGGACCTGCGCCTTTGCATCCTGCGTCGCGACCGCGATCGCCGAGATCACCGCCTGGTAGGAAGCGACGCGCGGGAAGGAAACGTCCAGCCAGCCTCCGCTTACCTTGGCGTTCACCACTTTCTTCAGCGCTCCGGCGAAGCCGGCCTCGCGCCACAGATCCACATCGCGCAGCACGGTCTGGCCGTTGAGCGCGACGTCGAACAGGCGCCAACCCGCGCAGTCGCCGCCACCCGTGCCATACCAGGGCTCGGCGAAATACAGCTCCACGCGGTAGTCGCCATCCGGCACGGCGAAGCGGTAGCGCAGCTTGTGACGCCCGTAGCGGTAGCTCTGGAACAGCGCCTGATCGTCGGTGCCGCGGATCACCTCGGCACTCTCCCGCTGGCTGCCGAAACGCGGAGAGAGCCCCGCGTATTCCGCCGCCCAGCTAAGCGAGCCGTGATTCAGCCCCGGAGCGAAATCGCGATCCGCCGTCCAGCGAACACCGTTGATGTCGGTGTAGTCCACGCCACCGCAATTCACACGATAGAGGTAGTTCCAGTCCGGCGCGGCGGCGGTGAGATTTTTGACCTCGCCGCGCAGCTCCGCCGCGTGGGGCGCCGCGGGCAGGTTCTTCAGCACGATCGCGTCGCGCGCCACGATCTTCCCGCCGACGCGGCCTTCGGCGTAGAGCACATTGTGACGGATCTCGACGCCGTCCCAGCGGAAGGACACGCCCGGACCGCCTTGGCGTCGCACCCCGAGCGACTCGCGTCCGCCGGCGTCGTTGAACAGCTCCACCTCGTCGCAGTTCGAGTAGACGAGGACGCCGTCTTTTTTGCCCGGCTCGCTCCAGCGCTCCGGCCAGGTGTGTGAGACGATGTAGACCATCGGATCCTTCGCGGCCGGCACGTAGCTCGCGCGGAAAAGATAAAACGCGTCGGTCGGCTCGCCCCAAAGCGTGAGCAGACCCTTGTTGTTCGCCGGCCCGATTCGATCGGGCTCCGCCCAGCCGTCGGTGCCTTGTTGCCCCTTGGAGCCGATGGTGCGCCCGGGATTTTCGTGCGTGGCGAGGAGCCAGTGGAAGTGCCCCGGCACCTGGTCGCGGATCGACTCCGCGAGCCGGATCTTCGTCGCGTAGATCGCGTCGGCCCGGCTCTCGCTGCGCACGCCGTCGGCGATGTAGCCGCCCTCGCTGTGCAGCCCGAGGCTGCGCCAGGCGCCGTATTCACCGATGAGCTGCTGGCGTTTGAGATCAGCGGCGTAATCATCCGGATTTCCGCCGTAGGTGCCGGTCCAGTTCTGCGGCACGTTCCAATCGGTGCCCTTGCCGCTGTTGCAGGTCGTCACCGGCCGCTGCGTCGAGGCGGTCGGGTCGAGCTCGCGAATCAGCTCCACGCACTCGCGCGCGAAACCCGCGGGCAGCTTGCTCTCGTTGGCCAGCCCCCAGAGCACGTTCGAGGGATTGTTGCGCCGCTCGCGCACCCAATCGCGCAGCAGCGTTTTGAAGTTCGCGCGAAACTCCGGCGTATCGAACCAGATCTGCGCCACGAATTGCGGCCACCAAAGGATGCCGTCGCGATCCCAATACTCCTGATAACGCAGGTTGTGCGGCTGGTGCGCGTCGCGAAACGCGTTGTAGCCCGTCGCCTTCACCTGGGCCACGCGCGTCGCGATCTGCTCCGGCCCGAAGGCGTGGCTCGCGCCGAGGAGGTGCTCGTATTCGCAGGTGCCGTTGATGAAGACCGGCTTGCCGTTGAGGTAGAAAGGGCCGCCTTCGGGATCGCCGGGCTTGGGCCAGCGCAGCGTGCGCACGCCGAAGCGGGTCGTCACCCGATCCACCGGCGCCCCGTCGATCAGAACGTCCGTCGTCAACGTGTAGAGATGGGGCGACTCCAAGGACCACAGCCGGACCGGCGACAAATCGATGTTGTCCGCCAGGGTGACGACGCCCTCCGCGAGCGGCTGCATGTGCAAACCGGACCACACGGTAGCGCCGTCGGCGTCGGTCAGCGCGGAGCGCACCCCCAGCGCGCCCCGTCCCGCATGGTTGCGAATCTCGGTGGTGAATCGCACCTGCGCGCGCTCCGCGGTCGCGTCGGCCTCGTTCCAGACATGAACCCCGAAGGGCTCCACGCGAGACGAGCCGGTCGTGATCAACGAAACGGGGCGAAAAATCCCCATCGGCTGGCTGCCTTCGGAAAATCCGGGCGCGCTCGCGCATCCGCCGCAGACCCAGGGCAGATCGGTGATGCCCGCCGGGTGGTCCGCGCGCACCGCGAGCAGATTGCTTTCGCCGACCTTCACCAGCTCGGTGACATCGAGCGTGAAGGTCGTGCGTCCGCCGGCGTGTTTGCCCGCAAGGCGTCCGTTCACCCACACCGTGGCGTAGGATCCGACGCCTTCGAAAAAGAGATACACGCGGCGCCCGCGCTCCGACCCATCGACCGTAAACTCGCGCCGATACCAAGCGCTGCCGTGACGGTTGCCATGCACCACGCGCGTCAGCCCGGCGTAGTCGTCCCAGGTGTGCGGCACCTCGACCTGGGTCCACGCGGCGTCGTCGAAGCCGGCCTGCTCGAAACCGTCGAACTGCGTCGCGTCCGTATCCGCGGCCACGCTGCGCCAGCCGGCGTCGAGGCCCGTCTCGCGACGCGGCGAGTCCTCCGCGCGCGACGCGCTCCCGGCGACCAGACCAAACCCGAGTCCGACGAGAAGAAGAAAGCCGCGCAGCGTCATGGCTGATCGAGGAGCCGGATGATGATCGAGCCGCGCACTTCACCGCCGATCTCGCGCGGCTGTCCCTGCGGACCGAGGTTGGACGGCTCGGACTGCTTCGTGCCGATCGCCGGGATCACCTGATACACGCCAAGACCGAGACGCGGCAGCACGAGCACGGGGTTGTTCTTCCCATCGCGCGGAGCGTAGACGCCGACGTAGGGCTGGCCGCCATCGTTGAGCAACGCGAAACGACCCTCGGCCGTGGTGAAGGACATCCAATCCCAGCGCGAGAACCAGCCCTTGAACTCGGGGAAGCTCCAGGTGAAACCGGGGATGTTGTCGTTGTATTCGGTGTCCCAGCGGTTGAGCGAGCCGCCCTTGAGCCGGTTGGCCCACACGCGATAGGGACCGGCGCCGAACCACTCCTTCGATTTCATCTTCTCCTCCGGGTAGTCGAAGTCGACGCCGAGCAGATCCACGAGGCCCGGCCCGGGGAACGCGTAGTCGAGGCGCAGATCGCCGTCGGGCGAGATCGTCCAACGCGTCTCGCGCACGCCGGCCTCGTGCTTAGCCGTGATCACCGCGGACTCGCCGTCCATACCCGCCGTGAAGCTCAACAGGCGCCCCGTGCTGGCCGCGACCGGCTCGAGCACGCGCTTGTCCCTCCGATAGGCGACGAGGCGCGGGCCAGCCCCGAGCGAGACGCGGCGTCCGTCGCGCTCCAGCGAGGCGAGGCGACCGGTCGCGCGGTCAAAACGGACCGCGTTGCGCCCGGCCGTCACGACCGTCTCGGCGGCATCCTCCGAGAGCGTGACGACGGCCTTGCCGGGAAACGCGTTCCCGATCGCGGTCGCGCCGCTCTTCCAACGCCAAGACCAGGTCCAGAGCTCGCGCGCCTGCGGGTCGATCGCGGTCAAGAGCAGCGCATCCGCCTCGCGCCAGTCCGCGGGCAGCGGCAACGCCAGCTCGCCGTCCGCGCGCGCCGCCACATCCGGCCCGGCGACGCGCCCGTGCGCGAGCAGCGAACGATGGAACATCAGCGCGCCGGGAGGCGCGTAGCGCATCAGGCGCCACTCGAAGGTGACGCCCTTGAGGTTGAGAAAATCGTAGCGGTTGCGGATCGGCAGCTTGCCCGAAAAATCCGCGGGCAAGGTCTCGAACGGGATCTGCACCGGGCACCAGATTTCGCGCACGGTGAAAAAGCTTCCCTCTTTCTCGTGACGCGGCCCGAGCATGCCGTCGGGCCCGAGGTCGCGGTTCGCGTCGAGCCGCCCGCCTTGATCGGTCCGCGCGATGGCCTCGTCCATCCAGCACCAGAGAAAGCCGCCGGCGGCGTGCGGCTTCTCGCCCATCAACTTCCAGTAGTCGTCGAGCCCGGCGCCGTGCCCGCCGTCGAAGAGTCCGTGCAGAAACTCGGTCGGCATGAACGTATCCGTCCCGTCGACATACTTCGCGGTGTCGGCGTATTCGCGATAGTGGAAGGTGTTGAGATTTCGGAAAGACAGCGCCCACGGATGCAGGACCGGGCGCCCCTGCGGATCGTGTTTGGCGAACTCGTCGTCGTTCTCGGGATTCTCCCCGCCTTCGTTGCCGTTGGCCCAGAAGAGCACGCTCGGGTGGTTCACGTCGCGCGCCACCATCTGGCCGATCAAGCGACGCCCGGTCGGCGTGTCATAGCTGCGCTGCCAGCCGCCGAGTTCATCGACCACGTAGAGCCCCGCCTCGTCGCAAAGATCGAGAAACTCGGCATCCGGCGGATAATGCGACATGCGCACCGCGTTCATGTTGGCCTCCTTCATCAGGCGGATGTCCTCGCGGTGACGCTCGATCGAAAGGGTGCGGCCGGTGTCGGCCCAGAAGCTGTGGCGGTTGACGCCTTTGAACACGACGCGGCGGCCGTTGAGGAAAACACCCGCACCCGCGCGCACCTCGAAAGTCCGGAAGCCGAAGCGCTGCGCGAACGTGTGCTCCTCGCGCCCGCCGGCCCGCAGCGTGAATTCGGCGCGATAAAGATGGGGCGTCTCCGCGGTCCAGGTGGCGGGTTCCGCGACCTGCGCGCGAACCGCCACCCGATCCACGCCGGGCGCGACGGTCTGGACAACGGGATCGCCCACCGCGCGCCCCTCGGAATCGCGCAACCGGAGGGTAAGCTTGCGAGCGCCCGAGGTCTTGCCGCCGAGAAAGACGTCCGCCGCGAACGCGCCGTCGGCGCGGGCGTCGATCGCCACGCGCTCGATGTGACGCGGCGGAAGCGCCTCCAGCCGCACGGGACGGAAAATGCCGCCGAAGTTCCAGTAGTCGGCATAGCGCTCGGCGCGGTTCACGCTGTCGTTGGCGGAGCGTTTCGACACCGCGACCTCGAGCAGGTTGGGCGCGCCGAACCGCACCTTGTCCGTGATATCGTAGGAAAAACGATAGAAGCCGCCTTGGTGAACCGGGCCGGCGACGACGCCGTTCACCTTCGCCTCCGTGTCCGTCATCACGCCCTCGAAGACCAGCCGCACCACGAGGCCGCGCCAGGCCTCCGGCACGGTGAACTCGCGCCGGTAGAGGCCGCGCTCCTCCGGCGGCGGCGGGCGGACCGGCATGCGCTCGGTGCCGCGCGATTCCACGCCGTATTCGTAGGCGCCGAAACCCTGCTGCTCCCAGCAGGAGGGCACCGCGATCTTCGTCCAGAAACCGCTGTTGCGTCCGCCGGTGCAAAAGAAATCCCACTGCACCGCGTCGTCGCTTCCGCGACCGGAAAGATAAAGCGACTCGGTGCCGGCCGCGCGGGCGGAGAGCGCGGCGATGAAAAACGCGACGAGGGGGAGCAGGCGCATGGGCGACGTGAAAAAAAGGGGGGAGGGCGGGGCGCGCCCGCGAAGAAGGCGCGGCCATCGGGCGCGGACGGGGGAAGCCCGATGACAGGACACGGTTTCCTCAAAGCCGCGGGCAAAGCCAAACTCTTTCGTTTGAAAGGTATCCAATCCTAGGATACCGCAAAATCCGGCCGGAAAACCGCCGGTTACGGGAAACGATTCCGATGGAGTCGGCTTCCCGGTCGCCCATTCTCACGACCTTCCCCGCGTCAGCCGCCACGCCCCCGCCCCGACCATGCCCCGCCCCCCTCTTCTCGCCGTCGCCCTCCTTCTGCCCTTCCTGCCGGGCCCATCCTTGGAAGCCGAGGTCCGCTGCGCGAAGATCTTCGGCGACCACATGGTTCTGCAACGCGAGCTGCCCGTCCCGGTCTGGGGCGAGGCCGCCCCGGGCGAGACCGTCACCGTCGCCTTCGCCGGCCAGACGCTCGACACCCGGGCGGATGCGGGCGGTCGCTGGCGCGTCACCCTCGCCCCGCTCGCCGCGAGCGCGGAACCCCGGGAGCTCACCGTGGGCGGCGACAACACGTTGCGCTTCACCGACGTTTTGGTCGGCGAGGTCTGGTTTTGCTCCGGCCAGTCCAACATGGAGAAGCCCTTCGGCCCCCGGAAGGGCCAGCGCCCCGTGATCGACCACGACCTGGAGATCGCCGCGGCCCGCCATCCGAATCTGCGGCTCTATCAGGTTCCCCGCACCGACCAGAAACAGGACGCCGCGGGACGCTTCACCTGGCTGCCCTGCTCGCCCGAGGCCCTGAAGCTCTCGGATTTCTCCGCCGTCGCCACCACCTTCGGCCGGCAACTCCACCAGACGCTCGATCTCCCCGTCGGCGTCGTGCATGCGAGCTTCGGCGGCACGTTCATCGAGGCCTGGATGCCGCCCGAGGCCTTCGCCCACCCGCCGCTTCAAGGACTCGAAAATCGCCGCCTCCAGGCCTGGGTCGAAGGCGTGCAGGCGACGGAACTTTACCGGGCCATGGTCGCGCCGCACGCGCCTTTCGCGGTCCGCGGCTTTCTTTGGTATCAGGGCGAGACCAACCTGATGAACGGCGACATCTCCCTCTACGCCGAGAAACAGACCGCGCTGATCGACACGTGGCGGCGCGCCTGGGAGCGACCGGACGCCCCGTTCTACGGCGTGCTCCTCGCCCCCATGGACTACTCGAAGTGGGAAAAATTCCCCGTCACCGCCGAGGCCCTGCCCGCCTTTCGCGCGGAGCAGGTCCGCGCCCTCTCCGCGCCGCGCACCGGCTACGCCGTCACGACCGACCTCGTCGCCGACACCCACGACATCCACCCGGTCGACAAACGTGACGTGGGCCTGCGTCTCTCGCGCCTCGCGCTCGCCGAGACCTACGGCCGCGGGGACATCCCCGCGCGCGGCCCGACCTTCGTGGCGATGCACCCCGTCGAGAAGGGCGCCGCGCTGGAGTTGGAATTTGAATACGCGGACGGCCTGCGCGCCCGCGACGGCCGCGCGCCCTCGGAATTCTCCGTCGCCGGCGAGGACCGCGTCTTCCACCCCGCCGAGGCGCGCATCCAGGCCGGCAAGGTGATCGTGCGCTGCCCCGAGGCGCCGCGACCGGTCGCCGTGCGCCTCGGCTGGCACGAGACGGCTATGCCCAATCTCGTCAACGCCGCCGGTCTTCCCGCCGTGCCCTTCCGCAGCGACGACTGGCCGCTCACTCTCTCCCGCCCGGTTTCCGAGGAGCCCGCGACCGCTCCAAAGCGCTAGTTTTCGCGAAGTTGGTCGCCCCAGCAAACCCACGTAAGGACAATACGGCGCATATCGAACAATACATTACTTAAATACTTAATAAGCAATTTAATAAAATACATCAGGCCAATACTCACCAAGTCTGAAGGATAGCGTGTCCACCTCTCAAGATCGACCGTCCGACCTCTACATATTTCCCAGAACTTTATTCAGGATCCTAAGGCCCTTCCCTCTGAAAGGCGGCGGATCGCCCCATCCCGACCGGGCAATGCCGTTGACCCCGCGAACGACGGATTTATGGGTGTTATCAGTTCCCAACGCGGCCTCCCCACACCCCCTCGGCTGCCCTCGTTAGTCCCTCCCCCTCCCCGTCAACCCCGCTGGACCCCGGTCCACCCCACGTCATGAGTTCCAATTCTCTGGGCACGCCCCCCCGGACCCGCGCCGGTTTCACCCTAATCGAGCTTCTTACGGTCATCGCCATCATCGGCATCTTGGCCGCGATCCTCGTCCCGACCGTGGGCAAGGTCCGCAACACAGCTAAAAAAGCCCAGTGCGTCTCGCAAATGCGCCAGTGGGGAGCCGCGACCAACCTCTGCGCAAACGACTACAAGTCCAATATCGCCCTTTTCTTTAAGAGCGATCCTTTCACTTACGCGCCCTACTTGGACAACGCGAAAGGCATGAACGTGGCTTCGTCAAACGGCACGGTCTCCAATCGAGCCACCATCGACGCCATGAGCATCTGCCCCACGGGCATCAACGGCGACAACAGCTTAAACAGCGTGAAGCAGTATGCCTTCGTGATTCCGGTCGGGGTATCCGCCAAAAACGGCAAAGTCTTCGGATTCTATACCGATGCCTACTACTACAAGGCATCCGATGCCGCCGCTCCGGCGAAGCTACTTCTCATGATTGAAGTCGCCAACCAAGTGACCGTAAAGCCTGACACGCTGGGGGGAATCCAAACCGCCCTTAACGGTTCAGACTCGACCCGCAAAATGCAGCTAACCTCCGGCTACGTTCGTCACGGAGGCATCGCTCACGCTCTCTTCCTCGACGGTCATGTCGGCGCTCTCACGATTGGAGACACCGACTACGGCACATCTCAGGATAAGCTGGATCGCTACTTCTCGCTCAAGTAGGCGATAATCTAAGGTGGACTGGATTTCAGAAAACCACCGCGAGCGTATTCTTAGAAGCGTAGTCCATCTTAAGGCCGGTCGGCATTCGCCGACCGGCCTCGTTGTTTAATCCGTCTTTAGCCACCTACCCACCCCATGAAAAAACTCGGCCTCGGCGTCCTCGGTCTCGGCGAGGGTCGCAGCATCATCTCCGCCGGTCTCTCCAGCCCGCGCTGGAACGTCGTCGCGCTCTGCGACATGAACGCGAAACTCGGCGCCGAGCGTCTCGCCGAATTCCAGCTCCCCGCCACGGCCTTCACCACGCGTTACGACGACCTGCTGGCCGATCCAAAGATCGACGTCATCGGCATCTACACGCCCGATCACCTCCACGCCGAACACGTCATCCGCGCCCTCTCCGCCGGCAAACACGTCGTCTGCACCAAGCCCTTCATCGACAGCCTCGCCTCCGCCCGCGAGGTCCTCGCCGCGGTGAAAAAAAGCGGCCGCCACGTCATGGTCGGCCAGAGCTCGCGCCACTTCGCCCCCTTCGCCCGTCAGCGCGAACACTACGAAAAGGGCGTCCTCGGCGACCTCATCTGCGTCGAAGCTTGCTACAACGCCGACCACCGCTGGTTCCTCGCCAAACCCTGGGCGCGAAAGGCCGAGTTCAAGTGGCTCTACGGCGGCCTCAGCCACCCCGTCGACTTCGTGCGCTGGTATCTGCCGCGCATCGCCGAGGTCTCCGGCTACGCCCTCCTCAGCCCCAACGGCAAAAAGCACGGCCTCGTGCACGCCGACACCTTCCAGTTCGTCATGCGCGATGCCGATGGCCGCGTCGCCCGCGTCAGCGGCGCCTATTCCGGTCCCGTCGTCCCCACCGCGCGCGACAGCAACATGAGCTGCGTCCTGCGCGGCACCAAGGGCGCCAGCCAGGGCGATTACTACGACCTGCGCTACGCCTGGAAAACCGACAAGCAGGCCATGGTCGAAACCTTCGAGGACCAGGACGCCCACTTCTTCCGCTTCGGCGGCCACTCCCACCACGCGGGCGAATACCAAAACTACCTCGACTACTTCGCCCGTTGCCTCGCCAAAGGCGAGACGCCCCACCCCGACGCCGAGGAAGGCATCGTCACCGTCGCGCTCATGCAGGCGATGGACGAGGCCGCCGCCTCCGGACAACCCGTGAAAGTCCGCGACCTCCTCGCCCGCCACAAGCTGGGCCACCTTTTCCCCGCCTGAGCCTTGGAGTGCGGCGACACGTCGCCGCCATCGACGAGCCGACACGTCGGCTCGCCCCGCCCCCTCTCCGCCCCGCCCATGGCGGCGTCATGCCGCCGCGCTCCACGTAATCACCCCGCCCCATGTCCTCTCCTTCCGGCCGCACCTCGACCACCGTCCGCCTCAGCTACGCCGCCAGCGATGTCGGCGGCCAGCTGCTCTTCTGCTGGATCATGTGGTATCTGCCCTTCTACCTCACCGACACGGTGCGGATCTCGGCCGCGGCCGTGGGCACGATCCTCCTCACCGCCCGCTGGATCGACGCCATCGACGCGCCGATCTGGGGCCTGATCTTCGACCGCACCCGCAGCCGCTGGGGCAAAAGCCGCCCTTGGTTCCTCTGGCTCTGCGGACCCTTCGCCCTCTTCGGTCTGCTCTCCTTTTTCACCCCCGACCTGAGCTACGGCGCCAAGGTCGCCTACGCCGCCGTCACCTACATCGGCTGCAACATCCTCTACACCGGTATCAACACCCCGGTGACCGCCATCCTCTCCGCGCTCACGCCCGACCCCGCCGAGCGCGTCACGCTCACCACCTTCCGCATGTTCGGCTCCAAGCTCGGCGTGCTCGTGGTCAACCTCACCGGCCTCGAACTCGTCCGCGTCCTCGGACACGGCGACGATCGCCGCGGCTTCATGCTCGCGGTGCCGATCTTCGCCGCCCTCTCCGTCGCGCTCTTCCTCTTCGCCTTCCGCAACCTCCGCGAAACCGTTCCGGTCGAGTCGACGCCCCTGCCCCTGCGCGGCAGCTTCCGCGCCCTTCGCGGCAACTGGCCCTGGTTCATCATCTTCGCGAGCAGCCTCCTTTTCTGGATCGGCTTCATCGCCCGCGTGACGGTTGCGCCCCACTTTTTCGAATACGTTCTCCATCGCCCCGACCTGCTCAAGCTCGCCAACGGCCTCGACTTCGCCTCGCTCGCCACCGCGCTGCTCCTGCCCTGGTTCTGCCGCCACCTCTCCAAGAGCGCCATCTGGTCGCTCGGCCTCGCCGGCATGGCGCTCGGCCAGCTCATCGTCTGGCTGGGCCTGCGTGACGACGCCGCCTCCGTCGGCCTGGTGATGACCGGCTGGACGGTCTGCTTCGTCGCAAGCGGCGCCGCCATGGCCATGCCCTTCTCGGTCATCTCCGAAAGCGTGGACTACGGTGAATGGAAAACCGGCGTGCGCGCCGCCGGACTTCTCACCGCCGTCGGCGCCGCCTTCTGCCTCAAGGCCGGCGCGGGCCTCGGTGGCGCGCTGCCGATGTGGATGCTCGACGCCTCCGGCTACGTGCCCAAGGCCGCGCAAAGCCCCGCCGCCCTCCACGCCATCACGGTCGGCGTGGTCTGGCTGCCCGCGATCTGCTTCGCCCTGAGCATCGT
>CAYTLL010000034.1:0-41670 GCA_964438755.1 uncultured Akkermansia sp. | reverse complement strand
CTGGCCGAGTGGGTGAACCGCGAACTCAAACCCCAGATCGAGGCCACCCAGGCCGAACTGCTCGCCCTCATCGAGAGATACGACACCTCGCTCGATCTCTCCCAAGTCCGCCTCGCCCTCTGCCGCCGCCCCAAAAAGCCCGACACGTCGGGCAACGCGCTCCAGACCATTGAGTCACAGCGCGTTTGAAACCGCCGAGCCCGCTGCAGACGCCACGTTTTTTCTCCACATCTTCACAAACTCGTTCTTCACCTCGGTCAGGGCCGAGCGAATAGGGTCAGTCCGTGTTTCGTGGCAGAAATAGCACGGAGGCCCGTGATCAGGCAATCGACACAGATTAAGCGTTAGCGAACGGTTTATCTGGATGCCCTGCTATACCAGAAGGGTGATCTTGCCCCGGCTTGGTTGTTACGGTTCCCACCGCGACCTATCTGCTCGCGCTAAAATTGCGGGCCTGCCGCCTTCCCCTGCCCGGCTACCCGGGAGGCCGAATCCAATTTCCATAACCCGAATGATAGGAATTGTAAAAACCGTTGCATTCATTAGCCCGATTCATCAACTGAATCAGTCCCTTAACTACCAATACCCTCCAAAAAAAGTCATGAAAAACCAAAAGCTTGCAGCTTCCGTGCTCGGTCTTTTCGCGATGTCGCTCGTTCCTTCCGTGAAGGCGATCTCGATTCAACTGGTCGCAGACAACGATTTTGCCGTCTACGCGGGCACCTCCACCTCGATCACGCGTTCGATCTATCAAAATAATTCGGTCTGGCAGAATCAGCTCAGCGAGGCCTCGAGCTTCAGCTTCGATCTGCAGGAAGGGGAAAACACCTACTACGTCTTGGCGATGGGTGGTGGCGTCGAGGAAAACATCAGCGGCCGCATCAACGGCGTGAATCTGGTCGACGTGTTCCTTTCCAACAGCTCGGGAATTCAACAGAGCAACGACGTGTCCGACGTGTTGAACTATGAGCTGTCGACCGTCACGTCCGGAACCTTCACGCCGGACCTGTCCGATGTTCAGACCGCGTTGACCGGCGCCACGTGGGGCTCCCCTACGGTGACGATGCAGGGAGAGGTGATTAACAGCAACCCGTATGCCGTCTCCGGCATCAACGGCCAGCATGTCGGCTTCAGCTTCGCCGCGGGAACGGCCGTCTTGCTGGCTTTCCCGGTCGCGGAAGTGGCCGCCCCCATTCCCGAGCCCTCCAGCGCCGCGATCTACGCGGGACTGGGTGCCTTGGGCCTCGTGGCCGGCCGCCGTCGCCGCCGCGCCTAAAAGTCCTGACTCACCTTGATAAAGCAGCCCGTCCACACCGTGGACGGGCTTTCTATTTTGGCCCCGGAAGAACTTTAAAATTAGCGGCTCAAAAAACCGGAACGGGGCGAGGCCGAATCCAATTTCGGCAGAGCCGATGGCGTCGGGACGCGGTTGGTTGATCCTTCAAATCACCGGCGGCTCGATATCACGACTTGAACGGGCAGGACGACGCAAGAGCCTGCCTCGTGCGCGGGATCCGAAGCACTTGAGCCAAATACATCCATGATCACGATTCGAAGACTGGCCAGCGGAGAGGGGGCGCTCTACCGACAGGTGCGTCTGGCCGCTTTGCACGATGCGCCCGAGGCCTTCTCGACCAGCTACGAATCCGCCTCGCAGCGAAGCCCGGAAAGCTGGGCCGCCCAAGCGGACGCCGCGGCGGAAGGATCGGATCGCTTTACGTTCGTCGTGCTGAGGAAGGACGAACCGGTCGGCCTCGCCTCGCTTTATCGCGACGCCGATGGATCCAGGCAGGGGGAGATGATCCAGGTTTGGCTCGCGCCCGCGCTGCGCGGGGGCGGGGTCGCGGACGCGTTGCTCGACCTTGTTTTCCGCACGGCCGAAAACCACGGATTCGATAAGATCCGCGCGGAAGTCTTTACGGCCAACGAAAGAGCCCGTCGCTTTTACGAAAAGCACGGGTTCATACCAGACAAGGCCCCGGGCTCGCCTGCCCTTCAAAGCATCGTCCTGAGCAGAATCATCGCACACGCTTAGCCGAGGGGGTTCGGCCAAGAGCCGCCGATCCGCCCACGGGTATCATAGAAGCACAGAAGCATCGACTCGTGAGGCACCCTGCCCTCCTCTTCGCCTGTTCCTCATCGATGAGCAAACCCGCCCAACCGCCCCACGCCGCCTGGCTCGCAGATTTCACCCCGGCGGACGGAGCTTTGCCCGCGCCGCAGGCGGCGATGTTGAAGAAAATCCAAAAGCAGTTTCCCGACGCCAAAGCCGGCAAACGCGCCAGCCGCAATGGCGTGCTTCACTGGTTCCTTGTCGACCCCAAGCTTGGCCCTCTTGCCGGTCCGCTTCAGTAAGCCACCTGCACCTCGGTCTCGGAAACCCGGTGTTCTAAGGCCACTTCAGCATAATCACGCCCTCTTTGTCTTCGGAAGAGGCCGTTTCCAAGTCAGGGAGTTGATACGCGGATTCGCAAAAAACTCTCCAGGGCGATGGGCCGGGCCAAGTCGTCAAACACGGTCACCGTGGCCGGAGCGGCTGCCCCACCCTCCACGGTTACGGTGTTCGTCAACGCTCGCACCGCTCCGCCGGCCACGCTGCGGGCGATCGGGAACCACGTGGCGAGGTCGCTCGAACTTTCCACGGTGAGGGTGATGTCCGGGCGGTCGGCGAGGAGCGGAAAGGTAACCGCCAGCCGAGACGGCGCGCCCGTCCGCGAGGCCGAGACCGGTGCGGCCCCGTCCGATCGCAGCGGATCGGAGCCAAACGCATATTCGAGCAGGTTTGCCAATCCATCGCCGTCCGGATCGGCCGCATCGGCGGCCAGACCGTCGGCGATCTGCCGAGGGGAAAATGCGAGAGCTCGCCACGCTTCCCGCGCATCGAGCGGAGTCGCGGCGGACTCGACCGAGGCCGGGCCGGTGCCAAAGATGTTGTCGGCCTCGACCAGAAAATAACACGGCGCGCCGTCGGGGAGCGCGTCGATCACGGCGAGGGCCTGGCCGAGACCGGTCTGGCTCGCCGGGTAAGGGCCGCCAGACGCGGGGCCCCAGCGAAGGGTATAGCTTTCCGCGCCCGGCACCGGCGTCCACGAAACGGCCAGCCGGTGGCGACCGGCGACGGTGCGCAGTCCGTCCACACGGCCGGGCGCGGCCACGGTTTGGTAGGTGCCGCGCAGAATCAAATCCTCCCCCGTGGAGCGGACCAGCTCAGCCGGATGCCAACGCGCGTCGTCGCCCGTCCCGTAAACGTAGAGGCGCAGTTCGACCGGTTGCCGAACGTCCTGCAGGGCGGTTTCGCCGGAAAGCGCGAGGGAGAGGTCGTTGAACAACCAGTAGCCCGGCGTCACGGCGTAGCCGGCGGCCGGCACATCGCGCCACTCGCCCGAGCCCACGCGGTAGCGCAGCAGGACTTCGAGCGCATGGCCGCCGAAGGAATATTGAAAGCCCGTGTCGAGCCCGCTGATCGAAAGCGACTGGCCCTCGGCCGGCGTGATGGACCAACCAAGATAGAGCTGACGGGCGATGGCGTCGGCGGGAGAACCTCCGCCGGCGGCGCCGAAATTCCCCCCGTCGTTCACCGGCTGAAACGGCAACTTTCCGTCGTAGTGGCAGCCTCCATCGGCGCCGGTGCCTGGATTAAACCCGTAGTTGTTCATCTCGAGCATCAGGCCCGGGCCGCGCGTCACGTCGCCGGCACCGACCGCGAGCAAGTGGCGTGCGACGGGCAGAACCCGCGGGGGATTCTCGAGATGGCCGCCGTAGATCAGCGTGCCGGCCTCCCAGGCGGCGAGCACGGCGTTCCGACCTGGCGCGAGCGGCGTTCCTGGCCGGACAGGCGCGTCGGGGCCGCGTCCGTCACGGCAGTAGGCATGCACGGTGACGTAGGCGGTCTCGCCGTTTTGCAGCCCGGACAAAGTCCAGTGACGCGCGATGCCGGCATCGGTCCAGACAAAGGGTCCGTCGGGCGACGCGCCCAAGCCCACGCGATAGCCCTCCGCGCCGGCGACCGCGTCCCAAGAGGCGACGAGCGAGGCGTTGGTTTCACCGAGGCTGTGGAGCGTCGGCGCGGGCAAAACCGGCGTGGCGGGATTCAGGCCGCCGACGGCGACCAAGGACCACACGCCCTCGCCCCAACCGTCGTGGGCCGAGACGCGGTAGTAATACGTCGTGCCGCCGACGGCGGCGTCATCGGTGAACGTGTTGGTCGGCGAGTGGAAAACATCGGTGACCTCGGAGCGGTCGAACCGTGGTCGCGGGCTGCGATAGACGGTGTAGCCATCGGCGCCCTCGATCGCGGGCCAGCGCAACGTGGCGCCGGCGGCGAAGGGCGAAAGCACCGGCGTGGAGGGCGCCGGCGGGGGATCATCGCGGTCGGGCAGATTTGTATCCACCACATATAAATAGATGGAGCCCTCGGAAAGGCTGAGGGTGGTCTCGCGCGCGAGGGTGGCGACGGATTGCTGGATGGAGAGGTTGAGCGCGTCCCGGTTCGAGGCGCGCGGATCGCCCGCGAGGCGGTAGAGCGCGGCCGGGCCGGTCGGATCGGCGGGCAAGGCGAGCGTGACCTCCGTCGAGCCGTCGCCCCAATCGACGCCGTCGTGCACGCCGCCGAGTTTTCGCGAGAGCAGGAAAACGCACAGGCGCCGGCCATCGCGAAACGCGTAGGACGAGACGAGCGGGTATCGGACGCCCGACCAGGCGATGGTCGGCGCGCCCTCGACCTTGCTGCGGATCATGCGACCGGTCGCGTAACGGTTGCGCAACGTCATGGCCAGCCAGCCGGCATGGGGTCGATAGCCCGAGTCGATGGGGGTGTGCGAGGTCCAGTAGTCCCCGATGCCGAAGCCGAGGTAGGCTTGATCGGAAAAGCCATGTGCGTAGGCCGAGAGCCAGGCATCGAGCGCGGCCACCCCCATGGCGAGCGACTTGCCGTAGCGCTCGGAGTTTTCGTGCTGGGCGGGGCCGTCCTGCCAGGGAAGGGAATAGCCGCTCGGTCCGCCCTCGTAACCCAGCAGATCCATCGGCTGACCGTCGGCGGCGAGCCGTTCACGCTGGCGGCGATAGTTGGCGAAGAGATTTTGCGTGTCGGCCACGTGGCCGAGCAACGTGGCCTGGAATCCGTGGTCGTCGTAGGAGGCGAGCGGCGCCTCGCCGACCTCCCACTTGGGGCCGACGTAGGTGGTGTGTCCGATGCCGTGGACGAGCGGCGCGCCGACCGCGGCTTTTTCGCCGTAGTCCTGGTAATTGCTGCCCATCACGAAACGAAGTTTCCCCTCCGCGTTCAACGCGCTCCACCAGGGCGAGCGGGCCTGCACACAGGTGGTGAAGTAGCGCGCCGCGAGGCCGAACTCCTTCGCGCCATCGTGCACCCAGCCGGAACGGCCCCAGCCGAACCATTGATCGCTGACCGCGCCGTTGTGCCAGGTCTCGTTGGCAAACTCGAGGTAAACGCGGGGAAACTCGTCCGTCCACGGCGTGGCTACACCGCGCTGGCGGTAGCGCAGGTAGGCCCAGGGCTTGGCGGCGACATCGGCGGGATCGGAAGGATCGATCGGCGCGCCGAGGTATTCGACCAGCATCAGCCATTCATCCTCGCGCATGTGCGAGGAGATGTTGAGCCAGGGCTTCATGCGGGAGCCGGGCGTGGCGCCGGTGCGGAGCGCGTATTGGAGAAACAGCGGCACCGTCATGTTTGGGGCGGCCTCGGCGGATTGATACCAGTTCATCACCAGACCGGCGTCGCGGTGAAAGCTCAGCGCGCTCGCCATGCTGGCCTGGTTGAGCAGCACGCCCATGGAGCGCAGCACGCCCTTCCCGCCGCTGGCGGGTTGCGAGGCCATGAGCTCGTCGAAAACGAGCCGACTCGGCGGCGTGAACGGCGCGACGACATCGGCCTCCGTGTCGGCGCGAAAGAGCCGGATATTATCCAGCCACAGCGTGCCCTGGCCGGTGAACTGGATGGTCGGGCAAGAATGACCGGCTGGCGCGGTCGGCCGGGCGGGCGCGACGAAGCTAAAGCCGACAAGCCGCCACTCGTCCGTCACGGCGACGGTCTGCCCGATCGCGGAATAAAACGACCCCAACCCTAGCCGTATTTGGCCGCCGTCGCCCAGGCCGCTCTGGCGCATCCACGCCTCGTAGCGGTAGGTGCGCCCGGGTTCCAGCTGACCATACCAGACGCTTTCGCCGCCGCCGGTGGCGGGGTAGAAAATATACGGCCCGCCGATCTCATGGGCGCCGGGCTGCGGACTGGAAACGCGCAGACAGGTTTCCCCGGGGAAATTCAACCCGGCCGGCACCGAGCCGGGATGAGTGACGCGCTCGAAGGTGATGCCGCTCGCGCCATCCGCGCGCCAGGTCTCGCCGACCATGCCCGTTCGCACGCGCGGGTGGGCCCAAGCCGGATCCGCGGTGCGGATGCGTTTGGCGAAGTGAACGTAGTCGTCCTTCGCCGGCTGGGGTGCGCCGACGTTCAGATACACGCGTTGCCGCTGCGCGGCGCGGGCCACCTCGGCTCGATAGACCCGATAACCGACCACGCCGGGCGTGGGGCTGGGATCCCAGGCGAGGTGGACGCTGCCGTCGCCCGCCGTGGCGGTCACATTGAGCGGAGGCGCGGGCCGGCCGGAGCCGCCGACGGGAGTCCAGGATGGGTTGTTCAAAATGAAATCGCGAGTGGCCACGCCGTTCGCCGCCGTGGCGCGAAAACGCAGGCGGGTAGGCGGCGGCGTGACGCTGACCGAGCCGGAGAGCTCGCCGGTGCCGGGGTTGAAGCCCAGGCCGGCCGGAGGTGTCGCAGGTTGGTCGTTTACGTCCAGCAACTGCCAGGTCACCGGCCCGGTCGCCCCGCACACGCCCGGGCTGAAGGACATCCAACCGCCCGCGGCGATATTGCCGATTTCGTTAAAACCGTCGCCGGAGGAGCGAACATAGATCCGAGGCGGCCCCGTCAATCCGCTCGACGGGGTGGCCGCGAGTTCGGGCGCGAGCGCGGGATCGCTTTCGTTGTTTCCACCGGCCTCGCTGCCGTGATCTCCGATGGCGGTGACGATGTAATAATAGGTGCGTCCGTTCTCGACCCAGCGAGCATCGGTGAAATCGAGGTTGGCACGCGTGCCCCAGACCGAACTTGGAATAGTGTAAACGCTGTTGAGCCAGCCGCCCGTCGGCAGGTCGGGTTCGCCCGCCTCGGGGACGGTGGCCGTGCCCACGAACGAGTAGGCGGCGGCGCCGGAGAGATCGAGGTAGCCGTCATCCTGGGGCAGCGCCTGCCCGAGCGCATCCACAAGCCGGTAGAGACGGACATCCGCTCCGTTCAAAAAACCGGTCGTGGTCAGGTCCCAGTTGGTCAGGCCGCCGCCGTCGACCTCCACCCAGGGATGGCCGTGTTCCACGCCGGTGGCTCGAACCCGCCAACGCAGTCGGACGGACATGGGCTCGAAGCCGGAGTCGGGAATGAGATTACCGGCGGAAAACGCGGTGCCGCCGGGATCGCCGAATTCGTTGCATCCGATCGGCGGATTGGAGGAAGCGATCTGGCCGAGACCCACCTCCACCCGGGCGGGCGCGGCCGCTGCGGCGACGAGGCCGGCGAACGCGCTCAAGAAAAAGGTGAAGGAAACTCGTCTGCGAATAACGGTCATCTTGAGGCTGATCGTGGCTATCGGCTCGTTTCGCTTATGGGAGGAGCCTTTTGGTAAAAAACGTCCGCCGAACCCATGGGTAAAAGGCCAATTCAGCCAAGCCGCGGGGGGCAGGCGCCCACACCCCACCCTCGAGGCCCCACGGCGCAACCCGGAGATTGCCGGGCCTCATGCTTGAGGACACCCGAATTGGGCGTGGGGTGCCTCCGTCGCAACCCTGCGTATCCGCATACTCGTCGTTGAGGCCCTCCCGTTACGCCTACATCAGGGGCCGAGCCTATGGGGCAGGTAGCATGGATGGCAGCTCAGGATGGAAGCCTTTCCGCGATACGGAGCTTCCCGAGCCCTCCGGCGCCGCGATCTACGCGGGACTGGGTGCCTTGGGCGTCGTGGCCGGCCGCCATCGCCGCCGCGCCTAAAAAACCTGACAGACTTTGATAAAACAGCCCGTCCACATCGTGGACGGGCTTTCTGTTTTGGACCCAGGGGGACGACGCTTTCCTTCAATATGCCTTTCGGTTCCCTGCCCCGGCTTTCCAAGCGGTCCCGTGGGCTCGAATTCGATTTTGACGATGGACCTAGGGGTTGGGGTTTTCGTCTGGAGACGCTCAATCGCCCATTCTCCCCATGCGCGCACCCGAAAAAAATTCAAACAGGCCTAGACGCATAAAAATCCCCACGACGCCGCGGAGAAAATAAGGCCGTTTGGGGAGTGAAAGAGCCAAGCTCGCTTCCGGCGCGAAATCGGAGTCGGCTGCCGAGCGTCCGTGACCGGCCAAGCCAACGACCATTTCTTGCGGATGCAAATCTCTGCCAGCACGCACTCCACGCTTGCCATCAGGCGTAGTCCCTAAGAATAATCACGTATCAGCGTGAAGCCTCAACGCAACGGCCACGGCTAAGGTTTTCGCAAATACCGCACCGGACGAAAGGAATTCCGCCACGCTCCGTTCTGTCATAAAGCAGGTCTAAACGAACCTATCTTTGCGTGATCCGAGCGGTGCCGGCGATTCCTGGCTCTCGTTCGTGCAGACGGGTTCTCCCTCAGACGCCTGCAAGGTCTCGTCGCATCCTTTTCCGCCTCCCATGAAACACCCCGCATTTCGCCTGTTCGCCGCCACTTTGTGTGGCGTGACAATCGCCTCGGTTACACTGATGGCCGCCGACCACGCGGATGCCATTTATGAAGGCGGCCCCATCATCACGATGAACGACGCCGCCCCGTCGGCCGAGGCCCTCGCCGTGAAAGACGGCAAGATCCTCGCCGTGGGGACGAAAGCCGTGGTCCTGAAAACCAAGGGTGACTCCACCCAGCTCATCGATCTCGGCGGCAAAACGCTCCTTCCCGGGTTCGTCGACGCGCATGGCCACATGTTCATGGGTGGCATCCAAGCGCTGTCGGCGAACATGCTGGCGCCTCCCGATGGCGAGGTGAAGGACATCGCCTCCTTGGTCCGCACCTTGAAGGAATGGACCGAAGCAAACCGCGCGACGGTGGACAAGATACAGGTCATCGTCGGGTTCGGCTACGACAACGCGATGCTCGCGGAGCTCAGGCACCCGACCCGCCAGGACCTCGATCTCGTTTCCACGGACATACCCGTGTGCATCATCCACCAGTCCGGCCACCTCTTCGCGGTGAACTCGAAAGCGCTGGAGGTCTGCGGCGTGACCGCGGACACCCCCAACCCCGCCGGAGGGGTGATCCGCCGCGGCGCCGACGGCAAGGAGCCCAACGGCGTGCTCGAGGAGACGGCGGGGTTTCCCGTGTTCATGAAACTCCTTTCGCGGGCCGGCGCCGACGGCGCCAAACAGTTCGCACGCTCCGGCGCGGAGCTCTGGGCGCGCTTCGGCTACACCACGGCGCAAGAAGGCCGCTCGGTCCCTGCCGTGGCCAAGATCTTGCGCACGGTGGCGGACGAAGGCGGGCTGAAACTCGATGTCGTCACCTATCCGGACGTCCTGGTGGACCGGGAATTCATCAAGGAAAACGTCTCTCCGGAATATAAGAACCGGCTCCGCGTGGGC
Source organism: uncultured Akkermansia sp. (assembly GCA_964438755.1). GTDB lineage: Bacteria > Verrucomicrobiota > Verrucomicrobiia > Opitutales > Opitutaceae > IMCC26134_A. Next base: position 31,999 of record CAYTLL010000034.1, on the reverse strand, counting down.
GGCGCGAAGCTGACCATCGACGGATCGCCCCAAGGGTTCACCGCTTGGCGGGATCGGCCATACTATGCGCCGGTCGGAGACTATCCGCCGGGCTATCGCGGTTATCCCGCCGCCACCGAGAAACAAGTGATCTCGGCCGTCGCTTGGGCCTTCGAAAACAATATCCAGATCCTCACGCACTCGAACGGAGAGGCCGCCTCCGACCTGCTGATAGCGGCCATCGACGCCGCCACCCGCACGCACGGCGCGGGAGATCGCAGGCCGGTGCTGATCCACGGACAATTTCTCCGCGAAGATCAGATCGACTCCCTCAATCGCCTCTCGGTCATCCCCTCGCTGTTTCCGATGCACACGTTCTATTGGGGCGACTGGCACCGCGACCACACCGTCGGTCCCGCGCTGGCGGACAACATTTCCCCCACCGGGTGGTGCGTGAAGCGCGGCATGAGATTCACCTCGCACCACGACGCGCCCGTCGCCTTCCCGAATTCCATGCGTGTGCTGGACGCGACCGTGACCCGTCGTTCCCGCTCGAGCGACATCATCGGCCCGGACCAACGCGTGGATGTGATGACCGGGCTCAAGGCGATGACCCTCTGGCCCGCGTGGCAGCACTTTGAGGAAAAATCCAAAGGCTCCCTCGAAACCGGCAAGCTCGCAGACTTCGTCATCCTCGACCAGGACCCCACCGCCATCGATCCGGAGACCATCGACCAGATCAAGATCGTGGCGACCATCAAGGAGGGCGTGACTATTTTCGATGGCTCCGACCGGACCAAGTCCGGCCCCGGCATCCCATCAGGCGATGCGGGAAATCTCGCTTTCGCCCGCGCCGTGGCCGCCACCTCCGCCCATCTCGGCCTCGGCCATGACCATCAGCCGGGAGACGCCCACCGCGGCGACTGTGCGTGCGGCGCCATGACCCAGGTCGCCGCGATTATCGCCGGCTCGGGCGACCGCTGATTTTCCCCGTCTCCCGCACGATGAAAACCAAACTGTCCCTTCTCGCTCTGGCGGGAACATGCGTCCTCACCGCTGACGCCAAGGAGGCCCAGTCGCTCCAGGACATGGCTGCCGCCACCGTGTCGATTCCCTCCGCCACCATCTACACGGCCAAGGAGATCCTCACCCTCGATCCCGCCAAACCGACCGCGTCCGCGGTGGCCGTGGTCGGCGGCCGGGTGCTCGCCGTCGGCTCCTTGGACGAGCTGAAGGCGGCCACCGGGGAGCAACCCTACGTGATCGACAACAGTTTCTCGGACAAGGTGGTCGTGCCCGGCTTCATCGCCCAGCACGACCACCCCTTCCTCGCCGCTTTGGCGATGACGTCCGAGATCATCGCCATCGAGGACTGGGTGTTGCCCGCCGGCACGGTGCCGGCCGCGAAGGATCACGAAGACTACATCGCGCGCCTGAGCGCGGCGCACGCGAAACTCGCCGATCCCGAAGCGCTCCTGTTCACCTGGGGCTTTCATCAATACTTCCACGGCCGCCTCACCCGGGCCGATCTCGACAAGATCAGCGCCACGCGCCCCATCATCGTTTGGCACCGATCATGCCACGAGTTCTACCTGAACAGCGCGGCCATGCGGAAGCTCGCCGTCACCAAGGAGTGGTATGAGAAACTCGGCGGCAGCGCGAAGGAGCAGTCCGACTTCGAGCAGGGCCACTTCTGGGAACAAGGGATGTTCGCGGTCTTGCCGCTGATCGCTCCCGCGGTCTTCACGCCCCGGCGCCTGAACGAGGGCCTGCTGTTCGTGAAAGAATACCTTCACGCCAATGGCGTCACCACGGGATGCGAACCCGGCGGACTGCTCTCCAAACCGCTTCAGGACGCGGTGAACGCCGTCTTCGGCGATTCAAGCGCGCCGTTCCGTTTCTATTTCATCGCCGACGGCAAAAGCATCACCGCCGCCCATCCCGACAACCAAGTCGTGGCCGAGTCCGAGAAACTGCTCACCTGGGGCCAAGGCCACACCGCCTACATGCCCAAGCAGGTTAAACTTTTTGCCGACGGCGCGATCTATTCGCAGGCCATGCAGGTGCGCGAGCCCTACACCGACGGGCACAAAGGCGAATGGATGATGGATCTCGATTTCTTCGAGCGCAGTTTCCGGATCTACTGGGACGCAGGCTATCAAATCCATGTCCACGTGAACGGCGACGCCGGCCTCGACATGGTGTTGGACACGCTGGAACAAAACATGCGCCGCAATCCGCGCCACGACCACCGCACCGTCATCGTTCATTTCGCCGTTTCCCAAAAAGACCAGGTCGAGCGCATCAAACGCCTCGGCGCCATCGTGAGCGCCAACGCCTATTACCCGACCGCCCTGGCGGACAACTACAGCAAGGCCGGTCTCGGACCTGAACGCGCCGACAACATGGTCCGCATGGGCGATGTCGAGCGGGCCGGAATCCCCTACTCCTACCACTCCGACATGCCGATGGCGCCGGCCCAGCCGCTCTTCCTGATGCACTGCGGCGTCAACCGCACCACGCGGTCGGGTCGCGTAGCCGCGCCCGAGCAACGCGTAAGCCGCGAGGGTGCGCTCAAAGCCATCACCATCGAAGCCGCCTACTCGCTCCGGATGGAGAACGAAGTCGGCAGCATAGCTCCAGGCAAACTCGCCAACTTCACCCTCCTCTCCGACAACCCGATCACCTGCGACGCCTCCAAAATCAAAGACATCGCGATCTGGGGCACCGTGCACGAAGGCCGCGTCCACGCGGTGAAATCGGGAGAAAAAAACAAGGTCTCCTACCGACTTGCAGACGAGCCTCGGCGCGTGGCCGGCATGCCGACATCGATTGAGAAAAGCCCTGTTCACGAGGAAGGCGGTTGCGCGTGCGCCCTCGGCCACCAGATCGCCGAACTCGCTTTCGCCGCAACCCCGTGATCGCGACCGAAACGTGTCCGCCGGCCTAGCCTGATATCCCAGGAGCTCCTCCTCGCCAGCCTGCTGCTTCTCCGGGCAGCAGGCCCCATCCATCCACCCCATGCTTGATGTCGTCATTCCCGCAATATTCGCGAATCTGTGGTGGGCGTTGATCAGCGTCTCAGCCATGATGCTGGCGGCGACCGAACTGGGGCAGCAGCTCGGTCTGCGTGTGCATCGCGAGAAAAATCTCAGCCGCAAGGAGCACATCGGCTCATCCCACGGCGGGATCCTCGGATTGCTCGGACTACTGCTCGGCTTCACCTTTTCGATGGCCATGACGCGCTACGATGCCCGGCGAAACCTGGTGCTCCAGGAAGCGAACGCCATCGGCACGACCTACCTCCGCACCTCGTTTTTACCGGAGCCCCAGCGCGCGCAAGTCCGGCAGCTGCTGAAAGAATATCTGGATATTCGCGTGGAGTTTTATCACGCGAAGGAAAACTCGGCTGCGCTCGATCTCGTCGAGAAAAAAGCCGCCTCGCTCCAGCGGGAAATCTGGAGCCTCGCCGTCGCCGCCAGCCCGCAGATGATGACGGCGACGATCAGTTTGTTTTTCGAATCGCTCAACGAGGCCATCGACCTCGATGCGTCACGACTACACGCGCTTCGCACCCACGTGCCTTCCGCCGTCTTGCTGCTCGTCCTGATCGTTGCGTCGGTCGGCTGCTGCATCAGCGGCTTTGGCGCAGGTGCCAGCGGCGCCCGCAGCCTGTTCCCCAATTGGCTCCTGCCTCTGCTCGTCGCGGTATTTATCACGATGACCGCCGACCTGGACCAGCCTCGGCACGGCCTGATCGACATCGATCAGCGCCCGATGACCGACCTCCAAAAATCCCTTCGTAACACCGATCCTTGATTCCTCGCCGTGTCCCCACCCGCCGGCGCGACCCACCTAAATCGTCCTCATCCCGCAACTCTCCCGCCAAACGCAATCAACCATGATACTCCTTTCGATCCGCGCTCGTCGCGTGCTCGTCACCTGCGCGCTCTCGGCTGCACTCGCCCTCCCTCCGACACTTCGCGCCCAAGCGGCTGACGCGCCATCCCACGACGCCGACGCGCTCGCGCAGAAGCTGGCAAATCCAGTCGGCAATCTGATCAGCGTTCCGTTCCAGCAAAACGTCGACTTCGGAATCGGTGCCAACGACGGCTGGCGAAGCACGCTCAATGTGCAGCCGGTCGTTCCCTTCGACCTCGGCGAAGACTGGAACCTGATTCAACGCGTGATCGTGCCCTTCGTCTATCAAGAGGATGTCATCGGCGACGGCAGCCAAAGCGGCCTCGGCGACATCGTTGCCAGCACGTTTTTCTCGCCGAAGGAGCCCACCGCCGGCGGGCTCATCTGGGGAGTCGGGCCGGTGTTTCTTTTCCCCACAGCCTCCCGTGATGCGTTCGCTTCCAAACAATGGGGCGCGGGACCCACCGCGGTATTTCTGAAGCAGGAAGGGAAGTTCACCTACGGCGCCTTGTTGAACCACGTTGCCTCGGTCGCCGGCAGCGATTCGCGCCCGCGTCTTTCGGCGACCATGCTTCAGCCGTTCTTCACCTACGGGGCCGGCCACGGACGGAGTTACTCGCTTTCCACGGAATCGACCTACGACTGGATTTCCCAGGACTGGACCGTCCCGATTATCGTCTCGGGCAGTCAGGTCATGAAATGGGGCGACCAACTCGTGAGCGTCGGGGCTGGCGTCAAAGTCTCCCTCACCAGCCCATCCGGGGCTTCCGACTTCGGTCTGCGTCTCAGCATCGTGCTGCTGTTCCCAAAGTGATTCCCGACGTAAACCGTGTTGAAATCAGGCCCCATCGCAAAGCCGCCAAGACTCGGTGACTGGGCTGACCTGATCTAGACGCCGGCACTGGTCTTGCGCGCCATGCGCAGCATCGACTCCTCTGGGTTGAAGTCGGCCATGCGGGCGATCTCGACCCAGGCGATATCCTTCGACTCCTTGGTGATCACCAGCGCTTCGGATGGATCGGCCTCGATCATAAAACGCAGGTCGTGATGCCAGTGGCCCGGTTCGGCTTTTCGCTCCGGGATCCAGTGGCGATCCACGTCGAACACGGCTGCGCAAACCGGCCGCAGTCGCGTGAGCCCGCTCTCCTCGCGCGCCTCACGCAGCGCCACCGCCGCGAGGTCGAGGTCGCCGTCGGCGTGGCCGCCGAGCTGAAGCCATTTCCCGAGTTTGCGATGGTGCGTGAGCAGGGTGCGCGTGCGCGACGGGTCGACGACCCAGGCCGAACCGGTGAGATGCCCGACCGCGAGCGAACGCTCCGCACAACGCGGCTCGGTCTCCACGAAGCGCAGGATCTCGGCGAGCGCGGCCCGCTCGGTCGAGTCGAGCTCGCGGCCGGCGTGGGCGCGCAGGAGGTTCAAAAGCGGAGTGCGATCCATGCCGGCACGCTCACGGGACGCCCCGGCCTCCTCAAGGTGTTTTGCGACGGCCGCAACCAAACCCGCGCCGGACCCGCGCCCCGTGGTCACGGCGGCGCGGAGTCGCGTCTGGACGGACGGGAATTCGAGCGTGGCGCCCGGAGGAGACGACGCTAGAAAAGCCGTCCCGGTCCGCGCCGGAAACATCATGCGTCGCCCCACGCTCCAAGTCCGCACGCCCTGCGCGCGCCTTTGCGCCTTGCTCGTTCCCGTGCTGCTCGCCGGCTGCGCCTCCTATGGGCCCTGCGGTCCGGGTTTGTGGGTGCCGTGGATCGCCTGGCAGGACCGCGCCGACGCGAAGCGCGCGGACGCACGGATCGAGGCCGCGCTTCACGCGGAAGTGCCGATGCCGTCCGCCACCCCCTTCGACGCCGACCCGGCCGCGCGTGGCGCCTACCTGGAAGCCTATCGGGATGGCTATCGCAGCGGCCTGCTCGCGTTTGGCTCGGGGCACGACGGTGGCCGCTATCTCTACCCCCGGCCGGACGTGACGCACCACGCCACGCGTGTCGCCGGCTGGGAGGCGGGCGACCAGGCCGGGCTGGCCGCGGCCCCGCGCTAGCGTCCCGTCACAGAAGTTCCGTTCTTATAGATTGGCCGCAAAGCAGCTCCGAAGTCGCAAAAGCAAACCGAGGATATCGGGCCACCGTCTCTTTTGGCGGGCATCCTCCGCCTGCATGACTTGAACCTGTTTCGATTGCGGCACTCTAGAACCACTCCGTTGATTTCCCGTGGAGGGCGGGGCGCCGTCCCCGCCGCGAAGACGCCGCGGAGCGCCGGTCCGGCCTAACGGTCCGCCGGGAGCGCGAGGCGGTCGATGACCGCGCCCGCGTCGACGGCGTGGATTTTGAGCACGTGCCCGCCCGCCGGAAGCGCGGGGAACGGAAGCCGCGCGCGGACGTGGTTGTTTTGGATGCCTTCCTTTCGGTTCGGGCCGTTCTCGTCCTCCTTGCCGGAGGAACCGGGGACCTCGACCAAGACGGGCGGCTGGTCGTCGACGCGCACCGCGACCCGCAGCTGTTTTCCGGGGAAGAGGCGGAAAGTGGGCAGGAAATCGATCAGGAGATCCCTATCCCCCGCTTCCTTGGTCTCGAAATCGAACTCGAGCGCCGGGGCCGTCTCGTCTGCCGCTTCCCAAAAGGATTCCAACCCGGCGGGCTTGAGGGCGAGGGCGCGTCCGCTCTGGCCGAGACCGGCGACGCCCACCCACCCCGCCTTGCCCGAGGTCGAACGGCGGTCCGCGGTCGCGGCGTCGCGCCAGACGCGCGGCGTCTCGGCGAGGCCCTCCGACTGCGCGCCGGCCTCCGCGGGCTTCTCGCCCCAAGGCCAGCGCACCTGGCTGCTCCAGGACATCAGATCGTGTTTGGCGAACTGCCGCGTGGTCTCCGCGCCGGGCATCAGGTGTCGCCACTTCCCGCCCGCGACCGCCTCGTTGTAGTGCAGGACCTGCTCGTCGAGGTAGGCGCGCAGACGACGGATCTCCGCCTCGTTCGCGGAGACGTCCTCGCCCCTCTGCGCGGCACGATCGGCCAGAAAGATCAGACCCGAGGCGCCCAGCACGCGGGCGGGAAAGCCGACCATCTCGAAGTAGGCGTCGCGCGCCTCGTTGGCGACGGAGGCGGCGAGCGTTTCCTCGGATTTCAGCAGCCTGGCGTAATCGCGACGCAAATCCCCGGCCCGGTCATCCGGCAACGAGGCGGCCCAGCGCCGCACCATAAGCTCGGGCTTTCGGACCGTGCCGAGACGGTAGAACTCCGTGAGCAGGTCGGCGACCGGGCGCGCCTGCGCTTCGCCGAAGTGCTCCGCGGCGAAGGCCCGCAGGAAACGCGGCTGGGAGTCGGGGCCGAAGGCCTCGGGGTTCCAGGCGAAGCGGGCGAAGTAGTCCATCCCCAGCTCCATCGGCTTGATGTCGCCCACGTTGATCACCCAGAGCGTGCGCGCGTCGTTTTCCCAGGCCTTGTGCAGCTCCTCCCACATCAGGGCCGGGGCCGTGGTGTTGATCCAAAGGTAGGAATGCGGGCCGCCGTAGTAGGACAAATGCCAATACACGCCGGCCCCGCCGGGGCGTTTGCGCTCCTCGGTTTTCCCGAGACGGCGAAGGTATCCGAAATTGTCGTCGACCCAGACGACGGTCACGTCCGGCGGGACGGGCAGGCCGGCGTCGTAGAGCGGGAGCACCTCCTTGTAGGGCACGAAGGCCTGGGCGACGGGACCCCATTTCTTCGTCACATGCCGCTCGATCAGCTCGCGCTGGTCGCGGATCACCTCGCCAAGGGTGGCCAGGCGCGTCGGGAGCTCCTTCGGCCCCTGCATGCCCTGGTCGTGGATGCCGCGGATGCCCAGGCCCCAGACGGCCTCCTTGTCGCCGCGCGTCCGCGCCTGCTCCTCCCACACCGCGTGGATCGTGTCGCGGTTCAAGGCGTAGTCCCATTTGCCGCGTTCGCGTTCGTTCCAGTTGGCGTTGTTGAAAAGCATGGGCTCGCAGTGCGAGGCGCCCGCGACGATGCCGTAGCGATGGGCGAGTTCGATGTTTTCGGTCCGGGAGTGAAACTCCCCGCTCACCTCATGCATCGCGGGCCAGATGTAGTTGAGGCGCAGCCGGAGCATGAGCTCGAAAACCTTCTCGTAGGTTTTCGGACCGATGACGCCCGTCTCCGGCTCGAAGGTTTTCCTCGCCCATTGATGCAGGCCCCAGTCCTCGTCGTTGATGAAGATGCCGCGGTATCGGACGGCGGAGGCGTCGGTCTCGGCGCCGGCCACGTTCAACACCAGCGCGGACCGGCGCGTGATCGGAGCATCGGCCCACCAATACCAAGGCGACACGCCGATCGTCTCCGAGAGGCGGATCAGACCGTAGGCCGTTCCCCGCCGGTCGCTGCCCACGATCACGAGCGCCCGATCCACCCCCGGAAAGGGCTTGTCCACGACCTGCCACAGCGTGGCCTCCCACCGACCCTTGATCCGCGCCAGACCCTCCAGCCGGCCCTCGGCGGCGAGGCGCGCGACGAGGGCGCTCTCGCCCCAGGTGCCGGCGACGACGACCGCCGCGCCGCGCGCCTCCCGGGCGATGACGGGCTTCACCCCGCTGACGCGCTCCGTGTCGTCGGCCAGCAGCCGGGCGGCGATCCCGACCACCTCCGCCTCCGTCTCGTCCACCACGATCATGGCCGGACGACCCTGACGCACGAGCGGGAAGTCGGAGGGCGAGCCCATCGCGTCTCGCAACGAGATCCCCTCGGCGAAGGCCAAGGTCGACAGAAAGACAATCAGCAGGACGGACAACGGGGCTTTTGTCATGTCTCCGTCATAGGACGGCCCGCGCCTCCATCGGAAGCCGGAACGCTCGGCTTTTACGAAGTCGCGGGACTACCGTAAACCCAGGCCGCGTCCCGCTCAGCGTTCGCGGGTGCGGGGAACCGAAAGCTCCTCCGGGCCGACGCCGGAGCGAACGCGGACGGTCGCGAGAACCTTGGGAACGTAGAGACGCGTCTCCGCCGGAAGCTGCTCGGCGATGCCGGCGAAATCCGTCGCGCCGCGCGCCTTCAAGGTCCGGCTCACGCGGCCCTCGCCGCTGTTGTAGGCGGCGAGGGCGAGCGGCCAGTCGCCGAAGCGAGCGTGCAGTTTTTTCAAATACACCGCCGCCGCCCGCGCGTTCGCCTGCGGCTGGGCGCGCTGGTCGAAGGGAAGGAGCGAGAGCCCCAGCGCCTTCGCGGTGTCGGGCATGAGCTGAAACAGCCCCCGCGCCCCGGCCGGGCTGCGCGCGCGGGGATTGAAGGAGCTCTCGATCTCCGCGAGCCAGGCCAGGGCCTCGGGCACGCCCTCGGCGGCGAAAGCCTCCTTCACCACGGGCAAAAGTTCATCGGCCTGCGGCGGACGCGGCCGCTGCGCGACGCGGCCGACCCACATCCCGTAGAGCGGCACCGTTTCCGCCGGCTTGGGAGGCACGGGAGGCGTCGGCTTCGCGGGCTTGTCGGCAGGCCCCGGCGGCGCGGGCGGAGTTTTGACCAGTTCCTGGGCCACCTCCATGTCGGCGAGTTGCTGGCGCAGCCAGTCGGCGTAGTCGGCGTAATCCGGCATCGCCTGCAAGGCCGCGACCGCCTCGCGCGTCTCGGGCGCGAGGGCGGCGAAGCCCTTCATGTCCTCCTGCGCGCCGGCCTTCTCGACGCGCTGGAGCAAGGCCGTCAGTTCCTCGGCGCTGATCAACTCATACTCGGCCTTGATCGATTCCGGCACGAAGGCGTCCCACAGCGATTGCGCCACCGCATGAGCCTCCGCGATCTGCTCCTTGGTCGGCGCCGCCGGGGGAGCCGCCTCGGGAGCGGCGTCTTCCGCGCGCGTCTCGCCCGTCGCCGCACCGAGTCCGCCCGCAAGAAGCGCGACGGCCAGGAGCCGGCTCCGTCCTCGCCCTGTTCCCTCGCCGATGATCATGCGGGCAATCAACCGCCGGAATCCCGGACGGCGCAAGCCGCCGCGTCCTTCCGTCAACACGGCCGGATCCGATCGCGCGTGTCGGGCGGCTTGTCGCGAAGGGCGAAGCGCCACAAGAGCGCCGACCCGAATCACACTTCCGCATCCGCGACAACGGCCGGTGGCTGGAGCGCGAACGGAGGCAACCGATCCGCGCGGCTCCGCCCCCGCGGGACACGAAATAGCCTCGAACCCGATGAGCCGGCCTCCTTTGGTCGACTCCCTCGCGTTCCCCCGATCGATCCCCTTGGCGGATCCCTCCCGTGGAAACACGACAGCCCCTCCCTCCCCCGCCCCCATGACCGTCCCCTCCCGCACCATTCCCGAAGGCCTCGATCTGATCACCGCTTCGCACGGGATCGTGATTCGCAAAGTGTGGCGCTCGTGGAAGCTCATCCCCCTGGCCTTCTTCGCCGTGGTCTGGGATAGCTTTCTCGTCTTTTGGTATACGCAGGCGTTCACCAAATCGAATCCGCCGCTGCTCATGGTGCTCTTTCCCATCGGCCACGTCGCCGTCGGCCTCGGGCTAACCTATTACCTCGTCGCCGCGTTCATGAACACGACCGACGTGACGATCTCGCCCGGCGGCGTCCAAATCAAAACCGGTCCGGCTCCGTGGATCGGAAACAAGGACGTGCGACTGGAGGACATCCGCGACATCGTCGTGCGCGAACGCTCGGCCAACCGCGGCAACCGGATCTACGACGTGATGTATGCGGACGCCTCGCGCAAAGAGCGCAAACTGCTCGCGTGGATCTCGCAGGCGGACCAGGCCGAGTTCATCGCCGAGACGATCCGCGAGACGCTCGGGCTCGCCCCCGACGCGAAATGAGCCGGCGCGCGGGCCTGGTTTGCGAGGCTTCGCGCGATCATCTCCCCGCGATCGTCGTTTTACGCCGGAACGAAGGGGCCGGCCTTGCCGCCGCGTTTGTCCGGTTGAAAGGCGCCCGCCGAGGATGCACATCTGGGGGGGCACCAGTCTCCGCCACGCGCATGAATCCGACCTCCGGCTACCGCCTCATCACGCCCGACGACCTCGCGTGGCGGCCCTCCAATCTGATGCGGATCCCGAACGCCGATTACCTCGAGCGCACCGGCAGCGATCTGCTCGGCGCGCGGCTCTGGCGCCTGCCGCCAAAGAGCGCGAACACGCTCCACAAACACGTCGTCGCGGAGGAGTTTTATTTCGTGCTCGAAGGCGTGGGCCGCCTGCGCGTGGGCGACGAAACCCTGACCGTGCCGCGCCACGGAGGCGTTTGGGTGGGACCCGCGCTGCTGCGGCAGGTGTTCAACGATACCGAAGCCGAGGTTCTCTGGCTGATCGTCGGCGCGCCCGAGGAAAAGGAATTTCTTCAGGGAACGAAGTCGCAGACCGATCTTTCCCGCTTCTACCCCGTGGATCCCGCCAGGCTTCCGCCCGAGCTCGCAGGCGTGCAATGGCCGCCCAAGAGCTGAGTTTACCGAAGTCGCGCCGCTTGGCCTCCGCCCCGCCCGAAACGCTTTCCCCATGATCCGCATCCGTCCCCTCCCCGCCCTATCGATCACCTGGTTCTGCCTCGGCCTGGTCGCCGCGAAGTCCGAGACCGCCCCCGCGGCAGCATCCCTCGCGTCGCCCGCCGCCGCCGCAAGCGCGACCGGCGCCGCGGCCACGATCCCCGCAGCCGAGCCCCTCTGGCCCGCCGGCGCCCCGGGCGCGCTCGGCGCGGAGGCGAAGGATGTCCCGACGCTCACCCGTTATGCCCCCGCCGAGGGCAAGTCGCTCGGCGCCACGATGCTCGTGTTGCCCGGCGGCGGCTACGCCCACCTCGCGGAGCACGAGGGCAAGGGCTATGCGGAGTGGTTCGCCACGCACGGCGTCACCGCCTACGTCCTCAAATACCGGCTCGGCTCCGCAGGCTATCGCCACCCGGCGATGCTCGACGACGCCACCCGCGCCTTGCGCACCCTTCGCGCCCGCGCCCGCGCCGAAGGCCTGGATCCGGCCCGCGTCGGCGTGATCGGCTCCTCCGCCGGCGGCCACCTCGCCGCCACGCTCCTCACTCATTTCGACGCCGGTTCGCCCGAAGCCGCCGACCCGATCGAACGCGAAAGTTCCCGTCCCGATCTCGGCATTCTCTGTTATCCGGTGATCTCGATGGGCGCGTTCACGCATCAGGGTTCGAAAAAGAACCTGCTCGGGGACAATCCGTCCGACGAATTGGTCAAACTGCTCTCCAACGAGCTTCAGGTCACCGCCCAGACCCCGCCGACCTTTCTCTGGCACACCTTCGAGGACAAAAGCGTGCCGGTGGAAAACGCCCTGCTCTTCGCCACCGCCCTGCGTCAGTCCGGCGTGCCCTTCGCGCTCCATGTCTACGAAAAAGGCCGGCATGGCCTCGGCCTGCCCGCGGCCGGCAAAGGCGCCCCCGCGTGGGACGAGGCCTGCCTGGAGTGGCTGAACGGCCGAGGCTTCCTTGCCTCGCCGGCTCCCACCGCGCCTTGAGCGCGCCCCAGAAGGCTGCCCGGGCAACCGTTTCCGATACCCGGGGAGCCGTGGGATTCGTCTATTCCGCCCTTGCCTCCGGGCTCGCCCGCCCGGCACGCTCTTCCTTTTTCCGAACAAAAGCACCCGTCCGCCATCGCGCGCACACGTCACACAAATGAACCAAAACATCCGCAACATCGCCATCATCGCGCACGTTGACCACGGCAAGACCACCCTCGTGGACAAGCTCCTCCAGGAAGGCGGCGTCTATCGCGCCAACCAGGCCGTCCAAGAGCGCGCCATGGACTCCATGGACCTCGAAAAGGAGAAGGGCATCACGATCAAGGCCAAGAACACCTCCGTCCACTGGGGCGACAAGATCGTCAACATCCTCGACACCCCCGGCCACGCCGACTTCGGCGGCGAGGTCGAGCGCGCCATGCGCATGGTCGACGGCGTTCTCCTCCTCGTCGACGCCTACGACGGCCCCCAGGCCCAGACCCGCTTCGTGCTCCGCAAGGCGCTCGCCCTCGGCCTCAAGGTCGTGATCGTGATCAACAAGATCGACCGCGAGAACGCCGACCCGGTGAAGATGTATGACAAGGTGCTCGAGCTCCTCATGGAGCTCAACGCCACCGAAGAGCAGTTCGACGCCCCCGTGGTCTACGGATCCGGCCGCGACGGCTACATGATGTATAAGCTCGGCCAGGCGAAGGAGAACATGGCTCCCCTGTTCCAGACCATCATCGACCACGTCCCGCCGCCCTTCGCCAAGCCCCAGGACCCGTTCCACATGCTTGTGTCGAACATCGACTGGTCCGACTACGTCGGCCGTATCGCGGTCGGCAAGATCCTCGGCGGCACCGTCAAGGTCGGCGACCCGATCTTCGTCCTCCGTCACGCCGAGGGCGGCAAGAAGGTCCGCGCCAAGGTCACCAAGATCTTCGAGTTCACCGGTCTCGGCCAGCGCGAGGTCGCCGAAGCCCACGCCGGCAACATCGTCGGCATCTCCGGCTTCGAGGACGTCGACATCGGCGACACCCTGGACATCCGCGACGACGCCCATCCCCTCCCCTTCACCCAGATCGACCCGCCGACGCTCGAGATGCAGTTCTCGGTCAACGACGGCCCGCTCGTCGGCCAGGAAGGCAAGCTCGTCACCTCGCGCCAGATCCGCGAGCGCCTGATGCGCGAGCTGAAGACCAACGTCTCCATCTACATCGAGGACGCGGACCGCGCCGGCGTGTTCAACGTCAAGGCCCGCGGCTCCATGCAGGTCGCCGTCCTCGTCGAGACCATGCGCCGCGAAGGCTACGAGCTCCTCGTCTCCCGCCCGACCGTGATCGAAAAGACCGGCCCCAACGGCGAGCGCCTCGAGCCCTACGAGACCGTCTGGATCGAAGTGCCCGACGAGTGCGTCGGCTCCATCATGCAGAACCTGGCCAACCGCAAGGGCCAGCTCACCAACATGGAGAAGATGGTGAACACGACCATGATCGAGGCCACCATCACGACCCGCGGCCTCATCGGCCTCGAGATCGACGTGATCAACGCCACCTCCGGCCGCGGCGTCACGAGCCACCTCTTCAAGGAATACGGCCCCTACGCCGGCGAAGTCCTCACCCGCATGACGGGCGTCATCTGCGCGACCGAGGCCGGCGAGACCACCACCTACGCCCTCATCATGTGCCAGGAGCGCGGCAAGATGTTCGTCGGTCCCGGCGAGCAGGTCTACGAAGGCATGATCGTCGGCGAGAATCCCCGCAACGAGGACATCTCCGTCAACGCCGTCCGCGAAAAGGCCCTCACGAACTTCCGTTCACAGGGTTCCGGCGTCGCCACCGGCCTCATCCCGGCCGCCAAGATGTCGCTCGAGCGTTCGATCGAATACATCGCCGCCGACGAGCTCCTCGAGGTCACCCCGAAGAACCTCCGCCTGCGCAAGCGCATCCTCAACTCCGGCGAGCGCCAGAAGGCCAAGAAGTCCGGCAAGGTCTGACGCCTCTTCGTTCTTTCCGGAAAATCAAAAGCCGCGCCCGGTTTCGGGCGCGGCTTTTTTTGCGCGGACCAGGACGGCGGCCGCCGGGCGATCACCGGGCTCCGGCCGTCGTCGCCGCCGCGCCCGCGATCTCCAGCCCCGGCTTCCCCGCGGACGAGGCGGACGCGCCCGCCCACGGCTTGCCCGCGGGCAGCAGCTCGCGGCCGTAGAGATCGTTGAGGAGGATGCGCGCCATCATATACCAGGCGGCCAGCGCGCAGCCGATCAGCACATAGGCAGCGATGGTGTTGCAGACCGCGAAGCCGAAATGGCCGAGATCGAGCAGCACGAAGCCCGCGAGCAGCAGCGTGAAGGTCGTCGCCATCGCCCCGTGTATCCGTAGCGCCCCTACCCAGAGGATCGCGGTGAACAGCGTCCACGCGACGAGGAACCAGCCCACGTCCTCGTGACTGGGCTTGAAGAGGCCGTAGTTGCCCGCGAGGAGCATCAGGCAGAGCGCGATCCAGAAGGCGCCGTAGGAGGTGAAGGCGCAGTAGCCGAAATTGTTTCCGGTCTTCATCTCCTGCAGGCCCGCGACGAGCTGCGCCGCGCCGCCGAAGACGAGCCCGAGCCAGACCACGGGGCCGAGCCCGACGAGCCCCAGGTTGTGGAGCTGGAGGACCAGCGTGGTGAGGCCGAAGCCGGCGAGGCCGACCACGGCGGGATTGCAGAGCTTGGCGGAGGAGGCGTTGTGCGAGGCCATAAGGCTCCTGCATCGGGATCGCCCCCGCGCCCGTCGAGCGCGCGCCAAGCCGCGCCCACGCTTGGCCAAAAACCGCCCGCCTCGCCCGTCTTGCCACGTCGCGCTCTGATGCCTCCCATAAGCCGCAGCATGTCCGAGCCCGCCGTCGTCAACCTTTCCACCTACCGCTTCACGCCCTTCGAGGCGGAGGCGCTGCCGGCGCTGCGCGAATCCCTCCTCGCCCTGGCCACGGAGGCGGGGCTGCGCGGCACGATCCTGCTCGCCCCCGAGGGCATCAATCTGTTCGTCGCCGGCCCGCGCGCGGCGACCGACGCGCTCCTGGCCGCGCTCCGCGACTTGCCCGGCCTCGGTGATCTTTCGGCCAAGGAAAGCCTCTCCGACACCCAGCCCTTCCGGCGCATGCTCGTGAAGATCAAGAAGGAGATCATCTCCTTCGGCGTGGAGGGCATAGACCCCGCGCGCGCGCCCGCGCCGCGTCTGGATGCCCGCGAGCTCAAACGCTGGCTCGACGAGGGCCGGCCGGTCGTGCTGCTCGACACCCGCAACGACTACGAGGTCGCGGCCGGCACCTTCAAAAACGCGGTGGTGCCGCCGATCGACCACTTCCGCGCCTTCCCCGAGGCGGTGCGCCGCCTGCCCGAGGAGCTGAAGCGCCTGCCCGTGGTCAGCTTTTGCACCGGCGGCATCCGCTGCGAAAAGGCCGCGCCCTTGCTCCAGCGCGAGGGATTCCAGGAGGTTTATCAACTCGAGGGCGGCATCCTGAAGTATTTCGAACTCTGCGGCGGCGCGCACTACGAGGGCGATTGCTTCGTCTTCGACAAGCGCGGGGGCGTCGATCCCGCGCTGCGAGCCACGCAGACCGACGCGCCGGCCTGAGTCGCGTCCCCTCTCGGCCTGGTCCGCTCAGGGAGGGATGGAGGTCGATACGTCCGCGCCCGCACGGCCACCGCCACGGGATCGGTTCTACGCCCGGCAAACCGACCTGATCCCGCTCGCCAGCCGACGAGCGCGCCGTTTGCGTGGATTTTTCCGCATCGTGAGCCGTCGTCTTCGCCCTCTTTTTCTCGCCGCCTTAACCGCCCTGTCCAGCGCCTGCACCACCTTGGATCGGACGGTGAATCCGGGGCGAAATCCGGCCGAGGCCAAACGGCTCTTCGTCGAGGAAAACCTCGCCGACAATCATCGCCTGGCCAGGCGCATCGCGGCCGAGCTTCGCGCGCGCGGATTGCAGGCGGAGAGCGGCCCGCTCACGATGATGCCCGAGAAAACCGAGGCGGTGGTCGGCTACGAGGACCGCTGGACCTGGGATTTCGGCGAACACATGACCTACCTGCGCCTCGACCTGCGCGATCCGGGCGAAAAACGCCCCTACGCCACGGCCTACCGCCTGCGCTACATCGCCAATTCCACCGACGTGGACGCGGTCGTGAAGGCGCTCGTCGAGGAGCTGCTCCGTCCGGCGCCCTGATCAGGCAAAGCCCGCGAGGGCGGTTGCGAGTGCTTGAGCCCGCGCCACGGCCGGCTTTGTTTTCGCCGTCATGAAAAGCGCCTACGAACTCGCGATGGAGCGGCTCGCCAAATCCGAGCCGAAGGAAAAGCCCTTGAGCGCCGGTCAAAAAGCCCGGCTCGCCGAGATCGACACCGTCTACAAGAGCAAGTGGGCGGAGCGGGAGGTTTTCCTGAAGGGTCAGCTGGAGAAGGCCCTCTCCATGGGCGACGCCGACGCGGCCGAGCAGGTCCGGACCCAGCTGGCGCGGGAAAAAGTGCGCCTCGACGAAGACCGCGAAGACGAAAAGGAGCGGGTGCGCCGCGAAGCGCGCGCCTAGCGTCCGCCCCTCAGTCGTCGTGATGACGGGCGTGGCCGCCCTCTTCGTGCCCATCGTCACCGCCCTCGCCGGCCCCGTCGGTGAGAACGAGCGGCTGCCGCAGGAACGGTAGCTTCAAGGTGCCTGCGGCGTGGTCGTATCCGCGCACCAACAAGGCGGCCCAGATCGCGAGCAGGATGACGATCACCGCCCCGGCCTTGCCCGAGGCGTGGGGCAAGGCTTCGTTTTCCGACGCGAGCTTGCGGCCGTCCGCCATCGCGAGCGCGATGTTTTCGCGGTGACGGATACCGTGCCACAGCAGACCCGCCAGATGCAGGCCGACCAAAACCGCCATCGCGATCGCCAACCCCTCGTGCGGATCATCGCCCCCGGCCAGCCCGGTGGCGACCAGGGCTCCGACGAGCGCGAGCATGCCCAGCATCACCCAGGAGGCGGCGGGATTGTGCGACGCGTGCTGCGAACCCGGTGCAAGCCCGACCTGCGCCTTTAAAAAGCGCACCAGCGCGGAAGGACTCCAGGTCCACGCGGAAAACCGCGCGTGGCGCGACCCGACGAACCCCCAACCCACGCGCAGGACGAGCGCGCCGAGCGCGAGCATCGCGGCCCACGCATGGTAGCCGAACCAAGGGTGGTCCTCGTCCAGGCCGAGACCGAGGCCCAGGGCCGCGGCCGTCGACAGACCAAACACAAGGTGCAGCACCCGCACGGGCGCATCCCAGATCAGAACGCGTTTCATATCGGTGAAAGACGACGCGAGCCTACGCCGGTCACATGAAACGAACATGAACGCCGCATGAACACAGTCGGCCCGCGCGGGTGGCCGGGGGAACCGGCCGGGCGAACCCGCCGCGACATGCGACGGGCCGCGTCAGGCCCAGGCGAAATCCGCCACCAGCGGCAGGTGGTCGCTGGCGAGGCTCGGAACGACTTGGTGGCCCACCGGACGCAAAGGGTCGTTGTGGAAAATGTGGTCGAGCACGTAGGGCTGGCGGCGCCAGGTGATCTCGGAGGTCTGCACGGTCGAGAAGCCCTCCGCGGCGTATTCCGCGGCCAGGCCGACATGGTCGCGGACGTTGAAGTCGCCGCTCAGCACAAGCGCCGCGCCCTCGGACCGCGCGGCCCGTAGCCGGGCGGCGATGCGTCGGCGTTGCTCGGGATGCGCGCGACTGTCGCTCTTGAGCATGAAAAACGCGAGCAAGTGGGTGTTTAGAAGACGGAGCGGACGGCCGCCAATGTCGGTCGTGGCGCCGATCAGGATACGATCGGTGGGCGTCTTTTTTTCACCGAAGAAATCAAACTCGATCGGCGGGGAACGCAGCACCTCCGTGAACGTATCGCGCAGCGGCGTGCGGGAGAGGATGGCGAGGCCTATGCCGAAAGGCAGTTCGCGGGGATCCGCGGGAGGATAGCCGAAGTAACCGTGGTAGTCGGGAAAGGCGGCGCGTAGCCGCTCGTAATTCGGCGGAGGCTGCGCCTGCTCGCCCCCCGTGCGGGCATGCTCGACCTCCTGAAGGTGAATGATGTCGGCCTCGTGCCTGCGGATCTCCGCGATCGTGTCCTCAAGCCGAAGCGGCGCGTGGTCGGGATCCCTGGCGTCCCAGACCTGGCCGAACTGCATGTTGAATTGCAGAACTCGAAAAGATTTCACGCGAAAGTCGGAGTGATGGGGCCGGTGAAAAGCGGACTGCGGCGACGGCAGGACGTCTTAGCGGGATCGCAC
Organism: uncultured Akkermansia sp.; assembly: GCA_964438755.1. Taxonomy (GTDB): domain Bacteria; phylum Verrucomicrobiota; class Verrucomicrobiia; order Opitutales; family Opitutaceae; genus IMCC26134_A. The sequence continues at coordinate 13,405 of CAYTLL010000034.1, read as the reverse complement.
GGGACGGGCCGCGCGCGCGGGCTCGGAGGCCTCCGGCGAATTCGCCGCGTCCTTTTCCTGCGGCTTGGAGTCGGGATTGGTCGAGGAGGCGCCGGAGATATCGCGCGGCGCGGTCTCGGAGCCGGCCGTGGTGACCGTGACCGAATCGCTGTTGTTGCGACGAAAAGAGAAACGATTCACACGATCAAAAGTCGCGCGTTTCGAGATCACGGGCTTGGAGTCGACGAACGGTTGCGCGTCGTCGATCTTGTCTTGGAAGCGAAGCGCCACCTTCGAATCATACTTGTCGTCCGCGGTGGAATAGCGGGACTGCATTCCCGACCACCGGCTGTCCTTCCGCTCGATGTGTTCGTATTCCTTGCGCTCGGGCGTGCGGAAAAGTTTCTTGTCGCGACTCTCCTCGACGGCGATGCCGCTGCGGCGCTCGCCGACCAAGGCATCCTTTTTTTCGAAAGGCTGGAGGGGGACCCGCTTGTCCATGAGGACGTCGTTTCGCTCGATCGCTTTGTTCTCCGGCAGGATTGCCTTTTCTTCGGTCGAGACCTTGGAAGACCGTTTGCTCACGTCCATGCGACCCGGGGCGGCAAGGACGGGAGAGAGCGTGGCGAGCGTGGCAAGGGCGAGGCCAACGGCCGTTTTCATGTCAGCCGATGGCATTTGCAGCCGAAGCCCGCCGCAAGGTTATTCCGGCTCGGCCGTGCCTTCGGCCACCCAGGCGCGCGCCTCGGGCACCTGATGGAAAAACCCGCCCAGCGCGGAGGACAAGTGCTCGGCGTAGCGGAAATGCGCGCCCATGCCGGTGCGGAGCTCGGCTTCGTAGATGAACTTGTCCGCGTGGGTGGAGTGCTCGAAGGGCGTCTGCGCGCCGAGCAGCAAGGTGTAGACGTAGGCCGGCGATCCGCGCGAAAGCAGCTCGCGAGTGAGCTCCGCTTGATCGGCGAGCAATGCGGCGTGCGGTCCGGCGTCGATCTCGGGCGGCAGATAAAAGCCCGCCTGGATGAGCGGGGTATAACGGTGCCCGGTGCGGTGGCGGTTGAGATCGCGAAGCTCGGCAAGCGCGAGGTTGTTCCAGGCGAAGCTCACGCGCATGCGGCGGGTGGCGGTGCCCTGCTGGCCGTAGCGGTTGGCGCGGGCGGAAAGCGCGTCGGCGACGCTCTGCTCCTCGGCGAGAAAAGGCGGCGTGGCGCGATCGACGTGCACCCAGGTCTCGTCCGGAAGGGACGCGGCGGAAAGACGCGCGAGACCGATGCGGCACGAGGTGGCCAGCTCGGCGGCGGCCTGCGCCTCGAAGCTCTTGTCCGCGAGGCTGTGGCGCATAAGGCGCGGGGAAATCTTGAGCAGTTCCCCGCGGATCAGGTCGGCGGCGGCGCGCGCCTCGGGATGCGGCAGCGAGGCGAGTTGCTTCACCGTCTGCGCCCACATGCGGGAGCTTTGCACCAAGGCGACATTCGTGCGCGTGGCGAGCGGGATGAAATAACGGGCGCGATCAAGGGCGTAGTTCTTGCGGATGCGCGTCACCACCGCGGGCTTCGCGTCCGCCGGAACACGCACCCGGTGCGGCTCGGCTTCGCCGAGGGCGTCGAGACGGGCGTATTCGGTCTGATAGGCGGCAAAGGCCCGCCCCATCACTCCCCGCCAGCGCGGGGCGAGGTCCGCCGGAACGCCGACCGCCTCGGGCTCGGGCAGGGCGCTGGGCGCGAGCGTGATGTAGCGGGTGGACGACTCCTGCCCATCGGCCATTTGAGCGATCTCGAACAACTTGTAGGCGAGCCACATCGATACGTCGTCGAGCGCCACGGCAAGGCCCCCGGTGAGTCCGCCGATGGAGGCGTGTCCGTAGTCGACGAACTTGAGGATGCGATCGATCGAGGCGTCGGGATCGGCAGGGTCGACCTTCGAGAGAATGGCATGGATGCCCTCGTTGCTGCGCGAGTAGCGCGCCAGCACGGAGGCGAGAAGCTCGGGCGTGACGCGGGGGAGATCGGCGGCGGAGGGGGGCGGAACGAGGGCGAGGCCGGTGATGCGCATCGGTGGGTGTTTAGCGAGAAAGCGAATCGCCGTCCCGCGGCTCGCGGCGAGCCCAATTCCGGCACGGGGACAAGTTATCCGCCCGCCGGGCGAAATCCTCCCGCATCCGCGGCTTCCCTGTCGCCGGTTTTTCGTGTGCGCTCCTCGTTTCGATTCGCGTGCCTCCCCCACAGGAAACCTCTCCCAACGCCTCCGCCGGAACCGCCGACGCCGCAAGCGCGGCCCCGGGCATCCATGTCGTCTCGGGCTGGCGCCGCTGGCTGGCGGTGCTGGCCGGCCTGGTCATGCGGGTCTGGTGCGCCTCGCTGCGCATCCACTTCCCGGAGGAGACGCGCTTGCTGGTTTCCCGGGACGAGCGCCCCACCCTCTTCGTGCTTTGGCACAACCGGCTCTTCGCCGCCGCCCGCTTATCCCGGATACTACGTCCGCACCACCCCTTGCACTGCCTGGTCAGCGCGAGCAAGGACGGGGCCTGGCTTTCGGCGTTTTTCGAAAGCGCGGGCCTGCGCGTGGTGCGCGGCTCCAGCTCCCGCGGCGGGCGCGAGGCGGTCTCCGCGTTGGTGGATGTGCTGCGCGCCGGACACGATGCCGGCATCACGCCCGACGGGCCGCGCGGGCCGATCTACGTCTGCAAGCCGGGCCCGGTCGTCGTGGCACGCCGCGCCAAGGTGCGCGTCGTGGTGCTGGGCATCGTCTACGAAAACGCCTGGCGCTTGCGCAGCTGGGATCGCTTCGGCATTCCTCGTCCGTTTTCCGCCGTGAATCTCCGCGTCCAAGAGATCCCCCCCGAAGCGCTCGCGGCGGACGACGCCCGCGAGATCATCGAGGCGCGTTTGCTCGCGTTGAACCCGGAATTTTCAGGTCGCTCTGACATCGCCGCCGGGCACCGCTCGCCGGTGATTTGACGTCGTCGACGGACCAAGCCGGAGACGACGACGTTTCCGCCCCGCGCTTCGTATCGCGCCGGGCGGCGGCTCCGTGACTCAAAAAGCGGGCGAAAGCACCACGCTCGAGCCCGGCAGCACGGTGTAATCCTCGCCGGCGCACCACGTGATGTCGTTGAGGAGAAATTTGCACACGATCGGCTGCGACGTCTCGGGCAAGGTGATCGACCAGCGGTCGTCGTCGATGCACTCGAGCCGCAGTCCGCTCTCCCAGCTCAGGCCGGGACCGGCGCCGCGCAGCGTCAGGTGATTGCCAAAGCCGACGTCCACCGCGGCCACGATCGTGGTCGTGACGGCGGCGGGCTTCGCCTTGGCCTTGGGCGAGGCGGAAGGTTTCGCCACCTTCACGGCGGGAGCCACGGCGGGTTTCACCGCTTTCACGGGCTTGGCGGGTTTGGTGGCCTTGGCGGGTTTCGTCGATGACGCCTTCGCGGAAGGCTTTTTGACGGGAGCAGAGGGCTTCGACGCCGCGGACTTGGTAGCAGTTTTTTTCATATCAACAAAATCGCTATTTATAACGTGTTGGCGATCAGGGCCATCTAGGGAGGGAGCAACAAAGCCCAAAGCGCTTTGCGTCACAATAGCATTTTGCGAACCAAGCGGCTCGCCACGAAAATATTACCCTGAGCAGCGTCTCCGGGGCAGCTCGGGGATAAACGTGAAGATTCCCGCGTGACGTTCCCGCGTCGACACGGTCAAAGACGGGCAACCCAAAGCCGGAATCCGCGCCGAGTCGTGTCTCCCCCCGCGACACCACGCCCACCCACCGCTCCGACTTCGCCATGACTCCCGTCACCCACGCCCTTCTCCCGCTCATGCTGGGACGCCGGTGGCTACCGGAGCGGGTGGATGGAGCACCGTCGCGAATCGCTTCGGGCTGCGTCGCGTTCTCCGGCGTCTTGCCCGACGTGCTCAGTCCACACGTGGGACTCGAGGACCGCCACGCGGCTTTTTCCCACTCGCTGACCGCCTGGGCGATGTTCTCCGTGCTGCTGGCCTTGGCCGCCTCGCTCTCGCCGCGGCTGAGACTTCGCCGCCCCGTCCTTTGCCTCTGCGGCGGTGCCTATCTCGCCCACCTGTTTTGCGATCTGATCAGCGGGGGCGTGCCCCTTCTGGTTCCCTTCGATCCGGCGATCCGGGGCGAAGCGTGGCTCCTCTTCCCCTCGTGGTTCGTCTTCGACGGAGTCCTGCTCTTTTACGTTTACGTGGTCCATCGCTGGCTGCCGTTGCGACGTCGCCTTCGCCCCGCGCGATCAACCTCCGCGGCGTGAACGAACGCGCCTGAACCCACATAACCGATGCGTCCCGTCAGCACGATTCTGGCTTTTCAACTCGCGAGCATCGTCTGCGGCTACTTGTTCGCCGAGGGCTGTCTCACGATCGCGAACGGGCGGTATCAGCGACCGGCGCCCTTGGCCACCACGCTCGCGACCGATTACTGGTGGATCCCGATTTTCGTCGTGATGGCATGGGCCGCCTACGCCCTCCAGGCCGAGCGAAAATTTCAGCGAGGATGGTGCCGCGAGGGGCTTCCCCTCGGACTCGGGATCGCGGGCGCCGCCTTTCTTTTTCTCTTCTTTATCTGCGCCGGTCTCGCGGTGCAGGTGCGTCCGATCCACCTGCACGGTTGAGCGAAAACCGAAACCCGCGACGCGACTCGCGAATAAAAATGCGCCCCCGGAGACCGGGAGCGCTCGGGCGCCAACGAACCCGTCGTAGCGACGGATCGGGACGCGCTCAGATGGCCTGAAGGAGAATGCTCTCGTAGAGCTCCTGCTTGCCGCTCTTCACCGCGGGCTCGCCCTGGGCGTGCGCGATGCGGTGCAGGTCGGCGAGCGAGAGCTTGCCCTCCTCGTAGGCCTTGCCGTCGCCGGAGTCGAAGGAGGCGTAGCGGGCCTTCTTCAGCACGGGCAGTTTCGATTTCGTGAGGATTTTCTCCGCGGCGATCGCGGCGCGGGCGAAGGCGTCCATGCCGGTGATGTGCGCGATGAAAATGTCCTCCACGTCGGTCGAGTTGCGTCGGATCTTGGCGTCGAAGTTGACGCCGCCGTGGGTGAAGCCGCCGGCCTGGAGGATGATCATCATCGCCTCGGTGAGCTCGAGCGGATCGATCGGGAACTGGTCGGTGTCCCAGCCGTTTTGCACGTCGCCACGGTTGGCGTCGATGCTGCCGAGCAGGCCGGCGTCGGCCGCGACCTGGAGCTCGTGCTGGAAGGTGTGGCCGGCGAGCGTGGCGTGGTTGACCTCGATGTTGAGCGCGAAGTCGCCGAGGAGGTTAAATTCGCGGAGGAAGCCGATCACCGTCGCGGAATCGAAATCGTATTGGTGCTTCGTGGGCTCGCAGGGCTTGGGCTCGATGAAGAACTTGCCCTTGAAGCCCTGCGCGCGGGCGTAGTCGCGGGCGATGGTGAGGAAGCGGGCGAAGTGCTCGCGCTCGCGCTTCATGTCGGTGTTGAGGAGCGTGAGATAGCCTTCGCGGCCGCCCCAGAACACGTAGCCTTCGCCGCCGAGCGCGAGGGTGGCGTCGATCGCGCCCTTGAGCTGGCCGCCGGCGCGGGCGAGCACGGAGAACTCGGGGTTGGTCGATGCGCCGTTCATGAAGCGCGGGTTGCTAAAGAGGTTGGCGGTGCCCCAGAGGAGCTTCACGCCGGACGCGGCCTGCTTCTCCTTCAGGTAGGGCACGATCGCGCCCATGCGCTTCTCAAAATCGGCGAGCGTGGTGCCGGCCTCGTCGACGATGTCGGTGTCGTGGAAACAGTAATACGGCGCGCCGAGCTTGGTGATGAACTCGAAGGCGGCGTCGGCCTTGTCCTTCGCGCGCTGGATCGGGTCGGCCGCGTCGAGCCAGGGCATCGGGCGGGTCGGCGCGCCGAAGGGATCGGCGCCGTTGCCACAGAAGCTGTGCCAGTAGGAAACGGCGAAACGCATCCAGCTCTCGAGGCTGCGGCCGGCGACGACGCGCTTGGCGTCATAGTAACGGAAGGCGAGCGGATTGAAGCTCTCGGGGCCCTCGTAGGCGATCTGGCCGATGGTGGGGAAGTAGGCTTTGGAGCCGACGGTGAGTGTGGTGGACATGGCGGGTTGGGAAAAATGGGGAGCGGGTTAAATTGCCCACGAAACACACGAAAAGACACGAAAGGCGGAGCGGGCAGCTGCTCGATGCATGGCGCTTCTTTCGTGCTTTTTCGTGTGTTTCGTGGGCCTAAAAAATTTAGGCGAGCGCCTTGGCGAGGGCGGCCTCCCAGCGGGCGGCGGCCTCCTGGCAGGGCGCGACGAGTTCGGGTTTCGGGTCGATGGTCTCGATCACGGTAAGACCGGCGAAGGCCTGCGCGGGCGTCGCGAAAATCCCCGCGCCGAGGCCCGCGCCGCGCGCCGCGCCGGCCGCGCCGTCGGTGCTGACGAGCTCGATGCTGACACCGAGCGTGGCCGCGAGCGTGTCGCGGAAGATCGGGCTCATGAAAAGATTCGCGTTGCCGGCGCGGATCTTGGCCGGCGTCAGGCCGGTGGCCTTCATCCCGGCGATGCCGTGGCTGAAGGAGAACGCGATGCCCTCCTGCGCGGCGCGCACGAGGTGGCCGGACTGGTGTTGCAGGAAATCGAGGCCGACCACCTGCGCGCCGACGCGGCGATTGCCGAGCATGCGCTCCGCGCCGTTGCCGAAAGGCAGCACGTTGAGTCCGGCGCTGCCCGCGGGCGCGGCGGCGGCGAGCGCGTTGAGCTCGGGATAAGACAGGTTCGCGCCGAGCGTGCGACGCAACCACGCGTAGAGGATGCCGGTGCCGTTGATGCAGAGCAGCACGCCCACGCGTGGCGCGGCGGCCGTGTGATTGACGTGGGCGAAGCCGTTCACGCGCCCCTGCGGATCAAAGGCGAGGCGATCCGATACGCCATAAACGACGCCCGAGGTGCCGCCCGTCGCGGCGATTTCGCCGGGATTCAGCACATTGAGCGAAAAGGCGTTGTTCGGTTGATCGCCGGCGCGGTAGGCGACCGGGATGCCGGCGGGCAGGCCGAGTTCCTTCGCGACCGAGCCGAGCACCGCGGCCTGCTTTCCAAAAGTCGGCGTGAGCGAGGCGAGCAGCGACGGATCGATATTCCAGTGCTTGAGCAAAAACGCGGCGGGGGCGTTCTGGGAGAAATCCCAGAGCGTGCCTTCGGAAAGCCCGGAGGCGGTGGTCTGCGCCTCGCCGGTCAGTCGCAGCGCGATGTAGTCGCCCGGCAGCATGATTTTCCGGATGCGGGCGAAGTGGGCCGGCTCGTTTTGCTGCACCCAGCGGAGCTTCGACGCGGTGAAGTTGCCCGGGGAATTGAGCAGGCGCGAGAGGCAGGCCTCGGCGCCAAGTTCGGCGAAGGCCTGCGCGCCGGTTTCGACCGCGCGGCTGTCGCACCAGATGATGGCGGGGCGAACGGGCTGATTCGCCGCGTCGAGGGTCACGAGGCCGTGCATCTGATAGGAGATGCCGATCGCCGCGATCCGGGCGGCGTCCTGGCCGGCGCAGGCGGCGCGAATCGCGAGCGCGGTGTGTTCCCACCACATCGCCGGATCCTGCTCGGCCCAGCCCGGGCGGGGCGCGGAGATGGGGAGCTCCGTTTGCGGCGATTGCGCGGCGGAGACGATCCGCCCGGAGGCGGCGTCGACGAGGGACGCTTTGACGGCGGAGCTACCGAGGTCGATTCCGAGGAGATACATGGCGGGGATGCGGGAATCCTACCAAAACGCCCCCGTCCTTCCGCCTTCACTTTTTCCTCAAAAAGGACCTTTTCTAGCACAAAAGGATCAAACGCGTGGCGCCCCCGAGCGCGCCCTTCGCCTGAATTCGGTCGGCGTGCAGCCGGCCACGAGCCGAAACTGTCGCGCGAAGTAGTTGCCGTCGTTGAACCCGGTCAGCTGCGCGATCTGGGTGATCTCCGGCTGCTCCTGCCGCAGCAGGCGCTTGGCCGCCTCGATGCGCAGCTCGATCAGGTAGGCGATGGGCGGGCGTCCGGTGGCCTGGCGAAACACCCGCAGCAGGCTCGCCCGGGACACGCGCGCGACCGCGGCCATGCGGGCGAGGTCCCACGCCTCGGCGTAGCCGCGCTCGAGCGCGCTGATCAGCTTGCCCATTTGCAGAAGGGCCCGGCTCTCGCGCGTCTCGCTCTCGTCGTAGCGCCGGGAGAGAAACACCATCAGGTCGGTGAGCAGGCTGAGCAGCATCGCCTCGTGGCCGGGCGCGGCGCGGCGAGCCTCCTCCGCGATGCGCTCGCCCAGGCCGGCGGCGGCGCCGAGCGTGGCGCGATCGAGGCGCAGGCGGCTGGAGAAATCGTGCGAGCCGCGAAAATTCGGCTCGAGCAGGAAAAGCGCGCTGTAGCCGGGTAGGCGGCGCAACAGGCCCACCGGCAGGGGCAGACGCGCCGGGTCATACATGACGTTGAGCAACACAAGGCCGTCGCGCTCGCGGAAGCTATGCACCTGCTGTCCTTGGATCACGAATACGTCGCCGGCCGAGACGGGGAAGGCCTGGCCCCCCAGCAGGTGGGTCCCCACCCCCTCGAGCACCAGAACCAGCTCCGTGAAATCGTGGTAATGGTCCAGTTCGGTGACGTCGTAGGCGTGCGAAGGCCGCCCGCCCGGCTCGGTGCGGACGCGCCGGACGGTGACGGGAAACCCGTTAGCCCCGAAGTAGTCGCTGCCTTTGGCCAAGAGAGCCATGTGCTTCGTTAGCATAAAGGGGCCGGCCCGCGGGCAGGCAACGAAACACACCGTCGTGGCTGAAAACGAAAAGACCCGCGGACGTCGCCGCGGGTCGGACAAGATTCGGATCAGGATCGCGCGTCGCTCAGAAGCTAGGCGGCCGCTCGTCGGTGAGCGAAAGCACGCGACGCGCGGGGATGGCCAGAGTCGCGCCCTTGTCCATCACGATCACCACCACGGCGCCGTCCGCCTTCACGGAGCGGATCCCCGAGATCGTGCGCAAAACGGTGCCTTCCTTTTCATAGGTGAGGAACAGCGGGCCGCCTTGGAAGCGCTCAAACGCGCGCTCAAAGCCTTCGGCGAGCGCCTCGCCCTCGGACGGGGTGTTTACCGTGACGTTCGGCTGATCGGCGGCCGAAAGCACCGAGGACAACGGGGCGGAAACCAACAACGCCAGCGGCAGAAGCGCGCGGCGGCAGGTGGATAGCGTGGATTTCATGGAGTGCGCGGCCGTCAAAGGCCGCGCCCCCCTCCGACCCCGGTCGCCGCACCGGGTTGCGCAAATTCGTTACTTACGCGACCGCGGCCAAAGCCTGCGCCACCGTAAGCCGTTTTTCGTAAATGGCTTTCCCGATAATCACGCCGTGCAGATTGGCCTGTTTCTTCGCCAACGCGGCGAGGGCCTCGACGTCGGCGAGCTTGGAAACGCCGCCGCTGGCGATGATTTGCGCGCCGGCCGCGGCCACCGCCTCGGCCAAGGCCTGCTGGGCGGGAAGATTCGGCCCGGTGAGCATGCCGTCGGTGCCGATGTCGGTGTAGATGATCGTGCGCACGCCGAGGCCGGCCATGCGTTTGGCGAGCTCGAGCGCGCCGGTATCGGTCGTGTCCACCCATCCCTTGACCGCGACCTTGCCGTTCTTCGCGTCGATGCCGACCGCGATTTTGTCGCCGAAAGCCTGCACCAGCTCGCCGACGAACTCCGCGCTCTCCGCCGCACGCGTGCCGATGACGACGCGGCTGACGCCGAAGCCGAGCGCACGCTCCACCGCCGCGCGGGTGCGCAAACCGCCGCCGAGCTGGACCCTCAGGCCCACCGCCGCGATCGCCTTCACCGTCTCGAGATTCTGCGGCTCGCCGAGGAAGGCGCCGTCGAGATCGACCACGTGCACCCAGGCGCTGCCCTCTTTCTTGAACTGCGCCGCCACCTCCGCCGGGTTGAGCGAATAGACCGTCTCCTGGTCGGCCTTGCCCTGGGTGAGGCGCACGCAACGGCCGGCTTTGATATCGATGGCGGGATAGATCGTCATGGTTCGCGAAGGGAAAAAGCACAGAGCTTTGCCCACGAAACACACGAAATGACACGAAAATTTTCAGAACCCCGGAAAAATCCGCCCGCATTTCCGGGGCTTTCTTTTGTGTGATTTCGTGTGTTTCGTGGGCATCTTTCTGCCATGGCCAAATCCAAGCCCGCCGCCGTCCCCTCCCCTGTTGTTCCCGCGTTCTTGTCCGAACTGCTCGCCGCGCGTTCGCCCTCCGGCGCCGAGCACGAGGCCCAGGCCGTCTTCGACGCCCACGTGAAACCCGCCGCCGACCGCTACGAAAACGACGTCCTCGGCAACCGCATCGCCACGCTCAATCCGAGCGGCGATCCCGTGCTGCTTCTCGCCGGCCACATCGACGAACTCGGACTCCAGATCAGTTACGTCAACAAAGACGGCTACCTCTACTTCAACACCATCGGCGGACACGACCGCGTGATGATCCCCGGCCGTCGCGTGATCATCTCCACCCAAAACGGCCCTGTGCTCGGCGTCACCGGCAAGCGCGCCATCCACCTGATGGACGACGCCGACCGCAAGAAGGTCCCCGAGATCCACGAGATGTGGATCGATATCGGCGCGAAGTCCAAAAAGGAGGCGCTCGAACGCGTGCGCATCGGCGATGTCGCCACCTATCAACCCGGCTTCGAGCTGCTCCACGGCACGATCGGCGTCGCGCGCGCCTTCGACGACAAGGTCGGCGCCTACGTCGTCGGCGAGGTGCTCCGCCGTCTCGCCAGCCAACGCAAAAAACTCGTCGCGCAGGTCGTCTCCGTCGCCACCGCGCAGGAAGAGATCGGCACCCGCGGCGCCACCACCGCGGCCTACGCGGTCAATCCGCACCTCGCGGTCGCGGTCGATGTCGGCCACGCCACCGACCACCCGGACTGCGACCAACGCAAATACGGCGAGACGAAGCTCGGTGGCGGCCCGATCATCTGCCGCGGACCGAACATCACCCCCTTCATCTACGACCGCCTCGTCGTCGCCGCCGAAGCCGCGGGCATCCCGCACCAGTTCGAGGCCGATCCGCGCCCGACCGGCACCGACGCGCGCGCCATCCAGATGGGCCGCGGCGGCGTCGCCACCGGCCTGGTCAGCATCCCGCTGCGCTACATGCACACGCCGAGCGAGATCGTCGACCTCGCCGACGTGGAGCGCACGGTGCAGCTGCTCGTCGCCTTCGCGCTCGGCCTGAAAAAGGGCGAGCACGGCCGCTGGTAAGCTTCAACGGCGGGTGCCGTCCATCTTGGAGGGCGGGCCGCCGTGCCCGCCAAAAAAACAAGGAAGGCGCGGACAGATCCGCGCCCTCCAAGTCGTAGGTGAACGGTGAATACTCAGCGCCCCGCCGCGACCAGCGCCAGGCGCTCGAGCTTGAGCAGGCGCTCCGAGTGGGCGCGGACTTTCGAGAGCAACTCGGGGTTCTTCGCGAGCGGCTGCCCGTAGCTCGGGATCATCGTGCGCAGGCGCTCCTGCCAGGCGGCGCTCTTCATCTGCTCGGGGAAGCATTTGCCGAGCAGGTTGAGCATGATCGACACCGCGGTCGACGCGCCGGGCGACGCGCCGAGCAGGGCGGCGATCGACCCGTCCGAGGAGGCGACCACCTCGGTGCCGAATTGGAGCACGCCGCCCTTCGCGGAGTCCTTCTTGATGATCTGAACCCGCTGCCCGGCGATCTCGAGGCGCCAATCCTCGGGCTTTGCATCCGGGAAATACTCCTGCAGCGCCGCGAAACGCGCCTCGTCGGACTGGAGCACCTGGCCGATGAGGTATTTAGTGAGGTCGACGTTGTCGCGCGCCACCGCGAGCATGGGCGCGAGGTTGCTCGGCTTGATCGAGGTCGGAAGGTCGAGGAGGGATCCGTTCTTCAAGAACTTGGTCGAGAAGCCGGCGTAGGGCCCGAAGAGCAGCGAGCGTTTGCCGTCGACGAAACGCGTGTCGAGGTGCGGCACCGACATGGGGGGCGCGCCGACCGAGGCCTTGCCGTAGACCTTCGCGTGGTGACGGGCGACGACCTCGGGATTGTCGCAGCGCAGCCACTGGCCGCTGACGGGGAAGCCGCCGAAGCCCTTGCCCTCGGGAATGCCGGATTTCTGGAGTAGCGGCAAAGCGCCGCCGCCCGCGCCGAGGAAGGCGAACTTCGCGGCGACCTTGAACTCGCCCTCGCGGGTCTCGACCTTGAGCTTCCAGCGATTGGCCGAGTTGCGACGAACATTCGTGACGCGCGCGCCAAGACGGACGCGAACGCCGGGCTGTTTGCTCAGCGACTCCAACATGCCCTGGGTCAGCGCGCCGAAATCGACGTCCGTGCCTTCGAGCGAGCGGGTGGCCGCCACGGGCTCGTCGGCGCGGCGCCCATCCATGACGAGCGGCGCCCAATCGGTGATGCGCGCGGCGTCCTCGCTGTAGTCCATGCCGCGGAAGAACGGATGCGCGGAGAGCGCGGCGTGGCGGCGGCGCAGGTAGGAGACATCGTCGACCCCGCGCACGAAGCTGACGTGCGGCACCGCATTGATGAAGCCGCGCGGATCGGGCAGACGGCGCTGCTCGACGAGGTGCGCCCAAAACTGCTTCGACTGCTCGAACATCTCGTAGATCTGGATCGCCTTGGACACGTCGATCGATCCGTCGGCCTTCTCGGGCGTGTAGTTAAGCTCGCAGAGGGCGGCGTGGCCGGTGCCGGCGTTGTTCCAGGGATTGGTGCTCTCCCCGGCGATGACCTCGAGAGACTCGAGGATCTCGATCGTGAGCTCGGGTTGGAGCTGCTTGAGCAACGTGGCGAGCGTGACGCTCATCACGCCGGCGCCGACGAAGACGCAATCGACCTGGTGGGTGGGCTGACGCTTAGGCATGGTAGGAAAGGCGGAACAGAGGATGCGGTGAAAAACGCAAAGGATGCGTAGTGCCGCAAACGATGTGCCCCCTCCAGTCCGACGCCCGCGAAGGAAGCGGAAATAAGAAAGCCGCCCCCGGCGAAAGGGGCGGCGCTTATAGATGAGCCACGCAGGATTCTCGCCTGCGTGGCTTGGTCGAGCGGACGGGAAGTCTGCGCTACTTAAATAGATCCCGATCTCAATCCTCCGCCTGCAGGGCGGCGACGACGGAGAAATCCTCCAGCGTGCTGGTGTCGCCCTTCACTTCGCCGCCGGCGGCGACCTGCTTGAGAATGCGGCGCATGATTTTGCCGGATCGGGTCTTCGGCAAGGCGGCCGCGATGCGGATCTGGTCGGGCTTGGCGAAGGAGCCGATCTCCTTGCCGACGAAGGCGCGGAGTTGCTCCTTGAGCTCATCGGAGGCGGTCACGCCGTTCTTCAGCGAGACGAAGACCACGAGCGCCTGGCCCTTGAGCTCGTCGGGCTTGCCGACGGCGGCGGCCTCGGCGACGGCCGGATGGGCCACCAGCGCGCTCTCGACCTCGGCGGTGCCGATGCGGTGGCCGGAGA
>CAYTLL010000033.1:0-43338 GCA_964438755.1 uncultured Akkermansia sp. | reverse complement strand
CTCCTGGCCGACCTTGAGGACCTCGGAGGGCTTGGTGATGCGGTTGGTCCAGGACATCTCGGTGATGTGGACGAGGCCTTCGACACCGGGCTCGATCTCGATGAACGCGCCGTAGGGGACGAGGTTGACGACCTTGCCGTGCACCTTGGCGCCGACCGGGAACTTGTGCTCGATCTCGTCCCAGGGGTTCTTGGTGGTCTGCTTGAGACCGAGGGAAACGCGCTCTTTCTCGCGGTTGACCTCGATGATCATGACCTGGATCTCCTCGCCCTGCTTCAGGACCTCGGAGGGGTGCGCGATGCGGCCCCATGACATGTCGGTGACATGGAGGAGGCCGTCCATGCCGTCGAGGTCGATGAACGCACCGAAGTCGGTGATGTTCTTGACCACGCCCTTGCGGACCTGGCCGGGCTGGATGGAGTCGAGGAGGGCCTTGCGCTTCTCGCTGCGCTGCTGCTCGATGAGCTCGCGGCGGGAGAGGACGATGTTCTTCCGGACCTGGTCGATCTTGATGACCTTGAAGTCGTAGGTCTGGCCGACGTATTGGTCGAGGTTCTTGGGGGGCTGGATGTCGACGTGCGAGGCCGGGATGAAGGCGTCGACGCCGATGGAGATGATGAGGCCGCCCTTGACCTTGGCCTTGACGCGGCCGGTGGCGACGGAGCCCTCGGGGAACTTGGTGAGGATGTTGTCCCAGTTCTTCTTCTGCTCGGCCTTGTCGTAGGAGAGGACGGGCTTGCCGCTCTTGTCCTCGAGCTTCTCGACGAGCACCTCGATGGTGCCGCCGATCTGGAGCTCGCCGATGTCGATAAACTCGTTGGCGGGGATGACGCCCTCGGACTTGCCGCCGATGTCGACGACCACTTCGTTCTGGCGGATTTCGGTGATGACACCGGGGACGATCTTGCCCTGCTGCAGCTGGCCGATGTTGGAGCCGGCGAGCAGCTCTTGCATGATGGAACTCATAACGTGACGGAATGCGTTTCGCCGCCGCCCCGCTCCGGAGATGACGCCGAACCGCGACGCGCCTTGCGACGCGTTGGGTTGAAGGTTTCTGACGATTTGGACCGACGGGAGCGACGCGGCGTCGCCGGCCTGACCAAAGAAAATGCCGCGAACGATCAGAATCGCCCGCGAGGCGCCGCCCCGGCAAGGGCAAAGTGCCTCAACTCCAACCCACTATTCAAAAGCACGTTGCGGACACGAACGAAGGAACGATCCGTCTCCCGTCTTAGTCTCCGAGCCGCTTCAAAAACATGATCGCGGCCTCCCGGAAACCCTCGCGGCGGAAAAACGCGTGGGCGGATACGTTGCGAATGCCCGATTCAAGGATCGCGTGCTCCATGCCCGCGCCGCGCATCTCCGCCTGCGCGGCGCGCATCAGACGCGCACCCACGCCCTGCCCGCGCACGCGTTCATCGACGACGATGTCCTCGACGATTCCGTAGCGGTGGGTGCGGTCAAAGCGCAGCACCGCGACCCCGAGCATGCGGCGGCCGCGCGTCGCGACCAAAATGCCCCCCTCGGAGCGCCGCCGCCGCCGGATGGCTGTTTTCAGATCCTTGGCCAGGAGCGACCGGCGAAAATGCGCCCAACGACGGGTGTGCTCCGCCCGGTGTTCGATGACCTCGGAATGGGTGATGTAGCTGGTCGTCGTGTTGGTCTGGATGATCCGGACGATCGCTCGGAGACGGCGCGCATTGGCGAGAAACTCGCACCGGATCGGGTGACGCGCCTTGGCAGAGGCGGAAAGAGAGAGAGCTTTCATGCGGACGGGACGGCCATGAACCGCCGCCCCGGATTGTGTGCTACGAGGCGCCCAGTCTGCCCGCGCCACGGAACCGGGCGAGGCGGACCCGCGGGACAACGGCCGGTATTAGTGCGAATGGAAAGCCGCGAAACCTTCCCCGCTTTCGCGCCGGGACGCAGGTGTCCGCCAAGAAAAGGGCTGCCGCGCGACCACCCGGCCGAAAGGCTACGCCCCGACCCGGCCGCGAAAGCGCCCGGGCTCGATTTCCGACCGGCGCGGGCCAAACGACCCGCGCCGGACTCAGGCGGAAGCTCCGCCCGTGAAGTGATCGCGCACGGCCTCGACCACCGACGCGCGAGGCACCTCGTGTTCACTGCGATCCGTGAGATCGCGCAGCTTCACCACGCCTTTGGCGAGTTCGTCGCCGCCGTAGACCAGGGCGAGCTTGGCGCCGGATTCGGCGGCGGCCTTGAACTGTTTGCCGAACGCGACCTCCTTCAACGGATATTCGACGCGATAGCCGGCGGCGCGCAGCGCGGCGATGTCCAGAAACGCGGCCGTGCGCTCGGCCTCGCCGCCGATCACGACGTAGACCTCGGCGTTGGGCCCGAAGCCGGGCATCAGTCCGCGCGCCTCGAGCAGGAGCCCCATCGTGACATCGCCGATGGCGAAGCCCACCGCGGGCAAGTCCGGCCCGCCGAGCTTCTTCACGAGATCGTCGTAGCGTCCGCCGCCGGCGATGGCGCGAAGCTCGCCCTTGCGGTCGAAGGCCTCGAACACGAAGCCGGTGTAGTAGGCGAGACCGCGCACCACGCCGAAGTCCACTTCGACAAATTCGCCGAGACCCATCGCCGCGAGGCCGTTGAGCAGCTTGCGCCAGTCCGCGAGCCGGGCCTGGAGGGCGTCGCCGCCGATCGGCGCGAGCACGGCCTCGAGGGCGGAAAGGCTCTTGATCTTAAGGAAGGCCAGCACCTTGGCCTTCACCTCCTCGGGCAAGGGCCCGAAGGACTCGGCGTAAGCCTTGAACGCGTCGTCCCCGATCTTCTCGTATTTGTCGACCGCGCCGAGCACGGCCTTGGATCGCGCCTCGTCGAGGCCGAGCGACGCGAGGTAGTGCAGCCAGAGCGTCCGATCGCTGAGGCGCACATAAAAGTCGTCCGCGGTGAGACCGAAGCCGCCCAAGGCCTGGACGAGCAGGCCGATCAGCTCGATCTCGGCCTCCGGGCCGGGTTCGCCGAAGATGTCGCAGTTGAACTGGAAGAAGGCGCGCTCGCGGCCCTTTTGCGCGCGCTCGTAGCGGTAGAACTCGCCGATGCTGCACCACTTGATCGGGCGCTTGAGCGCGCTCGCCTTGGCGCCGACGAGCCGGCACACCGTGGGCGTCATCTCGGGGCGAAGCGCGACCTCGCGACCGCCCTTGTCGATGAAGGAAAAAAGCTGGGCCTCGATCTCGTCGCCCGACTTCGCCTTGTAGAGCTCGAGCGGCTCGAGCACGGGCGCGTCGTATTCGGAGAAACCATACGCGTGGGCCGCCCGGCGCCAACCGCGGAAGATGTGGCTCCGGCGCGCGAAGGCGTCGGGATAAAACTCGCGAAAACCGGGGAGGGATTGGAACTGGGCCATGGCGCGTGTCGGGACGAGACGTGACGGACGGGTGAGGGAAAACGGCCAGCATCGCCCGCCGCCCCCGGCCGGCGCCACCCCAAAAACAAAAAGGCCGGCGCCCTCGGAGAAGGGGGCCGGCCTCGCCGTCGCAAGACGCGGACGGGAAAAGGGACTCGATCAGAGCTGGGTGATGTCGAGCTTCTTGAGCAGCTGCTTCAGGATCTTGCCGGACTTGAACTTCACCACCGCGCGCTCGGGAATCACGACCTCGGCGTCGGGCTTGTTCGGATTACGGCCGATGCGGGACTTGCGACGCTGCACCTCGAGAACGCCGAAGTTGCGCAGTTCCACGTTACGTCCCTCGGACAGGGCGCGCATGATGATGTCCAAGGTCATCTGCACCGTGCTGACGATTTCCTTCTGCGGAAACCCGGTCTTCTCATAGATCTCGAGGACGATTTCGCGCTTGGTAAGATTGGCGGGCATGGAAGTAAGGGATTGAGGGTGGATTTGGGTATTTGCCTGTGCCGGTAAGTTACTCTCGCGCTCAAGATTGCGTCAAATGCAGCAAGCGAATGGATGCGTTTGCTACGTAATTTCTTCAGCAATCTAGCTCTAAGCCTCAATGACTTAGGTCATTTACTACGCATATTCACCCAAGATGCCATCCCTACGCATCTTGCCACAGCAGGAAACTCATCAAGAGCCCGAGGTTGCAGGAGCCCGGACATCCCCTAGCGTCAACCCTCCCCTCCGCATGCCCGATCCTCTCGCCGTCAATTCGATGTTCGCCCGCATCGCCCGCCGATACGACGCGGCCAATCGCCTGCTGAGCGGAGGCGTCGACCAGTGGTGGAGAAAGCGACTCGTCCGCATCGTTCGCGACGGGACGCCGAAAGCCGTTCTCGACCTGGCGACCGGAAGCGGCGACGTGGCCTTCGCCTTGGCCCGAGCCCTTCCGCCCGCGACCAAAATCACCGGCATGGACTTCTGCCAGCCGATGCTCGACCAGGCGGTCGCCAAACAGGCCGCGCTCTCCGCCGGGCCGGGCCGCGACATCGTGTTCCGGCAAGGCGACGGACTCGCCCTTCCCTGCGCCGACCACGGCTTCGACGCCGTCACCGTGTCCTTCGGATTGCGCAACATGGCGGATCGCCACCGCGCCCTCTCGGAAATGCACCGCGTGCTCCGCCCCGGCGGTCGCGTGCACGTGCTCGAATTCTCCCAGCCTTACCGCTGGTTTCGCCCCCTATACTACTTCTACACCAAGAAAATCCTCCCGGCGATCGCCGGCAAGGTCACCGGGGACCGGGCGGCTTATGACTACCTCAACGCCTCGATCGAATCCTACCCGGACCACGAGGCGATGAGCGACGAACTGCGTCGGGCCGGCTTCCGCGAGGTCCGCGTGTTGCGCATGACCCTCGGGATCGTGGCCCTGCACATCGGAACCGCGTCGTGACCCTGCCCGCCTCCCGCGGACGGGATCGGACGACGCCTAGCTGAACGATTTTCCGCACCCGCAGGTGCTCTGGGCGTTGGGATTTTTGATCTCGAAGCCCTTGCCTTGGAGCCCGTCGTCAAAGTCGACGTTTGAGCCGCCCAGATAGGCCGCGCTCGTGGGATCGAGCACCATCGGCACACCCTCGCTCTCGCAACGCTGATCCTCCGCCTTCGGCTCGTCGAAGGACATTCCGTATTGAAACCCCGAGCAGCCGCCCGACTCGACGAGCAACCTCAGCGCCTTGTCCTCGGCTCCGAGCTCTTTCTGCATCTGGCGGATCTGGCGCGCCGCGCGCGGCGTCAAAGTGATCATGCCGACACCGTCCCCGTGTGCGCGCCCCTGTCAACCTCCGCGCAAGGCCCTTCGGGCGCTTGCCCTGCCTCGTCGCAGGCACATGAAGCAATTTCCATGCTAGCCAAGATTTCCCCTCTTGCCAGCAATCGCCTTCATGCTTTCTTCGCGGGACCGTGGCCGCGCTAAAACACATCTTCAACGAAATCCATTACGAGATGGTCCGCAAGATAGCCGACGGCGGCATGGGCATGGTCTTCGAAGCCTGCCAGCGCGGAGCCGGCCAGTTCAGAAAGACCGTCGCGGTTAAGCTGATTCGCGAAGAATACTCCACCATCCCGGAGTTCCAAAACAACTTCATCGGCGAAGCCCGCCTGGTCGCCGATCTCGTCCATACCAACATCGTCCAGACCTACCATCTGGGCATGATCGGCGGCCAATACTTCATGGTCATGGAGTATGTGAACGGCGTGAACCTCGAGCAACTCCTCGAGCGCCACGTCGCACTCGGGAAAGCAATCCCGGTCGACCTCGCCGCCTTCATCGTCTCGCGCATCGCCCGCGGCCTCTCTTACGCGCACAACAAGCGCGACCGAGAAGGCCGCCTCCTCGGCATCGTCCACCGCGACATCGGACCGAAAAACATCATGATCGCCTACGAAGGCGACGTGAAGCTCACAGACTTCGGCATCGCGAAAGCCCTCGACCTGATGTATAATGAAGAGGGCCAGGTGATCGCGGGCAAGGACGAGTATCTTTCCCCCGAACAGGCGAGCTACGCGGTCACCGACGCCCGCGCCGACATCTTCCCGCTCGGCATCGTCCTCACCGAGCTGCTCCTCGGCAAAAACGTCTTCCGCAGCGCAGACCGCCTCGAATCGCGCCGCAACATCCTCTCCCTGCCGATCCCGCGCTTTTCCTCCCTGCGCCCCGACATCGACCCGAAGCTCGAGGCCATCATCCAGAAGGCGCTCACCCGCGATCGCGACCAACGCTATCAATCCGCCACCGAGATCCTCACCGCCCTCGAGCTCTACCTCTATGGCGACGGCTACGGCCCGACCAACGAAAAGCTCGGCGCCTATCTCCGCGACTTGATGGGCTCCGGCTGAACGCATGGCGCGCGCCCGCCCCACGCGCGCCCGCCGTCCGTTCCCGCAACGACGAACACGAACCACGCATGTGCGCCGGGTTTAACCAAGATCTCCGCCAGCGCCAGAACCAGTCCCTGGTTCTCGCTCCGCAGCTGAGACAGTCCCTGAAAATCCTTCAGGTCGCCGCGCTCGACCTGCGCTCGGTCATCCAGGAAGAACTCGAAAACAATCCCACCCTCGAGGATCTCTCCAACGACACCGACAGCCTCGACGCGCCCGCCGAGACCGCCGTCGCCGAAACCGACGAAGGCGCCGACGCGTCCCCGCCCCCCGCGGACGACGCCCCGTCCGACGCGCCCGAATCACTCGATTTCTCCAAGGAGTTCGAGGTCCTTTCCAAACTCGGCGACGACTGGCGCGACAATCTCTACGACCAGGGCGGCTCCCAGCCTTACACCTCGGAGGACGCCGAACGACGCCAGCATTTCTTCGACTCCCTGGTCACCGAAACCTCGCTCCAAGAGCACCTCGTCCGCCAGGCGGACCTCCTCGACCTCGCGCCCGAGGTGCAGGCCGCGCTCCGCCACCTGATCGGCGGTCTCGACGAACGCGGCTTCCGCACCCAGACGCCCTCCGAGGCGGCCCTCCAGGCCGGTCTTCCCCTCGACGCCGCACAGGAGGCCGCGAAAATCCTGAAGACCTTCGAACCCGCCGGCATCGGCGCCGCCGACCTCGGCGAATGCCTGCTCCTCCAGCTCCAGGCCGCGGGCAAGGGCGACACCCTCGCCGCCCGCATCGTCCGCGACCACTTCGATCTTCTCACCCGCCGGCGCATTCCCGAGATCGCCCGCAAAAGCGGCGTCCACGTCGACGACGTCCAGGAAGCCATCGAGGACATCGGCCGCCTCGACCCCGCCCCGGGCCGGCGCTTCGCCGACGACAACAACCGCGTCGTCGTCCCCGACGTCGCGGTGGAAAAGGACGGCGACGAGTGGAAGATCCACCTCAACAACGACTACATCCCGCGTCTCCGGATTTCGAATACCTACAAGGAGATGATCGCCCGCGGCGCCCTCACCAAGCAGGAGCGCGACTACCTCCGCGAGCGCATGCGCTCCGGCAAGTTCATCATCAACTCCATCGAGCAGCGCCAGCAGACCATCGAGCGCATCACCCGCGAGATCATCAAGGTCCAGCGCGACTTCTTCGAGGAGGGCGTGCACAAGCTCAGACCGCTCACCATGACGCAGATCGCCGACGCCGTCGGCGTGCACGAGACGACCGTCAGCCGCGCCATCGCCAACAAATACATCCGCACCCCGCACGGCGTCTTCGACATGAAGTTCTTCTTCACGCCGGGCTACGAGAACGCCACCGGCGAATCCGTCTCCAACAAGAGCGTGAAGGAGATGATCAACGAACTCGTTTCCCTCGAGGACAAGGGACGCCCGCTCAGCGACCAGGAGCTCGTCGCCAAGCTGAAGGAAAAGGGCATCAACATCGCCCGCCGCACCGTCGCCAAATACCGCGAGGAGCTCGGCCTGCTCCCGAGCAACCTTCGCCGCGACTACACCGGCTGAGCCGGCCGGCCTCCGCTTTTCCGCATGGAGAGCGAGGCTCCGCCCGCGCCGTATCTCTTCGAAAATCGCGAAGGAACCGCGTCCTCCACCGTGCCGCCGTCTTACGCCACCCGGTCGCGCCCCGCCCACTTCGCCTCGTAGAGCGCCTTGTCCGCCGCGGCGATCAAGCCGCCCGCGTCCCCGCGCGCCGCCGTCCACTGCGCCACGCCGACCGAGATCGTCGCCCCGGCCGAACGCACCGCCGAGATCATCCGTTCGGCGACGAGCCGGGCCGCCGCGGCATCCGTGTCGGCCAGCCAGACCGCGAACTCGTCGCCGCCCCAGCGCACCACCGAATCCTCCGGCCGGACCTGCGCCTCCAAGGCCTTCGCCACCGCCACGAGCAAGGCGTCCCCCGCCGCGTGCCCGCCGCGCCGATCGTTCACTTCCTTGAAATGATCGACGTCGATCAACAGCGCCGACAGCGGCCGGGGATAGCGCTTCACCCGCTCCACCTCGCGCTCGAGCAGCGCCAGTCCCTCCCGTCGGTTGAACAAGCCGGTGAGCATGTCGCGGGTCGCCAGCCGGCGCAACTCGACGAGAGAGGCGTGCAGCTTCAACGCGTAGCGCAGAGACCGCTCCAAGGCGCGCGGGTTGATCTCCCCTTTCACCAGATAATCCAAGGCCCCCGCCTCCATCGCCTGCACGTCGATCTCGCCGGACGTCTCGCTCGTCAGAAAAACCACCGGCGTTTGCACGCCCAGACACACCGCCTCGCGCAGCAACGCCAGACCGTCCCGCTCCCCGAGTTGATAATCGAGCAGACAGGCCGCGTATCCGCCGCGCCGTAGCTCGAGCAGCCCGTCCTCGTAGTTGGAAGCCCAGTGCAGCTGAAACCTCTCGCCCACGAACTTGCCGAAGGACGCGTCCACGATCCGCGCCTGTCCGCGTTCGTCGTCGATCAACAGCACTTTGCGCAAGGCATCCATTCGCCGCCAAGGTTGCGCTTCTCCAGACGCCCGCAAGCCTCCCTTGCGCGCCCGCGCCCATCCCCGTCATTTTCCCCGGCTCTCCCATGCTCGAACACCGCAGCCAGATCGAGGTCCGCTACGCCGAGACCGACATGATGGGCGTCGTCTACCACGGCAGCTACCTGCCTTGGCTGGAAGTCGCGCGCACCGCGCTCCTCGCCGCCGAAGGTTTACCTTATCGCGAGCTCGAGACCCAAGGCTTCTTCCTGCCCGTCATCGAGGTGAATCTCCGCTATCTCAAGCCCGCGCGCTACGCCGACACCGTGACGGTCCACGCCGTGATCCGCGACAAACCCGGCCTGCGTCTGCGCATCGACTACGAACTCTTCCGCGGCGACGAAAAGCTGGCGACCGGCCACACCGTCCACGTCTTCATCGACAAGGCCGGCCGCCCCATCCGCCCGCCCGCCGCGTTTTCCGCCCTGATCGAAGCCCGGTTTCAGAACGACAGGGCGACAGAGGGCAGAACCACAGAACGCTGACGCAAACCCCGCACCCGATCGCCGCTTCCTCTCTTCTGTCGCCCTGTCCCCTGTCGCTCTCCTGTTCTAAATCCCATGGACCGCATCGCCCAATTCACCGCCCTCGTCGCCCAACAGCCCGGCAACGCGCTTTTCCGCTTCAGCCTCGCCCAAGCGCTCGACGCCGCCGATCGCCGTGAAGCCGCCGTCGACCACTACCGGCTCTGCTGCGCCTCGCGCGCCGACTGGATGATGCCGCGTATCCTGCTGGGAAAACTTCTCCTGCGCGCCGGCGACGCCGCCGCGGCGAAACCCGTCCTCGAGGAGGCCCTTCAACTGGCCATCGATCAAAACCACGAGGACCCCGAGGCCGAGCTCCGCGCCCTGCTCGCCACCTTGTAGCGGAACGGCCGGGCCGTTTCGCCCGACCACCAACCGCCCGGCCGCGCCCGCATCCCAAGCCGCGTCACCGGAACGTCACCCGCCCGCGCTCGCGCCGCCGTTTGGCCTCTGGCTCCTTGCTCCCGGCTCCTCGCCCCCTGCTCCCATGCGCATCGTCCTTACCTCGCACGGCTCCACCGGCGACATTTACCCCGTGATCGCCCTCGCCGTCGCGCTCAAGCGCCACGGTCACGAGGTGAAGTTTGCGACGATCCCGCATTACCAGGCGGAGATCGAGACCGCCGGCATCGAGTTCTATCCGCTTTGCCCGAACTGGGAGCAGCCCGACCTCGCCTACTGGATGGGCCGCCTGAACAAGATCCGCAACCCGGTCTACCAGCTCCGCGAGATCTACGTCGGCGCCAAGGCCTACATCCCGGAGATGATCGCCCGCATGGATGCGATCATGCCCGGCACCGACCTGCTCGTCTCCAGCTACCTCTTCCCGATGAACAAGGGCATCGCCGACCGCCACGGCGTGCCCTTCGCCACGCTCGCCTTCGCGCCGCACGTCATCCCCTCGCCCGATTTCCCGCCCGAAAATCTTCCCGCCCCGCGCTGGCTCGGCCGCGCCACCCGCCGCGCCTGGAACCGCTGGCTCTGGAAAACCGCCAACGCGATCGTCGACCGCACGATCAACACCTCCATCGCCGACTCCCTTCGCGCCGCGAACCTTCCCAAGGTCCGGCACTTCTTCTCCAAACCCGCCGAACGCATCCTCGTCACCGTGCCGGAAAAATACTTCCGCCCGCCCGGCGCCGAGATCGACGCGCGCTTCCGCTACGTCGGCTACCTCCGCTGGCAGGCGGCGGAGAATCCCGCCCTCGACGACGAGCTGCGCGAGTTCACCGCCGACATCCCCGGCGGCAAAGTGCCCGTGCTCACCTTCGGCAGCATGGTCTACGAAAACTCCGGCGCCTGGATGGAGCGCTTCCTCCGCTCCTGGCCCCGCGACCGGAAGATCATCGTGCAACGTGGCTGGGCCCAGTTCCCCCAGCTCGGCAAGACCGACCACATCAAGATCCTCGGCAAGGTCTCGCACGACCAGCTCTTCCGCCACGCCTCCGCCGTCATCCACCACGGCGGCGCCGGCACCACCGCCAGCGCGCTCCACGCCGGCGTGCCGCAGATCGTCGTGCCGCACATCGGCGACCAGAACTTCTTCGGCTCCGAGGTGGAACGCTTCGGCTGCGGCTTCCGCCTCAAAAAGGTCGTCTGGCCCGAGCAACTCCACCTCGCCCTGGACCGACTCCTCTCCGATCCCGCACGCCTCCGCCGCGCCGCCGAGGTCGGCGTCGATCTCCGCGCCCAAAACGGTCCGGAGATCGCCGTGCGCGAGCTCGAAGCCTACCTGCACGAGCGCCGCGGCGCCCCCGCGGCCACCGCCTGACTTCGGCGACCGGCGGACACGGAGGTCCGCCACCCAAACCACCCCGGAGAGCACAGCTCCGACGGCGCCTTTCCGGTCACGCCGGCATCCCGATCTGCCGCAGCGCCTCGTAGCAAGCCACGCCCGCCGCGGTGCTCAGGTTGAGCGAACGCAGCTCCGTGTTCGCCTGCGGGATCGTGAGGCTGCGCGCGTCGCCAAATTCCTCATACAACCAGGGCGGCGAGCCGTTGCCCTCGTTGCCGAAGACCAGCCCGTCGCCGTCCTCGAACTTCGCGTCCCAGATCGTGCGCTTCGGTCCGGTCTCGATCAGCCACATCCGCCTCGGCGCATGCGGGCTCGCCTTGAAGGCCGCCCAATCGGCGTGCTGGTGCACGTCGAGCGAGAACCAGTAGTCCATGCCCGCGCGCCGCAACGCCGCGTCGGTGATCTTGTAGCCGAGCGGATGGATCAGATGCAGCCGC
This sequence comes from uncultured Akkermansia sp., assembly GCA_964438755.1. Classification (GTDB taxonomy): domain Bacteria; phylum Verrucomicrobiota; class Verrucomicrobiia; order Opitutales; family Opitutaceae; genus IMCC26134_A. Next base: position 31,751 of record CAYTLL010000033.1, on the reverse strand, counting down.
GAACGCGTGATCGCGCACATGCGCCCGATGTTCCCCGTGTTCTGCGGGATCTGCGGCTGAAAGAGGACGACGTGCAGCATCGGAGGTGAAACCGCCAAATCTCGCTAAAGGCAGCTAAAAGAAACCGACACCCAAGATCGATTTAGCGCCTTTCAGCGCCCTTTGGCGGTTCAAATAATTCCGGCTCCGCTTAGCCCTCGACCACGTAGCCGACGTTGTCCGCCGCGAGATCGCGCACCTCGCTCGGCACGCCCGCGGCCGCGAAGGCCGCGACCATCGCCTCGCCGACCTTCGCCGCCGAGGCGGCGTCGGCCACGCAAAGCACGCTCGAGCCGCTGCCGCTCAGCCAGCCGGTGTGGGCGCCCGCGGCCACTCCGGCCGCGATCGCCTCGCGCCCGCCCTTGATCTTGGGCAGGCGATAGGGCTCGTGCATGAAGTCGCCCGCCGCGTCGCGCAGCCGCGCGTAGTCGCCGGTGGCAAAGGCGGCCACGAGGTAGGCCGCGCTGTTGATGCTCTTCACCGCGTCGAAATAAGGCAGCGTCGAGGGCAGCACGCCGCGCGACTCCTTCGTCAGCAGCTCGACCGAGGGCGAGGCCACGACGAAACGCAGCGTATTCGGCAAGGCGATACGAATCGTGCCGAGGTAGTCGTTCTTGTCCGGCGAGCAGCGCGCCACGCAGAAGCCGCCGAGCAGGCCGGCGGCGGCGTTGTCGGGATGGCCTTCGAGGTGCGAGGCGATCGCCACGAGCTGCTCGCGCGTGAGCGGCCCGCCCACCAGCACGTTCAGCCCCGCGAGCACGCCGCCGATGACGGTGATCGAGGAGCCGAGCCCGCGCGCCGGGGGAACCTCGCCCTCGATTTTGAAGGAAAACGCGAAGCCGCCTGCGCGCGCCAGCGTGCCAAAGGCCTTGGCGGCGGAAACGACCATCTCCTTCGCGCGCGCGTCGCTCTCACGCTCGGGGCGCGCCACCCAGGCGTCGCCGCCGCCAGGGGAGGCGCCGAGGCGTTTCAGCGTCACGCGATTGTAGACCGAGAGCGCGAGCCCGAGGGAGTCGAAGCCCGCCCCGCAGTTGGAGGTGCTGCCCGGCACGCGGACGACGACCTGTTGCGGTTGGGCGGGGACGGCGACGGCGGGGGCGGCGGGTCTCGAACGGCTCATGCGAGTGGGAAAGCGGGGTGAGGGGCGGAACGAAAAGGCGACGCGGGGCTCAGCGGCGGTTGGCCTGCTTCAGGGCCTGCTTCATCTCCATCGTGACGACGCGCTTCTTCAGGTCGTCGCGCTTGTCGTGGAGCTGCTTGCCGACGCCGAGGCCGACCTCGACCTTCACAAGAGCCTCCTTGAAATACATTCGCAGCGGCACGAGCGCGAAGCCTCCGACCTGCAACGCCTGGGCGATCTTTCGCAGCTCGTGCTTGTGCAAAAGGAGCTTCCGGGTGCGGCGCGTGTCGTGGTTGTTGAAGCTGCCGAACGCGTATTCGTCGATGTGCGCGTTCATCAGCCAAAGGTCGCCCTTCTCGAAGCGGCCGAAGGCGTCGTTGATCTGCGCCCGGCCGGCCCGGATGGCCTTCACCTCCGTGCCCTGCAGCTTGATGCCCGCCTCGAAACGCTCCTCGATCGAGTAGTCGCGCAGCGCCTTGCTGTTGCGGATCTCGGTGAAGCGTTTGCCGTCCTTCTTGTTGGCTTTGGCGGCGCACATGGCGGAAAGGGATTCGGGAAAAGGGGAAAACAAAAGCCGCCACCCGCAAAAGGTGACGGCGCGGCGATTACGGCGGAGGAAGGGCGCCGGGACCGGTTTACTTGCCGGCGAGTTCGAAGGTGATCTTGCCCTCGATGACCTCGCGCAGGGCGACGTCCTCGAGCGAGAGCTTTTCGAGCGACTCCACCAGCGGGCGGCTGCCGCGCTTGAGCTGCTTCACGCGGCGGGACACCACGTTGATGAGCACGTTGGGGTCCTTGATGACGGCCTTGGCTTCCTTGAGATAATCGTCGCGCATGGGAGAGTGGTGGGGACGGAGAGATTGAGAACCGGAGAGGACAAAACCCGCCCGCCCCCCGGTCAAGGGCCATTTTCCACGCGGATTTCCCCTCGCGCCCGCTTCTCGGCCGGCTTTTCTGCCGCGCATGCTCATCGCCTGGACCACCGTATCGACGCCCGCCGAGGCCGAGCGTCTCGCCGACGCCAGCATCGCCCAAAACCTCGCCGTCTGCGCGCAGGTCGAGGGACCGATCCACTCGCACTACGTCTGGCAGGGCCGCAAAACCGCCGCCCAGGAGTGGCGCATCACCTTCAAGCTTCTCGAGGAGCAATCCGCCGCCCTTTCGGCCTACATCCAGTCTGCGCATCCCTTTGATACGCCGGAGTGGGTCGTGGTGCAGGCCGACCGCGTGGGAGAAAAATACTTGTCATGGGCCCGGACGCCCCGTAGCTCCGTCAACCTTTAATCCGTCTCCAACCCTCGACCTTTTCAAAGCCATGTCCCAACACGCCAGCCTCCAAGGTGCCAAAGGCATCGTCATCAAACGCAACGTCCTCAAGCGCTTCGAGCGCGTGGCCACCCTCAAGAAGCGCGGCCAGTGGAAAGAGGGCGACCGCATCATGGGTCTCCGCAAGACCAAGCCCGACGTCTAAGATCCTTCCCGATCTCGTCTCCCGAATTTCTCCCGCAGGCCGGCCTTGTGCCGGCCTGCTTTTTTTGCGTCCTTCCGCCCGATGCTCGACCTGATCAAGAAGCTAATCGACTTCATCCTCCATATCGACGTCCACCTCGCGGAGATCATCCGCGACTTCGGCGTCTGGACCTACGGCATCCTCTTTCTGATCATCTTCGCCGAAACCGGCCTCGTCGTCACCCCCTTCCTGCCGGGCGACTCCCTGCTCTTCGCCGCCGGCGCCTTTTGCGCCAAGCCCGAGACCGGCCTCAACGTCCACCTGATGGCGCTGCTGCTTTTCGTCGCCGCCGTGATCGGCGACTCGCTCAACTACGCCATCGGCGCGCGCCTCGGGCCCGCCGTCTTCAAGCGCGAGGACTCCCGCTTCCTGCGCCGCAAGCATCTCGAGCGCGCCCACGCCTTTTTCCAAAAATACGGCGGCCGCGCCATCATCCTCGCCCGTTTCGTGCCCATCGTCCGCACCTTCGTGCCCTTCGTGGCCGGCGTCGGCCACATGGACTACCGTCGTTTTCTGCTGTTCAACGTAATCGGCGGCTTCATCTGGATCTACTTCTTCACCTACGCCGGCTACATTTTCGGCGGCGCCGAGTTCGTGCAGAAAAACTTCAAGCTGGTGATCCTCGCCATCATCGCGCTCTCCGTGCTGCCCATGGTCATCGAGGCGTGGCGCGCCTGGCGTGAGAATCGCGACGCCTCCGCGCCCGCCGCGCGCTAAGGCGCATCGGCCCGCCCCGGCCTCGCCCCCGGTTCCGTGCAACTAGACCACGAGCGCCGCGCGGCGACTTTCGCCTTGGGCGAGCTCGCCGCCTTCAGCGCCGGCCCGCGTTCGGCCGAGTCCGGCCCCGCCGGCCGCTGGCGCGCCGAGATCGGCTCGCATTGGCACCGGGAAAAACGCGCCGCGCTCGAGGCGTCCTCCGCATCGACGACGACCTACGCGGACGACGCGCTTCCCGGCCTGGCTCCGCCCGCCGCGCCGTCGTTCGAAGTTCCCATTCGCGGGGCCATCGCGCGTCGAGGGTGGATCTTTCACCTGGAGGGTCGTCTCGACCAATCCCTCCCCGGCCCGGAGGGTGCTCACCTGCGCGAGCTGAAAACCACGCTCGAGCGGCTCCCCCGCCCCGCCGAGGAACTGCGCGCCGCCCGCCCGGAACACTTTCACCAACTCGGCCTCTACCTTGCGCTTTCGGAGCTCGCCGAGCCGACGAAGCGCTTCAGCGGCGAGGTTCTCTACGTCGAGGCCGGCACCGGGCTCGAACAGAGCGTCCCATTCACCGAAGCCGACCGCCTCGCCCTCAACGGCCACCTCGACGCCGTCGCCGAGTTTCTCGAGCAACGCCGCTCCGCGCTCCAACGCCTTCGATCCCTGCGCTGGACGCCCGCCTTCGCCGCGCCTCGCCCCGGCCAGGAGCGCATCGTCCCCGACCTCGTCGCCGCGCTCGCCGCCGAACCGCGCGCCCCCGTCGTTCTCCACGCGCCCACCGGCTTCGGCAAAACCGGCGTGCTGCTCGAGGCCGCTTTTTCCGCCCTGCGCTCCGGCCAGGCGGACCGCCTCGTCTACCTCACCGGGAAATCCACCGGACAACTCCACGTGCTCGCGACACTGCAAAAGATGCTCGCACGCGACGCCTCGACGTCGCCCGGCACGGACGCACGCGTAGATGCCATCGCCTCCGACGACGCCCCCGCGCTGGTCGCCTGGAACCTCCGCCCCAAGCGCGAACACTGCGTCAACCCGGTCTACCACTGCAGCCGCGCGCAGTGCGGCTTTCTCCACGACCTGCCGCGCCGCTGGCGCGCGTCCGGCCTCGCCCGGTTCCATCTCTTCCCCGCCGAGGCCCGCGATTTGCCCGCCCTTCGCGCCGCCGGCCTCGCCGCCTCGATCTGCCCCTACGAGATCGCCCGCGCCTCCCTGCCCTTCTGCGACGTCTGGCTCGGCGATTTCAACTACCTCTTCGCCCCCGCCAACCGCGGCGTGTTTGTCGAACAACCCACCTGGGACCCGGCGCGAACCCTGCTCGTGATCGACGAGGCCCATCACCTGCCCGCGCGCGTCGCGGACGCCCACTCGCACGAGCTCACGGCCGACGCGCTCCACGCGCTGCTGGCCGAGCTCCCGGACGGCACCGCGCGCCCCTTGCGCCGCGAAATCGAGTCGCTCTGGCGTTTCGTGTCCCACATGCCCGCCGCCGACGCCCTCGACCTCGACGCCGAGGACGATCTCGCCGCCACCCTGCGCGCCGCCTCCGCCCAGCTCGCGAAAACCCCGCCCGATCCCGACGCGCTCTCCGCGGCCGGCTCCGATCTGCTCTGGCGACTCCCCGCCCTGCTCGCCTGGCTGGAGGAACCTTCGCTGGAAAAACTGCTCTGGTCGCCCCGTCCGGCGCAGCTTCGCTTCACCTGCCTCGACGCCGCTCCCGTCATTGGAGAACAACTACGCGCCTTCGCCGGCGTCGTCCTCGCCACCGCCACGCCGTCGCCCGCCGAGGTCTTCGCCGCCGCGCTCGGCCTCGAGGCGGACACCGCGAGCCCCGCGCTTCGCGTGCTCGCTCCGGACGCGCCGTGGAGGCACGGCGCCTATGACGTCGCGCTGGATCTACGCGTGGACACCAGCTACCGCCGCCGCGCCGAGCACCACGGCGCCACGGCCGCCACGCTCGCCGCGCTGCGCGAAGCCTCTCCCTCCGCGCCCGTCGCCGCGTTTTTCCCGAGCTACGCCTACGCCGAGGCGGTGGCCTCGCGCCTCGAGGACGACTTCCCCGCGTTGCGCGCGGCCATGCAGCCGCGCTCCGCCGATCTCGCCGCGCAACACGACTGGATCGAGGAGCAGCTCGCCCTTGCCGACGTGATCCTCTTCGTCCTCGGCGGCAGCTTCGCCGAGGGCATCGACCACCTCGGCGGACGCATCACCCACGCGCTTGTCGCCGGTCCCGCCCTCCCCGAGGTCAACGCCCTTCAACGCGCGCGCCAAGCCGCCCAAGCCCGGCAGGTCGGCGACACCGAGGCCTTCCGCCGCACCTACCTGGTGCCGGGCCTGCAAAAGGTGAACCAGGCGCTCGGCCGTCTCGTGCGCGCCCCCGGGCAACGCGCGCGCGTGGTGCTGCACTGCCGCCGTTTCGGCGAGGCCGCCTACGCGTCCTTGCTCGCGCCCGAGTATCAGCTCGGGAAACACATCCTAGAGGAGGCCGACTTGGCGGCCTGGCTCGAGGCAAGCTGAGCGCCGCGTTAACCCGCGACTTACTCGTCCATCTGGATGTCCTTGTTGCGATGGCGCGGGCAGCCGGCGCGCAACCAGGCGTTGATGAAGCGGTCGAGGTCGCCGTCGAGGACGCCCTGGGTGTCGGAGGTGCTCACGCCGGTGCGCAGGTCCTTCACCATCTGGTAAGGCTGCAACACGTAGCTGCGGATCTGCGCGCCCCAGCCGATCTCGCCCTTTTCACCGTAGAAGCGGTCCATCTCGGCTCGCTGCTCGTCCTGCTTCTTTTCGTAGAGGCGGGCCTTCAGGATGCTCCAGGCGGAGGCCTTGTTTTTCAGCTGCGAACGCTCGTTTTGGCAGACGACGACGATGCCCGAGGGGATGTGGGTGATGCGCACCGCGGAGTCGGTCGTGTTGACGCCCTGACCGCCCTTGCCGGAGGAACGGTAGACGTCGATGCGCACCTCGGTCTCGGGGATCTCGAGTTTGATCTCGTCATTGACCTCGGCGACGACGTCGACGGCGCAGAACGAGGTGTGGCGGCGGGCGTTGGAGTCGAAGGGCGAGATGCGCACGAGGCGGTGGACGCCGCGCTCGGCCTTGCAGTAGCCGTAGGCGTTTTCGCCTTTGATCAGGATGGTGGCCTTGCTGATGCCGGCGGTGTCGCCCGGCTGGACGTCCATCAGCTCGGTGGTGTAGCCGCGACGCTCCGCCCAGCGGGAATACATGCGGAACATCATGTCGGCCCAATCGTTGGACTCGGTGCCGCCGGCGCCGGCCTGGATGGAGAAAATGGCGTTGTTGCGGTCGAACTGGCCGGTGAGGAAGGCGCCGATCTCGAGCTGATCCAACTCGGCGAGCATCGTCGCGGCCTGGTTGTTCAACTCGGCGCCAAACTCGGCCTGCTCGTCGGGCGAGCCGGCGTCGATCAGCTCCTTGAGCGCATCGAGATCGTCTATGCGCTTACGGAAGGCGACGACGGGCAACACCGCGCGTTTGATGCCGTTTACCTTGCCGATGTGCTTCTGGGCGCGGTCGTTATTGTCCCAGAAGGTGGGCGCGCCCATCTGCGCCTCGAGGGCGTCGATCTCGCGCAGCTTCTGCTCGCCATCGAGAAACTTCCACAGGTGGGCGGTGCGTTTCTTGATGTTCTCGATGTGGGCGAAGGTCTCGGGCGCGATCATGACGAAAAAGGCGAGGGTCAGGTGTGCCCGTCGCCGCCCCGACCGGGCAACCCAATAAAACACCCCCTCGACCGGGGGTTTACCACACCTCCGAAGCCCGGCGCGCCTCCAGGCCCGCCTCCGCCTCGTCGGGCAGCTCCGCAAAGAAGTCCAGACCCGTGCGACGTTCCACCTCGTCGATGCTGGTCAGGAAGTCCTCGAGCCCGGCCCCCGCTGGCGGCTCCTGCGGCAGGATAAAGGCCAGCGTGCGCAGCCGGCCGTCGCTTTCGTCGGCCACGATCATGAAGAAGGCCTCCGGAACCGCCGGGACGGTTCGCCCTTTCGGCGCGAACAGGGTCTTCGGTCGTGCGCCGAAGACCGGCCCGGCGACCACCCAGACCTCGCCGAAGCGCGCCGGCCAGGCCGTCGCGATCTCCATCTCCAGGCGTTTCCAGAGGCCGGCGTTGAGCCCGTGCCGCTGGGGGACGACGTTGCTCATCAGGAAGGTCTCCCGCTGCGCCTCGTCGCCGTGGCGGGTGGCGATGGCGTAGTTGGGCGCCAGATGGCCGCGGTCGTAACCGCTTCGCGAATACGTCTCCGGATCGATCCGGGCGACGGTCCGCGGATCGACCTCGAAGCGAGCGGGCCGCTCCGCCGGCGCCGGCAGCGGGCTCACGTCGGCCACGCGATAGGCCGCCCAAAGCGGGCAGCCTCTGACATCCGAGTAACCGACAAGATAGCCGCGATTCGCGAGGAGACGCGGCGCGAGGTTGACGTTTTGGGCCACCGCAAGCGGCAAGCCCGCGTAGGCATGGCGTCGGTCGCCCGACGCGGGCGGCACGGCCACGAAGTCGGGGCTGTAATAAAGCCGGTAGAGGTCCCATGCGACGTCGACGAGCTCCACGCGCTTGTTCTCGGCGAAGGCGTTGCCGAGCAGGAGGCGGACCTCCGCCTGACGGCCGGGCGGCTGCAGGAGATACCAGCCGCCGATCACGAGACCGAGGGCGAGGTTCAGCCACAAAAAGGCCCGCGTCCGGCGAAAGGGCCGGAGGCGGGCCGAAGGTTTGGCTTTGCGCGACATGGGAGCGAAGCACGCAAAGCACAAGGTCCCGGGAGGGCGAGCCCGGGCGGGCGAACGCGGCGCTTTTTAGAAGCGATACTCCGCGCTCACGCCGACGGTGCGCGGCTCGGCGAGCGTCTCGTAGCGGGTGGTCGCGTAGCCATTGACCGGATCGTTGCCGAAGGAGAACACGCGCGCGGCGTATTCCTCGTCGAGGAGGTTGCGCGCCCAGAGCGAGACGGACCAGTCGCGGCCGGCCCAGCCCAGGGAGGCGTTGACCACCTGGTAGGCGTCGCGGCGCTCGTCGCTGCTCTCGGACTCGTAGTAGCTGTCGCGCCCCACGAGCTCGAGGTTGCCGAACCAGCCGACCGGGGCGCGGCGGCGCACGCCGATCGTGTAGCCGTAGGTGGGGGTCGAGGCCAGTTCGCGCGAGCCCGCGAGGCTGCCGTTCGGCAGGGTGAAGGACTCGCGATCCGAGTTCATCAGGCCGAGCGTGCCGTAGATCGACCAGGTGTCCGCGATCCGCTGGGTGAGCGAGGACTCGAGGCCGTAGACGGAGGCTCCGTCGCCGTTGGCGGTGTAATAGCGGAAGTTGTCGGTGTCGCCGACGGAGCCGCGGAACTGGGCGTTGTGGCGGTCGAGGTAGAAGGCGGTGAACTCGCCCGTGAGCCGGTCCTCGAACCAGCGACCACGCAGGCCGGTCTCGTAGTTCCAGAGCTGCTCGGTCTTGAAGGTCAGGGGATCGGCGCTCGGGTCGATGTTGGGATCGACGCTGACGCCGCCGGCCTTGTAGCCGCGCGACACCGAGGCGAAGGCGGTGTGGCGCGGGGTGAGATCGTGTTCGAGGGTGAACTTGCCGCCGAAGAGGCCGTCGACGAAATCGGGGCGGAAGTCGACCGAGCCGTCGCCATCGCTGTCCACGCGGCTACGTTGACCGACACGCTCGGCGCGAAGTCCGAAGATGCCGCGCGTGCGCTTGGAAAAGTCGTGGCCGATCTGGCCGTAGAGGGCGACGTTGTCCGAGGCGTAGTCGGTCTTGGCCTGGGTGACACCGTCGGTGGCGAAGACGCCGTTCTCGTCGAGACGGGCGAAGTAGGCGCCGAGCGTCCAGCGGTCGACCCAGCCGAGCGCGTCCTCGTCGGCGGCGGAGTCGAGGCGCAGCTCCTGCGAAAGCGCGCGACGGTCGCGCAGGAGGTTGGCGTAGCTCTTGTAGGCGTCGGGGTGCGAGTAGTCGTAGGTCCAGTCGCTGTCGTAGCCGTAGCCGGAGTCGGTCCAGGCGCCGGTCGTGATGGTGGTGAATCGCACGTCGGGTGAGCCGGTGTAGACGCCGCGCAGGCTGCCGGCTCGGGAGATCTGGTCGTCCTCGCCGGGCTCGTCGCTGTAGGTATGGCGACCGTTGTTATCGAGGGAGAAGGCGTCGTAGCCGTCGTCGAGGTCGGCGTAGAGGGTGGTGGCGTTCCAGGACCAGGCCTCGTTGGGATTGAAGGTCAGCTTGAGCCGGGCGGAAAACTCGTCGCGGGCGTTGGTGTCGCGGTCTAGGTAGCTGTTGTGCAGGTAGCCGTCGCTCATGTGCTGCCAAAGCGAGAGACGGAACATGAGCTTCTCGGGATTGCTCTCGAGGAGCGGCCCGCCGACGGCGACGCCGCCCTCGCGCAGACCGTCGCTACCGACGCTTCCCTGGGTGAGGCCGCTCCAGACGGGCGTGGGGTCGTTGGTGACCAGACGCACCACGCCGCCGGCGGCGTTGGCGCCGAAGGCCCCGGCCTGGGGACCGCGCAGGACCTCGACCTGGCGGGTGTCGAAGGTGCCGCCCACCGAGCCGAGGCCGGTGAAGTCGAGATCGTCGACGAGGAAGCGCACGGTGGAGTCCGGCGTCTCGCCTTCAAACTGGGAGTTTTCGCCGACGCCGCGAATCTGGAAATAGCGCGGGCGGGCGGTGCCGCCGGCGTAGGTGAGATTGGGGATCTCGTTGGCGATGTCGCCGAAGTGGCGCACGCCCTCCGAGCCCAGCTCGGCGCCGTCGTAGACGCTCACGCTGGCGGGGATGCGGTCGAGCGGGGTTTCCCAGAGGTCGGCCGTGACGCGCACGGGCTCCAGTTGCACGACCTCGCCGGACGCGGCGGGGGACGGCGTGGGGGCCGGCGTCGCGGGGGCGGCGTCGGGCGCGGTTTCGTTGGCTCGGGCGCCATTCGTGAGAATCGCGCCGAGGAGAAGGATCTGTGTCGGGAGTCGCATGGTGTGACTATGAGGCCCGACCCAAATCGGACTCCCGGGTGAGAAAGAGGCCGGCGCCCGCGCGATGATCGCGCGGTGGCAACGCCGCCCTGCTGTTTCCTTCGCCGGTATAATCCGTTTCAGGTTCGAAGGGTCGAGCGGCCGGTCGCACCGCAATCTCAGTCCGCCGCGGCGGACACCCCTACAGGCAAGCGCTCCTCAAAGCGGTCGCGCCCTCGCCGCGCAAGCGAAACTTTGAAACCCGGATCGGGGCGGCCGGCGGCCCAATTTGATCTTCCGATATTTACGAAACGCGTAAAACGGCCTGAACGGCGAATTTCGGGTTCCATTTGCATTAAGCCCAAACTGTAAAGGCGGCCGAGTCCTAACTCCTTCTCCTCATGGCCTCTTCCACCCCAAAAAACACTCCCTCCGGCAAGATTTCCGAGCCGCCCGCCTCCCCCGAAAACGAACGCGTGGTCATCGTCGTCGGCCCCGAACCGACCTGCGCCGAAACCGTGGCGCAGGGATTCGCGGTTCATGGCGAAACGATGCGGGTGATGTGGTTCGCCCAGGCCTGCCAGGCCCTCGCCTCCGGCGCGCAGGTCCTCGCGGGCGTGATCGTGTGCCACCGGGCGGAGCAGACCCCCGAGAAGGATCTGAACCTCCTGCGCCATGCCTGGCCCGACACGCCGGTGCTGGCCTGCCAGCTGGGCTGAGCCCCCCGGCGAATCGGCGCGACGGAGGGAAGCGCGGGAGCCTGCGGGCGCCTAGCCCTGAAAATCCTGCGCCACCGGCAGACGCTCGGAGGAAGCCTCGTCTGCGGGCGTGGCGGTGAGCGGGTAGCGGAAGGTCCGGCCCTCGTAGTTCCGGAACACCACCTCGTCGTCGGTGATGCGCTCGACGTAGTCGGGATTCATCGGGACCTTGCCGCCGCCGCCGGGGGCGTCGATCACGTATTGAGGAATCGAATACCCGGTGGTGTGGCCGCGCAGGGCACGGATGATCTCCAGGCCCTTGCGGACATCGACCTTGAAGTGCGATCCGCCGGTGATGAGGTCCATCTGGTAGAGGTAGTAGGGACGCACCCGCATCCGGAGCAGGCGGTGCACGAGCGCCTTCATCGTGTCGGCGTCGTCGTTCACGCCGCGCAGGAGCACGGACTGGTTGCCCAGCGGCACGCCGGCGAAGCTCAGACGCTCGCAGGCGGCCCTGAGCTCGGCGGTGGCCTCGCGCGGATGATTGACGTGGATGCTCATCCAGATCGGGCCGTGTTTCTTGAACACCTCGCAAAGCTCGGGCGTGATGCGCTGCGGCAGAAACACGGGGATGCGCGAACCGATGCGGATGAACTCGACGTGGGGAATCGCGCGCAGGCGTCCGAGCAGGTGGTCGAGCTTGCGGTCGCTGAGCAGGAGCGGATCGCCGCCGGAGAGCAGCACGTCGCGGATCTCGGGATGCGACTCGATGTAGCGCAGCCCCTGCTCGTATTCCGGGTGGAAGTTGTAGTCCTGGGCGTTCGAGACGAGGCGGCTGCGAGTGCAGTAGCGGCAGTAGGCGGCACAGCGATCGGTCACGAGAAAGAGCACGCGGTCGGGGTAACGATGCACCAGACCCGGCACGGGCGAGTGCTCGTCCTCGCCGAGCGAATCGAGCGTCTCCTCGGCGTGCAGCTGCGACTCGCCGCTGCGCGGGATGACCTGCAGGCGAATCGGGCAGGCCGGATCGTCGCGGTCGATCAGGTTGAAAAAGTAGGGCGTGATCGCGAGCGCCAGCTTCTGGCTGGCGAAGAGGACGCCGGCGCGCTCGTCGGGCGTGAGCGTCATGTAGCGCTCCAGCTGCTCGAGCGACGTGATGCGGTTCTTGAGCTGCCAGGTCCAATCCTGCCAGTCGCTCGCCGGCACGTGCTGCCAGAGTCCTTGGCCCTCGAACCAAACCGACCGGTCTTCGCTGTAAGGCATGTCGTCGCAACCGTGCCGCGTCGCCAAATCGTGTCAAACCGCCCACCCGTTTCCCGAGGAGAAACACGGGAAAGTTCTTCCACGACAATAGGCTCGTAGGCCGGCGCCCAATCGCACTTTTCTCACAGCATGGCTTTCGACACCTGTTCCCCCTGGGGCGCGCATGCGCCTCGTGGACTGGCCGCCCTATCCCTGCGCGTGATCGACAGACTCCCCGTCAACGACCTCGGCAAACGGCTCGCCTTTCTCCTTCGGAAACCCGTCAAAAAGAGCGCCCATGCCGTCTTCGACCGCGAGGTCTGGGGACTTCGCCTGCGCCTCAGCACGCGCGGCAACCTGTCCGAGCAACGCTGGTTGACCATGCCGGCCTTCCACGACGCGGCCGAACGCGCCGCGCTCGCCGACGCGCTGCCGCCCGGCGGGGTCTTCTTCGATGTCGGGATGAACGTCGGTTTCTACACGTTCTGGGCCCTGTCGCTGCGCCGCCCCGGCCTTCGCGTGGTGTCGGTGGAGCCGGGGCCCGCCCTGCTGGAACGCGTCCGGCATAATCTCGCCCAGAACCAACTCGCCGACGCCGTCACGCTCCACGCCTGCGCGGCCACCGCGGAACGCTGCGAGGTCATCATCGAGGCCCATGCGGAAAACCTCGGCCAATCCTCGGTGCGCCCGGCGGAGCCCGACGCGGCCGCCGGGGGCCTGCGCGTCCCGGGCCGCCCGTTGCTCGACCTCGCGCGAGAGGCCGGGGTCGAGCGCATCGACGCGTTGAAAATAGACATCGAGGGCCACGAGACGCCGGTGCTGCGCGCCTTTTTCCGCGACGCACCCCGTTCGCTTTGGCCGCGCCTGATCATCGCCGAGATCGTCGGCGACGGCGAAGGCACGCTGCGCCGGCTCCTCGTCGAGCGAGGCTACCGGGTCGAGCGGGAAACAAAGATGAACGGCATCCTGCGACTCGGCGACTGACCCGGCGGCGGGCTTGTCCGCCTCCGCCATTCTCCGCGCCAGCTCAGCGCAGCAGCGCGAGCAACTCGTCGCACACCGACGGCATGCCCGCGACGAGAGGCGTGCGCGCGGCCGTCTTCAGATCGAACACGCGCAGCGGAAAAAAAGAGTGGCTGAAGTAGCGGATCTCCGCGCCCGCGCCTTGGCAAAACGGGATGGCGGCGGCGACATCCCAGACCTTGACGTTGTGGTCGACCATGCCGTCGAAGATGCCCGCGCCGACGTAGGCCATATGCAGCGTGCTGCTGCCGAGACCGCGGATCTTGAAACGCTCCACCAGCAGGGCGGCGTGCGGCGCGAGGCGTTTGTCGACCGGGCTGTGAAAGCCGAGCATGCGCTGGCTCGCCATCGGCTCGATCTTGGCGCGCGCGGGCTTTTCGCCATCCCAAGAGCCCAGACCGGGACCGCCGTGCATCAGCACTCGGCGGGCAAGGTCGTAGATGACGCCGTAGACGGGCGTGCCGTTTTCGAGCAGCGCGAGCGAGATCGCGCAATACGGGATGCCGGTGGCGTAGTTGTTGGTGCCGTCGATCGGGTCGAGCATCCAGGCGAAGCGGGACTTCAGCTCGATCGGAGCGGCGGCGTCGCCCAGCTCCTCGCTGAGCAATTCATCTTCGGGGAATCGCGCGCCGAGCTCGCGGAAGATTGCCTCGGAGATCGCGATGTCCGCGGCGGTCACGCGCGTGCCGTCGCTCTTCCATTCGCTGCGGGCGCGACCGAACTCCCGATGCAGGAAATCGGCCTGCGCGAGCACGGCGCGCTTGGCGGCTTCGATGCGGACGAGAAGTTCGGGCGAGGACATGGGACAAGGAGTATGGCCCACGAAACACACGAAAAAGCACGAAAAAGAAAACCGAGCCGTAGGATGGCTCGGTTTTCGTGTCGTTTCATGGGTTTCGCGGGCCCTCAGTCGTAGTCGTAGAGCTTCGGGTCGCGACGCGGAGCGGTCGTGGCGCGACGGAGCTTCCAACGCATGCGCGCTTCCTTCCGCGCCTTATCCGTCTTGGTGGCTCCGCCAGGGACGCTGTCGCCCATGCCGCAGGGATCGTCGTCGCCCGCGCCGCCGTCGTCGGGACCGGCGCCGAGCTTGTCCTCGAGCACGTCGGGATCGACGCCCTCCTCGAGCTTGCGCACGACCTCCTCCATCTCGCCGTCGATCTTTTCGCCGGTGAGCTCGGACATGCGGCGCATCATGCGCGCCATCGCCTTGGGGTCGTTTTCGTCGACCGAATCGAAGTCTTTTTCCATCGCCGCCATGGCGGCCTCCATGCGCGCATCCTCGGCGGGGTCGCCGCCGGCGGGCAGATCGGCGTCGGCCTTGGGCTCCTGCGCGCGCCCGGTGAAGGCGAACTGCGACACGACACGCCTGAGCGGCCAGCGCGGGTTGTCGGGGCACTTGGGCGTGAGTTTACCCTGCGCGAGCGTCTTCGCGTAGAACTGGTAAACCGTGTGGTTTCTTTCGCAGTAGAACTCGTAGATCGGCATTCTCGGAAAAACAGAATTGGCCACAAAGAACACAAAGAGCGCAAAAAAAGAAACCTCCTCCTCCGCCTTTGTGTTCTCCGCGATCTTCGCGGGCTAAAAGTTCAGGGGCTGTCTTTTCGGATCTGATGCCCGTGCTTCACGCGCATGTCGCGGCCCTGGGCGTTGAGCCGGTCGAGCACGGTGGCGAGTTTGCGGCGTTTGTCGTCGGAGGCGGACTGGAAAAGATCGAGCTGCGCCGCGGCGGCGTCCTCGATGCCGGAGAAGCGCACGCTCACGAGGCGCAGGGGGCGGCGGCGTTTGCTCCAGGCTTTTTCGAGCAGCGGCGCGACCATCGGGTAAAAAGGCGCCTCGAGGTCGCTGGCCTCGGGCAGGCTGCGTCCGGCGCTCTCCTGGGAAAAATCCGGGTAACGCACTTTCACGGTGAGGGTGCGGGCGCGTTTTCCATCGGCACGGATGTCGGGCATGAGCTCGTCGATCATGCGCTTGGCGACGCGCTCGATCTCGGCGAAGCCGCCGATGTCGGTGCCGAAGGTCTCCTGCTGCGAGTAGCTCTTCGCATCCTCGCGGTCCACCTCGACGGGGCGGTGATCGATGCCGAGCGCGGCATCGCGCATCTCGCGCCAGCCATCGCCGAAAATCGCGGCGAGACGCGGCTCGGAAAGCTCGAGGATGTGCCCGACGCGGAAAAGGCCGTGGGACTTGAGCGACTCCTCGGTCTTGGGCCCGACGCCGGGCAATTTGCCGATGCCGAGCGGGGCGAGAAACGCGGCCTCCTCGCCCGGCGGCACGATCACGAAGCCGCGCGGTTTGCGCAACTTGCTCGCGATCTGCGCGACGAGTTTGTTGGTCGCGATGCCGAAGGAAACGGGGACTTGGAGTTCGGCCCAGATGCGCGCCTGGAGATCGCGCACGACGGCCTCGACCGCGGCGGCGTCGCGCAGGCCGCACGGCGCGAGATCAAGGTAGCCCTCGTCGATGGAGTTGCGCTGCACGAAGGGCGTGAGCGATTCGCAGAGGTCGAACATCCGGCGCGAGACCCGGCCGTAAAGCCCGCTGGTGTGCGGCAGCAGGATCAGGTCGGGACAGACCTTGAGGGCGCGCGAAGTCGGCATCGGCGTGTAGACCCCGCAGGCCCGCGCCTCGTAGCTGGCGGAAGAGATGATGCCGCGCTCGCGTCCGCCGACCGCGCATTTGGTGCCGCGCAACTCCGGCTTCAACGCAAGCTCGCAGGACACGAAGAACGCGTCGGCGTCGAGATGGACGATGGAGGCGAGGGCGGGCATCGGCAGAGGTGTCTCGCGAAGGATGAGAAGGGAGCGAAGGACAACCTTGGCCTCCTTTGGATCCTTCGCGAGACCTCCTCGGCTCAGACGACTTTTCTGAGAACCGGAAACGGCTTCGTGTCCACCAGCGGCGCCATCGGGCGCGAGGCGAAGACCGTGCCCGGGGCGACGGGGCTGCCGCGGAGGAAGTCGGCGGCGGGAAGCATCTTGCCGCCGGGTTTTTGGAGGCGTCGCACGCGAAGCAGCCCCGACGCGGTGCCGATGAGCAGACCCTCGGCGTCGGCGCTCGCGACCTCGCCGGGAGCGGCGGAGCCGTCGATGGCATCGGCGAGACCAAATTTGAGCGGCTGGCCCTGCCACTCGACCTGCGCGGCGGGCCAGGGGTTGAGACCGTTGATGCGTGCGGCGAGCACGGCGGCGGAGGCGGAGAAATCGAGGGCGGCGTCCTCCTTCGTCAGCTTGCGGCAGAAGGTGGAGGCGGCGTGGTCCTGCTCGACGAAGGCGAGTTCGCCCCGGAGCAGGCGGGGCAAGGCGCGGGCCAGGAGCGGAACGCAGGCGCCGGCGAGCTTTTGCTCGATCTCGAGCGCGGTGTCGTGGCGGCCGATGGCGACGGCCTCGCGGTCGGCGACGGGGCCAGCGTCCAGCTGGCGCACGATGCGCATGAGGGAAACGCCGGTCTCGGGCTCGCCCTGCGCGACCGAGGTCTGGATCGGCGAGGCGCCGCGATAACGCGGCAGAAGCGACGCG
Organism: uncultured Akkermansia sp.; assembly: GCA_964438755.1. GTDB lineage: Bacteria > Verrucomicrobiota > Verrucomicrobiia > Opitutales > Opitutaceae > IMCC26134_A. The sequence goes on along the minus strand of CAYTLL010000033.1, from coordinate 14,972 downwards.
TGGAAGTTGAGCGTGCCGAGCGGCGGCACCGCGATGAAATCGTCGCGCAGGATGTGGCCGTAGGCCATGACGAGCGCGAGTTCGGGCGCGGACCCGGCGTAGGCGGCGCGCACCTCGGAGGTGATCTTCTCCGGCTGGTGGACGGGCAGGCCGCGGGCGAGCGCCCACTGCTTGATCGCGTTGGCCTGGACCTTTTGCCCGCGGCCGACGGGGCGGTCGGGCTGGGTGTAGATCGCCGTCAACTCGACCAGCGCGGCGCCTTCGGGCCCGACGAGCCAGTCGAGGAGCGGGAGAGAGATGGCGTCGGAGCCGAGAAAAGCGGTGCGAGGGCGGGACATGTGGGTGCAGAGGCGCGGCGGTGCCGCGCCGAAACGGAGGGAGGCGAACCCGAGGCGCGCCCCCCCAGCGGGGTTCAGAGCGTCTTGAGCCACTTCGCGACCTCGGCGGAGAGGGCGGCGAAGGCGCCGTCGGTGGCGGGCTCCTTGAGACCGTCGACGAGGGTCCAGTGTTCAACGTGCTGGATGGATTCGCCCGGGGCCAGCTTCACGAGCGGGCTGAGGGTCTCGAGCTCGCACATCTTGCCATTGGTGAAGGTCTCGAAGGCGCATCCATTGTCCGGATACACGGCGCCGGCGACGACCGCGGCGTGTTTCACGAAGGCGGTGCCGCCGAGCCAGTAGGCGGACCAGCCGGGGTAGTTGCTCAGGCCGAGCTTTTGCGGACCGGGCGCGGCGGGCACGTCGATGCCCACGTAGTCGCGGTGCAGGTCCCAGACCTCGTGCGAGAGATCGGTGTAGCTCCAGGGCACGAGCGTGTAGGTGGGGAGGAAATCGCCCTTGGCGTGGTCGCCCTTCGGGAGGAGCGGGATGACACCGTAGCCACCGGGGCGGAGCATGGTGAGCGCCCAGCAGGCGGTCTCGACGGGCCAGACGCCGAGGTTGGTGAGGGCGTGGGTGACGCGCACGCAGCGCTCGCCGAGGAGCTCGATCTTGAGCGCCTTCTGGATGCCGGTGGCGAGCTCGACGGGTTGCGCGAGCGCGACGCCGTTCTTCACCGGCTTGAGCGCGAGGGTCTCGTTGTCCGCCTGGTAGGTGCGCGGGTAGGCCTCGGGCGCGTGCCAGAGGCGGTGGCCGCCGCGGAGCCGGAGGCCGGTGTCGAAGCCCGGCTCGTCGGCGTCGGACATCTCCCAGAAGAGATTGCCGGCCTTGCCCTTTTTGGAGGCGAAGGAGGTGATGCGCGGGCCGGCGCCGGTGGTGACTTCGAGGGCGAGGGCACCGGTTTCGAGGCGGAGCCCCTCGGTGCCGCGAATATCAATCTTCGAGAGTTTCATAAGGGAAAGCTTCGCCGAGGCCCTGGGCCTCGCGGTCCTCGCGCACTTTCCACTTCGGGGTGCCGCTCTCCTCGTTTTTGAGGCGGCGCTTCTCGGCCATCGAGGCCTTGCCGGTGTAGGGCGTGCCGGGCGTGTGCTTGGGCTTTCCGACGAGGTCGAAGTAGACGGGGCAGCCGTCGAGGCCGAACTCCTTGACCATGCCGGCCTCGAGGTAGCGGCGGTATTGCTCGGAGAGCTTGTCCTCGCGGTTGCAGAAGAGTTTTACGCGGAACGGGCGCACGCCGGTCTGGACGACGTAGTAGACGCGGAAACGTTTGCCGCCGATGGCGGGGGCCGGCACGCGCTCGGCGAGCTCCTGGATGAGCGCGTTGAGCTTGGCGGTGGGGATCTTTTTCTCCGCGTTGCGGTTGAGCTGCACGGCGCAGTTGAGCATGCGGTCGACCTCGTAGCCGCTCATGGCGGAGACGAAGAGGATGGGGGCGCCGGGCGTGAAGAAGAGACGGTCGCGGATGGCCCGCTCGTATTTGGCGCGGTATTCGCGCTCGGTCTTGAAGTCGTGGATCGCCTCCTCGGGGGCGCAATCGGGATCGAGGCCCTTGCGGAAGGAGTCCTTCACGACGTCCCACTTGTTGACGATGACGATGATCGGCTTGCGCTCCTTGATGGCCTCGCCGGCGATGGCCTTGTCCTGGGCGGTCACGCCGTCGACGGCGTCGAGCACGAGGAAAACGACGTCGCACTTGCTGATGGCGTCGAGGGAGCGGAGGCGGGAGAAATACTCGACGGGCGAGGCGAGCTTGGTCTGGGCCTTGATGCCGGCGGTGTCGATGAGTCGGAAGGGGTAGTCCTTGCCGTTGCGGCCCTGAAACACGAACGGGATCTCGACGGCGTCGCGCGTGGTGCCGGCGATGTCGGATACGATGAGTCGGTCGCTGCCGAGGAGGCGGTTGGAAAGCGAGGATTTGCCGACGTTGGGGCGGCCGATGAAGCAGACGCAGAGCGGCTCGTCGGGGTTGCGACGGCCGGGCAGCGCGGCGGGGAGCGGGTTGCCGTCGGGATCGGTTTCGAGGGCGGCCTCGTCGGTGATTTCCGCGGATTGTTCGGACGGGGCGGCGGAAGCGGACGCGGCATCGGCGGCGGCGGGGACGGGGACGGGGCCGAGTTTTCCGATGATCGCGTCTCGAAGATCCCCCTCGCCGCGACCGTGCTCGGCGGAGACGCGGATGGGTTCGCCGAGGCCGAGGCGATAGGCTTCGCCGAGGTCGATCTTGTCGTCGCCGAAGTCGGCCTTGTTGACGACGAGCAGGACGTTTTTCTTTCCGCGGCGGAGGCGGTTGGCGATCTGGGCGTCGAGCGCGGTGAAGCCCTCGAGACCATCGACGACGAAGAGGATGAGGTCCGCGGCCTCGATGGCGAAGTCGACCTGTTTCTCGGACGCGCGGGTCAGCTCGACCGGGGAGTCGCCGCCCTTGAGGCCGAGACCGCCGGTGTCGAGCAGCGTGTAGGCGCCCTCGACGACGTTGGCGGAGACGACGTCACGGGTGACGCCGGGCTGGTCGTGCACGATCGAGATGCGCGACCGCGTGAGCCGGTTGAAGAGGCGGCTCTTGCCCACATTGGGCCGTCCGACGATTGCGACGATGCGTGACATGGCGAAAAACCATGCAGACTACGGGCCGGCCCCGGCAAGGCACAAGCCCGGAGGCGGAGGTGGCATCAAAGGCCGGGTTCGGTGTAGATAAACGAACTCGAGCCCGAACCGATCGTGCCGTAACCCGCGGCGTAAACGGAGACCGACACGCTGCCCGTCTTGGGCGTATCGAAGTAAAAATTCATCGTGAGCGTGAGTTTCACGCCATCCACGCGGTCATAGAACCGCATGCGCACCCGCTCGTTGGATACGCGGGTGAACTCGAGCGGTTCGGTGGAACGCGTGCCGTCGGTATAGTCTTCGATCGAAAGCGAGCCGGCCCCCAAGGTGAACTTGGCGTTCAAGTTGATATCGTCGCCGTAGCCGGTGTTGGAGCTGATCCAGGTATCGAAGCGATAAGTCGATCCTTTGACCGGACCGAAAGGAGCGATGCTGACGCGCAACTTGACCGGCTTGGTGTCGAAACCGCCAAAGGCGTTGGTGACATGGGCGGAATAGACTCCTTCGTCGGTCAGTTTGACCGGGGGAAGAAACAACGCGTTAAATGTCTGGCCGGGCATCTCCACGCCATCCTTCAGCCATTGAAATGTCGGCCAGGGGTCAGCCTGAACGTCCACCTGGCAATCGAAAATCTGTCCGACGCGCAGTTTGGCGGAGCGCGGAACGGATAAAGGTTTCGGCGCACCTTTGACCGCCACCGTGAAGGCCGGACAAACGGCGACGCCGAAATCGTTGGATACGACCACATCGTAACGACCGGCTTTGCCGAAAGAGGGTTTCAGCACGTAAACGGCGGAGCGGGCGCCCGGGATGGCCTGACCGTCGAGGCGCCATTGATAGGACCGTTTCGGGAAACCGATGGCCGTGACGGAAAGACGAAGCGGCACGCCGATATAGGCTTCGGTGTCGGCGGGGGAGTCCAAGATGATCGGCTCCGAACGCACGACCACGGAGGCGGGGCGGCTGAATACGGTCGCGACGGAGTTGGTCACCGCAACCTTGTAGACACCGGTATCAAACGCGGAGGCCGACTCCACCTGGTAGGTGGCGGAGGTGGCGCCGGGGATCGGCTCATCGTCCAAGAACCACTGGAACGAAGGCGCGGGCGTTCCGGTCGCGGCGACACTCAGCGTCAGCGTCTGCCGGCGTGAAAGCGTGAACCCGATCGGCTGCGCGGTGATCGTGGGGCGGGCCTGGACCGTGAGCGCGATGTGTTCGCTGTCGCTGCCGCCGGCCTTGTTCGTGGCGCGGACAAAGTAATCTCCGGCCCGAGCCAGGCTGGCGGTAAAGGTATAGGTCGCTTTTTTCGAAGCAGTGCCGGAGATCGGGTCGCCGTTGAAAAACCACTGGTAGGCGATGGCGCCATCCTCGGGGGAGGATTCGGCGGAAACGCGGAAGGTAACGCTCCTCCCCGCCACCTGGACGAGAGGCTCGGGCTGAACCGTGATCACCGGCGCCGCACCGGCGACAAGGCGAACGCCGGGACCGGCAAGGCCGACGCAGAGCGCGCAGCCAAGCAGGAGCGAAATGAATCGCTGCAGCGGAGCGAGAGATAGACCGAGACGGAGCTCGAAGAGACCAAGGCGCATTTACGCGTTTTCGCGCACACGCCGTGCCCAAGGCAACCGATTACTCGCGCCGCGAAGCGGCATAAACCGGACCCCGCGACGCGATCAGGACTCAGACCGCCTTGAACACCACTGCGGCGTTCTGGCCGCCGAAGCCGAGGTTGTTGCTCAAAACCGTGGTGAGGCCGGCAACCTGTCGGGCGGTGTTGGGCACGTAGTCGAGGTCGCACTCCGGATCGGGCTCGTGGAGGTTGATCGTCGGGGCGAGGGTCTGCGTCTGGAGGGTCTTGGCGCAGATGACGCTCTCGATGCCGCCGGCGCCGCCGAGGAGGTGGCCGGTCATGGACTTGGTGGAGCTGACGGCGAGCTTTTTGGCCTGCTCGCCGAAGACGCGCTTGATGGCGAGGGTCTCGAACTTGTCGTTGTAGGGGGTGCTGGTGCCGTGGGCGTTGATGTAGCCGATCTGCTCGATGGTGGCGCCGGCGCCCTTCAGCGCGCGGGTCATGGCGGCGCCGAGACCTTTGCCCTCGGGATCGGGCATGGTGATGTGGTGGGCGTCGGCGGTGGCGGCGTAGCCGGCGATTTCGCAGTAGATGCGGGCGCCGCGCTTTTTCGCGTGCTCGAGGGATTCCAGCACCATGACGCCGGCGCCCTCGCCCATCACGAAGCCGTCGCGGCCGAGGGAGAAGGGGCGGCAGGCGGTGGCCGGATCGTCGTTGCGCGTGCTCATGGCCTTCATCGCGCAGAAGCTGGCGTAGGCGAAGGGCGTGATGGCGGCCTCGGTGCCGCCGGCGATCATGACGTCGGCGTCGCCGCGACGGATCATGTGCATCGATTCGCCGAGGGCGTGGGTGCCGGTGGCGCAGGCGGAAACGACGCCGAAGTTCGGGCCTCGGGCCCCGAGCTCGATCGCGACGATGCCGGAGCAGATGTTGCCGATGAGCGAGGGGATGGTGAAGGGCGAGACCTTGCGGGGGCCCTGCTCGTGGAGTTTGCGGCACTGGGTCTCGTAGGTGAGCATGCCGCCGATGCCGGAGCCGACGACGACGCCGACGCGGTCGGGATCCTCCTTGGCCATGTCGAGGCCGGAGTCCGCCCAGGCCTGCTTGGCGGCGCAGTAGCCGAAGTGGGTGTAGCGGTCGTTGCGACGCGCCTCCTTGGGATCCATGTGATCCTCGACGTTCCAGCCTTTCACCTCGGCGCCCATCTGGGTGGCGAAGGGCGTCGGGTCGAACTGGGTGACGCGGTCGATGCCGTTTTTGCCCGCCACGAGGCTGGCCCAGAAGGTGTCGGCGTTCTGGCCGAGGCCGTGGATGACGCCGAGGCCGGTGACGACGACGCGTTGGGAATCGGGGAGATGGGACATGGCTTAAAGGGGAGGCAGTGAAGGGAGCGCGGCGCGCAGGGCAAGGCCTGCCTCAAGGCGGGCGCCATGAAATGGCGTTTACCCCGATAAGTGTGACGAGGCGGTGCCGCGTCACCGCGATATAACAAGACTAAGCCCAAAATCCCACGACACGTCGGAGATGGAGTCGATAATCGGCCGCACCCCTGCTTTCCCGAGGGGCACATTCTTCCTGACGCTCCGGCGGATGCCTCCACGCCCCGATCCCTTTCATGAAAAAATCCCGTTTTATAGCCGGTCTAGGCCTACTCCTGCTCGCGCTGATGGCGTTTCGCGTCATCTCACGCCAAGGCGCCCCGCATCCCGAAACCGCGTCGACCTCAGGCTTGGCAACCTCATCACGGATCGCAGCTCCGTCGGCGGGCGGCGCACAAGCCGCCGCCAGCGCCTCATCTGCGACCCCGGACGCGGTGCCAACACCCGCCGCCCCTCCGGTCACTCCCTCCGTGAAGCCCACAAATATCGTCGGAAGCGCGGCAGATCCCCGCGATCCTTCGATAAGCGCCGCCATGCGCCCCGCCGCCACTTCGCCCCGAGCCCGGCCGCTCGACGAACTCGCCGCCAAACTCGCGACCTTGCCCACGCTGCCCGAGGTGCTTGCCGCGGTCGACATGAGCGACGCCGACCAACGTGCGCTCGCCGTCGCCCGCCTCTCCGAAATCGAGGAAACACGCCTGGACGCCGTCCTCGCCCGCGCCGCCGCCGAAAACATCCCGCTCGAGATTCGCAAAGCCGACGGCCGCGTCGCCCGTCTGCACGGTTTTCGTCCCGACGGCAGCCCGCTTTACCGGATCGCCACCAACGCCAACGCCGCCATCTCCAGCGGGGCGTCGCCGCTCCCCGCCAGCCCCTACTCGCTCACCGGCTCCGGCATGAAGGTCGCCGTCTGGGACGAGGGTTCCATCCGCGGCACGCATCAGGAGCTGACAGGCCGCATCACGTTGAAAAACCCCTCCGCCGCGCTCTCCGACCACTCGACCCACGTCGCCGGAAGCATCGCCGCCTCCGGCGTGCAAGCCGCCGCCAAAGGCATGGCGCCCGCCGCGACGATCGATTCCTACGACTGGAACGACGACTACGCCGAGATGGCCGCCGCCGGCGCCGCCACCGCCGGCGCAGCTTCCTCGATTCCGCTTTCGAACCACTCCTACGGCTACGACGCCGCCACCGCCGACATGGGCCGCTACGAGACCGAGGCGCGCTCCGTCGACGCCCTCGCCGTCAGTCTTCCCTACTATCTGCCCTTCTGGGCCGCGGGCAACGAGCAGGACCTGCTCACCGCGCTCGGCGGCTACCAGTCCATCACCTTCACCTCGCTCGCGAAAAACATCCTCACCGTCGGCGCGGTGAACGACGCCGTCAGCGGCGGCGTCCGCGCTCCCTCCGCCGGCACCCTCTCCTATTTCTCCAGCCTCGGACCCTGCGACGACGGCCGCATCAAGCCCGACCTGGTCGCCAACGGCGTCGGCGTCTATTCCAGCGTGTCCACCGGAAACGCCGCCTACGACACCTACGACGGCACCAGCATGGCCACGCCCTCCGCGCTGGGCTCCGCCGCGCTCGTCGTTCAGCTCTACAAACGCGAGTTCTCCGGCCAGCTCCCTCGCGCCAGCCTGCTCAAGGCCCTCCTCATTCACACCGCGGACGACGTCGGCACCGCCGGCCCCGACTACAAATACGGCTGGGGCCTCCTCAACGTGAAGGCCGCCGCCGACCTCGTCCTCGCCCACAAGGCAAGCCTCGCCAGCCCCAAACTCGTCGAGGACACGGTCACCACCGCCGCCACCACCGTCACGCGCACCTACACCTGGGACGGGGTCAGCCCGCTCCGCGCCACGCTCGCCTGGACCGATCCCGCCGGCGCCGCGCAGACCGCCGCCGACAGCCGCGCGGCCAATCTCGTCAACAACCTCGACCTCATCGTCACCGCGCCCGACGGCACGGTCTACCGTCCCTTCGTCATGCCCTTCGTCGGCACCTGGACGCAGGCGTCGATGGCCACCCCCGCCGCCACGGGCAAAAACAACGTCGACAACGTCGAACAGGTCCTGATCGCCGCGCCGTCCGTGCCCGGAAACTACACGGTCACCGTGACCGTCGACGGCGCGATCGGCACCGGCGCGCAGGCCTTCGGCCTCGTCGTCACCGGCGGCGCCAGCGTCGAGGCCAACCCGGCCCCGACCGTCGCCCTCTCCTCCCCCGCCTCCGGCTCCACCGTGCTCCTCGGCTCCGGCGTCACCCTCTCCGCCACCGCCACCGACAAGATCGTGGGCGGCGGCGACGGCGTCGTCTCCTCGGTCGAGTTTCTCGTCGACGGCGCGAGCATAGGCTCCGTATCCGCCCCGCCTTACACGCTCCCTTGGACGCCCGACTCAGCCGGCATGCACGACCTCACCGCGGTCGCGACCGACAGCGAAGGCGCATCGGCCGCCTCCGCCGCCGTCACGATCTCCGTGCTCACGGGCGACGGCACGCCCTCGATCTCAGGCTTCAGCCCCGCCAGCGGCGCCGAGGGCGCGACCGTGACGGTCAGCGGCCGGAACTTCGCCGGCGTCAGCTCGGTCACGTTCAACGGCGCCTCCGCGACCTACACCGTCACCTCGCTCACCAGCCTCGCCGCCACCGTGCCCGCCGGCGCCACGAGCGGCGCGATCGGCGTCGTCACCACACGCGGCGCCGCGACGAGCGCGACGAGCTTCACCGTCGAGCTCGCGCCCGTGCTCATCAGCCAGATCTACGGCGGCGGCGGCCAGACCGGCGCCACGCTCAACTCCGACTACGTCGAGCTGCGCAACCGCGGCGCCTCCTCCGTCTCGCTCTCCGGCTGGAGCGTGCAATACGCCAGCGCCAGCGGCACCTCTTGGCAGAGCCTCCCGCTCTCCGGCAGCATCGCGCCCGGCGGCTACTACCTCGTGAAACTCGCCGGCGGGACGACCGGCTCCGCGCCGCCCGCGGCCGACGCCACCGGATCGATCAACATGAGCGCGACCAACGGCAAGGTCGCCCTGCGCGACACGACGACCGCGTTCACCGGCTCTTCGCCCATCGGACAGACCGGCCTGCAGGATTTCGTCGGCTACGGCACCGCCGCCGCCTACGAAGGCTCCGGCGCCGCGCCGTCGCCCTCGACGACGACCGCGATCTTTCGCGCAGGCGGCGGCTCGACCGACACCGGCAACAATTCCGCAGACTTCGCCTCCGCCGCGCCCAATCCGCGCAACGCCTCCGGCACCGCTTCAGCGCCCGCGATCACCAGCGCCACCACCGCGGGCGGCGCCGTCGGCTCGGCCTTCTCCTACCAGATCGTCGCCTCCAACGCCCCGACCGCCTACGCCGCCGCGCCGCTGCCCCCCGGTCTCTCGGTAAACACATCCACCGGCGTGATCTCCGGAACGCCCACCGCGGCCGGCACCACCCGCGTCACGCTCGGCGCGACCAACTCCGCCGGCTCCGGCTCCGCGACGCTCGCGATCACCATCACGTCCACGGGCGGCGGGGAAGTCGGCGTGACCGCGCTCAGCGAGGACTTCGCATCGATCACCGCGGGCGACAACACGACCTCCGCCGGATCGCCCACCGCGTGGACGGGGAACGCCAACTTCCCGGGCGCCACGATCGTCCGTGCCTACCAGGCCGGCGGCGTGGTCAAGCTCGGCACGAGCAGCAACACCGGATCGATCACCACCAAGACGCTCGATCTCAGCGCAAACGGCGGCGCCTTCACCGTGAGCTTCAAGGTCAAGGGCTGGACCACCGTCGAGGGCGGCATACTCGTCTCGGTGAACGGCGCCGACACGCGGACGGCCACCTATACGAGCGTGATGGCCGGCGGCTTCGAGACCAAGACGCTCCAGTTCACCGGCGGCACCGCGAGCACCACGGTCACCTTCGCCACCTCGGCCAAGCGCGCCTATCTCGACGACATCCAGATAGGCACGGCCTCCGCCACCTCGCCCGTGATCACCTTGTCCGGCAGCCCCGTCGCGCTCGGCGCCGTCTACGGCTCGGCCTCGGCCGTTCCGACGAGCTTCACCATCTCGGCCACCGACCTGACCGCGGCGGTCGCCGTCACCGCGCCGGCCGGCTTCGAGCTCTCGCAGTCCGCGGACGGCGCCTCGGGCTACGCCACGACGCTGAACATCGGCTCCAGCGGCGCGCTCGCCGCGACGACGCTCCACGTGCGCCTCGCCGCCGGCCCGGTAGTCGGCGCCTACTCGGGCGACATCACCGCCACCAGCGCCGGCGCGCAGCCGCGCACGCTTGCCCTCGCCGGAAGCGAGATCCGCGCAAAGGTGCTCACGATCACCGCGCAGGATCGCGCCAAGGCCTTCGGTGACACGCTCATGCTCGGCACCACGGCCTTCACCACGAGCGGACTCGTCGGCTCGGAAACGGTCGGCTCGGTCACGCTCGTCGCCACCGGAGGCACCGCGGCCCACGACGCGCTAGGCGCGTATGTCATCACGCCCTCGGCGGCGAGCGGCGGCACCTTCGGCGCCTCGAACTACGACATCTCCTACCAACCCGGCACGCTCACCGTGACCGGCCTCGATTTCGCGGGCTGGATCGGAGAAAAGTTCGCCGGTGCGTCGGCCGAGGCGGGCGCCGATCCCGACGGCGACGGTCTGGCGAACTTGCTCGAGTTCTACCTCGGCCTCGACCCCGCGACCGCGGAATCGGCGGCCGCGCAGGGCTTCGCGCTGGAGTTCTCCGGAGGCGAGCTCCGCTACACCTACCGCCGCGGCAAGGCGCAGAACCGGTTCGCCGGCCATGTCGAGTGGACGAGCGCACTCGGCGGCGCCACGCCGGACTGGTCGCGCGACGGCGTGGCCGACGAGCTCGTCTCCGATTTCGGCGCCTACGAACTGCGTCGCGCCCGCGTCCCCTTGCCCGCGGAAGTAGCGCGTCGCTTCCTGCGGTTGAACGTCGGAGCGGTCGCGACGCCGTAACGCCGTTGATCATCTGCGAGGTCAGACCCGCGCTGCCATCCGGCGAGCGGACATGGCGCTCGCGTGAAAGCGCTCCTCGCTTCCGCTACGTTCGGAGGCGGAGGCAAGGCCGGCGCACGTGCTTCGTAGCGTAGAGGAACGGCTGAACCGTTTCGCGCCTTGATTCGACCAGCACCGTAAAAACAAAAGCGCCCGCTCCGAAATCGGAGCGGGCGCGGAAAGCGGCGGGGATTTTACCGATGCGAAATTCGGAACCTTAGGCGGCGCCGGACTTGCCCTTGATGTAGTCTACGACCTGGCCGACCGTCTTGAGCTTCTCGGCGTCGGCCTCGGGGATCTCGCCCTTGATCTCGTCCTTGAACTCCTCCTCGAAAGCCATGATCAGCTCGACGGTGTCGAGGGAATCGGCGCCAAGGTCGTCCAGGAAGGACGCGGTGGGCGTGATCTGCTCTTCGTTCACGTTGAGCTGATTCACGATGATCTCTTTGACGCGCTGTTCGATGGTTTTTTGGTCGGCCATGTTAGTGGGAAATCTAGGTGGAGGAAGGGCTCACATCGCCATGCCACCGTCAACGGCAAAAACCTGCCCGGTGACGTAGCTGGCTTCGTCGGAAGCGAGGAAGGCGACGGCATGCGCGATCTCGGCCGCCTCGCCAAAGCGCTGCATCGGGATGAGCGCGGTGGCGCCTTTCTGGACCTCCTCCGACAGCTCGGCGGTCATGTCGGTCTTGATGAAGCCGGGGGCGACGACGTTCACGGTCACGCCGCGCTTGGCGAATTCCTTGGCGGTGGCCTTGGTGAAGCCGATCATGCCGGCCTTGGCGGCGGCGTAGTTGGCCTGGCCCGCGTTGCCCATGATGCCGGTCACGGAGGAGATGTTGACGATGCGGCCGTAGCGGGCTCGGCACATCGGCCAGCCGATGGCCTTGGTCCAGTAGAAGCAGCTCGTGAGGTTGGTCTGGATGACATCGTTCCAGTCGGCGTCGCTCATGCGGGCGAGAAGGCCGTCGCGGGTGATGCCGGCGTTGTTCACGAGGATGTCGATCTTGCCGAACTCCTTCAGGAGCGCCTCGGCGGCGGCCTGGACGGCGGCGCCGTCGGCCACGTCGACCGCGAGGGCCTTGGCCTTGCCGCCGGCGGCGACGATGGCGTCGGCCACGCCGCCGCAGGAGGAGGCGGACTTGGAGACGCAGATGACGGTCGCGCCCTTGGCGGCGAGCGTCTCGGCGATGGCTTTGCCGATGCCGCGACCGGCGCCGGTGACGAGGGCGATGCGATTGGTGAAGGTCATAAGAACAGGAATCAGGGAGCTAGGAGCAAGGAGCCGGAGGCGTGGAGCTTAAAAAGAAGACGCCTCCCGGCGAGCCCGGGAGGCGGAGCGGACGACTGCGGGCGAAGGGGCGAACGGATCAGTAGACGTCGCGCTGGTAGCGCTTATCCTTCTTCATTTCCTTCACGTAGGCCTGGGCCTGCTCGATGGACATGCCGCCCTGCTCGGCGATGATGTCGTGGAGGGCTTGGTCGACGTCCTTGGCCATGCGCTTGGCGTCGCCGCAAACGAAGAAGGAGGCGCCGCCCTGGATCCAGGACCAGAGCTCCTTGGCGTTGGAGCGCATCTTGTCCTGCACATAGACCTTCACGCCCTGGTCGCGGGACCAAGCGAGGTCGAGGTGAGCCAGCTTGCCCTCGGCCAGATACTTTTCCCACTCCTCCTGATAGAGGAAGTCGGTGGCGTGCTTCTGGTCGCCGAAGAAGACCCAGTTGCGACCGGTGGCGCCGGAGGCCACACGATCCTGCACGAAGGCGCGGAAGGGGGCGATGCCGGTGCCGGGGCCGACCATGATGCAGTCGACGGCACCGTTCTCCGGCGGGCCGAAGTGCGAATTGGAGACGAAGACAGGCGCGGGAGTCTCGTTCACCACCACGCGGTCGGCGAGGAAGGTGGAGCACACGCCGTGGCGCTCGCGGCCGTTGGTCGTGTAGCGCACGACGGCGACGGTGAGGTGGATCTCGCTCGGGTGGACCTTGGAGGAGGACGCGATCGAGTAGAGGCGCGGCATGAGCTTGCGCATGTGGTCGACCAGCTCCTGCGGCGTGAGGCGCGCGGAGGGGAACTCGGCGAGGAGGTCGGCGTATTCGCGATCATCGAGGAACGCGGTCAGCTGCTCCTTGGCATCGGGCTTGAGGAGGGCCTCGAGCTTGGCCTTCTCGGCGACGTCGGTGGCCTTGGCGAAAAGCGTTTGCACGATCTTCGCGGTGGGACCGGCGAGGGCGAGGCGATGGCTCAGGGCCTCGCGCAGCGTGATCGGCGCGGGCAGCTTGAGCATGGCGGGCGAGACGAGCTCGTCGCCGGTGGCATGGAGACGATCGATGATCTCGCCGACCTCGGAGGCGCGGTTGGTCGGGAAAACACCCAGCGAGTCGCCGGCCTTGTAGCTCAGGTCGCCGCCCTTCAGGGACACGACGAAGTGGCGGGTTTCCTTGGCGGAGCCGGGCTTGTTCAGGAGACGGTTCTCGGTGACGCGAGCCGGGAACGGATTCTCTTTGCTGTATTGGGAGGCGGCGGCGGGAGCGGACATAAAGGCCAACCCGTCGCGCATCCGCTCCGCCCGCGCAAGCCCTTACTTTTTGCACTGTCAGACAACGCGTGGTCCCATGCTCCCCGCGCTTGCGTCGCCGCCCCGCATCCCGCCAACTCCTCCGCCCATGCCCGACACCACCGTTCGACTGCAAAAGTTCCTCGCCGACGCCGGCATCTGCTCCCGCCGCGCCGCCGAGCAACTCATCGCCCAAGGCGAGGTCGCGGTAAACGGCCGCCCCGCGGAGCTCGGCCAAAAGATCGACCCCGAGTCCGACAAGGTCACCGTCGACGGCCGCCAGGTCCGCGCCGCCACCCTTCAGCCCAAGATCACCGTCGCGGTGCACAAACCCCGCGGCCTGATCTGCTCCAACGACGATCCGCACAATCCCGAGACGGTCTTCAGCCTGCTCCCGCCCAAGTTCGCCCAATACCGCTTCTTCTGCGCCGGCCGCCTCGACAAGGACTCCGAAGGCCTCGTCGTCCTCACCACCGACGGCGATCTCGCCCAGCGCCTCACCCACCCGAGCAACCAGGTCACGAAACGCTACCTGGTCGTGCTCGAAAGGGGATTCCCCCGCGAAAAGATCCACCGCCTGCTCAACGGCATCATCGCCGACGGCGAACGCCTGAAGGTCGAATACGCCAATCTCATCAACCCCGGCCCCGGCGGCCTCGCCTCCTCGCTCGACGTGCACATGCACCACGGCAAAAAACGCGAGATCCGCCAGCTCTTCCTCGGCCTCGGCTACCCGGTGAAACGCCTCAAGCGCTACCAGATCGGCGCCTTTTCCCTCCGCGGCATTTCCAGCCGGGCCGGGAAACAATTGTCCCCCGCCGAGATCGAATCGCTCTTCGCCCAGCCTCCCGCCGTGCCGCAACAACACGTCAAACGCGCCCCCAGCTCGTCCCCCCGCGCCAAAGGCCTCGCCAAACGAGGCGCTTCGCGCAAAGCCTCCGATTGAGCGCCCCGCCCGCCTCGCCCTTACCGAACTTCCTTCGTCCCCGATTTCGCCCATGAAGCGTCCTCTCGCCACCACCCTCGCCCTCGTCCTCGCCGCCTTTTCCTCGCCGGCCGCCCGCGCCGCGACGCTCGAGGCCCCCCTCCCCGCCTACGCCTCGCCCGACGCCTCCGCGCCCATCCTCGGGACCGCCCAGGCCGGCACCAAGATCGCCGCGGGCACCGCCCCGTCCGGCTGGGCCGCCGTCGAGCTCGCCGGCCCCCATACCGTCTACGTCGCCGAGAAGGACACCCTGAAAAACTTCGAGGTCCGCCCCGGCGCCGCCTACCACGCCCAGCCCCGCGCCAACGCCCCCGTGATCGGCCTCGCCGGAGACAACGACGCCGCCGAATTCGCCGACATCGCCGGCAAGTTCAACAAGTTCTCCCTCAACAAATCCATCATCGCCTACGTCCGCGTGCCCGTGGCCCAGGTGACCCCGGTCGCCGCCGCCAAACCCGCCCACACCCCGGCCCCCGCCGCCCCGGCC
>CAYTLL010000032.1:42215-47732 GCA_964438755.1 uncultured Akkermansia sp. | reverse complement strand
TAGCCGACACCGAACTGCTCTCCTCCAACCCGCGTCGCTTCCTCCGCCTCCGCGTCAACTTCGGCTCCGGCGCGCCTTAAAAATCATGGCTCGCTCCCCCGAACCGGGCCGCCGCGTCCTTCGCCTCGTCGGCGTGCTCTCCGGACTGTTCCTGGCCGCGCCCGCCCTCCACGCCCACCGTCCCTACGAGGTCACCACCGTCGGACGCCTCCAGCACGGCCGTCTCGAACTCACCGTCACCTTCTCGCCGGTGATGGCCAATTATCTCTTGCGAGACGCCGTCTCGCCCGAGTCCGCCTCCCTCGATCCGGAAACCTTCGAACAACACCGCGAAGCCCTGCTCCGCCTCGCGCCCGATTTTCTCCAGCTCCGCGACGGCGACACTCTCCTGCGTCCCGAAAAAATCCTCCTCGCGCTCAACACCTCCCGCGAGCCCGAGTTCGCCTTCGTTTACCCGCTTCCCGCCAACTCCAGCCTCCGCCTCCGAGCCGGCACTCTGCGCGCGCCCGGACGCGAAGGTCTCAACGTCGTCCGCTTCTTCGACGACGACGAAAAGCTCCTCGGCGCCGGCCTCCTCGGCCCCGGATCCAAAACCGAGGAAATAACCATCTCCCCCTCTCCCCCGCCCGCGGCCCCCGCCGCCTCCACGTCCGCCCTTCCCTGATCGTCCCGCCATGCGTCCCCTCCTCCGGCGCCTCTGCCTACTCGCCCTCGGCCTCTCCGCGCTTTCGATTCTCCCGCCCCGCGCCGTCGCCCAGCGCCAGCCCGAGTTGCTCGGCCGCGCCGTCGTCGCCCTCCGCGGCGTCGATACCGGCGGCAGCGGCACCAACAACTGGAGCGGCTCCGGCCTGAACCAGGTCTACGTGGGCTGGCGTCTCCTCGCCACCGACCCCGAGGGCATCGCCTTCAACGTCTACCGCAGCGCGGCCGGCGGCACCGCGACCAAGCTCAACGCATCTCCCCTCACGACCTCGACCAACTACGTCGACACCACCGCCACGCTCACCGTGGCCAACACCTACCACGTCACGCCCGTGATAAACGGCGTCGAGGGCGCCGCCAGCCAACCCTGGACGCTCCCCGCCAACTCCGCCGCCCAGCCCTGCCTCACCATCCCGATGCCGGCCATCGCCGACGGCACCTACTACGTCCACCTCGCCTGGGCCGGCGACCTCGACGGCGACGGCTATCCCGAGATCGTCGTGGACCGCCTGCCCTCCACCGGCACCTCGATCAAGCTCGAGGCCTACTCCACCCGCACGCGAACCCGTCTCTGGCAGATCGACTACGGCGCCAACGGCGCCGCCCTCATCAGCTCCGGCCAGAACGACGGCGTGGTCGTCTTCGATTTCGATGGCGACGGCCGCTGCGAGGTCGTCACCAAGAGCGTCGCCGGCACCGTCTTCGGCGACGGCTCCGTCCTCGCCGGTTCCGGCACCGCCGTCTACCTCTCCGTCGTCGACGGCGCGACCGGCGCCGAACGCTCACGCACGCAGATCGCCACCGCCATCGCCGCGTCCACCGACGCCAAGAACATGGGCGTCGCCTTCCTCGACGGCGTCCGCCCGTCGCTCGTCTACATGGACGAGGCCCACGACTACAACGCCTACGACGTCGCTCCCGGCACCTTCGTCCTCACCCCGCGCTGGAAGTTCGACACGCCCTCCGGCTCCTACCCGCACGGCCACGGCTTCCGCGTCGGCGACCTCGACGGCGACGGCCGCGACGAGATCAGCGACGTCGCCATGGCGATCGACGACAACGGCACCGCCCTCTTCATCAACGAGCTCAACCACGGCGACCGCTTCCACGTCGCCGACATCGACCCCGACCGCCCCGGCCTCGAATGCTTCGCCGTCCAGCAGGACAACCCCACCCAGCTCAACTACGTCCTCTACGACGCCCTGAGCGGCCAGATGATCTGGCGCAAATACGCCTCCGGCATGGTCGACAACGGCCGCGGCAACATCGGCTCCATCGACGCCCGCCTCACCGGCCAGCAAAGCTGGTCCGCCGCCAGCGGGACCCTCGTCGACCAGCTCGGCAACCCCGTCAGCAACACCCAGCCCTCCAACTGCAACTTCAGCATCTGGTGGGACGCCGACGTCCTGCGCGAAACGCTCAACCGCCAGCTCGTCGACAAGTGGAACAGCTCCGCCACCGCCGGCGGCACCACCCGCCTCCTCACCGGCTACAACTTCGCCGGCGCCAGCTACTCCTGGCGCGACGCCGTCCCGCTCTACGGCGACATTCTCGGCGACTGGCGCGAGGAGATCGTCACCGAGTCCGGCGACGACGCCAACCTCGTTGTCTTCTCCACCACCGCCTTCGCGTCCTCCCGTTACTACACCCTCCTCCAGGACCCGCGCTACCGCGCCGACATGACCCTCAAGGGCTACATGCAGAGCCACCACCCCGGCTTCTACTTCGGCCAAAACATGCCCCGCCCGCCCCGCGCCCCCTTTTGGGACGGCAACCTCACCTGGGTCGGCTCCGCCTCCGCCAACGTCTGGGACAAATCCTCAGTCCGCTGGAAAACCTCCGCCACCGGCGCCGCCACCTCCGCCTACTCCGACGGTCAGTCCGCCCTCTTCGATCTCTCCGGCGTCGCGTCCGCTCCCGTCACTCTCGCCGAAAACCTCGCGCCCTCCCGCGTCGCCGTCCACGCCTCCACCGGCCAGACTTACACCTTCTCCGGCGCCGGCTCCCTCACCGGTTCCATGACGCTCACCAAGGGCGGCCCCGGCTCCCTCGTCCTCTCCGGCAACCACACCTACACCGGCGCCACCGTCGTCAGCGAGGGCACCCTCCTCGTCGACGGCCAGCTCTCCGGGAGCGCCGTCCGCGTCGACAGCCGCGGCATCCTCGGCGGCTCCGGCATCATCAACCAGCCCGTATCCGTATCCGAGATACGCTCCGCCCTTGCTCCCGGCGGCGTCGGGCAGGCCGGCGCTCTCCAACTCGCCGGCGGCGTCACCTTCGCCAACCAGTCCGTCGTCCACTTCGACCTCTCCTCCAGCCCCGCCGGCCCCAAGGATCTCGTCGCCATCACCGGCAACCTCTCCAACTCCGGCCTCAACGCCGTCTATCTGCAGATCAACCTGCTCGACGGCACGCTCACCCCCGGCGCCACCTACACGCTCGTCACCTACACCGGCGCATTCTCCGGCAACCTCACCGCCTTCACCGTGCGCGGCGTCGACGCCTACCCCTGCACCCTCGCCAACACCGGTTCCGCCATCACCCTCACCGTCGGCTCCACGCGCGCCGCCAACACCGTCACTTGGGCCGGCGGCAATTCCAGCTCCTGGCTGCTCGCTTCCTCCACCGGCACCGGCTGGCTGAAGAACAGCGCCGCCGACGTCTTCGTCTCCGGTGACGCCGTCCGCTTCGACGACACCGGCTCCGCCAACTCCACCGTCACCCTCTCCGCGCTCCGCTACCCCGCCTCCACCGTCGTCGACGGCTCCGCCAACTACACCTTCACCGGCGCGGGCGGCATCGGCGGCTCCGGCGGCCTGACCAAGAGCGGCTCCGGCGTGCTCACGATCTCGACGAACAACACCTACACCGGCCCCACCACGATCACCGGCGGCGTCGTCTCCGTCGCCTCCCTCGCCGACGGCGGCCGGCCCAGCCCGCTCGGCGCCTCCGGCAACGCCTCGGCCAACCTCGTCCTCAACGGCGGCACGCTCCGCCTCACCTCCGGCTCCACCAGCACCTTCCGCGGCATGACCCTCGGCGCCTCTGGAGGCACCGTCGACCTGCCTTCCTCGTCCTCGCTTCTCAGCCTCTCCGGCGTCATCGCAGGCTCCGGCTCCTTCACCAAGACCGGTCCCGGCCGGCTCCTCTTCAGTGGTGTCAACACCTACACCGGCGGCACGGTCATCACCGGCGGCACCGTGGTCCTCACCGCGTCCCGCGAGGACTATTCGCCCACCAGCCCCATCCAATACGGGCTCGGCTCCGGCTCCGTCACCCTCTCCGGCGGCGCCACCGTCGTGCTTTCCGACACCTCGGGCGGCGATTTCGACTACGTCGATAGCCGCTGCTTCTGGCCCGTCGTCGTCCCCTCGGGCTCCAGCGGCCGCGTCGACGCCAACGGCCGCATGACCTTCGGCGGAGCCCTCACCGGCGCGGGCGACTTCACCTTCTTCACCCCTTACGTCCGCACCGACGTCACCGGCAACTGGTCCGCCTTCACCGGCAAGATCAACGTCGTCACCGACGGCGACGGCGGCGACTTCCGCATCGGCAACGTCGCGGGTCTCGGCAACGCGTGGCTCGACCTCGCCGCCAACGTCTACGCCTACTCCCGGGTCAGCGGCACCAACACCCTCGCCATCGGCGCCCTCTCCGGCGCCGCCGGATCGGTCCTCAACGCCGGCACCGGTTCCGGCCTCGGCCAAAATTATCCCGCCACCTGGCAGATCGGCGCGCGCAACCTCGACACCACCTTCGCAGGCGTCATCAGCGGCACCTCCGCCGTGACCAAGATCGGCGCCGGCGCCCTCACGCTCAGTGGCGCCAACACCTACACCGGCAACACCACCGTCACCACCGGCCGCCTCGTCCTCGCGGGCGGCTCCCTTGCCGCCACGCGCGTCACCGTGTCCTCCGGCGCCGGCTTCGGCGGCCAGGGCGGCGTCGCGGGCAACGTCACGTTCAACGCCGGCTCCATCTTCGTCGCCAACCCCGCCGGCTCGCTCGCCATCACGGGCAGCCTCGCCTTCTCCGGCGCCGTCACCGTCGTCCCCGTCGCCGGCGCCCCCCTCTCCGCCGGCACCTACACGCTCTACACCTGCACCGGCGTCATCACCGGCACTCCGACCTTCACCTGGAACGGCCCCGGCTACTCCGCCACCTTCAACACGTCCGTCGCCGGCCAGGTCACCTACACGCTAGCCCCGAGCATCCTCCCGCCGACCAACCTCGCCGCCCTCCCCGGCGACACTTCCGCCAGCCTCTCCTGGACCGCCTCCGCCTCGGCCGTCGCCAGCTACACCGTAAAACGCGCCACCGTATCCGGCGGCCCCTACACGACCGTCGCCACCGGGCTCACCGGCACCACCTACACCGACACCGGCCTCGTCAACGGCACCACCTACTACTACGTCGTCACCGCCATCTCCGCCAACTCGTCCACCGCCGACGGCGCCCAGGCCTCGGTCAGTGTCGGCCCCGCCGCCCCCTATATCAACCTCCGCCTCGACGAAAGCTCCGGCACCGTCGCGTCCAACTCCGCCTCGGTCGGCGGCTCGTGGCGCGCCGGCCTCATCGGCGCACCCGCCTGGACCGCCGGCCGGATCAACAACGGCCTCACCTTCGCGTCCGCTTCCAGCCAATACGGCACATTCCCTTCCGGCGTCGTCTCCACGCTCAACGACTTCACCGTCTCCGCCTGGGTCAACGTCTCCACCCTCGCCACCTGGGCCCGCGTCTTCGACTTCGGCACCGGCACGAGCAACTACATGTTCCTCACGACGCGCTATTCGACCGCCAACCTCCCGCGCTTCG
>CAYTLL010000032.1:12404-42115 GCA_964438755.1 uncultured Akkermansia sp. | reverse complement strand
CGCCGAGATCGCCGCCCTCGCCACGCCGCCCTCCGCGCCCGCCGGCCTCTCCGCCACCGCCGGCGACGCCCAGGCCGTGCTTTCCTGGTCCTCCGTTTCCGGCGTCGATTCCTACTCGGTCAAACGCGCCCCCGCCGCCACCGGCCCCTACTCGATCGTCGCCTCCGGCCTCACCGCGACCAGCTACACCGACACCGGCCTCGCGAACGGCACGACCTACTACTACGCCGTCACCGCCACCCGCTCCGTAGCCGAGAGCGCGCGCTCCGCCTCCGTCTCCGCCACGCCGGTCCAGCCGCTCACCGCGATCCAAAGCTGGCGCCTCACCTACTTCGGCACATCCGCCGCCACCGGTTCGTCCGCCGACGACGCGGACCCCGACTCCGACGGCTCCGCCAATCTCCTCGAATACGCCCTCGGCACCGATCCGTCCGTCGCCAACTCGGCCGCCTATCAAACCCGGGTTTCCTCCGGCGTCCTCCAGTTCACTTTCACCCGCGTCGCCGACAGCACCCTCACCTACACGGTCCAGGGCTCCTTCGACCTCTCCACGTGGACCGACCTCTGGTCCGGCACCGGCGCGCAAAACATAGCCGGCCCCGTCACCGTTTCCGACACCGAGCCGGTCTCCACCGCCGTCCGCCGATTCCTCCGCCTCCGCGTCAGCCACTGACGCATCTCCGCCCCGGAATCGGCGACCCTCGACGGCGCACCGCATCGCCCCACGCGCGAACCCGTTCAACGCACGCGCCCTAGGTCTCGTCGCCGCTCGACCGGATCGTGCTAGTTTTCCGCCGATCGATGCAGGCGAAAGCGCCCCCAGGCAGAGTATCCTGCACGCCTGCCTCAACCCTTCGGACCCTCGCGCTTCGCTCCAAATGAAAAACACGCTCGTCGGCTTATTCATTATGCTCGCCTCGATTTCCCACGCCGCCCCCGCCCATTCGCTCACCGTCGGCGAAGGTCTCGTCGATCCGCTCGGCTTTCACGACGCCACACCGGTCCTATCCTGGAAACTCCCCGTAGGCGTCGAAAAACAAAGCGCCTACCGCATCGAGGCCGACACCCCGCGCGCCCGCTGGGACAGCGGCTGGATCGAGTCCGATCGCTCCACCTATGTGCCCGCCCCCGGCGCTCCCTTCTCCTCGCGCGACCGCGTCACCTGGCGCGTCGATTTCCGAGACGAGAAAGGCCGCGCCTCCGGCTGGAGCCAACCCGCCACCTTCGAGCTCGGCCTCCTCTCCGCCGCCGAGTGGAAAGCCCGTTGGATCCGCCCCGCCGAGCCCACGACCGGCTCGGCCTCCGCCGCCGAACGCGAACCGGTCGCCCTCCTCCGCCGCGTCTTCCATGTCGAACACCCCGGAGAGAAAATCGCCCGCGCCCGCGCCTACGTCACCGCGCGGGGTCTCTTCGACCTCCACCTCAACGGCCGCCGCGTCGGCGCCGACCACTTCGCGAACGGCTTCACCGCCTACCACAAGCGTCTCGACACCCTGACCTACGACGTCACCACGCAGCTTCTCGCCGGCGACAACCAGCTCGAGGCCCGCCTCGCCGAAGGCTGGTATGCCGGCCGCTTCCCCTTCGGAGGAAACAAGGACGGCGGCGGCCCCTACGGCAAACACGCCGCGCTCCTCCTCCAGTTGGAGATCACCTACGCCGACGGCTCCACCCAGATCCTAGCCTCCGACGATAGCTGGGAAGGCAGCTACGCCGGCCCCATCGTTTCCTCCAGCATCTACGACGGCGAACATTACGACGCGCGCCGCCAACCCGCCGATTGGTCGCCCGTCATCGTCGACGCCGATCTCGGTTCCGCCCGCCTCGAGCCCAAACCCTTCGCCCCCGTCCGCGTCGCACGGACACTCGCGGCCCGCGCCATCACCGAGCCACAGCCAGGCCGCTTCGTCTTCGATCTCGGTCAAAACATGGTCGGCTGGGCGCGGATCAAAGTCCCCGCCGAGAAAGACCGCACCATCACGCTCCGTTTCTCGGAGATGCTCAAGGCCGACGGCACGCCCTACACCGAGGCCTACCGCTCCGCCAAATCGACCGACACCTACACCGCCGCCGAGACCGGCCTCGTCGAGTGGGAGCCGCATTTCACCTTCCACGGTTTTCGCTACGTCGAACTCTCCGGCCTCCCCGCCGGAGCCAAACCTCAACTCGATTGGGTCGCCGGCGTCGTGCTCCATTCGGATCTCCCCGACACCGGCGCCTTCGTCTCGTCACACGCGAAACTGAACCAGCTTCAAAGCAACATCGCCTGGGGCTGGCGCGGCAACTCGGTCGACATCCCGACCGATTGCCCGCAACGCGACGAGCGCCTCGGCTGGACCGGAGACGCGCAGGCGTTCTGCGCCACCTCGATGTTCAACACCGGCGCCCATGCCTTCTGGAAGAGCTGGCTCGGGTCCATTCGCGACGAACAATACCAGGACGGCGCCGTTCCCCCCTTCGTGCCCACCGCCATGTCCCGCTGGGCGATGCGCAGCCCCGGCTGGATGGACGCCGGCACCATCATCCCGTGGGATGTCTACGTCCGCACCGGCGACGCCGGCGTCCTCGCCGACAACTTCGCGATGATGGAACGACTCATCGCCTACTATCGCGCGCAGGCGACCGACGGCCTTCTCCCGAAAATCGGCGGCTTCGGCGACTGGCTCCAGCCCTACCAGCAAACTCCCCCCAAGCCCGGCGACAACATGTCCGATCGCACCGGCGACACGCCCAAGCACCTCCTCGGCGTGGCCTTCTACGCCCGCGGCGCACAGATCCTCGCCGACTCCGCCCGCGCGCTCGGCCGCGATGCCGACGCCGATCGCTACGCCGCCGAGGCCGCATTCGTCCGCACCTCCTTCGCAAAGCATTACTTCGACGCGACCGGGAAACTCCGAAACGCCCCCGAGACGCAGACCGCCTATGTTCTCGCCATCGCCTTCGATCTCATCCCCGCCGACCTGAAACCCGCCGCCGGAGAAAATCTCGTCCGCCTCGTCCGCGAGGCCGGCGGCCACCTCCGCACCGGCTTCCTCGGCACGCCCTTCCTTACCGCCGCCCTCGACCAGACCGGCCACGCCGACATCGCCGGCGACCTGCTCTTTAAGGAAAGCTATCCGTCCTGGTTCTACCCGATCAACCAAGGCGCCACCACCATGTGGGAACGTTGGAACAGCTACAGCCACGAGCACGGCTTCGGCGACGTGGAGATGAATTCATTCAATCACTACGCCTACGGCGCCATCGGCCAATGGATGTATGAACGCGTCGCCGGCCTCGCCCCCGATCCCGCGCGGCCCGGCTACAAACACTTCTTCGTCCGTCCGCTCTTCGTCTCCCAGCTCGACTCCGCCCGCGCCGAGCTCGAGACGCCCTACGGCAAAGCCTCCAGCTCCTGGACCCGCGCCGACGGCAAGATCGAGCTCACCGTCGTCGTCCCGCCCAACACCACCGCCACCGTCGAGCTCCCCGGCGGCCGCGCTCCGCAAACCATCGGCGCCGGCACCCATCGCTTAGAACAGCCGTAAAGGTCCGCTCACAAATCCCCGGCCTTGTGAGCGACCGTAAACCCGGCCGACCCGCCGATCGGAGTGCTACGTCTCGATCCACACGCCCTCGATCCGCATTTTGACCGGCCCCAACGACACGCCGCGTTCGTTCTGGTGCGGTATTCCCGCCAGCAATCCGATCGCCTTGGCGCCGAGCCGACCCGGGGGCTCGTAGATTCCCGAACAGAAGAACCGCGTCCGATCCACGTCCGCTCAGCTGATTGGAGCCGAATCATCGCCCGACAATCCCAACTCCTTCGACACGGCTTCGACGCGCTCTTGCGAGTAAAGGATGATCGCGTCCGGCCGCTACCGCGGACCTCGCCGAACGACGCCCCGTGCCTGGCAAGGGCGGCCGGAAGCGCATCGTTCGGTCTCGCGCAATACGTGGCCGTCACGAAAAAGCCGATACGCTTCCGGCCCGCCGCTCAGACACCGCGCCCCCGCCCCGTCTCCCTCGCCCGCCACTCCCTAGGCGCGCAACCCATTCGCCGTCGAAACTGCCTCGCGAAGTAGTTGCTGTCGTTGAAGCCCGCCTCGAGCGCCGCCTCGGTCACGTTACGCTCCGGATCTCGCAACAGGTGGCACGCGCGCGCCAGACGCGTTTGCAGCACGTAGTCGATCGGCGAGGCGCCGGTCACCTCCTTGAAGGCGCGCTTGAAGCTCGTGGCCGACATCTTCGCCTGCCTCGACAACTCTTCCAGCGTGATCGGCCGCCCGAGGTTCGTCTCGATATGCCGCACCGCGCGTTGCACCGCCAGCAGTCGACGCGCCCCCGGCGACGCGTGCGCGCCATAGCCGCGCGCCAGTCGCACCAGCAGTTGACGGAAGAGCGCCTCGACCAGCGTCGCTCCGCCGGGCGCGTATCGGCGCGTTTCCGCCCTCAACTCATGCAGCAAGGCCGACACCCGCTCGAGTTCGTCCGGAGGCAGACGCAGGTGCCCCGCGAACCCTTGCGCATCCCGATAACGCGGCTCCGATTCGAACAAGGCCTGGTAGCCCGGCAGTGCCTGTAGTTCCACGGTCGGCGGATCCATTCGGCCCGGCAGAAAAAGCACGTTGCAAAGGCTCAGCGACCGGACCTCCGCATAGCCATGCGCCTGCTCGGGCGGGATAAAAAACACGTCGCCGGCCGCGATCGGGTAGCTGCCTTGCGCGGTGAGATGGGAACCCGCGCCGGCCCATACGACCACGAGTTCGGCGAACTCATGCCGATGCGGCGGAAAAGGCGGTTGATCCGGCTCCGCCCATATCGTCACCGCCAGCTGCGGGTGGTGAAAAAAATCGGCGACGCGCAGATGTTGCATCGCCTCCGACGCTGGCGAAGCCGCCACCTGCGTCAATCGGCCTGACGACGCATCCAGATCAGCCGCTCCAGCGGCGCCTTCAGCGCGAGGGTCGCCGACCCGGCATGCTCCACGCCTTCGTCGTCTCGCCAACCCCCGTCGGGAACGACGACCCGCCGCTCGAAACGACCGTTCCCCGGCACCGACGCGACCAGCAGCGAATCGCCGAGCACGAATTGGTCCCGGATGAGCCCGTGTCCCTGCCCCGAAAACGAATACCCCATCGTCCGCATCATCGGCTCGCCCGTGCGCGCCGCCTCGCGCGCCAGTTGCGAAATCGCCTCGCCGAATCGGGCGTGCAGCAGCGCCGCCTAGCGGCAAAGCGTCGCGTGCCGCGCGTCGAGGACGCGCCAGGGCGCGACGGAGAACGGCGTCATCGGACACAGCGCCGCCGCCTGCGCGTAGCGCACGACCAACTCCGCATCGACGGCGAACCCGTCTCCGCGAATCGAGTCGTATTTCCCGCCGCCGATCATGTCCGGGCGCACGAAGTGATGCCCGAGCATTCCCTGCGCGATCCGTTTGGGCGGCGCCGAGGCGCGGCCCATCGCGTCCCACGCGTGGTTACGGTCGGCGAGCCGCTGCGCGAGCGGCAGGTCGACGGTCTTCCAACCGGCGCGAAACTCGTTGAGTGGAAACCTCGCCCCGAGCCGCGCGAAAGCCTCGAGCTGCGCGATCGCCGCGCGCGGGCAAAAGTTCAGGTCGCCCGACTCGAACTTGAAACCGTCCATGCCGTATCCGGTTTCCCTATACCGTATCCATCCCCGGAACCAGTCGCGTCCCTTGGATTTCGTGAGGTCGAAAACACCGCTGAAGCCTTTCCACCATTCGGCGAAGAAGGGGCTTCCCGTCGTCCGCCAACACGAGCGCGTCCGTTTTGCGCGGTTGCCGGAAGGCCATCGAGTCCGGCTAAACGAAAGGACAGACCCGCGACATGACCTGGAATCCTGGCGCATGCAGGCGCCCGATCATCGCTTTCGGGTCGCGGAAGCGCGCGGTGGGATTTCCACACGCCGTGGCCCTCCTGCCGGTTGTCGTCGATCATCGGCACGCCCGGCGGATAACCCTCGGTGATCGGGCGCTCCGCGTAAGCCAGGATCGCCGGCTCCTCCCGGTCATGCGTCACGTGTTGTATTGCGGCGCACGGAAAAGCGGCGGCTCGGGAATCGCGCCGGCGCGGGGAGGTGTTTCGCGCGGGCGCCCAGAAAGGCTTCTCGCAGCGTGCCATGCCCCTCGGGGTTTCGATCGTGGCCGCCTCCTCGAAGCAACTCGCCCGCCTCTACCCGCAGGGTGAAGGTGCCCTCGCTCCAAAGATAGCGTCCCTAGCCGGAAACAAAGAAGGCCGAGATCTGGTTCGCGTCGTTGTCTCGCAAATCGACCCGAAATCAGTCCTCCACGCCGAAAGGCGTTTTCAGGTCGTCGCACGCGCGACCGGCCCCACCAGAGTTCGCCGGGGAGAAACTTGAATTGAAACGAGATCATCGAGGGGGGCTGTGGCAGGCGCTTCAAAAGCCGAAGAGCGCGGCGGCCGAGGCGATTGACACGGCACAGCTACTCCCGAGGACCGGCTGGTTTCGCCAGACGCCCCCCTTCCCGAACGTAAGAACCTGCGCCGCGCTACCCGGCAACCGATTCGATCCACGCGCCCGGCATTCAGCTCAGCCGACCGCAAAGCCGCGCACTCATACTGTAAAACAACCCCGTAGCTGCGCTTAAACGTAATTCCTACTCCTAACTGCTCCGCTATAGCGCAACCCCGTTCGCCGCGCCGTCATGCCGCTGCCCCACATACTTCTCGTTTTCCGCCATCGCTACAACCCGCTTATCCACCGGGCCGTGGCGGCGCATGCCGGACGTCGGCGCTGGCACCTGAGCATGCGCATCCAGGCCGAGGACCGCCCGCTCTCCGGGCTAGGCTCGCTCCAAGGTCTCATCATCGCCGACGTTTTCCCCCGGTCGGTCGTGAATTCGATCCTGCGCGGCGGGATTCCCGTCGTGAGCCTGTGCTCCGATCCGGAGCACTTCGCCGGGGCGCGCGTCGTCGTCGACAACCCCGCCATAGGCCGCGCGGCCGCCAACTACCTCTTGGAGCGACGCCATCGGCGCTTCGCCTACTACGGCTCGCCAGACTCGGCCGCGAGCCGCCAACGCCACGCCGCGTTCGCCTCTGCGCTCGCCGATCACGGCCACGCCTGCGTCGAGCTAGACTCCGCACCGCCCCTCGCCGACGCCTCCCTCGACTGGTCCGCCGAGCTCGACCGGCTCCACACCCAGCTCTCGACGTTGCCCGCCCCGCTCGCCGTCTTTTGCTTCAACGACCTTTGGGCCAGCCGTGTCCTCGACGCCGCCCTCCACTTCGAACGACTCGTGCCCGAGGAAATCGCCATCCTCGGGGTCGATGATGATCCGCTCGTCTGCGAAACCTCCTGCGTTCCGCTGTCCAGCGTGCGCCACCCCCTCGAGCAAGTCGGCGCCCGCGGAGCCGAACTGCTCGAGGCGATCATGGCCGGCCGGGCCACGCGCGGCACCCGCGTCATCCTGCCGCCCGATGGCGTGACCACGCGGCGCAGCACCGAGTTTTTCGCCGTCACGCATCCCGTCCTGCGCGAGATCCTGCTCCATCTCGACCGCCACCACCATCGCCCTCTCGGGCTGTCCGAGGTCGCGACCGCCGTGGGCGTCGCCCCTCGCACCGTGCAACAACTCCTGCAATCACAGCTCGGCTCCACCCTCACCGAGGAGTTGCTCCACCGCCGGATCGCCCACGCATGCCGCCTGCTCGCCCACGCCGGCCCCTCCGTCGCGGACGTCGCCGCGAGCATCGGCTTCGCCAGCGCTCCCCACTTCCACCACGCCTTCAAACGCCGCCTCGGCCAGACTCCGCGCCAATACCGCGAAGGCCTGCTCCGCGGCCGCGAAACCGCCACCCCGTCCTCCGTCGTCTGAACCTCCGCCCCGCCATGCCGTCCCCCCGCCGCCTCCTCCTCGTCGTTCTTCTCGCCCCGATCACCGCCTGGGCCTCGCCGGTCCTCCTTCTTGATTCCGACTCCGCCGGCCCGTCCCCGACGCCGGCCTTTCCCCTCGTCGCGGATGGCCGCGCCGCCCCGCTTGTCGTGCCGGCCGACGCTCCCGAGGTCGTGAAGATCGCAGCCCGTGACTTCGCCGCCGACATCGAACGCGTCGCGGGCGTTCGTCCTGAAATTATCGATACACCGCCCGCCGACGCTTCCGCTCCCCGCGTCGAGCTCTCGCTCTCGGCCGCCTCCCTCGCCGGCCGCTGGGAGGCCTTTCAACTCTCCGCCACCGCGCACGCTCTCACCGTGTCCGGCTCCGATCGACGCGGGCTCGCCTACGGCGTCTACGAGCTCTCCCGCCGCATCGGCGTTTCCCCCTGGTATTGGTGGGCCGACGTGCCCGTCGTGCGCCGTTCCGCTTTGCGTTTTTCCGTCGGCGATGAGCCCGTCGACCAACCCGCGGTCAAATATCGCGGCGTGTTCATCAACGACGAGGACTGGGGACTGGTTCCCTGGGCCGCGAAGACCCACGAGCCCGAGGTCGGCAACATCGGCCCCAAGACCTACGGGCGCATGTTCGAGCTCCTGCTGCGTCTACGCGCCAATCTCCTCTGGCCCGGCATGCACCCGACCACCACGCCTTTTCACCAGGTTCCCGGGAACGCCGCCGTCGCCGACACCTACGCCATCATCCTGGGCTCCAGCCACGCCGAGCCCATGCTCCGAAACAACGTCGGTGAATGGACCGCGCCCAAGGACGACTACAACTACATCAAGAACCCCGCCGGCGTGCTCGACTACTGGGAGCAGCGCGTGAAGGAGCGCACCCATGGCGAAAGCCTCTTCACCCTCGGCATGCGCGGTATCCACGACAGCCCCATCGTCGGACCGAAAAGCCAGGCCGAGCGCATCGCCACGCTCACCGAGATTTTCGTCAAACAGCGCGACATGCTCGCCCGCCACCTCGGCGGCGGCGACCCGACCCGTGTCGGCCAGATCTTCTGCCCCTACAAGGAGGTCCTCGACGACTACCTCGCCGGTCTCCGTGTGCCAGACGACGTCACGCTCGTCTGGCCCGACGACAACTTCGGCTACATCCGGCGCTTCGCCACCGACGCCGAGCGCGCCCGCTCCGGCGGCCTCGGCGTCTATTATCATCTCTCCTATCTGGGCGCCCCGCTCTCCTGGCTCTGGTTCGACTCGCTTCCGCCCGCGCTGGTCTGGTCCGAGATGACCAGGGCCTACGAACAAGGCGCCCGCGCGCTTTGGATCGCCAACGTCGGCGACCTCAAGGCCAACGAGCAGTCCACCGAGTTCTTCCTCGATCTCGCCTGGCACGCCAACCGCACCGAGCCCGAGACGCCGTCCCGCTTCCTCCGCGCCATGGCCGCGCGCGACTTCGGTGCCGCCCACGCCGATAAAATCGCCGGGCTCTGGGCTCGCCACCAGGCCCTCGCCTTCGCGCGCAAGCCCGAGCACCTGCAGTGGCACCTGCCCAAGACGCCCTACGCGCCCACCACGCTCACCGAAGCCGAAATCACCGCGCGTCTCGACGCCTACGCTTCCCTCGCCCGCGATTCCTCCGCCGTGGCCGCCGTCCTCCCCGCCGAGTCGCAGGACGCCTTTTTCGAGTTGGTCGATTATCCTGTTTCCGCCGCCGCCGCCGCCAACGAGCGCTACTTCCGGGCCGAACTCGCTCGACTCCAAAAAGCGCGTGGGGAAAACACGGCCGCCTCCGAGACCTTTGTCCTCTCCGAACGCGGCGCAGCCCGCATTGCCGAGCTCACCCGTCGTTACAACGAGACCATCGCCGGCGGCAAGTGGCGCCACATCCTCTCCGTCAACGGTCTCTCCGCCAAAGAATGGAAGAGTTTTCAGCCCGACCCGATCGCCCCGCCCGACTCTTCCGCCCAGACCGCCGTCCGCGCTGCCCAGCCCGCCGCCGCCCCCTCCGCGCTCGTCGCGCCAGCCGGCGCACGCCCGGGCGATTTCGTCGAACGCGACGGCGTCGTCTCCATCCTTGCCGGCCATTTCACCTCGCGCATCGACCTGCCGTCCGGCGCAGGCTGGCGGTCCATCGCCGGACTCGGTCGCAGCGGATCCGCCGTCACCATCCTGCCTTCCACCGCGGAAATCCCGGCCGGCGCCGCGCCCCGCCTGGGCTACCGTTTCCATGTCCCGACCGGTTCAGCCGCGCCGGCTTCGATACGCGTCCGTCTTTTGCCCACCCATCCGCTCGTCTCCGGCAAAGGCCTTCGGCTCGCCTTGGCGATCGACGACGGCGCCCCTCTACCGCTCGCCGTGACTTCCGGCTTCGACCCGAAATCCGACGCGTGGAAACAACGCGTCCTCGCCAACGCCACCGAAGCCACCCTCCGGCTTCCGGCCACGCTTGCCGCCGGCTGGCACACGCTTCACCTCGTCGCCGTCGATGCCGGCGTCGTCGTCGACAAGATCGTCCTCGATCTCGGCGGTCTCCGCCCCTCCTACGACGGCCCCGCCGAGTCCCGCCTGCCCTGATCCCGCCCGGCCAATCTCAAAGCATGTCCCGCCCGCTCTCCCACCTCCGCCCCACCCCGCTGCGCGAGTTCCTCTACGGCTCGGCCTACTACCCCGAGCACTGGGACGCCGCCACGCGCGCCCGAGATCCGGAGCGCTTCCGCGCCGCCGGCTGGAATATCGTCCGCATGGGCGAATTCGCATGGGACATCATCGAACGCGCCGAAGGCGTCTACGATTTCTCCCTCTTTGACGAGACCATCGCGCGCTTCGGCGCCGTCGGCATCCGCACCCTCCTCTGCACGCCCACCGCCACGCCCCCGCGCTGGCTCACCCGCGATCACCCCGAGGTGCTGCGCTTCGACGCCGACGGCCGCCGCCAGGAACACGGCTCCCGCCAGCACGCCGGCCACTTCAGCCCCGTCTTCCGCGACTACTCGCGCAAGATCACCCGGGCCCTCGCCGAGCACTACCGCGACAATCCCCACATCCTCGGCTGGCAGACCGACAACGAGTTTCACTGCCACTTCCGCGAGGACTATTCCCCCGCGGCCGAGGCCGCCTGGGCCGAGTGGCTGCGCGCCCGTTTCTCCGGGGACATCGCCGCCCTGAACCGGGCCTGGGGAACCGCCTTCTGGGCCAACGCCTACGCCCGCTTCGAGGACGTCGTCCTCCCCCGCCGCGACCGCCCTTCGCAGCCCAATCCCGCCCACTGGCTCGACTACCAACGCTTCCTCTCCGACGGCGTCGCCGCCTTCCAGCGCGACCAGGTCGAGATCCTGCGCACCGCCCAGCCCCGCTGGCTTGTCACCCACAACGGCTGCTTCGGCGCCATCGACTACCGCGGCGACTTCACCCGCGACCTCGATTTCCTCGGCTACGATTCGTATCCCTTCTTCGACTACGACCCGCGCGCCCGCGCCGCCGGACACGCCTTCAACCTGGACCACGTCCGGGCCTTCTCCGGCCATTTCCTCATGCTCGAGCACCAGTCGGGCGCCGGAGGACAGGGCAACTACTACCACGACAAGCCGGAACCAGGCGAGATGCGCCGCCTCGCCTGGACCAGCATCGCCCGCGGCGCCGACGGACTGCTCTTTTTCCGCGAACGATCCTGCCGATTCGGAGCCGAGGAATACTGGGAAGGCATCCTCGACCACGACGACGTCCCGCGCCGCCGTTACCACGAAGCCGCCCGCCTCGGCGCCGAGCTCGCTCGCGTCGGCCCGCTGCTTCTCGGCTCCTCCGTCCGCATCGATATCGCCGTCGCGGGAGCCGATTTCTCCGTCCAACACGGCCACGAGCCCATCACCCACGGACTGCCCTCTCCCAAGTCCATGGCCGAGACCGTGCATGGCGTTTTTTACCGCGCCGGCCACGCCGTCGGCGTCGTCCATCCCGCCGACGCCCTCGCCGGCCTCCGGCTCTACATTATTCCCCACTTCGCGATCTTCGACCCGGCCTGGGTTCCCGCCCTCGAGCGCTTCGTCTCCGAGGGCGGCACGCTCGTGATCGGCGCGCGCGGCGCCTGCCGCGACCTGCGCAGCAACGTCGTCCCCGAGACCCTGCCCGGCGCCCTCCGCGGTCTGGTCGGCGCCACCGTCGAGGAATACGGGCGCCAAAATCGTCCGGATATCCGTCCCCTCGCCCTGCGCCTCGCCGGGGCCGCCGAAGACACGCCGACCACGCTCTGGTATGAACAACTCGTTCCCGACGCCGGTTCGGGCGCGGAGGCCGTCGCCCGCTGGACCACGCGCCACCTCGCCGGCTCCGCCGCCATCACCCGCCGCTGCCTCGGCCGGGGCCAGGTGTTCTACGTCGGCACCTACCTCACGCGCGAGTTCACCGAGGCGCTGCTGCCGCTTCTGAAACACTTTTCCGCGCTTCCACCATCGCTCTCCTCCGTCCCCGGCGCGGAGATGGTCGAGCGTGTTATTCCCGACGGACGCCGCCTCCACATCATCATCAACCAAACCGAATCCACCCTCCGCGTCCCGGCGCCGGCCGGAGCGCGCCGCGAAGAGCTCGCCGACCGCGAACTCGAAACGGGCGCCATCCTGGAGCTTGCCCCGCACGAAGTCGCGCTGACCGCCGGCTGACTCCCCCTTTTCACGTCCCCATGTTACCCCGACTCCCCGCCCTAGTCATCGCCCTGATCGCCTTCGCACCGCTCGCGGTCCGCTCGGCCACGCCCGTGCCGGCTCCGACCATCTTCATCGCCGGCGACTCCACCGCCGCCAACAAACCCAAGCTAGATCTCCCCGAGCGCGGCTGGGGCCAGCTCCTCCCCGAGTTCGTCATCCCACCCGCCAAGGTCGACAACCGCGCCATGAACGGCCGCAGCACCAAGTCGTTCATCGACGAGAAACGCTGGGAAAAGCTCCTCTCCTCCGTCCATCCCGGCGATTGGGTGATCATCCAGTTCGGCCACAACGACGAGAAGATCGACAAGGCCGCCGTCGGCGCCCCAGCCCGCGGCGCTTATCGCGACAACCTGCTCCGCTTCATCCTCGAGGTTCGTGAGAAAAACGCCAATCCGATCCTGGCCACCTCCGTCGCCCGTCGCAAATGGGACGAAGCCGGCGTGAAGCTCGTCGACACCCACGGAGATTATCCCGTCGTCGTCCGTGAAATCGCCGCCGCCGAGAAAGTCCCGCTCCTTGAGCTCAACCAGCTCACCACCCGCATGGAAGAGGAGGCCGGCGTCGAAGACTCCAAGAAACTCCATCTCTGGTTCGCTCCCGGCGAACACCCCGGCCTGCCCAAGGGCTTGCAAGACGACACCCACTTCTCCGAGTTCGGAGCCCGCCGCGTCGCCGCCCTCGCCGCCGCGGAGATCCGGCGCCTAAAACTCCCGCTCGCCGCCTGGATCACCGCCCCCGACGCCGCTCCCGAACCCGCCTCCGCCAAAAACACCGCCCCCGCCCGCGGCCCCAAACGCCGCGGTTGATCGATCTCGCTCCTCTGTCGCTCTGTCCTTCGGTCGCTCTGTTCCCCTCCCTATTTTAATCTCCATGTCCACGCCCTCCCTATTCAACGTCTCCGGCAAAGTCGTCGTCGTCACCGGCGCCACCGGCACCCTCACCGGAACCGCCGCCGCCTACTTGGCCACACAAGGCGCCCGCGTCGTCTACCTCGGCCGCACCCAATCCAAGCTCGACGACGCCCTGGCCAAGGTCCGCGCCGCCATGCCCTCCGCCGAGGTCCTTGGGCTCACCGCCGACGTCAACGACCGCGCCGCCCTCGAGCGCGCCCGCGACGCCATCGTCGCCAAGTGGGGCCGGGTCGACGCCCTTCTCAACGGCGCCGGCGGCAACCAGCCCGGCGCCACCATCACGCCCGACAAGACCTTCGCAGACCTCGATTTCTCCGCCTTCGAGCAGGTCGTTAACCTCAACCTCCACGGCACCGTCCTTCCCACCCTCGTCTTCACGCCCGCCCTGCTCGCCTCCGGCTCGGCCAGCGTGATCAACTACTCCTCCGCCTCCGTCGCCCGCGCCGTCACCCGCGTCGTAGGCTACTCCGCCGCCAAGGCCGCGGTGGACAACTTCACCCGCTGGCTCGCCGTCGACCTCGGACGCCGCACCAAGGGCGGCGTGCGCGTCAACGCCCTCGTCCCCGGCTTCTTCCTCGGCGAGCAAAACCGCCGTCTCCTCACCAACGAGGACGGCTCGCTCACCGCCCGCGGCCAGTCGATCTGCGGCATGACCCCCTACGGCCGCTTCGGCACGCCCGACGAGCTTTTCGGAGCCATCCACTACCTCGTCGCCGATGCGTCGAAATTTGTTACCGGCACCACCCTGGTAGTCGACGGCGGCTTCGGCGCCTTCTCCGGAGTCTGAGCGCTAGCCATGAACGGGAAACGGCGGCTAAGCCGTCCCCCCCCGCCTTCGCCAGGGTCCGTCGTGACGAAACGCGGACAGCGGACCGTGGCCCCTAAAGCGAGAGGGACGAGCGCCGCCCGTGGCGCCTCGCGAAGATAAAACCTCGTCTTCCCAATCGCATCTCACGTCCGCCAGGCCGACTCGGAATCGGACACCCCCTATTGCGCCCTCCGGGCCAACCCGGTCGGCCAGGACAGAACACCGCTCACGTCGCCTGAACAGGCACCCGCCGTGGCCCGCATGGTTTTCGGCACGCCTTAGTTTTTACGCTCTCTGCGGCCGCCATTTGTCCGCCCCGTCGGCGGAACGAAAGTCGCACGAACCCCGGACTCGAACGCAGACTCATCCTCGCTGGGAACCTCCCCCCATTTGCGCCCGGAGGGCGGCGCCCACTTCCACACCCCGCTCTCCGGCACGACCTCGCCCGGCTTTCGCGACGACTTCAGGGTCGGCCCGTCGACCCACTTCGCGGGGACCAAGGTCGTCGAGGGCTGGGCAGGGATGCCGCATTCACCCCGCAGCACCATCGCGATAAGCATCTCCATGCTCCGCTCGCCGATCAACCGTGGTTGCAGGTCGAGCCCCGCGCAGGGGACATCGCTGTTCTCCACATTCAGCAGGCAAACGCCGTGCGTCTCCGGCACGCGCGCGCCGGCCTTCTTCATCCAGTCGATCACTTCCGGCAAATGGGTCAGCACCACGTCGCATCTCACCGCGCGAAACCAGGCGGTGAACTCCTTCTGGTTGGGTTGCCACATCAGCAACGATGCAAGATGCGCGGTATCCTCATGCGTGGCCTGATAAGCTTCGTAGGCCGCCAACGGACGATGCAGCAGTCGCGCGTTGTGAAACGCGTTCATCACCAAGCCCGGCCTGCGATAGCCCAGCGCACGCAGATGTTCCAGCGCGCTCAGTATCGACCGGTAGTGATCCGAGCACACCGAATGCAGATGCGGGCGCTCGATCAGATAGTCGGCATAGACTCCCGATAGCTTCCGCCAATCCAAGCGCGTCAACTCGGGCTGCTCGCGCACGGGCAGGATAAATACGCCACGGATTCCCCGCGCGTTCATAATAGAGCCCAGCCTTTCCGCGGAGATCTCTCCGCCCGTCGTGATCAGATCGGCCGAAAACCCGATTTCCTTCGCCCGTTCGATCGCCCCCGCGGTCAGCTTCGCGTGATAGGCGGCGGAGCCGGCCGACCGACGATCCGGCCCGTCGATGTCGAGCACCGCCAACACCCCATGAAACGCCCGGGTGCGCGAGCGCTTCATCTCCGACATCAACGCGCCCGCCAGCGGATTTCTTACATAGCCCATTTCCCGGGCCACGCGCTCGATTTTCTTTCGTTTTTCCTCGGCCACGAGCGGGCTGCCGCGCAAGGCGCGCGACACCGTCATGGGGCTGGTTTCGGCCGCGACCGCGATTTGGCGGATGGAGGGAAGGCGCTTCGGCGAATCGGCGGCGGTCATCGGAACGGCTCTGATACTGTATCAGATGAGAGATGCTTTCGTCCCTGCCGAGGAGAAAGCGAATCTCACCTCCCTGGCTTCCACCGCCGAAATCTGTAACGTGCGTGAGCGGCGCGCTTCTCAATCCCCCCCGTTTTTCATGAAGGCCCTGCGCCCCTCTATTCTCTTCGCGGCATTCCTGACCTTGCCTCCCGCCGGCCTGATCTCGGCGAAACAAGATCAGCCGCCGGCTGGTCGTGACGCCGCTCGTCGGGTTTCCATCACCGATTTCGGAGCGGTCGCCGACTCCGCCACCGTCAACACGTCCGCCATCCAGACCGCCATCGATACGCTGACGTCTTCCGGCGGCGGGACGGTCGTCATCCCTCCAGGCGTCTTCGTCAGCGGCGCTCTTTTCCTCAAACCCGGCGTCCACCTTCGCCTCGAAAAAGACGCCGTCCTGCGCGCCTCCACCGAGGTCGCCGCCCACTTCCCGGCGCGCCGCACCCGCATCGAGGGCCACTTCGAGGAAAGTTTCACCCCCGCCCTCATCAACGCCGACCACTGCGACGGTCTCCGCATCACCGGCGAAGGCACGCTCGACGGCGCCGGCCGTGCGATCTGGGACGAGTTCTGGCGTCTATGCGCCTCCGCTCCCGATAAGAAAAACTTCAAAAACCTCTCCGTCCCCCGCGCCCGTCTCGCCCTGATCGAGAACTCCCGCGACGTCGTGATCGAGGGCGTCGCCTTCAAGGACTCGCAGTATTGGAACCTCCACCTCTACCGCTGCCGTGATGTCCTCATCAAAAACGTCCGCATCTCCGTCCCCGACGACTACGAACACGCCCCCAGCACCGACGGCATCGACGTGGACAGCTCGCAGGACGTCGCCATCGAGGGCTGCACGATCTCCGTCACCGACGACTGCATCGCCATGAAAGGCACCAAGGGCCCCTTCGCCTTGGACGACAAAGAGAGCCCGCCAACCGAGCGCGTGCGCATCACCAACTGCACCTTCAAACGCGGCTACGGCGCCGTCACCCTCGGGAGCGAAGCGACTGTGGCGCGCGACATCACCGTCGAGAACTCCCGCTTTCTCGGGGTCTGGCATGTGCTCCACCTCAAAGTGCGACCCGATACACCCCAGCGCTACGAAAACATTCAGGTCCGCGACATCACCCTCGATAACAAGTTCGGCTCGATCCTGGAGATCCGTCCATGGACTCAATACTTCGACCTCCAAGGCCAGCCCGCCCCCAAGTCGATCATCCGCAATGTCACGTTCTCCGGCATCCGCGGTCGCTTCTCCTCCCTCGGCCGCGCCTCCGGCAACCCCGGCCAGACCGACATCTCCGACATCACGTTCTCAGATCTGAACGTGAAGCTGAATCAAACCAAACTCAGGGACGGCGACACGGTGCGCGGCCTGAACTTCACCCGCGTCATCGTCAACGGCGAGCCCGTCACGCCGCCGTCCATGGGCACCCCCTGAAAACAGGCCTGGATTCGATCCGATGTTCGACCGCATTCGCCGCGCTCTCTCGCTCCTCCTCGTTACGCTCTGGATTTCCGGCAGCTCCGCCGCCCCCGTCGAGGTGCGCCCCGACGCCGCCAGGGACTTCACGCTCTCCCTGAACGACCGGTGGTCGTTCAAATACCTTCCCGCACTGGAGCCCGGCGCGGACGCCGCCTTCTCCACCACCACCTTCGACGCCTCCGCGTGGAAGACCATCGAGGTTCCCGCCAACTGGGAGTTGGCCGGCTTCGGCCCGCTCGGCTACGACAAAGACGGATTAAAAGACGGCCTCGGCCTTTACCGCCGGACCTTCCGCACGCCCGCGACCTGGTCCGGCCGGCGCACGTTCCTACGCTTCGACGGCGTGGCCTACGGGTTCACCGTCTGGGTCAACGGCCATGAGATCGGCGCCTCCAACGCCAGCGCCTACGACCGCCACACGTTCGACATCACCGACGCACTGCTCCCCGCTCCGCAGGCCGACAACCTCCTCGCCGTGCAGGTCACGACCAAACCCTTCGGCTGGGAGTTCGACGTCAACGACGACTGGTCGCTCTCCGGCATCTACCGCGACGTCACCCTGTTTTCCGTCCCCGCGACACACGTCCGCGACCTCACCGCGACCACCCGGGTTTCACCCGACGGCACGACGGATTTGAAAATCTACGTCACCGTCAACCAACCCGGCGCCACCCTTCGCGGACAACTCCTCGCCCCCGACGGCAAAACCGTCCGCAAGTTCACCCTCGAAGCGACCACCCCGGCCGCCGCCGACACGTTCGCCGCCACCGTGCGCGTGCCCGACCCGCAACTCTGGACCGCCGAGACGCCTTCGCTCTATCGCCTGCAACTCGCGCTTACCTCCGCCGGCCAGCCGCCGCAAACCGTCGTAGAGACCATCGGCCTGCGCGAGATCTCCATCAAAGACGGCGTCCTCCTCCTCAACAACCGCCCGTTCAAACTACGCGGCGTCAACTATCACCACCTCGATCCGGTGCACGGCCGCGCCGTCACCGAGGCCGACCTGCGGCGCGACCTGGCGCTGATGAAAAAAGCCAACATCAACCATATCCGCACCTCGCATTACCCGCCGACCCCGCGCCTGCTCGAACTCTGCGACGAACTGGGCTTCTACGTCATGGACGAAGCCGCCCTAGGCAGCCGCGGTTACAAGCTCCTCCAAAACCCCGCCTACCGCGACACCATCCTCGCCCGCACCCGCGCCCCCATTCTGCGCGACAAAAACCACGCGTCCGTGATCGTCTGGAGCATCGGCAACGAAAACCCGTATGAAGACATCGAGGTGGACGCCGCCCGCGCCGCGAAGGAGCTCGATCCGACCCGCCCCGTCTGCCTTCCGCAGACGCCCTCCCACTTCGAGCAAAGCTGGCCGCAATTCCCGGAAATCATCGACAGCTACTCGCCCCATTACCCGACCAACGCAGAACTCCTCGTCCATGCGAAAACCCTGAAGCGCCCGACCATCTACAGCGAGTTCGCCCACTCGTGGGGCCTCGCCTTCGACCAGCTCCAGGACCAGTGGGAGATCATGCAGGCCACGCCCCAATTAACCGGCGGCGCCATCTGGATGTTCCAGGACCAGGGCCTCCTGCGCACAAGCTCGAAACCCTTCGACCCCAAAAAAATCGGCGCCGTCTGGCTCGACGAAACCCGCTGCTACGACACCAACGACGGCGCCGGAGCCGACGGCATCGTCTATGCCGATCGCACCCCGCAGTCCGACTACTGGCAGACCCGCAAGGTGTTCTCCCCCGTCCAGATTTCCGAAACCTCCGCCGCGGTAAAACCGGGCTCGCAGAAGATCACCCTCACCGTGGAAAACCGCCACGACTTCCGCGCCCTCACCGGCATGAAGCTCGCCTGGTCCCTGCGCCGCAACGGCGCCGAGCAGCTCCGGGGTTCCGTCCCCCTCCAGGCCAAACCGCACCAACCGGAGCGCGTCGCCATCCCCGTGAAGATCCCGGCCGACGCCACCTCCGATGTGCTCGCCCTCGACGTGCGCTGCCTCGACGAAGCCGGTCTGCAACTCACCGAGCGCACCGTCCGCCTCGATCTCGCCGACGCCGACCGCCGCAGCTGGCCGGGCCGCCTCCCCGCCGCCGAAAAACCCGTCGTTACCGACAACGGAAACCAGGTCAAAATCGCGCAACGCAACTGGGTGCTCACCGTCACGCGTCCCTCCGGCGAACTCACCATCGCCGACCGCACCGGCCAGGTGATCGTCGCGGGCATCCACCCGCACACCGGCCACGCGTTCACGCTCACCGAGACCCGTCTCGTCAAAAAAACCAACCTCTGGAGCGAGCCCGTGCTCACCCGACTCACCGATCCGTCCATCCAGGTGACGCAGGCCGATTCCAAGATCCGCCTCTCGGTCAGGGGAACCTATCCGCGCACCGTCGACGCAGCCCAGTCACTCGTCGGCGGCTACGAGATCGAGTTCACTCCCGCCGGCGCCCTCGCCGTCAGCTACGATTACGCGCCCACCAACGCCAAGGGCGCGTTCACCGAAGCCGGCTTGTCCGTCGTTCTCCCGGCCGCCTTCAGCGAATTCCGCTGGATCGGCCAGGGCATCCACGCCGGTTATCCCGGCAAAGACCGGCTCAACGAATTCGGCCTCTTCCACCTCAACCGCGCAGACCTCCGCTTCCAGGGCAACCGGCGCGGCACCGAACTCGCCCTCCTCACCACTCCCGGTGGCGCGGGTGTCGCCCTCGTTCCCTCCGTCGTCGGTGACGTCGCGGTCGAGCGCGACGGCGCGCATACCCGCCTCAGCCACAACGCCGTCGTCTCCAGTCCCGGCAACAAGGGCTGGGCCGCGGAGCACCCCGTTCTGGTAGAAACCACTCCCCACATCACCGGCAGCTTTACCCTCGTGCCGCTCACCGACACCTGGCCGTCCGTGCTGACCCGCTGGTTCGGAAAACCCGCTGCGGCCCGAGACGTGTTTCGGCCGTTCTTCCACAGCTACGATCAATAAGAGACGCGGACTCCGCCTCCCTCATGTTAAAACGCCTCCGCTTTTTCGCCGCTCTTTTGCTCACCCCGCTCGTGGTGAACGCGGATTCGCTCGAAGACGCTTTTCGCACCCCGCCAGCCTCGGCCAAGCCGCTCATCATCTGGCAGTGGATGAACGGCGTCGTCAGCCGCGAAGGCATCACCGCCGACATCGAAGCCTTCCAACGCGCCGGCCTCGGCGGCGTGCAAAATTTCCAGATCGGCGGCCCGAACCAAGCCCTCGCCGACGACCCGAGCGTGCAGATCGGCAATGAAAAATGGCGCGAGCTCATGCGCTTCACCATGGACGAGTGCGCCCGCCTCGGCCTCAGCTTCGGCACCCACAACTGCCCCGGCTGGTCCTCCAGCGCATCCCCCGACGTGAAGCCGGAGGACTCCATGCAAAAGCTCGTCTGGACCGAGACCCAAACCTCCGGACCGGCTGTCCTCAGCCTCAAACTCAAGCAGCCAAAGACCGACCCGAAGCTGAGTTTTTATCGAGACATCGCCGTCCTCGCCCTACCCGACACCCCCGCGCCCGCGCCGCTCGCCGGCGTCATCGACCTCACCGCAAAAATGAACGCCCGGGGCGAGCTTCGCTGGGACGCGCCCCCCGGCCGGTGGACCCTGTTCCGCTTCGGCCATACCTCCAACGGCCGCACCAACCACGAGCAATCCCCGCCCTCCGGCTCCGGCCTCGAATGCGACAAACTCAGCCGCGCCGCCGTCGAGAAATACTGGTCCGGCTACCCGTCCCGGCTCCTCTCCCTCGCCGGCCCGCACGCCGGCACCGTTTTCTCCCGCATCGAAATCGACAGCTACGAAGCCGGCCCGCAGGACTGGACACCGGCCATGCCGGCCGAGTTCAAGCAACGCCGCGGCTACGATCTGCTCCCATGGCTGCCCGCGCTGGCCCAAAAAAACCTCGGCGACGCCGCGCTCACGAAACGCTTCCTCCGCGATTGGCGCCACACGCTCGAGGAGCTTTTCGCCGACAACTATTACCTCGTCATGGACGAGCTGGCTCGCCGCACACCCGGCATGAACCTCCTCGTGCAGCCCTACGGGAATCCCGTGGAAACCCAGTCAGCCGCCGGCGGTCGTAGCCTCCTCTGCGCCGAATTCTGGACGCGTCCCGATTGGGGATGGAACTCCGTGTTGCCCGTCGCCTCCGCCGCGCACACCCTCGGCAAACCACTCGTCTTCGGCGAAGGCTTCACCTGCTGGCCGCTCTCCGCCTGGCAGGATGATCCGCACTCGCTAAAACCCGTCGGCGACCGTGCCTTCAGCCTCGGCGTCAACGCCGTCATGCTCCACGCCGCCGCGCAAAATCCGTGGCCCGCCGCCAAGCCCGGCATGTCCTTCGGCAAATGGGGCACGCAATTCTCTCCCGGTCAGACCTGGTGGGAAAACGCCGGCACCGCCTGGTTCGCCTACCTCGCCCGCTCGCAAGCCCTTCTTCAGCGCGGCCTCTTTGTCGCCGACCTCGCCTACCTCCAGGCCGACAACAAAACCCTGGGCGCCCGACCGCCCGGCTTCGCCGCCGACGCCCTCGGCGAACGCGCTTTTCTCGCCCGCACCTCCGTGCGCGATGGCCGCATCGTTCTTCCCGATGGCATGAACTACGGCGTTTTGATCCTGCCCGACACGGGTGACATGACCGTGCCCGTCGCCCGCAAACTCCGCCAGCTCGTGCAGGACGGCGCGACCATCCTCGGCCCCAGGCCCACCGCCACCCCCGGCCTGGAAAATTTTCCCGCCTCCGAGACCGAGCTCCAACAGATCGCCGCCGATATCTGGGGCGATTGCGACGGCTCGACCGTGACCGAACACCGCTTCGGCCAAGGACGCGTCTTCCGGGGACAATCTCCCGCCGACGTTCTCGCCACGCTTCAAATCCAGCCCGACATCCAACTCCCCGCCGGCTCCGACCTTCGCTGGATCCACCGCCGTGAAACCGACGCCGACCTCTATTTCGTCGCCAACCCCAAAGACAAACCCGTCGAGCTAAACGTTTCCTTCCGCGCCACCGGCCGCCAACCCGAGCTCTGGCACGCCGACACCGGCATCATCGAGCCCGCCCCGCGCTGGCGGAAAAACGGTTCCAGGACCGACGTGCTCCTCACCCTCGATCCCTCCGACGCGGTCTTCGTCGTCTTCCGCCACGCCACCTCCGAACCCGGACCCGGCCTTCAAAAACCACCCGCCCCGCGGCCCGACCTCATCGCCCTCACCGGCCCGTGGGAACTCCGGTTCCCCGCCGGTCACGGCGCGCCCGATCAAGCCACGCTCGCGCAACTCGCCTCGTGGACGGAGAACCCGGACGCGGGTGTGCGCCACTTCTCCGGCACCGCGATCTATGCCAAAGAGCTTGAGCTTCCACCCGACGCCTTCCGGCCGCGGCGCGCCGTCACCCTCGATCTCGGCGAGGTCAAAAACGTCGCCGAGGTCTGGATGAACGGCGAACGCTGCGGAGGCGTTCTGTGGAAGCCGCCCTTCCGCGCCGACGTCACCCGGGCCATCCAGCCCGGGAAGAACCGCCTCGAAATCCACATCACGAATCTCTGGCCCAACCGCATGATCGGCGACGAGCAAGAGCCCGACGACGCAGAGTGGGGCGAGCCCTTCGTCTACCCTTACGCCCCCGGAAAACCCGTCGTCGGCCGCATGCTTGCCCGCGTCCCTTCCTGGCAGACCGAGAGCACACCGCGTCCGTCGTCCGGCCGCCGCACCGTCGTGTCGTTCAAATTTTTCACCAAGGACTCCCCGCTTCTCCCCTCCGGCCTGCTCGGCCCCGTAAAGCTGGAAATCACGCCTGCCCGCGACTGAGCGCGGAGAGCGCGCCGCCGCCTTGCCTTTATCGCGATTTAGCCTCCTG
This sequence comes from uncultured Akkermansia sp., assembly GCA_964438755.1. Lineage (GTDB taxonomy): Bacteria > Verrucomicrobiota > Verrucomicrobiia > Opitutales > Opitutaceae > IMCC26134_A. Next base: position 18,961 of record CAYTLL010000032.1, on the reverse strand, counting down.
CATTCGTTCCATCCGTGTCCTCCGTGGTTAAAAACTCCGCCCCGCTGCTTGAAGAATGCTTTCGCTGGTTCGGCCCCGCCGACCCCGTGCCGCTTCACTACATCCGCCACGCCGGCGCCAGCGCCGTCTTCACCTCGCTCCACCAGATTCCCTACGGCGAACTCTGGCCGCGCGAAGCCATCCGCGAGCGCAAGGATCAACTCGCCGCCGCCGGCCTCCGCTGGACCGCCGTCGAGTCCGTCCCCGTCCACGAGGACATCAAGACCGGCTCCGGCGACTTGAAGACCCTCCTGGACAACTACGCGCAGTCGCTCCGCCACCTCGCCGCCGAGGGCGTCCACACCGTCGTCTACAACTTCATGCCCGTCCTCGACTGGGTGCGCACCGACATGCGCCACGTCCTGCCCGACGGCACCGAGTGCCTGCTCTTCGACCCCGTGAAATTCTGCGCCTTCGAGCTCCACGCGCTGAAGCGCCCCGGAGCCGAGGCCGACTTCACCGCCGAGCAAATCTCCGCCGCCGCCGTCTGGTGGGCCGGCCTGTCGGACGATGCGCGCGCCACTTTCATCAAGACCATCATCGACGTCTTCCCCGGCGTGAAGTGGGGCCTCACCCTCGACGACATCCGCGCCCGCCTCGCCGCCTACGCCCAGATCGGCCGCGCCGAACTTACCGCCAACCTCGGCCGTTTCCTCCAACACGTCGTGCCCGTCGCCGCCGAGGTCGGCGTGCGCCTCGCCATCCACCCAGACGACCCGCCCTTCTCCGTGCTCGGCCTGCCGCGCATCGTCTCCACCGCCGACGACGTCGCCGCCCTCTTCGCCCTCGCCGACCACGAGGCCAACGGCCTCTGCTTCTGCTCCGGCTCCTTCGGCGCGCGCCCCGACAACGATCTCCCCGCGATGGCCCGCCGCTTCGCCCCGCGCATCCACGCCGTCCACCTCCGCGCGACCAAACGCCTGCCCTCCGGCGTCTTCTTCGAGGCCGACCACCTCGACGGCGACGTCGACATGCCCGCCGTCCTCCGCGCGCTGCTCGACGAGCAGGATCGCCGCCGCGCCGCCGGCCGCGCCGATTGGCAAATGCCCCTGCGCCCGGACCACGGCCACGTCATGATGCAGGACCTCGACCACTACGTCCCGCTCACCCCCGGCTACTCCGCCATCGGCCGCATGCGCGGCCTCGCCGAGCTCAGAGGCGTCATGCACGGCCTCCGCCACGCCGAGCGCGCCTGAGTTTCATGGGCTGCGGCGACACGTCGCCGCTTTCGACGATGCGACTCGGCGCGTCGCCCTTCCTCCGGTCGCCATACGGCGGAAGCCACGCCTTTGCATAACGTTTTATCGGCAGCCTTGTCCCAGTCTGATCGATGAAACGCTCCTCCGGCCTGCTCCCCCTCGGCCTCGGTCTCGCGCTCGGCGCCTGCGCCACGCTTACCCTGCGCCCCCTTCTAACGCCCGTCCGTTCCTCGACAGGCAGCGCCGCCCCCCAACGCGTCGGAACCACTCCGCCACCCCCGGCCCCTGCCTGGCCCGCACGCCTCGCCGCCTCCGAAGCTGAGGTCGCGCTCGACGCCTACCTCGCGCTCGCCCCGCTCTCGGCCGACGCTCCTGAAGCCGCTATCGCGGAACGCGCCGTGCGGCTCCGCTCCTTGCTCACGCTGATCCCCGCCGAACACATCGCCCGCCTCCTCAGTGCCACCGCCGATCGCCCCGGCGAGCCCGAGGCACGGCTCCGGCGCTTGGCCTTCACCGCCTGGACCGAACTCGACGCCCCCGCCGCCGCACGCTGGGCCGCCGCACTCGGGGAGGATTCCGGCGTCGACGCCGAGTCCCGCGCCCGCCTCACCTCCGAGGCCGCCCTCGCTTGGGCGCGCGACGACTTCGCCGCCGCCTACGCCTGGGCTGCGGCCCATCCCGCGCCCGCCGTGTCCGTAGCCCTCCGCGCCGACTTGCTCGCCGCCCTCGCCGCCACCGCGCCCGAGCGGGCCCTCGCCCTCGCCCGCGACGGCGGTCTCTACCTCTTCAACGCCGCCGGCGACCGCATCTTCGACGCCTGGCTCGATCAGGACCCCGCCGCCGCTTTCGCCGCGCTCGGCACGGAGGTTTTCTCCGAACAGAGCCCCCGGCGCCGTTGGCTTCCTCTCGCGCTCGCCCGCTGGGCCGCTCGCGACATGGACTCCGCCTTCGCGTGGTTCGACGCCCAGGGCCTCGGGCGCACGCACAAAGAATCCGGCCTCCTCATCAGCCTTGTCCGCACACTCGCCACCCAGGAACCGCCGCCCGATTTTGCCCGGCTCGCCGCCCTCCTCAAGACTCGCGCCGAGCACGGCCTGGGCCGCGACGAGCTCGGCCATCTGCTTCGCGAGTGGATGCCCCGCGATTCCGCCGCCGCCTCCGCGTGGCTCGACCGGCTCCCCGACGCCACCCTGCGCGCCGAGGTGTTGAAAACCGCCAGCTTCGCCGCGGGCGCGGATCCCGACCAGGCCATCGCCTTTGCCCGGCGCCTCCCCGAAGGCCCCGACCGCGAAAAAACCATCGCGGACATCCTCTCCTTTTGGAGCGAACGCGATCCCGCCGCCGCCCTCGCCTGGCTCGACAGTCCCGACGCCGCCGACCTAGCGGCCAGCCCGGCCGCGCAGGCCGCCCTCGTCGGCGCCCTCGCGCAAACCGATCCCTCCGCCGCTCTCGCACGCTGGAACACCCTCGAGTCCGAAGCGGCCCGCAGGGCCGCCTCGTCCGCACTCGCCCGCGCGTGGGCCCGCGCCGAGCCCGACGCCGCCACCGCCTGGTTGTTCGCCCAGATCCCGGAGGGCCCGCACCCCGATGATCGCGCCGCCTTCGCCGCGCTGTCGCCCGAAGAGAACATCGCCGCCGGCCAGCGCTTCGAAAAACATTTTCAGCAACTGATCGCTTTCAAGGAAACCAGCTCCGCCTGGATCGCCCAAGACCCCGAGAGCTACCTCGCCTGGGCAGAAAGCCTCCCCTCCGCCACCCAACGGCAAACCGCGCTCTACTCCCTTGCTTGGTCCGAGCAGCCGTCGGCCAGCGCCAACCAGCCCGCGCCCGGAACCCGGCTCGCGCTGCTTTCCTCGATCAAGGACCAGGCCGCGCGCGACGCCATGATGCGCGCCTACCTCGCCAAGTGGCTCGAAACCGACCAGCCCGCGGCCCGCCGCTGGGTAACCACCCACGCCGCTCAAAATCTCCTCCCCGCCCCCAAGCCCTCCTTTTTCGATCAACTGCGCGCGCTCACCTCGCCCTGACGCCCCCGACCATGACCCGCTCTTCGTTTCTTTTTCTCGGCGGTATCGTCCTCGGCGCCTTCGGCGTCTGCTGGATCACCCCCGCGCTGTCCTCCTCCTTCGGCGTCGCCCAAACCCGCGACCCCGGCACGCCGTCCGCATCTTGGACCTGGCGGACTTCGCCGACGCCGCCACCGCTCGCCGCGTCCTCCGCCGAGGCCGCCATCTCCGCCTGGTGCGCCCTCCGTTCGCCCGAGGGCGGACCCGCCAGTTTCATCGCTCGCGCCGAGCAACTACGCGCCTTGCTGATTCGGCTTCCTGTCGCGCTCTTTCCCCGCCTGCTCGACACCTTCGGCGACCAGACACTCGGCGCCGCCGAATTCGCCCTTCGCCAACTCGCCTTCACCCACTGGACCGATCTCGACCCCGCCGCCGCCGCGCGCTGGGCCGCCGCCCGGCCGGATCGCCGCGAACTCGTCCGCGACGCCCTCCGCGCCTGGAGCGCTCGCGACGCCCGCGCCGCCGCCGCCTGGGTCTGCGCCTTGCCCGACGACAAGGCGCTCCTCTCCCTCGCCCCCGAGCCGCTCCGTATGCTCGCCGAACACGATGCTCCCGGCGCCGTCGCCCTCCTCTCCGCCCGCGGCGAGCGCGTGCTGAAAGCACTCCTGCCCGCCTTGATGCCGATTCTCGCACGTCGCGATCCCGCCGCGGCGGTCCTCGCCTACGCCCCACGCGTCTGGGATCGCGGCATGGGCGCCTCCGCCCTCCGTCCCGCCCTCTCCGCCTGGCTCGCCGCCGATCCCTCCGCCGCCCTCGCCTGGCTCATCGCCCAGCCGCGCGCCCGGGGCATAAGATTTTCCAATTTCATCGGCGCCCACTCCCTGACCCGCGGACAACACACCGCCGTCGCCGACGCCCTCGCCACACTACCCGACATTCCCGAACGACAGGCCACTCTCGCCGATCTCCTCTACGTCTGGGCCGGCGCCGACTCCGCGTCCGCGATCGCCTGGCTCGACCAGCTCCACGACCCCGCCCTTCGCGCTATTCTCCTCGAGCATGCCGTGAGCACGACCAACTACGAGCGCTCGCCCGTCAACCAGTTGCCCTTGGCCCTCGCCCTGCCGCCCGGCGAGAAACGTGACGAGCACATCGGCACCCTCCTTTTCGACTGGAGCCAGAAAGACCCGGGCTCCGCGCTGCGCTGGATCGATGCCCACGCCTCGGATCCCGCCGTCGCCGCCATCGCCTTCGGCGCGCAAGCCTCCGCGCTCGGCGCCATCGCCCGCGACGAACCCGCCACCGCGCTGGCCGAGTGGCAGGCTCTGCCCGCCGGGCCGCTCAAAATCATGGCCATAGCGACCATCGCCGAAGCGTGGGGCCGCGCCCATCCCGGCGAAGCGATTCGCTGGCAGGAGGACCAGGCCAAAGCTTTGGGCGTTCCCATCTCCACGACCCGAGAACAGATTTTCAACTGGGCGCGCCAAGACGCCTCATCCGCCCTGCGCTGGGCGGAAACGCGGCAGGGACCGTTTCAACGTTTCGCCCTGGACGGCCTCGTCGCCGACAACCGGAACCGCGCCGCCCCCGCGGTCGCAGCCGAGCTCTATTCCCAGATAAACGACCCCGCCCTCCGCGCCGAGTATGTGTCGCGCGAAGTCCGCGCCTGGCTCGCGAAAGACCGAGCCGGAGCGAAGGCTTGGCTCGAATCGCACGACGCCCTCACCCCCGCCCAGGCCGCCGCCCTTCTTACCGCCACCCCATGACCAGGCGGGCTCCGCCCGCAGCGTCGGCCCGTCCACCCAGTCCACCGGCATCGTCGTCGTCAGGGGCCGCTCCGGCATGCCGCCCTCGTTGCGGAGCACCTGCCCGATGAGCAGCTCCGCGGCGCGCTCCCCCCCAGCAGACGAGGACGCAGGTCCAGCCCGGCGCAGGGATACGCGCCGTTGATCACGTTTAGACAACAAAAGCCGTGCGTTTCCGGAACCCTCGCCCCGGCCTCCTCCATCAGGATATTCACCCGCGGATGATGCGCGACGATGACGTCGCACTCGCATTTCGCGAACCACGCCAGAAACCGCTTCACGTCAAAACCCGTCCCCCGCGCATAGGGCAGCACGCAGGCCGGCGCGCATCGCATGCCCAGCGCCTTCGCATGATGCGCGCGAAACATCGCGTGCCCCGCCTCCCAACGATGCAGCAAACGCCGGTGTTGCACGTCCTGGAGCACCCGCCCCGGACAGCGATAGCCCGGCGCCCGCACCTTCTCCATCGCAAGCATCATCGCGCCGTAGTGGTCGAAGCAAGGGCAGTGCGGCGCCACCCGCGTCGTGAACCGGCATGACATCGCCGGGGCGTATCCGATCGATCCCTACTCCGAGGATCCGGCCACGATCCTCGCCCGCCAGCCCTGGAGCGGCCACCACCGCGTCCGCGAGGCGCTCTGGGGCTACGCCCACTACGGCCATTTCACCGAGATCGGCTGGATCTACACCGCCGGAGCCAGCGGCACGCTCGCCGAAGGCGGAACCTTCGTGACGCTAAAATCGCCCGTGAACGACTACGGCGTCATCATCGAGACCAAGGGCGCGAAAACCGGCCAGACCCTGCGCCTCACCCCTCGCGGCGATCTTTCCGCCGCCGATCTCCGCGTCTGGCGCAGCGACGCCGTGGAACAGTTCGTCCGCCTGCCCGACCTTCCGCGAAAGGACGGCTTCTTCACGTTCACGCTCGCCCCCGGCTCCATCCACTCGCTCTCCACCACGCGCGGCCAACAAAAGGGCGCCTTCGCCGACATCCCCGCGGCGAAACCCCTTTCCGTTCCCCTATCGAGACGATTCCGAGGCCTACGCGGCCTCCTCCCGAAACAGCGGGCTCCCCCGCCGCACCGCCGACATCACCGGAGTTTTCGAGCTCGCCACGCGCCCCGACGACGAAGGCCGCTGCCTCCGCCAGGCCGTTCCCCGTCCGCCGATTTCCCGGGCCCCAGAATGGCAGCCATACACCATTCTCGGCGACCAGGCCTGGACCGACTACGAAGTCTCCGCCGACATCCGGCTCGAGCCCGGCGACTCCGCCGCCGTGATGGGCCGGGTCAACCACGTCGGCACCGGCTACGGATTCATTCCCAAAGGCCACATCGTCCAAACCCACGACGACGGCCGCTGCCGTCTCGCCGTCGTGCGCGGCAAGCCCGACAAGAAAAAAGCCGTGGGCGACGCGGAGTAACAACGCCTCATCGCGGCCGCCAAAGACGAAGGCGCGGGGGCGAAAAGGAACTCGCCCAACCAAAACTTGGCTCCGGCCAGGCCGG
>CAYTLL010000032.1:0-12304 GCA_964438755.1 uncultured Akkermansia sp. | reverse complement strand
GGCCGGAGCGGGTGAGCATGCCCTGTTTCGATAATTTCACCATCGACACGGTCGACGGGACCGCGACCGCGCCCGCCCCGTCCGGCTGGGCGCCTGTTTACCACGTTCGCTAACGGCTCCGCCGACTCTCCGCCCAACGTGAAACATCGGTCTCGGCTCCACCCAGGCGCCAAAAGCCGGATTTGGCGCACCTCGCGCGGGTGGAAAACAATATCCGGCTTCCACACCGGTGAGCTTGCGCCGGCCCTCGCGCCTTCTTCGTCTCCGTCCTTTCCCAACCGCCCCCATGCTCGCCTTCCTTCGCCCAAGAATACTCCTCGCTCTCGTATCCAGTCTCCCCGCCGCCTTCGCCGCCGAATCCGCACCGCGTGAGGTCGTGCCGCTGACCGAGGGTTGGCGTTTCCATCGCGACGATCCCGAAACCGTCGGCGCCGACCTGTCGCGCGAGGCCCTCCGCCCTTGGCTGCTCCCGCAGACCAACGAGTTTTCCAACTACTCGCCCTCGCCCCACGCGCGGCCATCCGGAGAGGAGCCCGGATCGAAGCTTGCCGCCGCGCAGCCCGGCTACGACGACTCCGCCTGGCGCAAGCTCGACCTCCCCCACGACTGGGGCATCGAGGGGCCCTTCGACCAAGCCCTGCCCGGCGAAACCGCCAAGCTCCCCTGGCATGGCGCGGCCTGGTATCGTAAGACCTTCGACCTGCCCGCCACCGACGCCGGCCGTCGCCTTCTGCTGGAGATCGACGGCGCCATGTCCCACTCCGCCGTCTGGCTCAACGGTCGCTTCGTCGGCGGCTGGCCCTACGGCTACACCTCGTTTCGCCTCGACCTGACGCCCTACGCGAAGCCCGGCGCGGACAACACGCTCGCCATCCGCCTCGACAATCCGAAGGAGTCCTCGCGCTGGTATCCCGGCGGCGGCCTCTACCGCCAGGTCCGCCTCGTGAAAACAGGCCCGGTCCACCTCGAACCGTGGAGCACGTTCATCACCACGCCCGCCGTCTCGGCGGAATCCGCCATCGTCGACGTCCGGGTCGAGGTCGCCAACCGCGAGGAGAAGGCCGCCAAGGTCGCCGTGCGCGTCGCGCTCCATCCGATGGATGAGGCCGGCAAACCGTCTCCCGACCCCGTCGCCACCTCCAAGCCCGAGAGCTTCGACGTTCGCCCCGGCCAGCCCCGCCAGACCTCCTTCTCCTTCACCGTCGCTTCGCCCCGCCTTTGGGACCTCGCCACGCCCCACCGCTACGTCGCCGTGGCCACCGTGGAGCGCGACGGAAAGGTGATCGATCGTCTCGAAACGCCCTTCGGCATCCGCTCGCTCTCCGTCGATCCCGAGCGCGGTCTGATCCTCAACGGCCGCCCGGTCCGCATCGACGGCGTCTGCCAGCACCACGATCTCGGCGCCCTCGGCGCCGCCGTCCACCCCGCCGCCCTCGAGCGCCAGGTCCGCATCCTCCGCGACATGGGCGTGAACTCCATCCGCACCTCCCACAATCCGCCCGCTCCCGAGCTGCTGGAGATTTGCGACCGCCTCGGCGTGCTCGTGATGGTCGAGGCGTTCGACGCCTGGGCCCTGCGCAAGAAACGCAACGACTACTCCGTCGACTTCCCGTGGTGGCACGAGGCCGACCTGCGCGCCATGATCCGCCGTGATCGCAACCACCCGTCCGTGGTGATGTGGAGCATCGGCAACGAAATCGTCGAGCAGCGCGACTCCGTGGGCTGGCGCGTCGCCGCCCGGCTCGCCGGCATCACCCGCGAGGAGGACCGCACCCGCCCGATCACCGCGGGCTTCAACCACGTCTGGTCCGGCTACAACGGCTTCGAGAGCGCCATCGATATCCTCGGCTACAACTACAAGCCGCAGGAATACCCCGCCTTCCACGCCCGCCACCCGCGCATCCCCCTTCTCGGCAGCGAGACCGCCTCCACCATCAGCTCGCGCGGCGAATACTTCTTCCCCGTCTCCAACAAAAAGGACCAGGGCCGCTCCGACTTCCAGATGAGCAGCTACGATCTCTACACCCCGGGCTGGGCCACCACGCCCGACACCGAGTTCAAGGCCCAGGACGACAACCCGTATGTCCTCGGCGAATACGTCTGGACCGGCTTCGACTACCTCGGCGAGCCCACCCCCTACAACGACGACGCCACCAACGTCCTCAACTACACCGATCCCGCCGAACGCGAGCGCGCCGCCAAGGAGCTCGCCGAGCTCGGCAAGATCCGGGTGCCCTCCCGCTCCAGCTACTTCGGCATCGTCGACCTCGCCGGCTTCCCCAAGGACCGCTACTACCTCTACCAGGCCCGCTGGCGTCCCGAGCTCCCCATGGCGCACCTCCTTCCGCATTGGACCTGGCCCGGCCGCGAGGGCGAGACCACCCCCGTCCACCTCTACACCTCCGGCGACGAGGCCGAGCTCTTCCTCAACGGCCAGTCCCTCGGTCGCAAGAAACGCGGCCCCCGCGACTACCGCCTCCGTTGGGACGACGTGAAATACAAGCCCGGCGAACTCCGCGCCGTCGCCTACAAGAACGGCCAGCCCTGGGCCGAGTCCGTCCAACGCACCGCCGGCCCGGCCGCCGCGCTCAAGCTCGTCCCGGAATCCGCCACGCTCCGCGCCGACGGGAAGGACCTCGCCTTCGTCACCCTCCGCGTCGAGGACGCCGCCGGAAACCTGGTCCCGCGCGCCAAGCTCCCGGTGAAGTTCTCCGTCACCGGCCCGGCCAGGATCCTCGCCACCGACAACGGCGACGCCACCGACCACGTCGTCTTCCCCTCCCCCGAGCGCAAGACCTTCAACGGTCTCGCCCTCGCCATCGTCCGCGCCGAATCCGGCGCCTCGGGCGAGATCGTCGTCACCGCCGAGTCCGAGGGCTTGCCCGTAGGACGCATGGTGGTCCCGCTCAAGTAAGCCGTCCGCAAACCCAGGGCGCGCCTCGGGCGCGCCCTTTCTTTTTTCGCCTCCGCCCTCCCTCCGCCATGCGCCTCCCCGCCTTGTTTCGCCCCGCCCTCCTCGCCGCCGCCGCCGTCGCCGGCCCGGCCTTCGCCGAGCCCGCCGCCGCCACGCCTCCGGTCCCCATCCTCGACGGTTTCACCGCCGATCCCTCGATCCGGGTCTTCGGGGACACCTACTATGTCTATCCGACTTCGGACAAAGACCAGTGGCTGACCACCGACTTCTCCGTCTGGTCGTCCAAGGATCTCGTGACCTGGAAAAAGGAGGGCATGATCCTCGACGTCACCAAGGACCTCGCCTGGGCCGACATCCGGGCCTGGGCGCCCGACTGCATCGAACGCGACGGCACCTACTTCTTCTACTTCTGCGCCGACGGAAAAATCGGCGTCGGCACCGCCAGGACGCCCGTCGGCCCCTTTGTCGACGCCTTGGGCAAGCCGCTTTTGGCGCGCGAGGGAAAGGACGATCCGCGCATCAACTCCAACACCATCGATCCGTATCCGTTTATCGACGACGACGGGCAGGCCTATCTCTACTGGGGAAACAGCAGCGGAGCCGTCAACGCCGTGAAGCTCAACCGCGACATGATCTCCTACTCCGGGGATCCGATCAAATTCTCCATTCGAGGCGAAAGCTCCGGTCGCCCCGTCCATTTCCGCGAAGGCGTCGTCGTCTTCAAGCGCGGCGGAAAATATTACTTCATGTGGTCCGTCGACGACGCCCGCAGCGATGACTACCGCGTCGCCTACGCCACCGCCGACGCGCCGTTCGGCCCCTTCTTCATCCCCGAAAACGCCACCGTCCTCTCGAAGAACGGTCCCGCAAAAGGCACCGGGCATCACAGCGTGGTCCACATACCGGGCACCGATCGCTGGTATGCCGTCTACCATCGCCACGCCATCCCCGGAGGCGGCGGCTACAAGCGCGAGGTCTGCCTCGCCCGCATGCGCTTCGACGCCGATGGCCGCATCCTGCCCATGGATCCCATGGTGCAAACCTTCCGCCCCGGCGACCGCGGCGAGCCCATCGTGGACGGCAAGGGCCTGCCCGACGCGCCCTGATCCGCCCCCGAGCCCTTGGCGCATGCATCGATTTGGCGCCGTCCTCCTTTTCGTCGTAGGGCTGCTTCCGGCCGCCGCGAACTCCGCGCCCCGTCCCTTGCCGGAGATCCGCGGTGCCGACGTCTCATCCCTCCCGCGCGCCGAAGCCCTCGGCGCGCGTTTTTTTCGCTCAAACGGCGAGCCCGACGACGCGCTCCGGATTCTCCGCGAACACGGTGTGAACACGCTCCGGCTGCGCGTCTGGGTCGCCTCGCCCGACGGCTACCACAACGCGTCCAAAATCCTCCCGCTCGCGAAACGCGCCCGTGCCCTCGGCTTCAAGCTCATCGTCGATTTCCACTACTCGGACACCTGGGCCGACCCCGCCCATCAGACCAAACCCGCCGCCTGGGAAACACGCTCCTTCGACGAACTCGTCGCCGCCGTCCACGCACACACCCTCGACCTCTGCCGCGCCCTCTCCGCCCAGGGCACGCCCGCCGACTTCGTGCAGATCGGCAACGAGATCAACGACGGCCTGCTCTGGCCCGATGGGCGGGTCTCCACCCATCGCGACGGCGGCGATTTCACCCCGCTCGCCCGCCTCCTCCAGGCCGGGATCGGCGCCGCCCGCGAGGCCCACCCGGACACACGCATCGCCCTCCAACTCGGCACCGCCGTCGACGATAAGCTCATCCGCTGGTGGTTCGACGGCGTCCGCGCCGCCGGCGTCGACTGGGACCTCACCGCCCTCTCCTATTACCCCCACCTCCATGGCCCGCCGGAACGCCTCGCGCCGGTGCTCGCCGACGTCGCCGCGCGCTACGGACGCCCCGTGCTGCTCATGGAGACCGCGTATCCGTTCACGCTCGAGAACGCCGACCGCCAGCGGAACATGCTCTCGCGTCCCGCGCAGTTGATTTCCGGATACGAGGCCACGCCCGAGGGGCAGGCCGCCTTTCTCCGCGCGATCCTCGACGTGGTCCGCCGCGTGCCCGAGCGACGCGGCGCCGGGGTCGTCTACTGGGAGCCGACCTGGATCGCCACCGAGGGCAACGGCTGGAACAACCGCGACCCGCGCTCGGGCAACAACTGGGAAAACCAGGCGCTCTTCGATTTCTCGGGTCGCGCGCTCGCCGCGTTGGACGAGTTTCGCGAACCGCCCCCGCCAAGCCGGCCAAGCGCCGCGCGACGGGGCGGGCCCCGTCGATCTGGGCGCGCTTCGCCCCGCCGGCCCCGCCTTATTTCGTCTCCAGCTTGAAAGGCGCGGCCGGAAGTCCGGCGGCGTTCACCAGGTTGGCGTTCTCCGGCCAGCTCGCCCACGCGTAGCGCACCGCTTTCGGCTCCGACACCTCGACGGCGCGGACCACGACGGCGTCGCCTTCGATGGTCGCCTCGGCGGGAACGAATTTCCCGTCCGCGCCGGCGATCTCGAAACCTCCCGGCGCGCCGCCGCCCTTCGTGGCCAGACCGCCGTGCAAATCGGCGAACTTGACCCGCAGCGCCTGCTCGGGCTCCCGCGTCGCCTCTCGCGCGCTCGGCCCGGAGTCCGCGATGTCGCGCCCGTAGGTCCGCGCCAGGGCCAGCCTCGCCAGCCGGTCGCCCACCGCCTGCTTGTTCTTCGGGTGGACGTCCTTCTTGTCGCCCACGTCGATCGCCACGGCCATGCCCGTCTTGGGCAGCTTCAACGCCTCCGCCTGCATCGCCCGGACCTCGGGGCTGTTGCTCTTCGCGTCGAGGCCCGCGAGTTGCACGAAATAAAAGGGAAGCTCGCGTCCCCAGAGTCCGCGCCAGTCCCGGATGAGCATCTCGTTCCAGACGGGAAACAGCTCGCGCGGCGGAGTGATCGACTCGCCCTGATACCAAAGCAGGCCGCGAATCGCGTAGGGGATCACGGGGGCGACCATGCCGTTGAACATCACCGTCGGGTTGTGCTGGTCTTGCACCGGATCCGGATCGCGGGGCGCGCGCGGCGCGCGGGCGCCTTTGGACTTGGCCTCCTCGGCCTTGGTCTTCCAGTCCGCGAGCGCGGCCTCGTGTTTGGCCCGGGCGTCGGGGTCGGAACGAAAGGCCGTCACCTGCCCGTCGAATTTCGCCAGCTCCGCCGCCGTGCGCGGATCGGCCGCCATCGCCTCGCGGCGCACCCAGGCCTGCGCGCAGCTCGCGCCGAAGGTCAGCTTCACGATGCCCACCGGAACATCGAGCTCCTGCTGCAACCGGCGGGCGAAAAAGTAGCCCACCGCGGAAAATTCGCGGACCGTCTCCGGCGTGCACACCTGCCACTCGCCGCCCACGCGCGTCTCGGGCTCGTAGCTCTTCCGCCATTCGCCGGTGAACATGCGGATGCGCGGATGATTCGCGGCCGCCACTTCCTCCGCCTCGTTATGCACGCCCGCGAAGTAGAACTTTTCCGTCTTCGCCACCGTGAAGTCCATGTTGCTCTGCCCGGAGCACAGCCACACCTCGCCCACGAGCACGTCCGTGAGCGTGATCGGTCCGGCGGTCTTCGAGCCGGTCACCACGAGTTCGCGCCCCTCCGACGAGGCCTCCATCGGCTTTAAATCCACGCGCCACTTTCCGTCCGCGCCGGCCTTCGTTTTCCGTTTTTGGCCGCCAAAACCGACCGTGACGCGCTCGCCCGGCTCCGCCGTTCCCCAGACGGGAACCGGCAGTTCGCGCTGCAAAACGAGGTGGCTCGTGAACGGGCTGGCGAGGCGAACCTCGGCGCGGGCGATGGCGCAGCCAAAGAAAACCAACGCCGCCGAACCGGCGGCGAAAACCAAACGGGAGGAGCGCGACAACACGCGGCGCGAGATCGATTTCATCGGCGATGGGGGTTTGGGGAAACCGCGAACACTGCCAAGCCGGCCGGCCCGGGCGAGCCCGCGGCTTGCTTACGGTAAGAAGCGGCGGGCCGGGAGCCTCGCCCGGCTCTTACTGTCTGATTCCCTTGCGCTCCGCCGCGTAACCGCCGCGTTTAAGCTTCCGTCTACCCCCTATGCTCCCCTCGCTTCGCCTGCGTCTGCCGGCCCTTTTCGCGCTCGGCCTCTGCGCCGTCAGCTCCCTGTTCGCCGCCGCGTCCGGCCCCGCCGCCGACGATCGTCCGGTCGAGGACGCCAAAAAGGCAGGTCTCGAACAAAAAACGAACGCCGCCCTGCCCACGTTCTGGATCATCGGCGACTCGACCGTGAAGGTCGGCACCACCGGCCAGCGCGGCTGGGGCGACGAGCTCGCGCCGTTTTTCGACGCCTCCAAGATCAACCTCGTCAATCGCGCCATCGGCGGGCGCAGTTCCCGCACCTTCATCACCGAGGGACGCTGGGACGACATTTTGAAGGAGGTCCGCGCCGGCGACATCGTGATCATGCAGTTCGGCCACAACGACGCCTCGCCGATCAACGAGGATCCGCCGGTCACCAAATCCACCCGCGCCCGCGGCACCATCAAGGGCAACGGCGACGAGACGGTCTTCGTCGAGAAAAACATCCTCACCGGCAAATCCGAGACCGTGCGCAGCTACGGCTGGTATATCCGCCACTACGTCGACACCGCGAAGGAAAAGGGCGTCGTGGCCATCGTCTGCTCACCCATCCCGCGCAAGAGCTGGAACGAGCAGGGCAAGGTCAACCGCGCCTCCGGCGGCTACGGCCTTTGGGCGAAACAGGCCGCCGAGCAGAGCGGGGCCCTCTTCGTCGATCTCAACGAGGTCATCGCCCGCGGCTACGAGAAGATCGGCAAGGACGCCGTCGAGCCGCTCTTCGCCGATCGCGGCACCCACACCTCGCCCGAAGGCGCCAGGTTCAACGCCCGCGCCGTCGTCTCCGGCCTGAACGGCCTCGGAGACAAAAACCCGCTCGCCCCCTTCCTCACCGCCGAGGGCAAGGCCGTCCCGGCCTTCAAACCCTGAGCCGAGGCCCGATCATGCGCGCCGCCGTCCCGTTCGGCCTACTCGTCCTCGCCACGCTCTGCGCGCCGGTCCTGCGCGCCGCCCCGGACTCCGGGCCGCCTCGCGAGTGGGTCGATCCCGCCACCGGCCACCGCGTCGTCCGGCTCTCGGACGACGCGGGCACGGCGAGCATCTACTTCCACCAGCACGCCTTCACGCCCGACGGACGCGCCGTGCTGGTCACCACGCCGCGCGGCCTGGGCTTGATCGACCTCGACACCCGCGCGCTCACCCCGCTCGTGGAGGGCACGGTCAACGTGATCCAGACCGGCCGCGTCACCGGCGACGTCTACTTCACCCGGGCCGAGGGCGACGCCACCGCCGTCTTCGCCGTCTCCCCCGCCACCCGCGCCGAGCGCCGCATCGCCCTGCTCCCGCCCCGGGCCGGAGTCGCCAGCGTCAACGCCGACGAAACGCTCCTCGCCGGCACGCTCACCGAGGAGGCCCCGCCCGCCGACGCCCCGCCCGACTCCAGCACCTCGGTCAAAAAAACCTCCGCCAATCCCCAGGGCGAATGGATGCGCGACGACCCGAATCTGCGCGCCCGAGACGGCCGCCCCTTCACCTTCGCCGAGCAAAAGGAGATCCGCCTCGCCCGCCGCCTCGCCGCGCGCCTGCCGATGCAGCTCTTCACCATCGACGCCAAGACCGGCGAACTCCGCGTCGTCCACCGCGCCACCGACTGGCTCAACCACGTGCAGTTCTCCCCCGCCGATCCCGGCCAGCTCATGTTCTGCCACGAGGGCCCCTGGCACATGGTGGACCGCGTCTGGATGATCCGCGTCGACGGCTCGGGCCTGCAAAAACTCCACGCCCGCACGATGAACATGGAGATCGCCGGCCACGAATTCTTCTCCGCCGACGGGAAGACCGCCTGGTATGATTTGCAAACCCCGCGCGGCGAGAGCTTCTGGCTCGCCGGCTACGAGCTCTCCACCGGCCGTCGCACCCGTTACCACGTCGAGCGCAACGCCTGGTCCGTCCACTACAACGCCTCGCCCGACGGCGCATTTTTCGTCGGCGACGGCGGCGACGCCGAGATGGTCGCGCACGCCCCCGACGGCAAATGGCTCTACCTGTTCCATCCCGAGCCCATCCCCGACGTGGCCGAGCTCAGCGCGCCGGACTCCGCCTCGCTCATCGTCCCGGGCCGGCTCCGCGCCGAAAAGCTCGTCGACCTCCGCGCCCACGACTACCGGCTCGAGCCCAACGCGATGATCACCCCCGACGGCAAACGCGTGGTCTTCCGCTCGAACCTGCACGGCGCCATCCACACCTACGCCGTCGACATCGCCTCCGCATCCAAGAACTGAATACCCTTCCCCAGTCAACCCGCCCCTACCCATGACCCGCCGCAGCCTCCTCCGCCTCGCCTTCGCCGCCCTGCTCGCCGCTTGCTCCCTCCCCGGCCTGCGCGCCGCCGCCGGCGACAAAGCCGGCGCCGAGGACGACCGCCCGGTCGTCAACGACTCCGGCGTGAAGCCCGAGAAGCCCGCCGCCGGCAAGCTCCCCACCCTCTGGATCGCCGGCGACTCCACCGTGAAAAGCAACGACCCCATGCGCGGCTGGGGACAGGACCTCGGACGATTCTTCGACCCCGCCCGGATCAACGTCGTCAACCGCGCCATCGGCGGTCGCAGCACCCGCACCTTCCTGGGCGACGGCCGCTGGCAGGCCATCGTCGACGAGCTCAAGGCCGGCGACTGGGTCGTCATCCAGTTCGGCCACAACGACGTCGGCCGCCTCGGCGCGGAGGGCAAATTCCGCGGCACGCTCAAGGGCGTCGGCGACGAGACCGAGGACGTGACCAAGCCCGACGGCGCCGTCGAGACCGTGCATTCCTACGGCTGGTATTTGAAAACCTTCGCCCGCACCGCGCGCGCCAAGGGCGCCAACGTCATCCTCTGCTCGCCCATCCCGCACAAGAAATTCGACGCCGCCGGCAAGCCCGTCCGCGACTGGAAAGAATACCGCGCCTGGGTCGCCGAGTGCGCCAAGGCCGAAGGCGCCTACTACGTCGACCTCTGCGAGCTCGTCGCCCGCGGTTACGACAAGCTGAAGAAGGAGGAGATCGAGGCCTTCTTCGCCGACAAGGGCACGCACACCAACGCCGCCGGATCCCTCTTTAACACCCAGGCGCTCGTCTCCGGCCTCCGCGCCCTCTCCGGCGCCCCGCTCGACTCCGCGCTCTCCGCCGAAGGCAAGGCCGTGCCCGCCGCCCGCTGAGCTCCGCGCCTCGCGACCTTCGCGCGCATCCGCCTCACTTCGCCGCCCGGCCTGCCCGGGCGGCTTTTGTTTTTT
Source organism: uncultured Akkermansia sp. (assembly GCA_964438755.1). Classification (GTDB taxonomy): domain Bacteria; phylum Verrucomicrobiota; class Verrucomicrobiia; order Opitutales; family Opitutaceae; genus IMCC26134_A. The sequence goes on along the minus strand of CAYTLL010000032.1, from coordinate 2,058 downwards.
CGCCAGCCCGCGTCAGCCGCGTCCCCGCGTCGCGGGCCGCTCCGAACGGGGGCGCAAGGTCGGGCCGTCCACCCACTGGCCCGCCACGCACAGCACCGCCGGCGTCGCCGGCACGCCGAAATCGTTTTGCTGGATGTTGGCGATCACCGCCTCCGCGCTGCGCCGCCCGATCACGCCCGGCTGCAGGTCGACGCCCGCGCACGGGGTCTCCGCCATCAGCTGGTTCAAGCACACGAAGCCATGGGTCTCCGGGATCTTCGCCCCCTCGGCGATCATCCACGGGATCACACGGGTCCAATGCCCGATGACCACGTCCGGCTTGTGGGTCCGAAACCACGTGCGAAATTCCTCCTCGTCCACCGCCGTGTCCCGCGAACGCAGCGTCGGCACCGGCTTTTTGGAAAAATAGTGCTGCTGCTCGACCAGGAACGCGCCCTCCCACCGGTGATGCAAGCGTTGGTCGATATGCTTGGAGAGCACGAGCCCGGGCCGGGAAAAACCCGCCGCGCGGACCCGCTCCATCGCCTCGACCATGTTGCGATGATGGTCAGGGCACACCGTGTTGAGCGGTGGATGATTGATCGCGTAGTCGGCGTAGACCCCGGCGTAGTTGGGCCAGTCCAACTCGCGGTAATCGGGCTCGTCCCAGCAAGGCAATAGGATGACACCGTGGATTCCGCGCGCCTTGAGAATGCCATCCAGACGCTTCACCGTGACGCCTCCGGCCGCGACCACGAGGCGCTCCGCCTCGAAACCCAGCTCTCTCGCGCGTTGGCTCGCCGCGATGCGCAGCTTTTCGGGAAACTGGGTCGCGTATTTCGGGCGCCCGTCCCGCTGCACGTCGATCAGGGCCAGCACGCCGCGGAAAGTCCCGCCTTGGGAGCGTCGCATCTGCGACATCAGCGCCGCCGCAAGCGGATTGCTTCGATAGCCGGCCGCGTCCGCCGCCGCGCGCACCCGCGCCGCCGTCTCCGGGTTCACCCGGGGCACGCCGCGAAGCGCTTCCGAAACGGTGGCCCGCGAGAGGCCCAGCTGCGCCGCCAAAGATCGAATGGTCGCCATATTCTCGGACTGTCTGAACTCTAGCCGTTGGATGCTCCCGTCAATTGTAATCACGCTGCCGTCGCTTTCACCCGCTTTCCCGTTCGCGCGTTCCCCCCTTTCCCGCCGCGAAACTTCTCCACCCGGACTTTCGTCCACCCGCTCTTCCCCTGCCATGTCGCAAGCCTCCCCCTCGCGCCGCACCTCGCGCGCCGCCTTCACACTGATCGAGCTTCTTACGGTGATCGCCATCATCGGCATCCTCGCCGCGATCCTCATCCCCACGGTTTCCAAAGTCCGCGCCAGCGCCAGAAACGCGCACTGCGTGGCGCAGCTTCGCGAATGGGGACGGATCATCCTGCTCTACGCCAACGACAACAAGGGCAACTACTACACGCTCAACTGGGCGAGCGTCGCCCCCAACGACGCCCCCATGGGCCGCAGCTACCAGCCCTACTTCAACACGAGCAAGTGGGAGGGCTTCCGCATGCGCTACTGCCCGTCTGATCCCGAGACCCCCACGCTGATGCTGAACGCCAGCGGCGAAAATCCCCGCTACGCGATGGTCTACGGCTCGATCGGCAACTTGGGCACGCGTCCCAGCGAATCCACCACCAAGCCCGCCGCCATTCCGCTCTCCCGCGCCGCGCGCCCCTCGCAGTATCTGCTTATGATGGACAGCGTCTCCGGAGCCAACATCCGCCTCACCGGCGACAACGCCAACGACTTCAACACCTATGTCGTTCCGCTCACCGACGGCCGCACCACTTACGCCGCCCGACACGGAGGCCGTTATATCAACGCCCTCTTCGGCGACGGCAGCGTGAAGCGCATCACCTACGCGGGCGCCAGCCCCACCGACACCACGTCGATGCAGGTCATGCGCAACACTTGGTTCGTGCTCTACTGACCGCGGCCGTTTCCCGCCCGCCCGCACCCTGCGGCCAATCCCCCCCAAAAAAACTTTTTACCATGCGTTCCCCCCGCCCCTCCCACCCCCGCTCCCGGTCCGCCTCC
>CAYTLL010000031.1:4457-47874 GCA_964438755.1 uncultured Akkermansia sp. | reverse complement strand
GCAGCGTGGAGAGCGCGAGGCAGAGGTGCAGGGGATTCATGCGCGGTCCTCCGGGGCCTCGGGCTTGTCGGTCGAGGCGATGACGATGGCGCCGAGCAGGGCGACGGTGAGGACGAGGCCGACGATGAGGAGCGCGACGGCGTGGTCGCCGAGGAGGACGAGGCCGAGTTGCTTTACCGGGACGGCGGGCGCGACGGCGTCGGCGGCCGGGGCGGCGAAGGGCGTGGCGAAGATCGCCTTGAGCAGGACGATGGCGACGGCGAGGGCGGCGAGGACGCCGGCCAAGGCGCGGCGAATGGTGGGCAGGTCGCGTTGCTTCGGCGAATCGTCCGGGCGCGTGAGGATCACGGCGAAGAGGGCGACCATCGAGACGGCGCCGACGTAGACGAGGATTTGCGCGAAGGCGACGAACTCGGCGCCGGCCCAAAGGTAGAAGGCGGCGACGCCGGCCCAGGAGCCGACGAAGAGGAGCACGCTGTGGATGAGCTTGCGCAGCGTCATGGCCACGGCGGCGGCGCCGAGGAGCAGGGCGGCGATGAGGAGGAGCGCGAGGTTCATGACGCGGCGTAGCGATAGGTGCGGGGGCCGAGGCCGGAGAAGAGGCGGCGGCTCAGGAGCGCGAAGGGCGTGGCGACGAAGGCGAAGCCGACGAGCCAGCGGACGAGCGAAAGCGGGCCGCTCCAGCCGGGCGTGAGGGCCCAGAAGGCGGCGGCGGCGAGGTTGGAGAGCGCGAGGGGGACGAGAAACTTCCAGGAGAGGCGCATGAGCTGGTCGATGCGCAGGCGTAGGAAGGTGCCGCGGATCCAGATGAAGAAGCAGATCATCGCGGCGAGCTTGGCCATGAACCAGACGTAGGAGGGGATGAACTCGAGGAATGCGCAGGGGGCCTGCCAGCCGCCGAGGAAGACGGTGACGCCGAGGCCGCTGAGGGCCGTGAGGCCGAAATACTCGGCCATGAAGAAGAGGGCGTATTTGAAGCCCGAATACTCGGTGAGGTGGCCGGCGACGAGCTCGCTCTCGGCCTCGGGGAGGTCGAAGGGCGAGCGGTTGCTCTCGGCGAGGGCGGAGACGAGGAAGATGAGGAAACCGGCGAAGCCCCAGGGGGTGAAGACGTGCCAGCGGGGGAGGAGGCCGAGGGTCCAGCCGGACTGGGCGAGGACGATGTCGCGGGTGGAGAGCGTGCCGACGACGAGGACGGCGGGCACGATCGAAAGAACCAGCGGGAGCTCGTAGCTGATGAGCTGGGCGAGCGCTCGCATCGCCGCGAGGAGCGAGTATTTGTTATGGCTGCCCCAGCCGGCCATGAAGATGGCGAGCTCGGAGATCGTTCCGGCGGCGAAGAAGTAGAGGATGGCGGCGTCGAGCTCGACCGGGATGAGGTTGCGGCCGAAGGGCAGGACGGCGAAGCCGAGGAGCGAGCAGGCGACGATCAGGACGGGGGAGAGGAAGTGGAGGAGCTTGTCGGCGGCGGCGGGGACGACGTCCTCCTTGGTAAAGGCCTTCACCGCATCGGCGAAGGGTTGGGTGATGCCGTTGAGCTTGAGGCCGCGGAGGAAGGGCAGGCCGGTGCGGTTGGGGCCGCGGCGGTTTTGCACGCGGGCGAGGAGCTTGCGCTCGGCGATGGTGGTGAAGGCGAAGAAGAGGCCGAAGACGGTGAGAATCGCCGAGACGCTGAGGACGTGGTGGACGAGCCACTGGAGCGCGGTCGGGAAGAGGTCGACGAGGGCGTCGCGGAGGAGGATCGGGGCGCGTTCGAGGAACGAACCCGTGGGCATTTCGGTGCTCATGTGGCGGGGCCGGCGGCCTTGGGAGCCTCCGCGACGGGCGCGGTGGCGGTTTTTGCGGCGGCCGCTTTTGCGGCGGCGGCAGCGGCGGTGGCGCGGGCTTTTTCCTCGGCGGCCTTGCGGTCGGCGGCGAGGCGGGCGTCGACCTCGGCGGCGGCGGTGGGGCGGATCATGTGGAAGTAGCTGTTGGGTTTGGCGAGTTGTTCGCGCTGGAGGAGGAGGCCCTCGAAGCGGTTGGTGGCGGCGATCTCGAAGACCTTGTCCATCTTGATGGAGTCGAAGGGGCAGACCTCGGCGCAGATGCCGCAGCCCATGCACACGGAGGTGTCGATGGTGAAGGTGGTCGGGTAGAGCTGGGGCTTGCCGGTGGCGTCGGGTTTTTTGTCCTTCGATTTCTCGATGAAGATGCACTGCGGCGGGCATTCCTTTTCGCAGATCTGGCAGGCGACGCAGCGGAGCGTGCCCATGGGGTCGGCGGCGTCCTCGCAGACGAGCATGGGGAAGCTGCGGTAGGCTTCCGGGACGCGGGCGGGCCGCTCGGGGTATTCCTCGGTCACGAGGCGCGCGGGGTCGTGGTAGCTTCCGAGGAAGTTTTTCGCGGTGACCGCGAGGCCTTTGAGGATGCCGGTGCCGATCATGGTGGGCGCGGGATTGGGCGGTGCGGCTCAGCGGTCGACCTCGCCGAGGACGATGTCGATGGAGCCGAGGATGACGACGGCGTCGGCGACGGTGTGCCCGACGCACATCTCCTCGAGGAGGGTGAGGTTGACGAGCGAGGGCGGGCGGACGCGGTAGCGGTAGGGATTGGGCGTGCCGTCGCTGACGAGGTGGAAACCGAGTTCGCCCTTCGGGCCCTCGATGCGGGCGTAGGCTTCGCCGGCCTTCGGGCGCAGGCCGCGCTGCTTGGCCTTGGGGTCGAGGACGGGGCCGGCGGGGAGGGCGCGGAAGGCTTGTTGGAGAATTTTCACCGACTCGCGCATCTCGAGGATGCGCATCATGTAGCGGTCGTAGGTGTCGCCGTGGTCGCCGAGCGGGACGCGGAAATCGAGGCGCGGGTAGACGCCGTAGCCGTCGACCTTGCGGAGGTCGTAGTTGACGCCCGAGGCGCGGAGGCAGGGGCCGGTGATGCCGGCGTTGATCGCCTGCGCGGCTTCGAGGCGGCCGACGCCCTGGGTGCGGGCGAGCATGATCTCGTTGCCGGTGAGGAGAGTCTCGTATTCGTCGAGGAAATACGGGAAGGCGTCGACGAGCTTCGCGGCGGAGGCGAGCCACTCGGGCGTGGGGTCGACGCGGCAACCGCCGAAGCGCATGAAGTTACCCATCATGCGGGAGCCGGTGAGGGCCTCGAAGAGGTCGAGCATCTTTTCGCGCTCGCGGAAGGCGTAGAGGAGCGGGGTGAAGGAGGTGCCGAGGTCGTTGAAGAGGAAGCCGACGAGACAGGCGTGGTTCACGAGGCGCGTCATCTCGCCGACGATGACGCGGAGGTATTCGGCGCGCTCGGGAACGGGCTGGCCGGCGAGTTTTTCGACGGCGAGGGCGTAGGCCCAGTTGTTGGTGAGGCCGCAGAGGTAGTCGAGCCGGTCGGTGTAGGGCATCGACGCGAGGTAGCTCATGTCCTCGGCGAGCTTCTCGTGGTTGCGGTGGAGGTAGCCGAAGACGGGGCGGAGGCCGACGATCTGCTCGCCGTCGAGGGTGACGTTCATGCGGAACACGCCGTGGGTGGACGGGTGTTGCGGGCCCATGGAGACCTCGAGGAGGTCGCCGTGGAAAGTATCGTGAACGCGACGAAGGGTCGGGCCGGAGGGCGCGAGGCCGCCGGCGGGGAAAAGCGAATCGGGCTGGATCATGGGCGGGTCTCCGCCGGGGCCGCGGCCTGTCGGGCCTTGGCACGTTCAAGCACCTCGCCGTGCGGCGTGGGCTCCCATTCGTGGTCGTCGGGAGAGACGTAGTCTTTGCGCATCGGGTGGCCGGCGAAGCCGTCCCACATCAAGATGCGGCGAAGGTTCGGGTGGCCCTCGAAGACGACGCCGAAGAGGTCGAAGACCTCGCGCTCTTGCAGATCGCAGGAGCGCCAGACGGGAGTGAGGGATGGAAGGGTGATGTTGGACGAGCGGTCGGCGGTGCGTAGGCGGAGGATGACCGGGCCGTGGCGGCGGGCCATGGAGTAGAGGTGGTAGACGACCTCGAGACGGCCGGGCTCGGTGCGCTTGGTTTTCTCTTCGACGATCTTGGCGGGGCCGCCGGCGGGGTCGGGGACGGATTTCTTCGTGGTCTCGACGATCTCGCGTTCCGGCCAGTCGAGGCCGGTGACGTTGGAGCAGTAGTCGAGGAGCAGTTCGGGGTCGTCGCGGAGGAAGCGGGCGATCTCGCGGGCGTGGGCAGCGTCGACGAGGAGGCCGTGTTGCGCGGCCGGGCCGGGATTTTGCGCCACCTCGATATGGGCCGAAGGGAAACGGGCGAGGAGGCGGTTGCGGATTTGCTCGGTCGTTTCCATGGCGGGCGGCTCAGGCTTTGGCGGCGGCGGGCGCGGACGGCGCGGCGGCGGCGGATGGGGATTGAGATCGAGAGGAAGTGGCCGGTGAGGCGGCTGGTTGCGCTGCGAGGGCCGGCGGGGTGGGCGGGCGGAAGGCGCCGGGGGCGAAGGGCGGGACGAGGTCGGTTTCGCCGCACTCGGGGACGGGGATCTCGGCGATGACCCCGGGGCGAAGGTGGCGGGCGGCGTGTTCGCCGGTGACGCGTTCGGCGCGGATCTTTTCCTGGAGTTGGACGAGGCCGTTGAGCAGGGCCTCGGGGCGGGGCGGGCAGCCGGGGATGTAGATGTCGACCGGGATGAAGCGGTCGATGCCCTTGAGGACGTTGTAGCCCTGCTTGAAGGGGCCGCCGGAGATGGCGCACGCGCCCATGGCGATGCAGTATTTCGGCTCAGGCATCTGGTTCCAGAGGCGGACGACCTGCGGGGCCATCTTCTTGGTGACGGTGCCCGAGACGATCATGAGGTCGGCCTGGCGGGGGGAGGGGCGGAAGATCTCGGCGCCGAAGCGGGCGATGTCGAAGCGCGCGGTGGCGGCGGCGATCATCTCGATGGCGCAGCAGGCGAGACCGAATTGCAGGGGCCAGATGGAGTTGGCGCGGCCCCAGCCGTAGAGCTCCTCGAGGCAGGTGACGAGGATGCCGCGGCGGCGCAGTTCCTCGCGCTCGGCATCGGGAATGTTTCCGCAGGCGGGAAACGGTTCGGGCTTCGTGGCGGCCGGGTCGGAGACGGCAGGCGCGGCGCCCGTGGGGGAGGTGAAGGCGGCGGTGCTCATTGCCATTCGAGGTGGCCGCGGTGCCAGGCCCAGACGAGGCCCTCGACCAGCAGCAGGAGGAAAACGAGCACCGTGACGAGCGCGCCGACGGGCAGGGCGGTGAAAGCGACGGCGGCGGGCAGGAGGAAAAGCGCCTCGGCGTCGAAGATCAGGAAGACGATCGCGTAGAGGTAGTAGTGGGCCTTGAACTGGATCCAGACCTCGCCTTCTGCGGACAGGCCGCACTCGTAGGTGGAGTTTTTCACCGGGCCGGGGCGGGCGGGTTGGAAGGCCTTTGCCCAGATTCGCGCCACGCTCAGCAGGAGGAGGGGGAAGATCAGGGCGATCCCTCCGAACAGGGCGAGGAAGGCGTAGGATGAAGAGCTCATCGGGGCTCCACCACGCTGCCGGCCCCCTTATCCAGCCGCAAAGATGAAGGCGGTGACTGGATTGGCGAAAAGGCCTCATCCTTTGGCCGTCCGCCGGATGAGATCGGGTGGTTTGCGCGGCCGGGTCCGATCCTTTTCCCGGGGAAATTTGGGTTTGCCAGCGCCTCGCGCCGGTCGGCACGCTGCCCGTTCACGTTTGGAGTTCGAAACCCTTTAACCAAAGCACACAGCCATGTCCGAAGATCTCGTAGGTAACGTCCTGGTCGGTCAGTCCGGCGGCCCCACCGCCGTCATCAACGCCTCCCTTGCGGGCGTGATTTCGGAAGCGCTGAACCATCCCGACATCGAGGAGATCTACGGCGCCCTCAACGGCGTGCTCGGCATCCTTAACGAGGACCTCATCGACCTCGCGGCCGAGAGCCAGCAGACCATCCGCGGCCTCAAGTTCACGCCCGGCGCCGCCCTCGGCACCTGCCGCTACAAGCTCAAGAAGCAGGCCGACTTCGACCGCGTGCTCGAGGTTTTCAAGGCGCACAACATACGCTACTTCTTCTACGCCGGCGGCAACGACTCCCAGGACACCGCCGACAAGATCTCCAAGCTCGCCCAGCAGCAGGGCTACGCTCTCCGCGTGATCGGTATTCCGAAGACGATCGACAACGACCTGCCCGTCACCGACCACACCCCGGGCTACGGCTCCGTCATCAAGTATATCTCCACCACGATCCGTGAGATCGCCTGCGACAACGCCGCGATGGGCCAGCACGATCTCGTGCAGATCGTCGAGGTCATGGGCCGCAACGCCGGCTGGATCGCCGCCGGCGCCTCGCTCGCGAAGCGCAAGGACCACCCGCACGACGCCCCGCACCTGATCTATCTCCCCGAGGTCGCCTTCAGCCCCGAGAAGTTCACCGCCGACATCCAGCGCGTCCTCAAGCGCGAGAAATACTGTCTCGTCGTGGTGGGCGAAGGCCTCGTCGACGCCGATGGCAACTACATCGCCGCGGACGAAAAGACCGACGCCTTCGGCCACGCCCAGCTCGGTGGCGCCGCCGACTATCTCCAGTCGCTCGTCGAGCAGAACCTGCCCGGCATCAAGTGCCGCACGGTCAAGCTTGGCATGGCCCAGCGCTGCGCCGCGCACGCCGGCTCCAAGGCCGACGCCGACGAGGCCTTCCTCGCCGGCCAGATGGCGGTCAAGGCCGCGATCCGCGGCGAGACCGACAAGATGGTCACGCTCCAGCGCGGCGACACCGACCACTACACGGTCGAGACCGGCCTCGCGCCCCTCTCCGAGATCGCCAACGGCGTGAAGAAGCTGCCCCGCGAGTGGATCAACGAGGACGGCGTCTCCATGAACCACCAGTTCATCCGTTACGCCACCCCGCTCATCCAGGGCGAGACCCAGGTCGCCTACGAGCACGGCCTCCCCGCCTTCGCCCGCCTCGACAAGGTCGCGGTGGACAAGCAGCTCTCCGGCTACGAGGTCTGAGCGACCGCGCTCGTGGACGTCGCAGGAAACGCGAAACACGTTTAGCCCTTCTTTTTCAAAGCCGGTCGCCCTCGGGCGACCGGCTTTTTTGTCGCCCGGGATTTCCTCTTTTCCGCGATCGGATCGCGGGCGCGCGTTGGCGAAACGACTCCGCCGTTCCGCTACGTCCGGGGCGTTGCCCGTGGCGGAAGCGCGGAGCGCTTTCGTTCGCGTGCCGCGCATTCACACGCATCCTTTCCCGTCCTCCATGTCCGTTCCCGATTCTCCGCCCGATTCTCCGCGCGGGATCCTTTCCGCCCTCGGCGCCTATCTGTGCTGGGGGCTGTTTCCGCTTTTTTGGCGGCAGCTCGCCTCGGTCGACGCGATCGAGTTGATCGCGCATCGTCATGTGTGGTCGCTCGCGGCGGTCGCGCTTTTGCTTCCGTTGCTTGGCGGCGCCAAGGAGCTGCGGGCCGCGTTTCGCCGACCCGTGTTGCTGGCGGTGGGTTTCGCCGCCGGCGTTTTTCTCACGGTCAACTGGCTCGTGTTCGTCTGGGGAGTGAACCACGGCCGCGTGATCGAGTGCTCGCTCGGCTATTTTTTGCAACCGCTCGCCGCGGCGCTGGTCGGCCGTTTCGCGTTGCGCGAACGCCTGTCGCGGATGCAGGCGCTGGCGCTCGCGGTGGCCGCGGGCGGAGTGGCGCTGCTGGTCTGGCGCACCGGTTCCCTGCCGTGGATCTCGCTCGGGATCGTGGCGAGCTGGGCGCCCTACTCGTTGCTCAAGAAACGCGCCGCGCTGCCGGCGCTGCCGGGGTTCGCCCTGGAGACGCTGCTGCTCGCGCCGTTCGCGTTCGGCTACCTCGGCTGGCTTGCGTGGCAAGGGCGCGGCGCGCTCGGGCATGCGCCGGCGGGCGTGGAGTTGCTGGTGATCGCGAGCGGGCTCGTCACGGCCACCCCGCTGCTGCTTTTCGCGGAGGGCGCGCGGCGCCTGAGGCTGACCACGCTCGGGCTTTTGCAGTATATCGTGCCGACCTTGCAGTTCCTCGTGGGCTGGGCGGTCTTCCATGAACCGCTGGCGCGGGACCGGCTCGCGGCCTTTGGCTTGATCTGGTGCGGGCTCGCGATCTACGGCGCGGATCTGGCGCGGACGGCGCGCGGGCCGAAGCGCGGGAGCGTGGCGTGAGCCGACGTCTCGCCCGTTGACTCGGCGGGCGGGCGCTTCGCAGGCTGGCGGAATGGGTTACCCGATGCGCCGCGGGCGTCTTGGCCTGATGCTTCTGCTTCTCTGGGCGAGCGCGGCCTGCTTGCTGGCGGTCACGCGGCGGCCCAACGGGCCGGTGCCCTTCCCGGTGGAGGCGGGGCATCCCTACGCGGGCGCCCTGGCCGCCTTCAACCGACTGACTCCCGAGGAACGCGACGCGGTCGGTTCGTCCAAATCCGAGGCGGAGCTTTCGCCGGCGGCGCGAGCGGCGCGCGAAGAGATCGCCGCGTCCCTCGCCGAGGGCCGCGACGCGACGCCGCGATGGCGGGCGGAGCACGATCCGCTGCAGCCGGGCTACGATCCGGATTTCATCAAGAGCCTGTCTTCGCTCGCCGCGGCCCGTGCGTCCGCGGCGGCGCGCGAAGGGGGGCTCGCCGCCGGCGACGCCGCGACGCTGGACGGGCTCGCGCTCTATCTGCGCGTGGGGCCGGGGCTTTCGACCGAGGATTGGTCGCGGCAACAGGAGCTGGTCGTCGCGCTGCTGGGGCGCTTGCAGGGGCGCGCGGCGACCCTCTCGCCTTCCGAGGCGTCGGCCCTGCTCGATGCGCTGAGCTTCTTGCCGGCGCCGACCTCGTTCGCCGAGATGGCGCGCGCGGATCCGCTCTGGAAATCGCCGGGGGCGAAATTGCGTCGCGCCCTGGAACGGAAGGCGCGCGCGCAAGGATTCAAATCCGACCGCGTCGATCCGGCCGTCTTGCGCATGACGGGGATCGCGGCCGAGCCGGGCCGCGCGGCCGTTTCGTTCGAGACCCCGGCCGGCGCCTTTTGGCTGGAGCCGGGCCAGGATCGCTACGGGGTGGCCTTGCTCGAGCTCGATATCCCGGGGCGTCAGGCGCGGATTTTTTTCGAGGGGCGGGAGGTGGCGGTGGAGCTCAAGTCGCGACGGATCGGACTCTGGGACGACACCGTGCTGGAGAGCGTGGTGAAAGGACTGGCGGAGGAGTCGGATTTCATGGTCGGCCTGCTTTTGGAGGGCCGAGGCAAGGCGGGCTCCTTGTCCGAGCATCTCGCGAGACTGGACGAATTCGGGCGCGAGGCCGACGCGTTGATGATCGATATCGCGGAGGGCGGGGCGGGAGAACCGGAGTCGGAGTCGCTCGCCGAGCGGGCGGCGCGGCTGGAGGCCCTGGCGCCGTGGGCCGGATTCAAGGGGCAGGAGTTCCTGCGGGGAATCCTCGACGCCCGGGCCAACGGCGAGAAGACCGCGGCGGAGTGGCGAAAGACCCTGGACTCGCTCGCGCGCGCGGCCGCTCCGCGCTGACGATGTCGCGTGGGCGCGTGTTAGCGTCCCGCGAGCAAAGGGCCTTCGCCGCCTCCTCGCTGGCGGCGTGGTGAAGACGCGTTAGGCTGGGTTCGTGGCCATGACGAGCACCGCGCCCTCCCTGCCGACTTCCGACCGGCCCGTGCGCGGGGTGCTGCCGTGGCTCGTGGCGGCGGCGCTCTTCATGGAAAACCTGGACGCCACGGTGCTGAACACCGCGGTGCCGACGATGGCTCACGATCTCGGCGTGTCGCCGCTGAGCCTGAAGTCGGTGCTTTCGAGCTACACGCTCAGCCTCGCGGTGTTCATCCCCGCGAGCGGCTGGGCGGCGGATCGCTTCGGCACGCGTCGTGTTTTTCTCTGGGCGATCGGTTTCTTTCTCGCGGGCTCGCTGTTCTGCGCGGCGGCGACCACGCCGGAGCTGTTGGTGCTCGCGCGCATCCTGCAGGGCATGGGCGGGGCGATGATGGTGCCGGTGGGGCGGCTCGCGCTGGTGCGAAGTTATCCGCGCTCGCAGATGCTGGCGGTGACGAACTTCGTGGTGATCCCGGCGCTGCTCGGGCCGCTGCTCGGGCCGACGACGGGCGGCTTGATCGTGACGTGGTTTCATTGGCGGGCGATTTTTCTGCTCAACCTCCCGATCGCGTTGATCGGGCTCTGGCTGACGCGACGGCACATGCCGGATTTTCGCGACGAGGCGCCGGCGCCGATGGATTTCGCGGGCTTCGTGCTCTTCGGCACGGGCATCGCGTTGCTCTCGTATGTGCTGGAGGTTTTCGGCGAACATCGCGCGCCGCTGTCTTCGGTGGGCATGCTGCTGGCGGGCGCGGTCGTGTTGTTGTTCGCCTATGGTTGGCATGCGCGGGGCGTGGCGCGTCCGCTGCTCGATCTCGTGCTCCTCAAGGTGCGGACCTTTCGCGTCGCGGTGCTGGGTGGTTTCGTGACGCGGCTGGGCGTGGGCGCGTCGCCGTTTTTGCTGCCGCTTTTGTTTCAGCTCGGGCTGGGCTACGCGCCCTGGCAGGCGGGGCTGCTGACGATGCCGCAGGCGATGGCGGCGATCGGCATGAAGGTGTTGAGCCGTCGTCTGCTCGCGCGCTGGGGGCACCGAAATCTGCTGATGGTGAACACGGTGCTGCTCGGCGGCATGCTCGCGAGCTACTCGTTGGTGTCGCCGGGCGTGCCGACGGCGTTGTTGCTCGGGATGACCCTGGTGCAGGGTTTTTTCTCTTCGCTCCAGTTCACCTGCATGAACTCGCTCGTCTACGCCGACGTGCCCGATGAGGCGGCGAGCCGGGCGGGCAGCATCGCGAGCACGGCGCAGCAGCTTTCTCTGAGCTTTGGCGTGGCGACGGGCTCGATGCTGGCGGCGTGGTTCGTCGGCGCGCAGTTGCATCCGCCGCCGGAGGTGCTGGTGCCGGCGCTGCACCGGGCGTATCTCACCGTGGGTGTGCTGACGGCGCTGTCGTCGTTCACCTTCTGGGGACTGCGGCCGCACGACGGTGACAACGTGAGCAACCGGCGCCGGCGCGAGATGACGCCGCGGGCGGCGACGGCGGTGCAGAACACGGCGGATGGGACGATGGGGACGTGATGATCGGCCACAAGAGGCGCAAAAGACGCAAAACAGGTTCTGCGATTTGTGTCTTCCGAGCCCTTCGAGGCCATCTGCTCCGATCGGATTCAGCCGAGCCCGAGCTCTAGGTTGTCGGAGTCGTCTGCGTCGCGGGTGGCGATGCCGTGGACGGCGGGGGCGACGCACTCGGGAGAGTCGAAATCGGAGCGGTTGATGCGCGGGCTGACGGGTGTGGCGGTCATTCGCGCGGGGTCGGAGGGGGCAAGCAGGGCGGCCAGATCCGATTCAGTGGCGGAGGCGTCGAGCCAGGCGCGGCAGGCCTCGGCGTTCGAGAGCATGGCCGGCATGCGATGGTGGATGGGCGCCATGAGCGCGTTGGGCTCGGTGGTGACGAGGACGGCGGCGGGCTCGCCGTCGGCGTTGGGTTCCCAGAGCGCGGCGAAGGCGAAGGGTTCGGCGCCGGCGCGGCGGAACAGCCAGGGGAGCCGGGCGCGGCCGTGTTTTTCCCATTCGTAGAAGCCGGTCGCGGGCACGAGGCAGCGTCGGTGGCGGAAAGCTTCTCGGAAGGTGGGTTTTTGCGCGAGGGTCTCGGCGCGGGCGTTGACGAGCAACGGCGCGTCGGCGCCGGCGGAGAGGGCGGGGCGGAAGCCCCAGCGGGGTTCGAAGGCCCGGGCGGTGCGGGGCCTGTCACCGGCGCGGAGGGCGAGGATGCCGGTGCCGGGCGCGATGTTGAAGCGGCTCATCGCCTTGGCCACCGCGGTCGCGAGCGCGTCGAGGCCGAGCTTTTTAAAGCCGGCCTCGGCGACGGGAGCCTCGAGGACGAAACGGGTGCACATGGCGGGAGGGAGCCGATCGACTTGGAATCGGATTTCTCACGGAAGGAAACGAAGGGAACGAAGACATTTCGATCCGAGGATCGAGCGACCTCGCCTCTTCGTTTCCTTCGTTCGCTTCTGTGGACGGCTTGCGCGGACTCAGGCCTGGGCGAGGGCCTGCTCGAGGTCGGCCTTGAGGTCGGCGAAGTCCTCGCAGCCGAGGCTGAGGCGGATATAGTCGGGTTGCACGCCGGAGGCGGTCTGCTCGGCGGGCGTGAGCTGGCTGTGCGTCGTGCTCGCGGGGTGGATGGCGAGGCTCTTGGCGTCGCCGATGTTGGCGAGGTGGCTGAAGAGCTTGAGGCCGTTGATGGTGCGCTTGGCGCCCTCGAAGCCGGCCTTGACTCCGAAGCCGAGGAGGCCGCCGTATCCGCCGGTCAGATACTTGTTGGCCGCGGCGTGGTATTTGGAGCCGGGCAGGCCGGGGTAGTTGACCCAGGCGACCTTGGGGTGGTCCTTGAGGAAGTGGGCGGCGGCGAGGGCGTTGGCGCAGATGCGCTCCATGCGGAGGTGGAGCGTCTCGAGGCCGATGAGCGACTGCCAGGCGTTGAACGGCGAGATGCAGGCGCCGATGTCGCGCAGGAGCTGGAGACGCATCTTCATCACGAAGGCGATGTTGGCGCCGCCGGCGGGCGGGAAGGCCTTGAAGGCGTCCCAGTGGACGAGGCCGTGATAGGACGCGTCGGGCTGGGTGAAGCCGGGGAAGCGGCCCGAGCCCCAGTCGAAGTTGCCGCCGTCGACCACGATGCCGCCGATCGAGGTGCCGTGGCCGGCGAGATACTTCGTGGTCGAGTGGACGACGATGTTGGCGCCCCACTCGAAGGAGCGGTGGAGGATCGGGCTGAGGCAGGTGTTGTCGAGGATGAGGGGCACGCCGGCCTCGCGGGCGATCCTGGCGACCTCCTCGACGGGGAAGATGTTGAGGGCGGGGTTGCCGAGGCCCTCGCCGTAGAAGGCCTTGGTGTTGGGACGGAGGGCGCGGCGGAAGGACTCGGGATCGTCGGCGTCGACGAAAGTGATCTCGAGGCCGAGCTTCGGCAGGGTGTGGTGGAAAAGATTGTAGGTGCCGCCGTAGAGCTGGGCGACGGAGACTATGTGGTCGCCGGCGCCGGCGAGGTTGAGGATGGCGTCGGTGATGGCGGCCTGGCCGGAGGCGTGGGCGAGGGCGGCGCTGCCGCCTTCGAGCGCGGCGATGCGTTGCTCGAAGACGTCGGTCGTGGGGTTCATGATCCGCGTGTAGATGTTGCCGAGCTCTTTCAAGGCGAAGAGGTTCGCGGCGTGCTCGGTGTCGCGGAAGACGTAGCTGGTGGTCTGGTAGAGCGGAACGGCGCGGGAGCCGGTGGCGGAGTCGGGGGTCTGGCCGGCGTGGAGGGATTTGGTGCCGAGGCCGGTCGGGTAGGGCTTGAGGGAGGACATGGCGGGTAAAGACGCGGAGCGTGGAGGGCGGGAGGGGTTTGCGCGATTTCGGATTTGCGGCGGCGCCCGGGTAAGGGCGGGGTGCGGGGATGCCGGGAGTTTTGCTAATGCTTTTGTTCGCGTTGGGGCTGCTGTCTGCGGCGTGGTTTTCCGTGCGGCCGGCGCGTAGCTATCGCGCGTGGTGGGTGGCGTTGTTCGCGACCGAGCTCGGTTATGTGTGGTGCGGGGCGGCGGCGCTGCTGGCGGGCGCGGCGGGGCGGGCGGCCTGGGCTCCGGAGGGCGGCGCGGGGGAGAAGGTGGTCGCGGGCGCGGCGGGGATGGTGGCGGCGCTGGCGGCGGCGGGCTTTGTCCGGCCGACCTGGCTGGCGTGGCGGATGAGCCGAGCGGTGGATGCGAGACTGACCGAGGTGTTCGGCGCGGGCGAGATCCCCTGGGCGTGGTCGCGGTTGCTGCGCTGGCCGACGCGGGCGGAGGCGGTGCCGGCGGAGACTTTCGACGCGGCCGGTCGGGCGGTGGATTTTTATCGGGCGCAGGGCGATGCGGAGGCCGGCGGGGCGCCCTGCGTGGTGCTCGTTCATGGCGGGGGCTGGGATGGCGGGGATCGCACGGAACTGGCGGGCCTGAATCGCTGGCTGGCGGCGCGCGGGGTGGCGGTGGCGGCCTTCGATTATCGGCTGGCGCCGGAGCATCCGTGGCCGGCGCAGGCGGAGGATTTGCGGGCGGTGATCGGGTGGCTGCGGGCGAACGCGGCGAAACTCGGCGTCGATCCGGAGCGCTTGACCCTGTTCGGGCGGAGCGCGGGCGGGCAGATCGCGACGGCGACGGCGTATGGGGAGAAATTGCCCGGCGTTCGCGCGGTGGTGGCGCTCTATGCGTGTCACGACATGGAGTTCGTGTGGTCGATCCGCTCCGAGCACGATGCGCTGAATTCGCACAAGCTGATGACGCAGTTTCTGGGCGGCGGGCCGGACGACGAGGCGGCGCGGGCGCGGTTTCGGAGCGCGAGCGGGGAGAAGTTGGTCCACGCCGGCGCGCCGCCGACGCTGCTTATCCATGGCAAGCTGGACGAGCTGGTGTGGTGTCGGCACAGCGAGCGGCTGGCGGCGGCGCTGGCGAAGGCGGGCGTGCCGCACGTGTTTATCGAGCTGCCGTGGGCGACGCACGCGGCCGAGGCGAACCTGCACGGGCCGGCGGGGCAGCTGATCACCGAGGCGGTGCTGCGCGCGGCGCGAGGGCGCTGAAGGCGCGGATTAGGCTCCTCACCGGCGGCGGGCGGGTTTTGCATGAGGGCATGGCCAGAAGTGTCGTGCTTCAAGGGGCGCATCGCTGCGAGCGTTGCGAGCTGCCGCCGCGTTGGTGCATCTGCGCGGCGCAGCGGGCGGAGGCGTGCCCGCTCCACGTGGACGTGTTGCAGCACGCGCTGGAGGCGCACCGTCCGTCGAGCACGGGCAACCTGATCCCGCGCGTGGTGGAGGGGGCGCGGGTGCATCTCTATCGGCGCGAGCGTCCGCTGGCGCCGTCGGAGATCGTCCGGGCGGAGGCGAGCGAGTTGTGGATCCTGCATCCGCACGGGGAGCCGTTGCCTGGTCGGGATTTGGCGGCGGAGGCCGCGAGCGGGCGGAAGTTGCAGGTGCTCTTGCTCGATGCGAGCTGGGCGCAGGCGGGCGGGATGCTGGCGCAGGTGCAAAGCTGGGGAAGGCGCGTGCGGCTGCCGATGGCGGGCAAGAGCCGTTACGCGTTGCGGGCGCAGAACGGCGACGGGCGTTTTTCGACCTTCGAGGCGCTGCTGTTTTTGCTCGATGCGCGCGGCGAGGCGGAGGCGGCGAGGCGGCTGCGACTCCAGTTCGAGCTGCATGTCTATGCGGGGCTCTGCTCCCGCGGACGGAAGCTCGAGGCGGAGGCCTATCTGGCGGAGTCGCCGGTGCGGGAGGCGTTTCCGGAGCTGATTTTGGAGTTCGCGCGCAAGCGGCCGAATTTCGAGGCGTTCGAGCGGGCGGGGACAAAATCATCGAACGGGGGTCGTTCGGATGCCGCTGGAGATGGTGCGGGGGGGCCGGGTTCGCGACGGGAGCAGACTTAGGGCCGGGGCCCGCGGGGCGTCGGCGCGTGGCGGCGACGTGAAGGAATGCGAAGAGGGCGTTTGGTGCGCGGGCTGCTAGTCCCGGGGAGTCGTCGTTTTTTTCGCCCCTGACTTTTCCCGAAAACAACTTCGCCCTTATTTCCATGTCTCCAGATGTTTCCGTCATCCCGGCCGGTCCGGCCGGGCGTCTCGTCCGGCATTACAACATGGAGCGCATCCCGCACGAAGGGGCCTGGTTCGCGTTGCGCTGGGTGTCGGGGACCCGCGTGCCGGCCTCGGCGTTGCCGATCCGCCAGGGCGGGACGGCGCGGTCGGCGGGGAACGCGATCGTGGCGCTGGTGACGCGGGAAGACTTCTCGGCGATGCATCGGCTGCGGACGGACGAGACATGGCACTTTTACGGCGGGGACGCGGCGGAGCTGTGGTTGCTTCATCCCGGCGGGCGGGTGGAGCGGGTTCGTTTCGGGGCGGACGTCCTGGGCGGGGAGTCTCCGCAGGTGACGGTGCCGGCGGGGACCTGGATGGGGGCGCGGCCGGCGAAGGACGGCGAGGAGGCGTATTCGTTTTTCGGATGCACGCTGGCGCCGGGATTCGATCCGGACGACTACGAGCCGGGCCGTCGGGACGAGTTGCAGGCGGGCTGGCCGGAGGCGGCGGAGGCGATCGCGGCGCTGACGAGGGATGATCCGGCGTCGCGTGCGGCGACGGGGGGCGCGGGGGCGGCGGCTCGTGGCGGGGGCGGATTGGTCAGCCGCGTCTTCGGTCCCGAGGCGGCCGCGGAAATCACGGTGGCGCCGGGCGTGACGCTTCGCGAGCTGGCGGGGCGCGCGGGCGTGGCGCGGGCGGAGGCGCTGAGCATCGCGCGGTTCCGGCTGGATGCGGGCGGGTCGACGGGATCGAGCCGCTACTTTGGGTGCGACGAGTTTTTCGTGGTGCTGTCGGGAACAGGCGTGGCGACGCTCAACGACATGGAGATGTCGGTGCGCGCGGGCTCGGTCGTGGCGATCGCGCGGGGGGATCCGCACGCGCTGCGCGCGGATGCGGGCGGGCCGCTGGAATTTCTCGCGGTGCTGGCCCCGGCCTTCGATCCGGCGTGTTATCTGCCGGAGCGATGAGGCGGGGCGGGGGGGACGAAACGGCTCCGCCGTTCCGCTACGGGCGGATGGCTAGGGGCGGAAGAGGGCGACGTCGCTCCACTCGCCCATGAGGCGATGCTCGACCCGCCAGCCGGGCGCGGCGGCGGCGTAGGCGGCGCGCACCTGGTCGTTTTCGCGGGCGAGGATGCCGCTGAGGACGAGCAGGCCGCCGGGGGCGATGGCGTCGACCAGCTGCGGGATGAAGCGAAGGAGGACGTCGGCCTGGATGTTGGCGAGGACGACGTCGGCCTGGGTGCCGGCGGGGAGGCCGGAGACGAGGTCGGCGGTGGAGAAGCGCACGGCGCCGGCGAGCTCGTTGAGGACGGCGTTTTCCTCGGAGACGCGCACGGCCTCGGGGTCGTTGTCGAAGCCGGACACGTCGGTCCAGCCGAGGCGGACCGCGGAGAGGGCGAGGATGCCGGAGCCGCAGCCGGCGTCGATCACGCGGCCGCGGTGGGGAGTGCTTTCGGCGCGGGCGACGAGGCGCTCGACGCAGAGGCGGGTGGTCTCGTGGTTGCCGGTGCCGAAGGCGAGGCCGGGGTCGAGCCAGATGGCGGTCTCGCCGGCGCCGAGGACGTGGGTGGCGCGTTCCCAGACGGGGACCCAGTGGAGGCGGCCGCAGCGCCAGGCCTTGAAGTGGGCCTTGTAGCTATCGCGCCAGTCTTGGTCGCCGAGGGAGCGCTCCTCGGGCGTGGCGGCGGCGGCTTCGGGGGGGAGTTGCGGCGCGAGCTCGGCCCAGGAGGCGCGGGCGGCGTCGGCATCGGGGAAGATGCCGACGAGCCAGGCGCGATTGATGATGACGTCTTGAAGCAGGCTCCAGTTTTCGAGGCCTAGCTCGAGGAGGAGCTCGTCGATGGCCTCGACGGCGGCGGGGGAGATCTCGGATTTGAGTTCGAAGAGGGCAGGCATGTGGACGTGGAGCAGGGAGCTAGGAGCGGGGAGCGGAAGGGCTGATCGGTCGGATCGGACCAATCGGGCGGATCGGACTTATCTGGGGGAACTCAGGGCGTGAGGCCGAGGCCCTCGTCGATGCCGAGGTGGAGGTTCATGCACTGGATGGCGGCGCCGGACGCGCCCTTGCCGAGATTGTCGAGGCGGGCCATGACGACGGCCTGGTCGGCGTGGCCGAAGACGGCGATGTCGCAGCGGTTGGTGCCGTTGCACGCCTGGACGTCGAAGAAGCCGCCATCGAGGACGGATTCGTCGCCGAAGGGCAGCACGCGGATGAATTTTTCGCCGGCGTAGGTCTCGGAGAGGGCGTGGTGGAGAGCTTGCGGCGTGGGCGCGGCGGGCAGGGCGTGCAGCGGGAGCGGCACGGTGACGGCGAGACCTTGGTAGAAGGCGGCGACGACGGGGTTGAAGATGGGCGCGTGGGCGAGGCCGGTGTGCACGCGCATCTCGGGGAGGTGCTTGTGCATGAGCGCGAGGGCGTAGGGGCGCGGGCTCTTGAGCGTGGCGGGCGGGTTTTGCTCGTAGTCGGCGATCATCTTTTTGCCGCCGCCGCTGTAGCCGGTGAGGGAGAAGCAGGTGACGGGGTGGTCGGCGGGGAGGAGGCCGCGCTGGATGAGCGGACGCACGGCGAGGGCGAAGGCGGTGGCGTGGCAGCCGGGGTTGGCGATGCGCTTGGAGGTGCGGATGGCGGCGCGGAAGGAGGCGCCGAGCTCGGGCACGCCGTAGGTCCAGCCCTCGGCGACGCGGTGGGCGGTGGAGGCGTCGATGACGCAGGTGCGGGGGTTCGTCACGAGAGCGACGGACTCCTTGGCGGCGGCGTCGGGGAGGCAGAGGAAGGCGATGTCGGCGGCGTTGAGGCAGGCTGCGCGTGCGGCGGGATCCTTGCGTTTGGCGGCGTCGATCTCGATGAGCCCGATGTCGGCGCGCGCGGCGAGACGTTCGAAAATCTGGAGGCCGGTGGTGCCCTCTTGTCCGTCGACGAAGACCTTGGTTTTCATGCGAGGGGCGAGATTCGCGGGCGGCGTCGGCGGTGCCAAGGATGGATTCGGAGGCGCGACCCGCGGCGCGGGGAGATGCGGGACGCTTTCTTATCGCGCCTCGCGCGCGTGGGCGTCGTGAACCCAGAAGCGGTCGACGATCCGGCCGTTGCGGCGCAGATCGTAGCCCCATTCGGTGTCGTCGATCTCGAGATCCCATCTCTCGCCGCCGAGCGGGGCGGAGTCGGCGAGTTGCGCGAGCCGGCAGAGCGCCTGCCAGGCGCGCTTCTTGGCGGTCTCAAAGGCGGCCTCGGCGTCGGTGAAGCCGCCGAGGATCTCGCGATGCTGGGTCTGCAGGCCGCCGGCGTTCCGCGCCGGGGTGAATCGGATCAGCGTGAAGTCGGAACGGGAGGCGGGTTCGGGTGTCATGCCGCCGCCTCCGGTTGCATGAAACGCGCCGGACTTATCGCGCGGCTGAGGTTTTTTCCGGATGACGTCCGGCCGCGAAGGCGCGCACCGGGGCGGCGGACGGTCTACGCGCCCGCGCCGAGGCTGAGCCGGGCGACGACGTCGACGAGGAGGCGGTGCTCGGCGGCGTGGATCTTGGTCGCGAGCGTCTCGACGGTGTCGGTCGGTTCGATGCGCACGGCGGCCTGGTCGATGATGGGGCCGGCGTCGATGGCGGGCACGACATGGTGGACGGTGCAGCCGGTGATCTTCACGCCGTGGCGAAAGGCCTGGCCGATGCCGTCGAGGCCGGGAAAGCTGGGGAGAAGGCTGGGGTGGAGGTTGACGACCTTGCCGGCGAAAGCCTCGAGGAAGCCGGGCTTCACGACGCGCATGAAGCCGGCGAGGACGACGAGATCGGGGGCGCAGGCGCGGACGGCCTCGATGTAGCGGCGTTCGCCCTCGCCCTCGAGCTTGGTCTTGAAAGGAGCGGGGTCGAGATAGCGCGCGTCGACGCCGAAGCGCGGGCCGAGGGCGAGGATGCCGGCCTCGGCGCGGTCGGCGAAGATGGCCGTGATGCGGGCGCGGCCGAGCCGGCCTTCTTGTTGGGCGATGCAGAGGGCCTCGGCGTTGGAGCCGCGGCCGGAGCCAAGGATGACGACGCGCATGGTGCGAAAGCGCGGAGTGTTTCGCGCGGGTCGCGACGCAGGCGAGTCCCAAACGCGGGCGGGGCGAAGCGGGTGGGGGCGCAAAAAAACCGCCGTCTCCGAGGAGACGGCGGTCGGTGAGGACGACGCCAGCGTCGTCAGGAAGGGCGAGAAGCTTACTTCTTCGCGGTCTTCTTGGCGGCCGGCTTCTTGGCGGCCGGCTTTTTGGCGGCCGCTTTCTTGGCGGCGGGCTTCTTGGCGGCGGCTTTCTTCACCGGTTTTTTGGCAGTGGCCATGATGTATCTCCTGTTTGTTTTGGTTCTGGGTCTGACACCGGACGGGGCCTGGGGAGAGGCTCGTCGGACACCGCGCATTTTGCGCTGCGTGAGCGGCAGCATTCAAACGCCCGCGTGCTTTGCAAGCCCCGGATGAACAAAATGGCGCGTTTTCCGCGGGCCGGTCAAGTTGTATTTGTATTTAGGATACGGTCTCTGCCGAGGGGAAACGCAAAACACGTTTGCGCGCGGGGCGGTCGGCGTGGGAGGCTATGGGTATATTTATGCATGCGATCCTACCGGAGCTCCTCGTGATCCTGGCGCTCCTGCTGGCCAACGGTTTTTTTTCCATGTCGGAGACCGCGCTGATCTCGGCGCGGAAGACGCGTCTGCGCGAGCTGGCGGAGGGGGGCGATCGCAAGGCGCGCCGCGCGCTGGAGCTCGCGGAGCGGCCGGACCGTTTCCTCTCGGCGGTGCAGGTGGGGATCACGCTGATCACGATCCTGCAGGGCGCGGCGGCGGGCGAGCACACCAAGGCGGTGTTGATGGAGTGGATCGCGCGTTTCGATCCGCTGGCGCCGCATGCGGACAAGATCGCGTTTTCGCTCGTGGTGGTGGCGATCACGCTGGCCTCGGTGGTGGTGGGCGAGCTGGTGCCGAAGCGGGTGGCGCTGGCGAATCCGGACGGCATCTCGCGGATGGTCGCGGGGCCGATCGGCGCGTTGACGCGGGGGACCTCCTTCGTGGTGCACGCGCTCTCGTGGGCGACGGACGCGATCCTGAAGCTTTTCGGACTCGGGCAGTCCCAGGTGCAGTCGGTTTCGGAGGGCGAGATCAACGACCTGGTGCAGCAGGGCCTGAAGACGGGCGCGTTCAACCCGACTGAGACCACGATGGTGGCGGGCGTGCTCGAACTGGACCAGCTGAGCGTGACGGCGATCATGACTCCGCGTCCGAAGATGGTTTTTCTCAACCTCGACGACCCGGAGGAGGTGAACTGGCGCAAGATCGTGACGAGCGGACATTCCCGCTATCCCGTCTACGCGATCCATCGAGACCAGGTGGTGGGCGTGGTGACGGTGAAGGCGATCTGGGCCAACACGGCCTTCGGCCTGCCGGCGGATCTGCGCAGCGTGATGGCGCCGCCCTTGATCATTCCGGAGTCGATGACGGTGATCCACCTGATCGAGCAGTTTCGCAAGACGGGGCAGCATCTGGCGCTGGTGACCGACGAGTTCGGCGCGATCCAGGGACTGGTGACGATGATCGACGTGATGGAGGCGATCGCGGGCGACATGCCGGAGAAGGGGCGGCGCGCGGCGCCGGAGGCGCGCAAGCGCGAGGACGGATCGTGGCTGATCGACGCGACGTTGCTCACGCCGGAGTTCAAGAAGCTGCTCGATCTGGACGAGCTGCCGCACGAGGACACGGCGGAGTTCAAGACGGCGGGCGGCTTCGTGATGACCTATTTCGGGCGGATCCCGCGCGCGGGTGATCATTTCGACCACGCGGGCTGGCGCATCGAGGTGATCGACATGGACCGGCATCGCATCGACAAGATCCTCGCCACGCCCCTGCCGAAAACGGCGGACGACGAGGACGAGGACGAAGAGACGCGCGCCTGAGGCGGGTGTCTCTTCGTCTGGGCGTGAGAACGACGGAGCGACAGAACGACGGAACGGCAGAATGACGGAGCTACGGAGCGACGGAGGGCGGAAGACGGAGTAGTGGGAAACGGCTCCGTTTATCGGGTATCGATAGCGGAGCGGTTCAAGGTCTCTGCCGGTCCGTCCTCTGTCGCTCTTTCGTTCTGACTAAGTCGGCGGGATGGGCGGGGCGTCGTCTTCGCGCAGGGCGAGGGCGCCGTCGGGGCGGTGCTCTATCTTGAAGTGGCGGGCGTGGACGTTGCGCAGGCTGCCGCGGTGGGCGATGGTGACGTAGGTGAGGCCGGGCAGGGCGGCGCGAAGCTTGTGGTAGAAGGCGAGCTCGGCGCCCTCGTCGATGGCGGCGGTGGCCTCGTCGAGGAAGAGCCAGGCGGGGCGTTGGAGGAAGACGCGGGCGAGGGCGAGGCGTTGTTGTTCGCCGCCGGAGAGGCTCTGGGCCCAGTGGGCGCTTTCGTCGAGGCGGACGGAGAGGGGCGCGAGTTCGACGAGGGTGAGCGCGTGGACGAGTTTGTCGTCGGGGTAGGTCTCGGGCGGACGGGGGTAGGAAAGGGCGGCGCGCAGGGTGCCGATGGGCAGGTAGGGCTTCTGCGGCATGACCATGAGGTCGAAGGGACGCGGTTGGAGAATGTGTCCCCGCTCGTAGGGCCAGAGACCGACGAGGGCGCGGAGGATGGTGCTTTTGCCGCTGCCGGAGGGACCGGTGACGAGCACGGAATCGCCGGGCGCGATGGCGAAGCTGAACGGGGCGAGGAGGAGTTTGCCGTCGGGGCGGTAGAGGGCGAGCTCGTCGACGTGGAGGACGTCGTCGCGTTTGCCGCCGGCGTAGACCTCGCGCTGCGCCTCGCGGAGACGGCGGGAGTGCTCGATGCCGCGCTGGAAGCCGTCGAGACGCTGGGTGATGGCCCACCACTGGGCGATGGTCTCGTAGGCGTTGATGAAGAAATTGAGGTTGCTCTGCACCCGGCCGAAGGCGTCGGAGAGCTGGAGGAGCTGGCCGAGGGAGATGGCGCCGGCGAAGAAGCGCGGGGCGGAGAGGAAAAGCGGCACGACCTCGGAGAGCCGGTAGTAGACCGACTTGAAGGCGTTGAGATGGATGCGGCGGATGAGGGTGGCGTTGAAGTTGCCGACGATGCGGCCGAAGCTCGCGCCGAGGCTGCGGCGCTCGGCGGGTTCGCCGTCGGCGAGCGCGGTGCTCTCGGCGTTCTCGCGCAGGCGGACCAGGCCGAAACGGAAGTCGGCCTCGAGTTTCTGCATCTCGTATTGGAGGCCGATGATGGGGCGGCCGACGCGGCCGACGAGCCACATGCCGAGAAGGGAGTAGACGAGGCAGATCCAGACGAGGTGGCCGGGGACGGACGCGACGAAGGACGTGAAGGCGACGTAGCCTCCCCAGATCGCGATCACGATCGGGGTGAGCCAGTCGAGGTGGCCGGGCAGGGCGGGAAAGGGGTAGGCGGGGGGATTGGCGTGGGCGTCGCCGGAGGAGAGATTCCAGAGGATGACGACGAAGGCGCCGAGACCGACTACGGCGCCGAAGAGCTGCATGCCGAGGTCGAGGGTCGTGAAGACGAAGGCGCGGATATCCTCGCTGATGCGCTGGTCGGGGTTGTCGCCCTCGTGGCCGTCGAGCTGGCCGAGGTAGTGGGCGCGGTCGCCGAGCCAGTCGCGAAGGTAGCGATCGGTCATCCAGCGGCGCCAGCGGATCTTGAGCGAGGAGAAGAGGTAGTCCTCGGCTAGCCAGAAGCTGATGGAAAAGAAGATGAACCCCAGCATGGCGACGCCGAGGTTCACGAAGAAGGCGTAGTCGCCGTGCTGGATGGTGTCGAAAAAGTCGCGCTTCCAGTAGGAGAGGCGGACGGCGATCCAGTTTTGCGCGAGGGTCAGGAGGACGACCGAGCCGAGCAGGATGCGGGCGGGCCAGCGTTCCTCGGAGCGCCAGAAGGGCCGCGCGAGGGCGAGGAAGAGGCGAAACTTGGAAAGCAGCGAGCTGGGGCGAAGCACGGAAGGGGCCGGACGGGCGAGGCGACGCTGCGGAGGGCGCGGCGCGCCGGCAAGGTCGGAGCGCGCCGCGGGCGGGAGGACGAAACGGCACCGCCGTTCCGCTACGGCGGGGACGCTTATGGCCGGCGTCTCCGGAACCGGATTATTCCGCGCCTTGGCGGGACGAGCTGGGTGTTGTTTGCGGACGCGGTGCGATGCGGACCGGACGGCGCCGGTGCATCCAGAAATTCGGAGGTGGTTCCGTATTCGAGCTTAGACGCGCCAGCTCTGGAGGACCTGGAGGTAGTTGGCGCGTTCGTGGGCCTCGGCGTTGGGGCAGTGGGCGAGGTTGAGCGCGCCGCGGAGCTGCTCGACGGAGGCGTATTCGCGTTCGCGCATCCAGGTCTCGACGCCGCTCAGGAGGCTGGTGACGGCGACGGGGCCGTGGCGGAGGATGGCGGAGACGACCTGCACGGCGTGGGCGCCGGCGAGGAGGGCCTTGAGGAAGTCCTGCGAGGTGTGCACGCCGCCGCTGGCGGCGAGGCTGAGGCGGGTGTGCGGGGACACGATGGCGAGCCAGCGCAGGCGCGCGAGCAGTTCGCTCGAGTCGGAGAGGCGCAGGTGCGGGTGGACCTCGAGTTCCTGGAGGTCGAAGTCGGGCTGATAAAAGCGGTTGAAGAGCACCGCGCCCTTCGCGCCGGCCTGCTCGACCTGGCGGAGGAAGTTGGCGGGCGCGGTGTGCCAGGGGGAGATCTTCACCGAGACGGGGATGCGCACGGATTCGACGACCTGGCGGACGATGAAGACCTGCTCGGCCTCGACCTCGGCGGCCTCGACGTCGGCGTCGGTGGCGAGGGCGTAGAGATTGAGCTCGAGCGCGTCGGCGCCAGCCTCGGCGAGCCGCTTGGCGTGGTCCATCCAGGCGCCGGGGCGGTGGGCGTTGAGCGAGGCGACGACGGGGATCTGGAGCGTGGCCTTCAGGCGGGTGAGCTGGCGGAGGTAGAGGTCGGGCGTGAGGGCGTAGTCGTCGTAGTGCGGGAAGTAGTCGAGGGCCTCGGGCGTGCTTTCGGCGATGCCGTCGATGAGGCGGAGGCGGGCGTTTTCCTCGAACTCGACCTGCTCGGCGAAGAGCGAGTGCATGACGAGCGCGGAGGCGCCGGCGTCTTGCAGGCGGCGGCAGGCGTCGAGGCTGTCGCAGCAGGGCGAGGCGCCGATGACGAGGGGGTTCCGGAGCTTGAGGCCGAGGTAGGTGGTGGAGAGGTCCATGGTGGAATCAGAGCGACAGAGGGACAGCGCGACAGAGGGCAGAAAGGCGGAGCGGCGGAGAACAGAGTGACAGAGGGCAGAACGACGGAGCGACAGAGGGCAGAGCGACAGAGGTCGGAGGCGGGTTGGCGCTGTCGGTCTGCCGTTCTGACGCTCTGTCGCTCTGGTTTGGCTCAGATCGTGGCGGGCGGGTTGGCGGTGGTCGCCGGGGTGGCGAGGTGTTTGTAGAGTTCGTAACGCGTCTTGAGCGCGGCCTGGCCGGCGGCGGCGAACTCCTCGGCTTTGCGCGGGGCCATGGCGGCGAGCATGCCGAAGCGGGTCTCGCCGGCGGTGAACTTGGCGAGCTCGAGCTTCGGGGCGGGCGAATCGAGCACGAGGGCGGGTTCGCCGCGCTCGACGCGACGCGGGTCGTTGCGGAAGAGCGGCCAGTAGCCGGTGTCGACGGCGAGCTTCTGCTGGTCGAGGCCGCGGGCGAGGTTGTATCCGTGGGCGATGCAGTGGCTGTAGGCGATGATGAGGGCGGGGCCGTCGTAGGCCTCGGCCTCGCGGATGGCCTGGAGGGTCTGCGAGTCCTTGGCGCCGAAGGCGACGCGGGCGACGTAGACGTGGCCGTAGTGGAGGGCGAGGAGGGCGAGGTCCTTCTTGCCGGTGGGCTTGCCGCCGGCGGCGAACTTGGCGACGGCGCCCATGGGGGTGGACTTCGAGGACTGGCCGCCGGTGTTGGAGTAGACCTCGGTGTCGAGGACGAGGATCTTCACGTTGGCGCCGGAGGCGAGGACGTGGTCGAGGCCGCCGTAGCCGATGTCGTAGGCCCAGCCGTCGCCGCCGATGATCCAGACGGACTTCTTGACGAGGTCGTCGGCGATGAGGAGCAGGCGGGCGGCGTCGGGGCAGGTCGGGGCGAGGTCCTCGAGGGCGACCTTGAGCTGGGCGACGTGGGCGCGGCGCTCGGCGATCTCGGACTCGACGGTGGGCGAGGCGGAGGAGAGCTCGCGGACGAGGTCGGCGTCGAGCTTGGGGGCGAGTTTCTCGAGGAGGGCGCGGGCGGAGAGGTGGCGGCGGTCGGCGGCGTGGCGGATGCCGAGACCGAACTCGGCGTTGTCCTCGAAGAGGGAGTTGGCCCAGGCGGGGCCGCGGCCGGAGCCGTCCTTGCAGTAGGGCGTGGTGGGGAGGTTGCCGCCGTAGATGGAGGAGCAGCCGGTGGCGTTGGCGACGATGAGGCGGTCGCCGAGGAGCTGGGTGAGGAGCTTGATGTAGGGCGTCTCGCCGCAGCCGGCGCAGGCGCCGGAGAACTCGAAGAGGGGCTTGGCGAACTGGCTGCCCTTGATCGTGGTGAGGTCGACGGTGGCGCGGTCGGGCGAGGGGAGTTTCTCGAAGAAGTCCCAGTGGGCGCGCTCGATCTCCATGCGGGGCGCGGCGGGGACGAGGTCGAGGGCCTTGTGCTTCGGATTCGACTTGTCCTTGGCCGGGCAGACCTGGACGCAGAGCGAGCAACCGGTGCAATCGTCCGGGGCGACCTGGATGAAGTAGCGGCGGCCGGGGAGCTCGTTGGAGCGGAAGGGGACGGTGGTGAGCGATTCGGGGGCGCCGGCGAGCTCGGCGGGGGTGGCGTGCGTGGCGCGGATGGCGGCGTGCGGGCAGACGAAGACGCACTTGTTGCACTGGATGCAGAGGGAGGAATCCCACTGCGGGAGCTCGAGGGCGATGGAGCGCTTTTCGAGCTTGGTGGTGGCGGTGGGCCAGCCGCCGTCGGGGGGGATGGCGGAGACGGGCAACAGGTCG
This sequence comes from uncultured Akkermansia sp., assembly GCA_964438755.1. GTDB lineage: Bacteria > Verrucomicrobiota > Verrucomicrobiia > Opitutales > Opitutaceae > IMCC26134_A. Next base: position 21,358 of record CAYTLL010000031.1, on the reverse strand, counting down.
CCTTCGCCGGCGAGGAGGCGGGCGGTGACGTCGCGGAAGAAGCCGGGCGCGAAGGCGGCGAAGCGCTCGGCGGTGGGGGCGGCGTCGCATTCCTCGAGTTTGGCGGGGACGGCGACCTCGTGGAGGGCGGCGAGGGCGGCGTCGACGGCGGCGTGGTTCATCTGCACGACCTTCTCGCCCTTGCGGGCGTAGGTCTTGGTGATGGCCTTCTTGATGTGGGCGATGGCCTCGTCCTGCGGAAGGACTCCGGAGAGGGCGAAGAAGCAGGTCTGGAGGATGGTGTTGGTGCGGCGGCCCATGCCGGCGGCGGTGGCGACGCCGTTGGCGTCGATGATGAAGACGCGGAGTTTTTTGGAGACGATGGTCTGCTTCCAGTCGCGCGGGAAACGGGTCCAGGTCTCCTCGGGCGAGTAGGGCGAGTCGAGGAGGAGGGTGGCGCCGGGGGCGGCGTAGCCGAGGATCTCGTGGCGGCCGACGAAGTTCCACTGGCTGCAGGCGACGAACTGGGCGTGGCGGACGAGCCACGGCGCGCGGATGGGCTGGGGGCCGAAGCGAAGGTGGGAGACGGTGACGGAGCCGGACTTCTTGGAGTCGTAGACGAAGTAGCCCTGGGCGAAGAAGTCGGTCTGTTCGCCGATGATCTTGATTGAGTTTTTGTTCGCGCCGACGGTGCCGTCGGCGCCGAGGCCGACGAAGACGCAGCGGCGGACGCCGGGGGCCTCGAGCTCGAGGTCGTTGTTCCACGGGAGCGAGGTGTGGGTGACGTCGTCGTGGATGCCGATGGTGAAGCCGTGCTTCGGGCGGGCGGAGTTGAGGTGGGCGAAGACCGCCTCGGCCATGGCGGGGGTGAACTCCTTGGAGCCAAGACCGTAGCGGCCGCCGAAGACGCGCGAGGGCGGGACGGCGGTGGGGTGTTCGGCGCGGGACAGGGCGGAGAGAACCGACATGAAGAGCGGTTCGCCGACGGCGCCGGGCTCCTTGGTGCGGTCGAGCACGCCGAGGGTGCGGACGGTGGCGGGCAGGGCCTTGAGGAAGGCGTCGACGGGGAAGGGCTGGAAGAGGCGGATGGAGATGACGCCGACGCGCTGGCCGGCGGCGTTGAGATGGTCGGCGGCGGCCTCGAGGGCCTCGACGCCGGAGCCCATGCAGACGACGACGCGCTCGGCCTGCGGATGGCCGTGGTAGTCGACGAGTGAATACTTGCGGCCGGTGAGCTCGGCGAGCCGGTCCATGTAGCCCTGGACGACGCCGGGGAAGGCGTCGACGAAGGTGTTCACGGTTTCGCGGCCCTGGAAGTAGACGTCGGGGTTCTGCGCGGTGCCGTGGATCTTGGGACGGTCGGGGGAGAGGGCGCGGAGGCGGAACTCGGCGAGGGCCTTCTCGTCGATCATCGCGCGGAGGATGTCGTTGGAGAGGGGGCGGATCTTGGCGATCTCGTGCGAGGTGCGGAAGCCGTCGAAGAAGTGGATGATGGGCAGGCGGCCCTTGAGGGTGGCGGCGTGGGAGACGAGGGCGAGGTCCTGGGCTTCCTGGGGGTTGTTGGAGCAGAGGAGGGCGCAGCCGGTCTGGCGGCAGGCCATGACGTCCTGGTGGTCGCCGAAGATGGAGAGGCCCTGCGCGGCGAGGGCGCGGGCGGTGACGTGGAGGGCGAAGGGGAGGAGTTCGCCGGCGATCTTGTAGAGGTTGGGCACCATCAGCAGGAGGCCCTGCGAGGCGGTGAAGGTGGTGGTGAGGGCGCCGCCGAGGAGGCCGCCGTGGACGGAGCCGGCGACGCCGCCCTCGGACTGGAGCTGCACGACCTTGGGGACCTCGCCCCAGATGTTGGTCTTGCCGGCGGAGGACCACTCGTCGCAGGACTCGGCCATCGGGGAGGACGGCGTGATGGGGTAGATGGCGATGAACTCGCTGAGCCGGTGGGCGACGGAGGCGACGGCCTCGTTGGCGTCGCACGTTATATACTCGGGGGTGGCGCGGGCGGTGGCCTTGGAGGCGTCGGCGGCGAGCGGAGCGGAAGGGGCGGCGGTGGACATGGTCGTGGGTGCCGTTCCGGCCGGCCGGAGAGGTCGACGAAAGGCACCGCGCACAGTGCCAAAATATGCGGGGGAGGGCTGCGCGCCGGTTGGCGGGGGGGGCGCGGAAATTGGTGCAAGGAGTGCGCGATTGTTTTCACGCGGCCGGGCTGGCGGAGGCGGGGGCGCGTCGGGGAGGGACGCAAAAAACGCCGGAGCGACACGGGGTCGCGTCCGGCGTGGGCGGGCGGGTAAATCGGGAGATCGTCGGCGAAGGACCGGCGCGGCTCAGGCGACCGTCAGCGTGACGGGGATGTTGCCTTGGGTGGCGTGGGAATAGGGGCAGACGATGTGGGCCTGTTGGACGAGGTTTTCGACCGTGGCGCGGTCGAGGCCGGGGACGGAGATGGTGAGGGCGACCTCGATGCCGAAGCCGGTGCCGTCGTCGCGCGGGCCGATGCCGACTTGGGCGGAGACCTTGGCGTCGGCGGAGATCTGGACCTTGGCCTTCCCGGCGACGAACTTCAGGGCGCCGAGGAAGCAGGCGGAGTAGCCGGCGGCGAAGAGTTGTTCGGGGTTGGTGCCGGGACCGCCGGCGCCGCCGAGCTCCTTCGGCGTGGAGAGGGTGACGGCGAGGACGCCGTCGGCGCTGCGGGAGGAGCCTTCGCGGCCGCCGGTGGAGGTGGCTTGGGTGGTGTAGAGGACTTTCATGGTGGAGGATGGGTTTGGTTGGATAAACGCTTGCCCGGCAAAGGGGCGAGGTGGCGGAAGATTGCGCGGATCGCGGGAAACTCAAATCTGCAAGACATGAACAATGCGGAAGGGCCGCGGCCGGGAAGGCGCGCGGGGCGGGAGCTGGTTTATGGCGAGGTGCGGGTGGTGCGCCTGGGCGGGGGGCTGGTGTCGGCGCATCTGTTGGTGGATCGCGAAGGGCTGACGCTGATCGACGCGGGGCTATGGGGCGTGGCGCGGGAGTTGCGGCGCGTGGTGGCGGGGCTGGTGCGACGGCCGGAGGAGCTGCGAAACATCGTGATGACACACGGGCACCTGGACCACGTGGGCGGGGCGGCGGAGATCCAGGCCTGGTCCGGCGCGCGGGTATGGGTGCATGCGGCGGATCGTGAGCACGTGGCGCAGAGTGTGAAGTATGCGGGCGCGGCGCGCGGGTGCGGGGTTTTGGAGGCCGCGGGCCGGATAACGGGATGGATCGGCGGATGGCGCTATCGCGCGCCGGAGATCGGCGGGGAGTTGCTGGACGGAGACACGCTGCCCTTCTGGGGCGGGTTGCGGGTGTGGCATCTACCGGGGCACACGCCGGGACATTGCGCGCTGGTGGCGGAGCGGGCGGAGGCGTGCGGTCTGGTTTTCAGTGGTGATCTTTTCGCGAGCTACGCGTGGTCGACGCATGCTCCGCCGCGGTTTTTGAGCCGGGACGTGGCGCAGGCGAAGGGGAGTCTGCTGAAGCTCGCCGAGACGCGGCCGGTGGCGGTGTTGCCGAGCCACTACGACCGGATGGAGCCGGCGCTTCACGCGCGGCGGCTGGCCGGGCTCGCTGCGCAGGCTAATCAGAAAAACGCGCGTTCGACGGTCCAGTAGAGGCCGATGGCGGCGATGAGGGCGCAGGCGGGGATGGCGAGGGCGGGGCGATACCAGGTTTTTTGGCGGAACCAGCCGACCGCGAGAAACGCGAGGGCGAGGACGGCGAGCTGGCCGAAATCGACGCCGAAATTGAAGGCGAGGAGCGCGGTGAAAAACTGGTCGCGCGGCAGCTCCAGTTCGGCGAGCGCGCCGGCGAAGCCGAGACCGTGGAGAAGGCCGAAGGCGAAGACGGTGACGAGGCGTCCGGCGCCGATGCGCGGACGGAAGATGTTTTCCAGGGCGACGAAGGCGATGGAGAGCGCGATGAGCGGCTCGACGATGGCGGGCGAGACTCGGACGATGCCGGCGGCGGCGAGACCGAGCGTGGTGGTGTGTGCGATCGTGAAGGTGCCGATCTGGGCGGCGAGGGGGCGCCAGCCCGCGCCGAGGAAGTAGAGGCCGAGCACGAAAAGGATGTGGTCGACGCCGAGCGGGAGGATGTGGAGGAAGCCGAGCCGGAGATGCTGTGCGAAGGTGTCGAGGCGGGAGGCGTCGCCCGGCCCCGGCGCGGAGGTCTCGGGGGAGGCGGACGGCGGTTTTTCCGTGGAGGTCGTCGATGCGGCGGGAATCGTCAGCGGGCGGGTGGTGTCACCGGGGCTTTCGAGCCAGCGGGTGAGGGCGCCGGAGTCGCCCGCGACGGACAGGGAGCAGGCGACAGGGAACTCCACGCGGGTGTCGGAACGGCTGACGACGTGGAGGGTCGCGTCCGCGGGCAGGACGGGAAGCGTGGCCCGCCAGACAAAGGCGACGGCGCCGAGTTCGTCGGGATTGCCGTTTTGCGGGTCTGGCGGGGCGGGTAGTTTCCAGGAGACGAAACGCCATTCTCCCGCGGGCGGGGCGAACTCGGGCGTCACTCCGGTGAGGATCTCGTGCGCGAGCTCGGGCATGCGCGCCGCTAGGGTCTCGGGCGTCGATTGAAGAAAGTCCGCGTAGTCGTCGCCCAGGAACGGCGTGAGGTTCGCTTCGATGCGCAGCTCGGCGTCGCCCGGTGAGACGACGACGGCGAGCCGGGTGAAATGCAGTGCGTGGGCGGAGAGGGTCGCCCCGAAGACGAGCGTCAAAAACGCGCCGACGACGAGCCGGAGAGGGCGAAGCATGGTGGGTGGGCCGAGGGGGCCGACGCGGTCGGCTCCGCGCGCTCAATCCTGGAGGGCGGCGAGGGCGGCCTTGTAGGTCGACTCGGCCTCGGAGGCGGCGGCGGCGCTGACCTTGAGGTCCCGGAGGAGGCCGTCCTTCAGGCCGTAGACCCAGCCGTGGACGGTGAGATTCTGGCCGCGATCCCAGGCGTCGCGCACGACGGTGGTCTGGCAGACGTTTTGAACCTGCTCGATGACGTTGAGCTCGCAGAGCCGGTCGACCTGGGCGCTTTCGCTGGGAAGGCCGCAGAGGCAGGCTTCGTGCTTCACCTTCACATCCTGCACGTGGCGGAGCCAGTTGTCGGCGAGTCCGACGCGGTCGCAACGGAGGGTGGCCCGCACGCCGCCGCAGCCGTAGTGGCCGACGACCATGACGTGTTTCACCTTCAGGACGTCGACGGCGTATTGGAGGACGGAGAGGCAGTTGAGGTCGGCGTGGACGACGACGTTGGCGATGTTGCGATGGACGAAGACCTCGCCGGGCAGGAGGCCGATGATCTCGTTGGCGGGCACGCGACTGTCGGAGCATCCGATCCACAGATACTCGGGGTTTTGCTGGCGGGAGAGGGTGCGGAAGAACTCGGGATCGCGTTGGGTGATCGAGTGCGCCCAGGAGCGATTTTGGGCGAAGAGGTGCGTGAGATTTTCCATCGTTGCGGGGGAGTGTGGGTAGGCGGGGCGGGTGGCCAAGGAAAAGCTTTGAGGAGACGGGGGATCGACGGAGCGCACCTATGTCTCTGCTCCCATGAAAGCGGGCGAAGTCGGGCCGATGCCGGGAAGAGCCGCGAGGTGCTAACCTGGAGGCATGAAAACTCCATTCCCGTCCCGAGTCGGTGAGCGTTTTTGGCGTCGCAGGGTTAGCCGTGGCGGTTGGCGCGATCGGTTGGTCGCTCGCCTATCTTGTCTTTGGCGGCGGCTTGGTCGGCGCGGTCGTGATTTATCTGCTTGTGAAGATGATCGGCGGATGAGCGCCGATGAGGGTATCGGAGGCCAATTGGGTCAGGCGCTCTGGTTCCCGAGGGCGAAACGCGCGATAGCCGCCGCGGCGCAGATCTGCGCTAGCGGTTGGCGGGGCTTGCGCTGACGGAGGCGTGGCCGGTGCTGATCGACGAGGCCCCGCCTTACCTCGCTGGGCGATCCGGTGCCTGTTCTCGTTTTCGTTAGATTTTGGAGAGCTTTATCTTGGGGGGTAATGCTATTATCTTACTGTATTATTATTTCCTAATGATAAGTATTAATTCTTAATTGATTATACGGATACATGCGCATGCCTTTCGCTTCATGTGCATGTCGGTTGCCTTTGTGGAGAGGGGGGAATCTGCGAGCGAAACGGGATTTACCGAAGCGAGATGGGCCGTGGGACTGCGGCTGAGCGTTTTAAGTGTGATCTGGATTTTGGCCGGGGCTGCGGGGCTGCGAGCGGATGCGGAGGTGGAGTCTTTTGAATCGGCACGTGCTCCGGAGTTGGTCATCCGGGGCGGCGAAAGCGAAGGAGCCGAACGGATTTTGGATCTGGGAGAGTTGGTGGCGGGAGACGAATTGCGGTTTCGCATCCGATGGGAGTCCGCGGAAGGTGAGGCGCCCGAGACGGTCGAGAGCGTTCATTCGTCGTGCGGGTGCCTGGCGGTGGATTTTCGGCCCGAGGTGATTCTTCACGATGCCCCTGTTGTTTATACGGGTGTGATAAAGGCGTCGGCGCACGTGCTTCGACCGGAGGCTTTGTCGCGGTCGCTGGGTTTTGTGACGGATCGCCGCAAGGTCTCGGTATCGGTGGTCGCGCACGTGTCTCCGCGCCAGGAGTTCTCGCCGGCTCCCGCGCATTTTTCGCTGGATGAGGAGATGGCCATGGCGACGGCGTCGCGGGAGATCCCGGCGGGTGTGGTCGTGGAGTCGGTGGAGATTGATCCGATCTGGCGGGAGCGAGGATTGGCCGCCCGGGTTTTGAACGACACGGACGGGGCGCGGCTGGAGTTGCAGGTGGACGCGCCCTTGATGAAGGAGCACTGCCTGCGCGTGACCAAGCGGTGGCCGTGGCGGGAGACGATCCGCGCGGGACTTCGGATGGCGCCGGCTTACCCGGGTGATCGGCCCGCTCCGCCGGCGCCGTTTTTGATCGAGCTGGAGTATTCCGGACCGGTGAGGACGCGTCCGCGTAGTTTGGATTTCGGTCTGGTTCGTCCTGGTGAGGAGGCGGTGATCGAGGCCGTGATCGAGGGGGACGTCCGGTGGCTGGGCGATCTGGAGGTGCAGACGCCGTCGGACGTGCGCGCGGTTTTGGGCGCGCCGACCGAGGGCGGTTCGCCGTTTTTGCGTCTGACCAAAACGGGCGAGCCGGAGCGCGCCACGGGAGGCGACCCCTTTCTTCGCGAGGAAATCGAGATCCGCTACGGAGGCGGTCACTCGCTGAAAATTCCCCTGCACTACATTTTGCGGGGTAACTCAAAACCAACGAAATAACCCATGACCAAGATCAAGAAGACGGTCGCCCTCATGCTTGTCGCATCCGGCGCGGCCTCGGTGTTGCAGGCCAACTGTGGCGATAACCTCGGGGTGTTCTACACCCACGCCGGCCCCGGCTACGCGGCGGGAGGCGGCAACGGCCGGTGCTACTACTCCCAAGTTCCGTTGCAGGAACGCGGGCGCTGCGAAAGCCGCACGGGCAACAACTGCGATATCCAGGGCGAGACCGTGTATGGATATGCGTGGTGGGCTCCCGGCGATTGCGGCAACGCGCAGACCGCCGTGCCACTGCCTGGCGCCACCTCGACTCCCTACAGCAACGAAAAGGCCGGCCCCACCAATGGCGCCTGCCCTCCCGGAGCCTGAGCGGTCCCGTCCGCCGAACGATCGGGCGCGCCCTTCGCGGCGCGCCTTTCTCCCCCGCCCGTCCGCCCCGACTCAACCGTCACGACCCATGAGACCCTTTCCATACTCCGTTCGCCTGCTTGCCGCCGCGCTAGGCGTGTTCTTCACCTGCATGATCGCGCGCGGATCGGATGCGATCGCCCCCGCCTCGGCGGTCGCGGGAATAGACGCGCTGAAACGCGATCTGCTGCCCGCGGTGCCGCGGGAGCTGGTCGTCCAGCATCGTCGGATTCTGGACGATTGGCCCGAGGCCACGCCGGATCTGTTTCGGACGATCGGCGCGAAAAGCGAATCGCACTTTTCCGCGATCGCCGCGTTCGCGGGCGAACGTTTTTCCATCCGCTTTCGCGAAGACTCGGACGAGCGTTTCGCCTGTGACGAGTGGTGGGATGGTCGGAACTATTTCGTGCGAAAAAAAGGCGGGCGCAGCGTCAGCGTCTATGAGGACGGGAACAAGCCCGCCTCCCTGCCCGTCGCGTTTCTGAGCACCAGCTCGGACATGGGGCGCTCGCTTTTCGAGATCTACCTCGACGGGGTCGCCACGAAGGCGCCGGTGGTCGAGCAAGGCATGGACGCCCAGGGCCATTTCGAGATCCGCAACAGCGCGGGCGGCGCGTTGACCGCGGATTTTCTGCGATTGAAAGAGGGCCTGCTGATCAAGCGATTCAGCTGTTGGACCAACGGGAGCGAGAGCTGCCGCTACGTCAACTTGCTCGAGGGCGAGCCAAAGACGTTGGAGGAGTTGGAGGCGGCCTACCGGGGCGTGGCTCGTTACACGGATGGCGGAAAGCACAAGATACTGGATGTTTTTGAGATCCGGTTCCTCTCGTTCGGTCGGCCCTTGTCCGACGAGGCGCTGGGTCCGCAGGTGGAGCTGGGCACCTTGGTCATCGACAATCGAGTGGGGCGCGGCTTCGACAAGACGCCGAACTATGGATGGAACGGCGCGCTGATTCCCAAGGAGGAGGCGAGCAAACTCGTCCTTCTGCCGGGCGGAGAAAACGACGAGGCGATTTCCAATTACGAGAAGGCCTTGGCCGCCAAGATCGCCCGGACGCCCAGGCGCCGGTGACCCTTTCCGATTCATCGCCCCAGCCCCATGACCTTCCGCATTCCCCGCCGTCATCGCTTCGTGTGCGCTCTCTTGGCCGCCGGTCTTCATGGCTCCGGCTTCGCCGCCATCAAGGAGTTCTCGGCGGCGCTCTGGAAAGATCCCGCCGTCCTCGGCGCCTTGTTCACCACCGAGGAGACGCGGCTGATCTACGTGTCCGGCGAGACGAACGCGGTGACCTTGGACGACGAGCGGGTGCGGGCGCTCAACGCGGGGTTGGCGCGCCTCGCGGCCGAGGGGTGGCGGCCGGATGAATTCGTGCCCACCGACTTCAAGCTGGGGCCCCGGCTTTTCTACGATCCGAACGGCGAGCCTCCGGCGCCCTACCGCGGGGGCTCCTATGCGGAGATCGCCAACTACGTCGGCTTTTTGCCCGATTCGGTGGTGGTGCCCGTCGGCGACGGGGCGGCCGTTCCGCTTTGGCTTTCCGGACTGGAGGCGCAGATGGAGGTGAGCGCGGATCCGAACGCGTCGCTTTCCTACTTCGAGCACACCTCCGCGCGGTGGGAGGCCTTGTGCGACTCCTGGGCGAATCTCCCCGCGGCGCAGCGGGACTATCTCGCCGCGATGTGCGAGCGGATGCGGCCGCTCCGGCAGCTCGCGTTGAAAATGGGGCTGCGCGCGACTCTGGATCAGCGCCGGCTTCGCTGGTTTCTGGACTCGCTGGAAAAAGAGATTCTGGAGGGTCGTCGCGACCGGTTCGGGCCCTTTCTGCCCTTGGAACTCCGGGGGGTCGCGCAAAAAGCCGGAGACGGCTTCGACGTCTCGGTGGTCAACGTGGAACGCCCGTTCGGTGTCTGGATCGGCAAGGGCGAGTCGGCTTTGGGGATCCGGCCGCTTGCGGTGTCGGCCGACGGCCGCGGCGGGGAGTTGGATTATTTGCAGACTCGCTGGAGCCTGCCGGTCTCCGGTCGCTCAGGCCTGCTGGAAAAGCCCAGCGCCGATCTCGTGCGAAAGCTGCGGAAGGGCAACTTCGAGAATCTGCTGGTCGGCGACGAGGCGGAGCTGTCCTTCGCCGAGATCGCGCGTCGCGCGCGGCGGATGGACGCGAGGCTGGAGCAGGCGCAGGCGCTGGCGGAGGCCGCCGCGGCCCCCGGCGGCGAGCACGGACAGGCCGTGGAAGACATGAATCGCTTTCTCGAGGAAAACGCCGAGCTGCGTCTGGTGGGCGACCAGGTGCTGGAGTTTCACCTGCGGGCGGAGATGGCCCGGCGGCAGATCCTCGCGCGCTGATCGGCGCGAATCGAAGGCGGGCCGGGTTTTCCCATGCGACTCTCGTTCCACGATCAGTCCCCCAACACGGTCGCCGCCGTGGCGGGCGCGGCGTTCGTCGTCGCGGCGATGGCGTATCCACGGATGGATACGCGGATGCGGGCCGGTTTCCTGCTCGTTTGCGTCTGCTGCGCCTGGGTCCTGTGTCTCACCCAATCCCGCGGGGCCGGGCTGGCGCTTGGTGCGTTGGCCGCGGTCCTGGGCCTGCGATCGGTCGGTCGTCCCGCCTTCCGTCCGGCGGCGGTGCTCTCGCTGGGCGCCGCGCTCGCGATCTGGACGTGGGCGGGATTGCACGGGCGGGCGGCTCCCGCGTCGTTGGGAAATTCGGCCGGCATGCGCGCCGACTTCGCCACGGCCGCTTTGATGCGGGCGGCGGAGAGCCGGTTCCATGGCGTGATGCCGGTGTCGGCGTTCGCGGAGGACGCCGCTTTGCGCTATGGGACGCCCGTCAGCGCGGCGCAACGAGACATCCTCCGCAATCCGCTCTCGTCTCTGCTGAACTTGGCCGCCGATCCACGCCCGTGGGCGATCCTGACGTGGATCTCCTGGCTGGCGCCCGCGTGGTGTCTGGTCTGGACGGCGATTCCCGCTTCGCGCTCGTTCCGGACTCGCTCGTTCGACGCTGAAGAATCTCCGGCCGCCTGGGCGATTCCGGCGGCTTGTCTGTTCACGGCGATCTGCGCGGTGTTCAACGACCTCGATCAGAACACGGCGGGTGTTTGGGCGATGCGGTCAAGCGCGGCGTGCGGGCTAGCGTGGCTCGCCTGGTGCTTCGTCCGCGCCGGTTTTCGTCTGCCGGCCCTTGGTCTAGGGACTGCCGCGGTATCGCTGCTGGTCGTCCTGGCCGCCGGAGAGCTCTTTCTGCGCGAGAACTTCGCGAGGCATGGCATACGACGTTGGCAGATCGAGGAACGTGTCTTGCCCGGCGGGGGGGCCTTGCGAGTGGTGGAGGGGGGCGCGTCGCTGGTCGGAACGCTGTTTTTTTTCGACCACCGCGGGCGCGGTGAACTTTCCTGGGAGGCCGGGCAGGGCGTCCGTCGCTTGGTCGGCGCGGGATGGCGATTGGTCGAGATTCCCGGCGGCATCTGGCCCGCGATCGACGTGCGTGAGCTGTGCGCGGCAGGCCTGCCGGTCGTGGCAATCGGAGTCCAAGGGCCGGTGCCGGCGAATTTCGTGCGCGCGGCGCGGCCGGCCGGCATCGTGTCCGTCGCGCCTTCTCGCCTCGTTCAGGTCTCGGACGACGGCGGCGAGGCGACCGCGATGCGTTACTGGTTGGTTGAGGACGAGGAGGCGATGAGTGAAGCGAGGCGCCTGCTTGCCCTGGCTTTGGCACGCACGGAGGCGGACACGGAAATCCTGCCGCTTGCGCCCGATCTTTCCGCTTCGATGCGAGGCACGTTTCGACGCATCGCCGATCGTCATGCGGCATCGGGCGTCGCGAATCTTTCCCAATGAAAAGAGCTCTCCGCCACGTTGTCCTCGTCTGCTGTCTTCCTGCTTTTTGCGGGGCGGCGACACCGCTTTTGCTGGGCGGGGCGCCCAATATGTCGGGGCTGAAAAAAATCCACAACGCGGGCAACTTCAGCGCGCGCAACATCCACGAACGGCTTTACCAGGAGACGCTTCCGGACGGACGTTCGGTCGAGGTCGTCGTGCGCGTGCCGATGCGCGACGGCGCGCCCGCGGCGAAGGTGAACGGGATCGTCTTTTTCGCCCCGTATCCGCGCGAAAAGCTGCGGACCGCGCGTTCGTTTTTCGCCAACGCGCTGGTGGTGCGGCTGGGCTGCGCGGTCGTCTCGATCTCGGTGGAGGGCTCGGATCGCGAGGTATGGGATCAGCGGAAGTCCTACGTCTACCCGGCCTCGGATGTCTTTGGCGTGGTGGAAAAGGCCGTGGCGGAGACGCGACGGACCTATGGCGAGGCCGGAACGCCCTTGGTCGCCCTCGGCTACTCCGCGGGCGGGGTGATGGCGATGTATCTGGCGCAGTCGGCCACGTTTGGTGCCGACGCGGTGGTCGCCTTCGAGCAGTCGCAGGGCGAGGACAACACGCCCGGCCAGTATGCGGTCCGCATCCCGGCGCTGATCATCAATCCGGAGGACAGCCCGTGGAACGCGCGCGTGGCGCGGCGTCACGCGGAGGCGGTCGACCAAGGGGCGCCGATGGCGTTTTGCGTCGCGCGTCCGATCGTGGACGTGAATCCGCAAAACCTCTACTACCGCAAGGCGGGCGGGCGCTACGCCAACGATCTCGCCTACTGCTTCATTCGCGACGTGATCGACGCCAAGGCGGCGGGCGAATGGCCGGCGCGTTGGGCGAAACGAAACATCCGCATCGAGGCGCCGGGGCAGGCCTGGGAGCGGGAGTTTCTCGGGACGAGCGAGGATTTCGCGCAGCTCTACGCGCTTCTCGGGCATGGGACCTACGAGGCGCTGGCCTCGGGCGAGTGCGCCTACGGCGCGCTGCCTCCGTTTTTTCGAAAACGCGCCGTGTTGCTGGTGAAAAAGGGCGTCTGGTCCTACCAGGACCAGGTGCGTTTCGGGGCCGTGCTAGTCCACCATGGCTGCGCGAACGTGATTTGCAGCGTGCCGGACGACGCCGCGGCGGGCCGTTATCTGCCGGCCCAGTTGTCAAAGCTGAAGGCGACCGGGCTGGAGGTGACGGTGGTCTCGCTCGTGGAGCCGGGAGATGAAAAGTGGACCGACGCGGTGATCCGTTCGACGGACGGCACGCCTTGCGTGTTCGTGGAGCGCGGCGAGGCCTTGCGGCTGCCGGATCGGGAGGAGCCGCGCATGCGGGCTGTTTTCACCGCCCGTCCGGATTTCGACCCCCAGGAAAGTTTTCAATCCGCGTTGTTCGAGGAGACGACGTGGATGAACCCGCTGGATTTCGAGGCGTTGGTCCGATTCTTGGCCCCGATACCCACTCCCGCGCCCGCGAAGCTCGCCGAGAAGAAATCGCCGGCGCGGTCGTGAAGCCTGCGTCGGCGCGGAAGCCGCCGGCGGCGAATCGCGGGAACGCGCTCAGCCGTGACGACTCAGTCTGGCCGGTCGCATCGGCTCGGCATCTCACCGCGTCGCCTCGCTTTCGACTGGTTCGTCCCGGTTCAGGCGACGCGGCGCTTGAGGAGATCGGGGTGGCGGGCGCGGCTCATCGCGACATCGTAGGTGATGCGGCACTTGCCGTAGAGGGCGTGCAACGATGTATCCATGAGTTGCATACCCTCGCGGGATCCGGTCTGCATGGCGTTGTCGAGCTGGTGGAGCTGGTTCTCGCGGATGAGATTCCGGATGGCGCCGTTGGCGATGAGGAGCTCGCTGGCGAGGGCGCGGCCGCCGTCGAGCGAGGGCAACAGCTCCTGCGAGATGATGCCCTGGAGACTGTTGGAGAGCTGCATGACGACCTGGCGCTGGGCGTTGCCCTCGAAGATGCCGATGATGCGCTCGATGGCCTGGCTGGTGCTGGGCGAGTGCATGGTGGCGAGCACGAGGTGGCCGGTCTCGGCGGCGTTGAGCGCGGTGGCGATGGCGCCGTGGTCGCGCATCTCGCCGACGACGATGACGTCGGGGTCCTGACGGAGGGCGTGGACGAGGGCGTGGGAAAACGACTTGGTGTCGGAGAGCACCTCCTGCTGCACGACGATGGCGAGGTTGTTCTCGTGGACGTATTCGATCGGGTCCTCGATGGTGACGATCTTGCAGCGGCGCTCGCGGTTGATGAGGTCGACGAGGTAGTTGAGCGTGGTGGTCTTTCCCGCGCCGGTGGGGCCGGTGATGAGGATGAGGCCGTTGCGGCGGCGGGCGAGCTCGTCGACCTTGGCGGGGAGGCCGAGCTCCTCGCGGGAGAAAATGCGGTGGCCGCAGAAGCGGATGCTGAACTCGGGCGCGCCGTTGCGGCGGTAGATCGTGACGCGCATGCGGCCGACGGCGGCGTGGTGGAGCGAGACGCAGAGCTCCCAGTCGCGCTCGTAGGCGGCGCGCTGGAGAGGATTGAGCATGGCCTCGAGGGTGGCGGCGGTGTCCGCGGCGGTGACGGGGCCGGCGTCGGCGAAAAGGATCTCGCCGTTGACGCGGAGGCTGGGGGCGACGCCGACGATGAGATGGAGATCGGAGGCGCGGGACTCGGCGACGAGGGTGAAAAGGCGGTCGAGCTGGGGTGTCATGCGAAGCGGGAGCGGAGGCGACGGAAGAGACGGGAAAAGGGGCCGGTGTCGGTGATCGCCATCGTGATCTGGTGCAAACCGGGGAGGGCGGGGTCGAGCTGGCCGGCCTGGGCGAGGGATTCGCGGGCGCGGCCGGAGAGGCCGAGGGCGAGCTCGAGGCGGGCGACCTCGAGCCAGGCCACGGCGCGCTCGGGGGCGAGCTCGACGGCGCGTCGGGCGTGGGCGAGGGCCTGGGCGAAGCGGCGGTAGAAGGCGTGGATGCGGGCGGCGAGCCAGTGCAGCATCCAGTCGCGCGGACGGAGGGAGAGGGCGCGCTCGAAGCAGTAGGGCGCGCCGGAATCGTCGCGGGAGAGGAGGACCTCGCCGCGGGCGAGCCAGACGTAGGGGCTGTCGCCCCGCTCCTCGAAGGCGGCGTCGGAGAAGGCCAGGGCGGCGCCGGGCTCGCCGACGCGGGCGAGGACGACGGCCTTGGCGGCGAGGAGCTCGGGGTCCTTGGGGAAGCGTTCGAGGGCCTTGTCGACCCAGAGCTTGGCCTCTCGGTATTCGCCGAGCTCGACGAGCATGCGGACCTGGGCGCACCAGGCGTGGGTGTTGGCGGCGTTGTGCTCGAGGACGCGGGAGTAGGCGCGGAGGGCGAGATCGTAGCGGCCGTTCTGATACAGTCCGGTCGCGTCGGCGAGGTGCCAGGCCTCGTCGCGCAAGGGGTCGCCGCGGTTTTCTTCGCGATCGATCGGGCCGAGCTCGAGGTTGTTGAAGCGGCTCATGGGGCGATGTTCTGCTTGTGCCAAAACCAACGCGTGTAGGGGCGGCCGACGAGCGCGGATTGCGGGACGAGGCCGATGTCGGCGGGGACGGCGGCGCGATTCAGGTTGTGGAAATGGGCGGCCTCGGGCCAGACGAAGAGTTGATCCCCCTCGGTGCGGACAAGGCCTTGCGCGGGCATGCCGTGGAGAGTTTTTTGGGGAACGCCGTCGATCAGGACGCGGTCGCTCTCGAAGGCGATCTCGTGGCCCGGGTCGACGACGAGGACACGGCCGAGGTAGGTGCCGCCACGAATACCGATGCCGTTCCAGTAGCGACCGCCGATGTCGTAGGCGACGAGTTCGCCGACGCGGGCGGGGGCCTTGGCGGAACGCGGGTTTATGATGAGCGGAGCCTCTGGGCCGGCGACGAGGATGACGTGCGGAGCGATGAGGCGGGACGCGATCAAGGTGAGCATGACCGCGGCGGCGAGCGCGGCGAAAAAGCGGCGAAGGACGCGCAGGGGGTAACGAACGTAGGTGGAGGCGTGGAGATCGGAGCAGGCCGCGGCGGCGATGCAGTGGGCCGCCGCGGCGAGGCCGAAGGCGGCGGAGCCGGGGGCTCGGCCGTATTCGGTGAGCGCGAAGAAGAGGGCGAACCAGAAGACGGCCGGGCCGATGCGGCGCCAGAGGGGGTTGGGCAGGAGATAAAATCCGAGCGAAGGGACGACGATGGCGCCGAGCGTGGAGCCGGCGACGCACGCGGCGCGGAAGACACCAAAAGCGGGGCTTAGGCGGATCTTTCCGATGCGGGAGCGACGCCGAAAGGCGAACCAGGCGCGCCAGGCCCCCGCGCCGTGGCCGGCGCGGGGCGGCGCGTAGGGCGAATCGAGGCTGGGGTCGGCGGGTGGCAAGGCGAGCAGTGAGCGGGGAGCCAGGAGCAGGGAGCCGGATACGGACCCGGGGGCGGAGCGGGGAACCGGGCCCGAGGGGGCGGGCCCGACCACGAGTAGGCTCGCGGGCGGCTAGTGGCGCCGATCGAGGTGGATTTGGACCTTCTCCTCGGGACCGTAGAACTCGTGGGTGGGTTCGTGGGACTTCACCTCGCCGACGATCTGGCGGAAGAGCTCCATGGCCTCGAGGCAGCGTTTGCCGGAGTAGCCGGAGACCTTGAGGTCCACCTGACCGTCGGGGGCGACGACGATGTCGAATTCGCGGTTGGGCATGGGGGATGCGTGGGGAAAGGGGGCGTTGGGTGGACTGGCAACGCAGGGTGTGTGCGAAGATGCGTTCAGTTTTCCCAATGGCGGACCTTGAGGCGGATGGAGCCGTCGGCCTCGCGCTCTTCCTCGACGACGGAGAAGTCGCGGGCCTGCATCTCGTCCTTCAGCCGCTGATACACGTAGCTCTGCACGACGGCGCGGGAGAGTTCCTCGCCGGCGGCGCGGAGCCGCGAATCGGGCAGGTCGCCAAAGACGCAGAGCGAGGCGCGACCGCGCGCGTCGCGGGAAAAGATCACGGTGACGCCGGCGCGGTGGACGGTGATGCGCTGGTCGCGGCCGAGGCCGCCGGTGACGAGTTCGCTGTTGGCGACCTCGAGCTCGATGCGTTTGCCGGAGCGGATCGCATCCTGGACGACTTTGGCGGAGCCGCGCTCGTCGAGCACGGAGTAGCCGAGGGTGCCGGCGGCGGCGACCACGGCGGCGCTGAAGGCGGGCCAGGCGGCGACGACGACGGGGGCGAGGATGCAGACGCAGCTCATGGGAGTGGCTGGGTGGGAAAGGTGCGTAGGGAGTGCACGGAAGAAAGGGGTTGAATGGTAGCGCAGACTTTCCGTCTGCCCAGGGCTTCGGATGCAGACTGGAAGTCTGCGCTACTTGGGCAGGTGGAAGATGGTCGCGAGTTCCTCGGGCGTGGCGCGCTCGATCGCGATGGCGGTGACGAGCAGCGCGAAGAGCGCGACCAGGG
>CAYTLL010000031.1:0-4357 GCA_964438755.1 uncultured Akkermansia sp. | reverse complement strand
GTGGCGCGCTCGATCGCGATGGCGGTGACGAGCAGCGCGAAGAGCGCGACCAGGGTCAGCGCAAGGACGGCGGATAAGAGCGGGCGGCTGGAGCGAGCGGGCATGACGGCGCGGGATCGATTTGGGTTAGACCGGGCCGCGGCGCTTTCCTCACGCGCGAGTGGGGCGAAAACTCAGAGCTCCACGCGGCGGTGCTCGCGCTCGGGCTGCGGGCGGCGGGCGAGGCTGGCGTGGCGGGCGCGGCCGTCGGCCCAGGTGCGGAGGCGGTTGAGCTGTTCGTCCATCGTCTTCGAGAGCGGCACGGTCTGGCGCAGCGCCTCGAGGAGATGCTCGGTGCCGAGTTCGCGGTTTTCGGCGAAGGCGTCGAAGAGGGCGCTGATGATGGCCTGCTCGATCTCGGCGCCGCTGAAGTCCTTGCTCGTCTCGACCAGCTCGGGGAGCCGGAAGCCGGAGGCGGGACGGCGGCGGCGTTCGAGGTGGATGCGAAAAATGGCTTCGCGTTCGGCGGCGTCGGGCAGATCGACGAAGAAGATCTCGTCGAGGCGGCCCTTGCGCATGAGCTCGGGCGGGAGTTGCGAGATGTCGTTGGCGGTGGCGACGACGAAGACCGGCGCGGTCTTTTCGGAGAGCCAGGTGAGGAAGGTGCCGAAGACGCGGGCGGTGGTGCCGCCATCGGTCGAGCCGGAGCTCTGCGAGCCGACGAAGGCCTTGTCGATCTCGTCGACCCAGAGGATGGCGGGCGCGACGGACTCGGCGACGGCGATGGCCTTGCGCACGTTTTCCTCGGAGGAGCCGACGAGGCTGCCGAACATGCGGCCCATGTCGAAGCGGAGGAGCGGGAGCTGCCAGAGGCTGGAGACGGCCTTCGCGCAGAGGCTCTTGCCGCAGCCCTGGACGCCGAGGAGAAGGACGCCCTTGGGCGGGGGAAGACCGAAGTCGCGGGCCTTCTGGCCGAAGGCGACGGCGCGTTTTTCGAGCCAATCCTTGAGCACGGGCAGGCCGCCGACGCTGCCGAAGGTCTCGTCGGTGGCGTAGTATTCGAGGAGCCCGCTCTTGCGGATGATCTGCTGTTTTTCGGAGAAGACCTCGTGGACGTCGTCGCCGCCGAGGCGCTCGTCCTTGACGATGATCTTGGCGAAGACGTTTTCGGCCTCGCTCAAGGTGAGGCCGAGGGCGGCGCCGAGGAGGCGGTCGCGGCCGGTCTCGTCGAGCTCGATGCGCACCTGGCTGAACTGGCGGACGTCCTCGACGATGCGGTCGAGGAGGGCGCCGAGCTCGGCGCGGTCGGGGAGGGGGAAACTCAGGACGGTGATCTCCTTGTCCAGCTCGGGCGGGATCTCCTGGGTGGCGGAGAGGAGGATGATCGTCTTGTGGGTGTTCTTCAGGTGGAGCGCGATCTCCTTGAGCTTCCGGATGGTGGCGAAATTGCTCTTGGAGAGGAAGGGGTGGAAGTCCTTGAAGACGTAGATCGCGGGGTCGACCTGGTCGATGACCTGGTCGAGGGCGACGAGCGGGTCGCGGGTGGCGGCGTTGCGGTGTTTCTGGGACTGGATGGAGGTGCCGGCGGGGACGAGGCCGGTGGTGTAGCTCCACTCGAAGAGTTTTTTCTGCCGCTCGCGGGCGACGCCGAGCAGGACCTCCTGCACGCGTAGTTCCTCGCCCGATACGATGTAGAGTATGGGGTAGCGGGCGCGGATGAGGGTCTGGAGTTCCTGGGCGAGTTTCATGGCGGGAAGGAGCAGGGAGCTAGGAGGGGGTGCAAGGCGCGGGGACGGGTGAGGCGGCGGCGGCGCGGCGGCGCATGTCGGCGTCGTGCGGGGCGAGCTCGGAGAGGAGGGCGGCGACGGCGGGGGTGAGGTTGTGGACGAGAATGCGGCCGTCGGGGCGGACGAGGATCTCGGCGGAGCCGCGGGCCTCGTCGCGGGCGGCGGCGTAGTTGCTGGGCGCGGCGTTTTTCATGCGACGAGGCGGAGGCCGTGTTCGGCGGCGATGCGGCGAGCGAGGGCGCGCTCGGTCTCGGGGGCGGGGTCTTGGAGCTCGGGGTGGCGGAGGGCGAGCCAGGCGGGCCAAAACCCCTCGCGAAGGTTGACGGCGACTCCGGGGAGGGCGGCGGCGAGCCAGGCGGCGACGGGGCGCCAGCAGCACTCGACATGGCCGGGCATGAGGAGGTGGCGGACGACGAGGGCGTGATCGCGGGCGGCCCAGAGGAGGTTGTCGCGCACGATGGCGGTGTAGCCGGGCGTGCGGGCGAGGCGGGCGGCGCAGGCGTCGTTGCCGAATTTGTAGTCGGCCACCCAGACGTCGAAGATGCCGTCGAGCAGCGCGCGGGAGGACGGCGAGCCGTGGGCGTTGGTTTTCCAGGCGAGGGTGACGTCGTCAGGAAGACGGGAGGCGAGTTCGAGGGCGTCGGGCAGGTGGATGGTGGGTTCGCCGCCGAGGATCATGACGGTGCGGGCGCCGGCCTCGAGCGCGGCGGAGGCGAGGGCGGCGAGATCGTCGAAGTCGGTGGGTTCGCCGGCGCGGGCGTCCCAGCTTTCGCGGCCGGTGATGCAAAAATCGCAGCGGAGGTCGCAGCCGGAGAAGGCGACGGCGAATACGGGGCCGAGGAGGAGCTCGTCGGAGACCTCGGTCTGGGCGGAGAAGACGCGCGCGAAGGGGCCGGCGTGGCAGAGGCCGGCGGGGCCGGAGCGGCGGTCGGCGCCGCAGTGGTGGGCGCAGAGATGGCAGCAGGCGAGGGAGGCGCGGGCGGCGTGGGCGCGGCGGGCGGCGAGCGCGGCGCGTCCGGAGGGGTGCGAACGCGGCGGACGGGGGAGAGGCGCCGGAAGGGTGTCGGGGCTCATAGCTCGAGGTGGCGGCCTCGACGGGATTCGTTGGCGCGGGCGGGGACGCGGTCGTTCCAGCGCCAGCGGAGCGAGAGGTAGGTCCAGCCGATGAGCGCGGAGAGGACGAGCAGGGCGAGACCCGCGAGCGGGTAGCCGGTGGCAAGCGGCAGAACCAGGGACAACGCGGCGAGGACGAGGTAAAGGACGGATGCGGAGACGGACGAGGCGGGGGAAACGTGGATGCGTTCGCCGCGGGCGAGCCGGGCGAGGGCGACGAGCGCGGCGAGGGCGAGCGGAGCCGGACCGGCGGGGATGGTCGACGCGTGCGCGAAGATCGCGGAGGCGGCGAAGGCGGCGGCGCAGCCGCAGAGAAGAACGTAGGCGAGCCATTCCCACGGTTTCCAGAAGCGCTCGAGGGCGCCGCCGAGCCAGGCGAGCGCGAAGCCGTTGACCAGCAGGTCCACGGGGCCGCGCACGAGAAAGAGGGCGGAAAGCGGGCGCCAGATTTGTCCGTGCCAGACCTCGCGGGGTGAAAGGGCGAGCGCGGGTTCGAGGGCGACGAGGCCGCAGACGCCGGCGAGCCAGAGGAGCGCGAGCGTGATCAGGAGCCCGCAGGTGACGCGCGAGCAAGTCATGGGGCTATTTGCCGAGCAGGCGGCGCCACCAAGGCGTGGCGGGGGCGGGCTCGTCGGCGAGCGAATCGCGGAGGCGGTCGGCGAGGGCGGGAGGCGCGGGGGTTTGCGCGGCGTCGTGGCGGAGGAGGGCCTCGGGCGAGTCGAACTCGAGCGCGGGCGGAGTCGCCGCGGCGGTGTGGTGCCCGGCGGCCTGTTCCGCGGTCTGGTCCTGGGACTGCTCGTGGAGGTGGCGGAGGCGGGAAGGTTTTTCCATGGCGGCGGAGGGCGCGGGTCAGGCGGTCTTGGGGAAACGCGAGGCGAAGGCCTTGCGGGCGCGGTGGAGTTTGCCGCGGACGGCGTCGGGTGACTGCTCGGTGAGGGTGGCGATCTCGTCGTAGGAGAGATGCTCGTCGGCGGCGAGGAGGAGGACGAGGCGCTGGTCGGGAGGGAGCTGGTCGAGGGTGGCGCGGATGCGTTCGCCGAGCTCCTTGGTCTCGAGGACGCGGATGGGGCCGTCGGAAGGCGGGGTGGGGCCGGCGTCGATGACCTCGTCGGCGTTGTTCACCATGGTGCGCTGATACCAGGCGGAGCGGAGATTGCGGCAGTGGTTGAGGGTGATCTGGTAGAGCCAGGTGCGGACGGAGGCGTCGCCACGGAAGGAGTCGCGGGCGCGGAAGGCCTTGAGGAAGACGTCGTGGGTGACGTCCTCGGCGACGGCGGAATCGGACGTGAGGCGAAGGGCGAGGTAGTAGATGGCCGAGGAGTGCGTCTGGTAGATGGCGGCGAAGGCCGCCTCCGGGCCGGTGGCGGCGGGGGTGTCGGGCGCGGGAGCCGGGGGTGCGGCGAAGGGGCGGCCGAGAAAGGACATCGGCGGGATTAGACCGCGCCGGGCGCGGAAGCTCACGCGGTTTTTTTGAGCGC
>CAYTLL010000030.1:0-50183 GCA_964438755.1 uncultured Akkermansia sp. | reverse complement strand
GCGAAGAGATGGTGGCCAAGGTGTACGGCATGAACGCACGCCGCCTCGTCGCCGCGTTCTACCCCGCCGCCGAGTTCGACATCACCGCGCGTATCAGCACCGTGGCGACCGTTCACCAGTTCAAAACCGAGGGCAAAGTCCTCACCGCCCCCGGCTGGCTCGCCGTCTACGGCAAATCCGTCGTCGAAGACGAATCCGGCACCGGCGCCTCCGATGGCAAAACCCTTCCCGCGCTCGACTCCGCCGACGGCCAGCCGCCGAAAGCAAAGACCGTTTCCGCCGAGCTCCACAGCGAAGCCACCAAGCCGCCGCCTCGCTACACCGAAGCCACGCTCCTCTCCGCCATGGAAGGCGCCGGCAAACTCGTCGACGACGAGGCCATGGCCGAGGCCATGAAGGAACGCGGCCTCGGCACGCCCGCCACCCGCGCCGACACCATCGACGGCCTCATCAACCAGAAGTATATGGAGCGCCAGCAACGCGAGCTGGTCCCCACGCCCAAGGCCGAGTCCTTGATCCAGTTCCTCTCCGCCGTGAAGGCCGAGGCGCTCACCTCCCCCGCCATGACCGGCGAATGGGAGTTCAAGCTCCGCCAGATGGAGCAGGGTCGCGTGAAGCGCGACGACTTCATGAAGGAGGTCATCGCGCAGACGGTCGGTATCGTCGAACGCGTCAAAGGCTTCGAGGAGACCGAGGAAAACTCCCGCGTCACCGACATCATTTCGCCCACCGACAACGAGCCGCTCCTCGAAACCCTGCGCGGCTACAAATCGAAGGACGGCACCCTCATGATCTACAAGGTCATGACCGGCCGTAAGCTCGAAGAGGAAGAGGTCCGCACGCTCGTCGCCACCGGCGAGGTCGGCCCGCTCGACGGCTTCGTCTCTCCCCGCACCGGCAACCGCTTCGCCGCCAAGCTCAAGATCGTGGACGACGAAAAAGCCAAGGTCGCCGGCGGCAAAAAAATCGCGATGGACTTCGGCGAGAAAGCCGACGTCGGCGAATTGGAAGCCTTCTGGACCGACGCCAAGACCGGCGCCCAGCTCTGCGAGGCCCCGACCAAATACATCCTCCGCGAGAAAAACGCCGAGGGCGCCTGGGAGCAGACCTTCTCGCTCTCCCGCATCCTCTGCAAACGCGAGCTGAAGCGCGAAGAGGTCGTCTCCTGCGTCGAGACCGGCCGCACCCCGCTGATCGAGGACTTCATCAGCAAGTTCGGTCGCCCCTTCAAAGCCTTCCTCGTCAAGGTCGGCAACAAGGCCTCCTTCGAGTTCCCTCCCCGCGAGCCCAAGGCCGGCAAAGACGGCAAGCCCGTGGAGCGCAAAGCCAAGGCCAAGCTCGACCTCTCCAAGGCGCAAAAACTCGGCGCCAGCCCCGCCCACAAGGACGGCGAGCTCTACCAGACCGAGGACGCCTTTGTGGTCGTGAAGGACGCCACCAGCGACAACCCCCGCGCCGTCTTCCAGACCAAACTCGAAGTCGCCGGCAAAAAGATCACGCCCGCGATCGTGCAAAGTCTTCTGGCCGAGGGTCGCACCGACCTCCTCGAGGGCTTCATGTCCAAGGCGGGCCGCCCCTTCAGCGCCTACCTGGTCCTTTCCAAGACCAAGTCGAAAGCCGACTTCGAGTTCCCTCCCCGCTGATACGCGGCCGGAGAAAGGGCGCGCCCGCCAGTCCCGGCCGGCGCGCATTGCGTGGAAGCGACGGGCTCGGACTTGGCCACGAGCGGCCGAGGCACCCTCCTGCGCCCCTGCGCTGACGCGGCTTGGACCCATTGCGTAACCCGCCGGCTCCGCGCGGCGTCACGAACTGACACGCCGTCCGCCCGCCCTTTCCAATGAAATCTAACACCAAAAACATCGCCATCGTCTTCCTTGCCGCGACCACGCTTGGACTCGGCGTTCAGCTCTACAGCACCCGGCAAAAGCTGAACGACGCCCTCAACGCGCCCTCCCTGCAGGTGAAGCGCAGCGAGATCAAAGTGGCCGCCGCCCCCGCCCCGATCTCCGCGGCTCCCGTCACGGCCGCCGCCCCCGCCGCCGAAGCCGCGCAGGAAAACTCCGGGCCGCCGGAAGGCCCCGGCAACTTCGGAGGCCGCGGCAACCGCGGCGGTTTTGGCCAGCAAATGGCCGAGCTCATGAAGGACCCCGAGGTCGCCGCCGCCATGAAGCTAGAACAGGAGGCGCGCATCGAGCAGCGCTACGGCGCCCTCTTCAAGCAGCTCAATCTGCCCGCCGAAAAGGTGGCCGAACTGAAGACCATGCTCGCCGAGCGTGAGAACGCGATGCGCGACGTCATGACCACCGCCGCCGCCCAGGGCCTCAATCCGCGCGACAACCGCGACGAGCTCCGCCAGCTCGCGAACGACATGCAGGCCGAGGTCGACAACACCATCAAAAACAGCCTGGGCGAAAACGTCCTCACCGCGCTCAACACCTACAACAACACCTCCGCGCAGCGCTCCACGGTCAACGACCTCTCCCAGAAGCTCGCCTACTCCAGCACCCCGCTGAACGACACCCAGTCGCAGATGCTGACCACCATCCTGACCGAAACCGGCGAGTCCCAAGGCCAAGGCGGCCAGGGCGGTCCCGGCGGACAGTGGGGCGGCCGCAACAACACCGTCCTCATCACCGACGCCACCCTCGCCCGCGCCCAAGCCGTGCTGATGCCCTCGCAAGTGGAAGCCCTCAAGAAGCTCCAGGCCGAGCAGCAGGCCCAGCAGCTCATCCAGACCAAGATGCGCGAGGCGCGCGAAGCCGCCCAGGCCCAGCGCAACGCCAACCGGCAAAACCGGAACAACAACGCGAACTGAGCGCGTAAGCGGCAGGCCGGAAACACCCCGGCCCTCGTCCGGTTCTCTGCGGCGGAAGACGTGTTCTTCCGCCGCTTTCTTTTGTCGGGATCAGACGCGGGGTGGAAAAGCCGGGATCGAGAGCCTGTCCGCCCCACGAGCCGTCCCGCACCCGCGATTCGTTTCGGGGACTCGCTCAGCGACGCTCGATCACCTCGGACGCGGGGAAACGAACCTTGGGCGCGGTCGCGTATTTGTCGCCCGCCGCACGATAGCCGGCGGCGATCGCCATCTGCGTCGCCCAGCCCGAGCCGGCCAGACCCAGCGCCTCGTCGTATTTCGCCGGATCGATGCCTTCGAGAGGGCAGGTGTCGACGCCGATCACCGCGGCCGAAGCCATGAACTGGCCGGCGGCGATATACACCTGCTTCGACGACCACGCCTCGAGCTGGCCCGCCTGGGCCTTGGCCGCGACGAAGCCGTCGACCAGCTTGCGATAGCCCGCGAGCGACTCCACCGCCGCGCCGCGCGTCTTCGCGGTGTCGGCCATGAAGCGATCCAGGTGCGCCGCGTCGACGGCCTGCTTCACCGCGAGCACCACCAGATGGCTCGCCTCGGTCACCTGCGTCTGGCCCCACGAGGCCTCGCGCAATTTCGCGCGGAGCTCCGGGCTTTCCACCACGATGAACTTCCAGGGCTGGATGCCGAACGACGAGGGCGCCAGGCGCAGCGACTCCTCCAAGGCGTTCCAATCCGCCGCGGCGATCTTGCGCGAGGCGTCGAATTGCTTGGTGGCGTAGCGCCAATTAAGGGCGGAAACGAGATCGGCGGCGGAGAGCATGGGCATGGGAATGATGGGTCGGGTGGATGAAGGCGGGAAAGGCTCCGAGGCTGCTTCGGAGCTCGCGCCGCGCAAGCCCCCGGGCGCTTTTCCCGCTCCGTCAGCCCTCCGGCACGAGGACCATGTCGTCGAAATGCAGGCCGCACCAGACCCGGTCCCCCTCGTGCAACGCCTCCATGATGGCGCTCTCGTTCGGCACCACCGCCGAAAGCGTGGCGCCCGCGTCCGTCCGCAGGAGGAGATGATCGAAGGCGCCCTGGAAAATCTCCTCCGTGATCGTCGCCTCGAAGAGATTTTCCGCGCCCTCGATCGGCCGCTTCGACACGCACAACTTTTCCGGGCGCACCAGCAGCAGGGCCCGCCGGGCGTCCCCGGGCCAGGCCGGGAGCGGCACGCGCAACTCCAGCCCGCCCTCCGTCCGCACGAGACCGGCCCCGGCCTCGCGGGCCAGCAAATCGACCCGGAGCAGATTCGCCTCGCCGATGAAGTCCGCGACGAAGGCGTTTCCCGGCCGGTGGTAGATCTCGATCGGCGTCCCGCTCTGCACGATGCGGCCGCGATCCAGCACCACCACGCGGTCGCTCATCGTCAGCGCCTCCTCCTGGTCGTGCGTCACGAAAACGAAGGTCATGCCCAGGCGCTTTTGCAGGCGCTTCAACTCGACCTGCATCTGCTTGCGCAGCTTCGCGTCGAGCGCGGAGAGCGGTTCGTCGAGCAGAAGCACCGACGGATTCGGCACGATCGCGCGCGCCAGCGCCACGCGTTGCCGCTGCCCGCCCGAAAGCTGATGCGGCATGCGATCCTCGAAACCTCCCAGCGCGACCAGGTCCACGACCTCCGCGACGCGCCGCCGCGCCTCGTCCTTGGGCGTCTTCTGCATGCGCAGTCCGAAGGCGATGTTGTCCCGCACCGAGAGATGCGGAAAGAGCGCGTAGCTCTGGAACACTTGGTTCACGTTGCGCCGATAGGGCGGCAGATGCGTCACGTCCGCGCCGGCGATGCGGATCGCGCCCGCGTCCGGCGTCTCGAAGCCGGACAGCATGCGGAGCAGCGTCGTCTTTCCGCAGCCCGAAGGACCGAGCAGGGTGAGAAACTCGCCCGCGCGCACGGTCAGGCTCACGTCGCCCACCGCCGTGAAATCGCCGAAGCGCTTCGTGACTGATTCGATCTCGATCATGGGTGCAAAAACTTAACCGCGAATGGACGCGAATAGACGCGAATATGACCGGGCCCGCCCCCGCGTCCGATCCCCGCCCAAACCCATTCGCGTCCATTCGTGTTCATTCGCGGTTAAAAAATCAGTTCCGCGCGGCCTTCCGCCCCCGCCACTGCAGCGCAGCGTAGCTCAGGAGAAAAAGCAGCGTGAACACCACGCCGAGCGCCGCGCCGAAGGGAAAGTTGAGCGCCTTGGTGAACTGGTTCTGGATCACGTTGCCGATCATCGGCACCTGCGCGCCGCCCATCAGATCGGTGATCGCGAACATGCCGATCGCCGGCACGAAGACCAGCAGCATGCCCGCCGCGATGCCAGGCCAGGTGAGCGGCACGATGACCTCGCGAAACACCCGCAACGGCCCGGCGCCGAGATCGTGCGCCGCCTCGATCAGAGCCGCGTCGAGTTTTTCCGCGCTGCCGTAGACGGGAAGGATCACGAAAGGCAGATAGGCGTAGACGAGCCCGATCACGACCGCCGCGGGCGTGTAGAGCAGGTTCAGCGGCTCGGCGAAGAGGTGCGGCACCGCGCCCGAGGCCTTGAGCAGACCGTTGAGCAGCCCCTCGCTTTTGAGGATCGCGATCCACGCGTAGGTGCGGATCAGAAAGCTCGTCCAAAAGGGGATCATCACGAGCATCAGCAGCCGTTCCCGCCACGCCGTCTGGCGCCGCGCGATGAACCAACCGACGGGATAACCGATCAGCACGCAAAGCAGCGTCGTGAGCCCGGCGTAGGCGACCGAGCGCGCGAACACCTTCAAATAAACCGGCTCGAAGACCCGGGCATAGTTGTCCCACGAAAAACCAAACTCCACCGCGCCCAGCGTCCCGCGCGAGGCGAAGCTGTAGACGACAAGGATGCCGGCGGGCGCCACGACGAACAGCGCCAGCCAGGCCAGCATCGGCGCGAGCAACACCCAGCCCCACAGGCGCGGACGGCGCGCATGGGGGTTGTCGGAGACTCCGCCGGGAAGGCCGTGCATGCGGGCTCAGCGCGCGTTCTTCAGATCGGTGATCAAGGCGTCGATCTTCGCACCGACCTCGTCCCCGAGGTAGCGAAAGGTATCGAGCTTGCGGTCCAGTTTCGGGTAGCTGGCCGGGTTGGCCAATTGCTCCTCGGTGAGGAGCTTTCGCGCGGCGCCGTTCGGGTTGGTGTAGGGAAAGTCGGCGGAGATCAGTTTGCTCACCTCGGGACGCAGGATGTAGTCGATGAAGAGGTGGGCGTTCTCGACGTTCTTCGCGCGCTTCGGGATCGCGAGCAGGTCGACGAACATGTGCGCGCCCTCGGACGGAAGCACATACTTGAACTTTTTGTTCTCCTTCCACAGCAGCGCCGCCTCGCCGCACCAGACGAGGCCGAGATCGACGTCGCCGTTGAGCAGCGCCGTCTTCGGGCTGTCGGAGTCGTAGAGCTTCACGCGCGGCAGCCACTCGGCGAGCACCGGACGGACGGCCTTCAGGTTCTCGTCGCTGAAATCGTTCAGGCTCTTGCCGACCACGTAAAGCGCCCCGGTGGCGAGCTCGCGGCCGTCGTCGAGCGCGACGATGCGGCCGGCATGCTTGGCGGAGAAGAGATCGGCGTAGCCCTTGACCGGCTCCTTCACCTTCTCGGTGTTCACCACGATGCCGACGGTGCCGATCATGTAGGGCACCGTGTATTGCTGCTCCGGATCATGGGGCATGCCGAGATACTCGGGAAGCAGGTTGCCGTAGTTGGCGAGCTTGGCGCGCTCGATCGGGAGAAGCTGCCCGGCCTTGATCATCGCCTCGGCGATGTAGTCCGGCGGCTGGATGAGGTCGTAGCGCGCGCGGCCGGCGGAGAGCTTCGCGAGCATCTCCTCGCCGGAGGCGTAGGTCTCGTAGTTGACCTTGATCCCCGTCTCTTCGGTGAAGCCGTCCAGCACCGCCTGGGGGATGTATTCCGACCAGGCGAAGAGGTTGAGCTCGCCTTTTTTCTTCTTGGACGCGGAGGGGGCCCCGACGGCCGCCGCCGCGCAAAGCGCGGCCAGGCCGAGGGCGAGGAGGGTGCGGAGCGTTTTCATGGGAATCGGGAAAACCGGGCGTCAGCGCGAGGCCGGACGACGCAGGCGCTCCGTGAAGAGCACGAAGGCGATCGTGGTCGCGATGAAGAGGGCGGAGAGCGCGTTGAGCATCGGGTTCAGGCCGACCTTGGCCATGCCGTAGACCTGCATCGGCAGCGTGCGCGAATCGGGCCCGGCGGTGAACACGGTGATGATGAGCTCGTCCATCGAGAGCGTGAACGCCATGAGCGCGCCCGAGATCACCGCCGGCCGCAGGCAGGGAAGGATCACGAGCCAGAAGGCGCGGGCCGGCGTCGCGCCGAGGTCCAGCGCCGCCTCCTCCAGCGCGGGATCCATCCCTTGAAGGCGCGCCTGCACCGCGACGAGCACGAAGGGGAAGCAAAAGGTCGTGTGCGCCAGGATCACCGTGAGATGCCCCGCCTCGATTCCCGCCACCGCGAAAAACACCAGCAGGCTGATGCCCATCACGATCTCCGGCATCACCATCGGCACGCAGATCACCGCGTTCATCGCCCGCGCGAAGCGGTAGCGATATCGGTGCAGCAGCCAGGCCCCCGTCGTGCCGATAACGACGCTCAGGGTCGTCGCGGCCGCGGCGATCCCGAGGCTGTTCTTCAAGGCCCGGATGAGCGGCGTGTGCCGGAAAAGCTCCCCATACCAGCGAACCGTGAAGCCTTCCCATACGACATTGAGCTTCGACGTGTTGAACGAATAGGCGACCAGAACGAGGATCGGCAGATAAAGGAAAACAAAGACCGCCGCGGTCCAACCCGCCAGCCCGAGCTCCATCAGGCGCGGCCCGCGCAGCCTCCGCGTCCCCGGGACACGGGAGGCGCTGGCGGCGGGAGGCGAAACGACGGGAGTCATCGGCGCGACGTGAAGCGAATTGCACGCCAGAGCGCGCGCGGCGCAAGCGTGGAGCCCCCGCGGCAAAAATATCGAACGCGGCCTTTCTTCCCCGCCCTCGCGGCCTAATGTCCCGCCCGTGCCCCCGCCCTACCCCGTTTTCCGCCGGCCCGGCCTTTGCTCCGTTTCGGCCGGCGCCATGCTGCTGCTTCTCCTGTCCGGCTGCGCCACGACCCCTTCCCGCGAACCCGCGGCACCGCCTCGCCTTCCCTCCCTCGCCGCTCCGGCACAGCCGGCCGGCGTCGACGTTCTCCCTCGCTGGCGCGCGAACTTCGATCAAGTCGGCCTCGCGCTCGCCCGCATCGAGGGGGAAGAGCCGTTGATCGCCCGCGAATCCGCCGATTCACCACCGCCCGAGATCGCGACGCCGGAGGCGAACGACGCGCTCGCCCTGCTCAAACGCTTCGAGCTGGGTCCGGGAGAAACGATCCTCCTTCCGCCGATTCACGGCCCCGAAACGCCGTTTCCCGATCACCAATCGCTGCGGCGACTCGCCACCCTGCGCGGCGTCCTCGCCCGCCGCGCGATTTCGCTCGGAGACATGCCCGGGGCGATCTCGCTGGTCCGTCAAAACCTCGCCCAGGCACGAGCGACCTTGCGCGCCGAGGAAGGCATCCTGCCACTCATCCACGCGACCAGCGTCTGGCAATGCGCGCTCGACGGCGCCCACGCCCTGGCCCGCTCCCCGCTTCTCGCCCCGGCCGACGCCCACTCGCTGCTGACCGAGCTTCAGGCGGACGAACGACTGATCCCGATCGCCCTCGGCCGCTCCTTCGTCGGCGAATACCTGCACGTCTATCGCGTCGTCGTCGACCGGCTGCCGCAAACCGACGATCCGGAGCGTCTCCTCTCCGCGGTCGGCAGCCTCGGCATGGCCGAGCCGGAGAGCGTCGAGCCGGGCCAGGTCGGCCTCGGACTCACCACGCATACGCTCCTCGACCGCGAGGCCACCCTCGCCGCCTACGAGGCCGACCTCCGCCCATATCTCGCGGCTTTCGCCGCCTCCTCACGTTTTCCCCGCGGACTTTATGGAGAAACCACCGCGAAAACCCTCTCCGCCTACCGCGACGAGCTAGGCGCCTTCTACGACTACACCAGCGGCGACGCGCCCGACACCCTGGAGCTGACGATCCGCGCCCGCGTCGCGATGGAATCGACCCCCAATCCCGTCGGCAAACTCCTCGCCATCTACATGACTCCCCCTTGGGAAATTCTGACTGCATCCGCCTTTCGTCGCGAAGCCCAGCGCGCCGCCGTCTGCGGCCTGCTCGCCTGGCGCATCCACGGCCGCCCCGCGGAATGGAACGAGCTCGTCGCCGCCGGCATTCAGCCAAGCGCGCCGGCCGATCCGTTCTCGGACGCGCCCCTTCGTCTTTCGCTCAACGACACGCCACGCGTCTGGAGCGTCCACGCCGACGGCAAAGACGACGGCGGCCAACCCGTCGAGGCCAACAGCGGCCAGCCCGACGACCTCGTCTGGATCTGGTGATTCTCGCGCGACGCCCGTGCGCTGCTTCTACCACCGCGACTACTATTTCCCCCTGCCGGAAAGCCATCCCTTCCCGATGGACAAGTTCTGGCGCGCAGAGGCGATGATCCGCGCCGACGCGCCCGCCGAACTGCGTATCCTCGACGCCGCGCCCGTTCCGTTCGAGGACCTGCGTCGCGTCCACACCGACGCCTATCTGGAGAAAATCCGCAGCGGCGAACTCAGCCCGCTCGAAGCCTTGAAACTCGGTCTTCCCGCCGGCGAGGCTCTGCTCGCCCGCTCCCGTCTCGAGACCGGCGGCACGCTCCTCGCCGCCGAAGCCGCCCTTGCCGACGGCCTCGCCGCCAATCTCGCCGGCGGCACCCACCACGCCCACGCCGACCGCGGCCTCGGCTACTGCGTGCTCAACGACGTCGCCGTCGCCATCCGCGCCACCCACGCCCGCGCCCCCGGCCTGCGTATCCTCGTCATCGATACCGACGCCCACCACGGCGACGGCACCGCCGCGCTCTTCGCCGGCGACGCCCGCGTCTTCACCTACTCGATCCACGTCGGGCGTAACTATCCCTCGATCAAGCCGCCCGGCTCCCTCGACGTTCCCCTGCCCCGTTGGGTCGCCGGCGCCGATTACCTCGAACAACTCGAAGCCACCCTACCGGCCGCGCTCCACGAACACCGCCCAGAACTCGCCTTCTGGATCGGCGGCGCCGATCCGCACGAGCACGACCGTTTCGGCCAGATGAGGCTCACCGACGCCGACATGGCCGCGCGCGACGCCTTCGTCCGAGACGAGGTGTTCCGCCGCCGCGGCGTCCCCACGGTCCTGCTCTACGGTGGCGGCTACAACCGCGACCGCGAACACACCGCCCGCCTCCACGCCCGGACCGTGCTGGCCGCGGCGGCCTTCATGTAGGCCCGACCGCCGGTCGGGCAGACCCGGCCGGCGGTCGGGCCTGCATCGATAACGCGCCGCCCCCCGCTTCGCCGCTCACAGCAGCTTCAAAAACTCCGCCGGCGTCGGCGCCGTCGCGACGAACTTCACCGCGCGCCCCTCGAACTCGTAGTCGAAACGCGTCTCGTGCGAATGCAGGCAGAGCCGCTTCACCCCGGTCGCCTTGGCCAGCGCGCGGTTCGCCCCGAAATCGCCGTAGGTCGCGTCGCCCACGATCGGCAGTCGCCGGTGCGCGCACTGCACGCGCAGCTGATGGCTGCGTCCGGTCCGCGGCGTGAGCTCGATCAAGGTCAGCGCCATCGACGGATCGCGCCGCTGCCGCAGGACCTTCATCTCGCACTCGCTCGGGATGCCCTCGCCCGCCTTCGTGCGCACCTGGCCGCCGCGCTTCTCGATCGCAAGCCGGTCCTTCCACACCGCGGTGGGGTGCGAGGTCTTTCCGAATACCAGCGCGTGGTAGACCTTGCGGATGTGTTTCTCGCGAAACAGCGCCCGGATCCGCGTCGCCAGCTCGGTGTTGTCCAGCACGCCGAGGATCACGCCCGAGGTGTGCGAATCGAGCCGGTTGAGCAGCCACATCGTGCGCCCCGCGCCCGAGGCGTCGGTCCAGCGGAAGAACTCGCCCTCGATCGAGTAGTCGCAGATCAGCAGCGCGCGCGGCTGCTCGCTCTTCATGTTCGGATGCGAGAGCACGCCCGCCGGCTTGTCGAAAGCGACCAGACCACCCGGCGCACGCGTCAGCACGGTCACGCCTTCGTGCAGGGGCAGTTCCATCTCGTTCTTCGTCGCGTCGCTCATTGGTAATAGAAAGTGAAGGTGATTTCCTGCTCTTTGCCCAGCACCGCGATCATGTCCTCGGTCCACTCGCCGTAGGGCGCCCGCTCCGTGATGGCGCTCACACAAAGGCGCTGCGCGATTTCGCCGCCCGACCCTTGCACGCGCAGGATCTCCGAGATCTCGCCTTTCGCGTCGATCCGGAACTCGACTTTCACGAGCGCGCCCGAGGTCGGGTAGACCGAGCTGCGCAAGATGAGCCGCTCCCACTGGGCCTGCACGGCGTCGATCAACCGCTGCATATACTCCCCATAGGCGCTCCACTTCGCGTTGTAGGCGACCGCGCCGATGTTTTTTGAGCCAAACTGATTTTTGATCGTCGGCGCCTGGCGCGCGTTGACCGTCTCGGCCAAGCGGGGACGATTCATCGGACGGTCGCGATCGATCCGCGGCGTGCCGGCGAAATAGCCCCCCGTGGCGGCCTTGCCGGTCGCGCTGCCCGCCCTGGCCTCCGGACCGGTCTCGGCGCCCTCCACCGGCGGAAGTCTGGTCACGGTCGAGCCGATCCCGCCGTCCGCCTCGCCCAGCACCTGTTCGCCGCCGGGAGGAGCGTTCACCGCCCGCGCCGCCTGCTCCGCGGATGGCTTGGCCGAGGGATCATCCTTCGCCTCGTCCGCATGCTTCGGCGTGAAAAACCGCTCGAGGATTTCCGAGGCCCGCGCCGGTTCCGGCACCTGCCCGACGCCGCTCACGATCGCGGTGGAGTTCTGTTTTCCCTCTCCGTCGACCTTCGGCGTGTCGCTCGCTTCCTCCGGACTCGGAACCGGCTGGGCGACTTGCTGATTCTGCGCGCCGATGAATGGTGTCTTGTCCGGCGCGTTATCCGGCGCGGCCGGGTTCACTTCGACGAAACGAGGCGGCGCGAGCGGCGGCGACTTCGTCGCGAAAAGATCGGGGCTGAGTTCGATCTCGAAACTTCGGTTCGGATCCGGCGCCGTGACCGCGGAGCCGGCTCCCGGCCAGTCCTTGGGCAGGGCACGCACGAGAAGCAGCAAGACGACGTGCGCGAACACCGTGCCGACGACACCCGCTTTCCACTCCGGACTCTTCTCCTCCAAGGCATGCGCCCGCCGCCGCGGCAAAGGCGGCGGCGCGGGGCGGCGGGAGACGGGAGCGAGGGCGGACATGCGGCGATTCGGCGGGCCGGCAATCAGCGCAGGACCCCGTGGCGGGTCAAAAGTTCTCTCACCTCGTCCTGCGGCAGCCCGATGATGTTGCTCAGCGACCCGCGCCGCGTCGCCACGATCATCTCGCCGTGCTCCTGGATCGCGTAAGCCCCGGCCTTGTCGAGCACATGGACGCGTTGCAAATAGGCATCGATATCCACGTCCGCCAACCGGCGAAACTCCACCTCGCTCGCCACGCCGAAATCCTCCCGCACCCCGCGCGCCGCGTGTCGCAAGGCCACCCCGGTGAACACCGTGTGCGTGCGCCCGCTCAGCCGCCGCAACATCGCCCGCGCCGCGTCGAGGTCGGCCGGTTTGTTCAAGGCGTGGCCGTCGATGAACACCGTCGTGTCCGCGCCCAGCACCCAGGCGTCGGGTCGCAGCGCCGCCACCGCGTCGGCCTTCAGCGCCGAGTTGCGCGCCACCATCACCCGCGGATCGAGCGCCGGATCCTCGTGCTCGGTCACGTTCGCCACCACCACCTCGAACCGCGCGCCCAGCGCCGCCAGCAATTCGCGCCGCCGCGGCGAGGCCGAGGCGAGGATGAGCGGAGCGGCGGAGCCGGAGACGGCGGCGGAGACAAACGCGTTTTCAGGCATGGTCGGAGGCAGGCTTGCGAGTTGTCAGACGCAGGACGAGAGCCAACCTTCCGCTCTTCACGCCCATGCGCATCGGCCTCGCCCAGCTCAATCCCACCGTCGGAGACCTCGCCGGCAACCTCCGCCGCCTCCTCGCCGCCTACCACGAACTCGTCGCCGCCGGAGCCGAGCTGGTCGTCACCCCCGAGCTCGCGATCTGCGGCTACCCGCCGCGCGACCTCTTGCTGCGCAGCCGCTTCGTGCAGGACGTGGAGAACGCCACCGCCGAGCTCGCCGCCGCCACCGGCGAAATCCCGCTCCTCGTCGGCACCGTGGTCGCGAACCCGCACGAGGAAGGCCGCCGCGCCTTCAACGCCGCCGCCTTCTGCCACCACGGCCGCGTCCAACAGCTCGCGAAAAAGTGCCTGCTCCCGACCTACGACGTGTTCGACGAGGACCGCTACTTCGAGCCCGCCCCCGCGCCCACCGTCATCGTCCACGCCGGCAAGCGCCTCGGCGTCACCATTTGCGAGGACATCTGGGCCAACGAATCCCCCGGCGACACCCGCCTGCACCGCTTCGATCCCGTCGCCGCGCTCAAAGCCGAACGCATCGACCTTCTCCTCAACCTCTCCGCCAGCCCTTGGTATGCCGGCAAATCGGGCCTGCGCGAACGTATCGTCACCGAGCTCGCCCGAGACCTCGCCGTGCCCGTCGTCTACTGCAACGCCATCGGCGGCAACGACGAGCTCATCTTTGACGGCCGTTCCCTCGTCGTCTCGCCCACCGGCGATCTGATCGCGCGCTTCGCCGCCTTCGCCGAGGAGCGCCGCGTCGTCGACCTCTCCGCCGCCACCGCCGCGTTTGCCCATCATCCATCCAACATAGCACATAATCCCTCCTCGTCCGCGCTCGCCGACATCCACGCCGCCCTCGTCCTCGGCCTGCGCGACTACGCGCACAAGAGCGGTTTCACCCGCGCCCTGATCGCGCTCTCCGGCGGCATCGATTCCGCGCTCGTGGCCGAGCTCGCCGTGGCCGCCTTCGGCCCGGACAACGTGATCGGCGTCTCGCTGCCCTCCGCGATCTCCAGCGAACATTCGAAGGACGACGCCCGCATCCTCGCGGAAAACCTCGGCATCCGTTTCGAGACCATCGCCATCGCCGACACCGTCGCGTCCGCCGAGCGCGCCCTCGGCCCGGTCTTCGCCGGCCGCGCCCCCGACGTCACCGAGGAAAACCTGCAAGCCCGCACCCGTGGCGTCCTGATGATGGCGCTCTCGAACAAGTTCGGTTCGCTCCTGCTCACCACCGGCAACAAGAGCGAAGTCGCGGTCGGCTACTGCACGCTCTACGGCGACATGTGCGGTGGTCTCGCCGTGATCAGCGACCTCTTCAAGACGCAGGTCTACGCCCTCTGCCGCTGGATCAACGAGCAGGCCGGCCGCGACATCATCCCGCGCAACACCATCGAAAAACCGCCCAGCGCCGAACTCCGCCCCGGCCAGGTCGACCAAGACAGTCTCCCGCCCTACGAGGTGCTCGACGCGCTTCTCCACGCCTACATCGAGCAGGGAAAAGCCCGCGCCGACCTCATCGCCGACGGTTTCGACCCCGCGATGGTCCGCGACATCTGCCGCAAGGTGGATCTGAACGAATACAAACGAAAGCAAGCCGCCCCCGGCCTCAAAATCACCCCCCTCGCCTTCGGCGTCGGCCGCCGCATCCCCATCGTCCAAAAATACGTCGGGTGAGCGTTCCAACCGCTAAATTTCGCTAAACCTCGCTAAATCAGAATCAGTCCAAGGGTTTGCTTTATCGTTCTTTAGCGAGTTTTAGCGGTTCCTTTTTCATGAATTCATCCGACCAACCCTTTGCTCAACTTGGCTACGACCTCATCGGCGCCGCGATGGCGGTCTATAACGAACTTGGAGGCGGCCTCTCGGAGGAAATCTATCAGGAGGCTTTCGAGCGTGAACTGACTGACCGCGGCTTTTCATTCGTCGCTCAAGCCGAACTCGCCGTTTTCTACAAAGACCGTCCGCTCCAGAAGCGCCTCCGCCCCGATCTCATCGTGGCCAATGAACTCATCGTCGAATTAAAGGCCGTTTCCGCTCTCGCCGATGAACACCGAGCACAGGTTCTGAACTATCTCCGCGTCACGCGCAAACCAGTCGGTTACCTCATCAATTTCGCGGCGTTTCCCAACATCGAGTGGCAACGCCTCGTAAACACTCGCCCGAAGTTCTGATTTTTAGCGTCCCTTAGCGCCTTTTAGCGGTTTCCCATGTCTTCCTCCGTCTCCTCCGATCTCTTCGCCCGCGCCCAGCGCCTCATCCCCGGCGGCGTGAACTCCCCGGTCCGCGCCTTCCGCTCCGTCGGCGGCGCGCCTTTCTTCACGCGCTCCGCCCAAGGCGCCACGCTCACCACCGCCGACGGCCGCGAGCTCATCGACTTCGTCTGCACCTGGGGTCCCGCCATCCACGGTCACAACCACCCGCGCATCCGCGAAGCCATCGCCGACGCCCTCGCGCGCGGCACCTCCTTCGGCACGCCCAATCCCTACGAGGTCGAGATGGCCGAGCTCATCGTCACCTTCTTCCCCTCGATCCAGAAGGTCCGCATGTGCTCCAGCGGCACCGAAGCCACCATGTCCGCCATCCGCCTCGCCCGCGGTTTCACCGGACGCGACAAGATCATCAAGTTCGCCGGCTGCTACCACGGCCACTCCGACTCGCTCCTCGTCTCCGCCGGCTCCGGCGCCCTCACCCACGGCCACCCCGACAGCGCCGGCGTGCCCGCCGCCTTCGCCCGCGAGACCGTCGTCCTCCCCTTCAACGATCCCGCCGCCCTCGACGCCGCCTTCGCCGCCAACCCCGGCCAGATCGCCGCCGTCATTCTCGAGCCCTACATCGGCAACGTCGGCTTCATCCGCGCCGAGCCCGGCTATCTCCAGCACGTCCGCGCCGTCACCCAAAAGCACGGCGCCGTCCTCATCTTCGACGAGGTCATGACCGGCTTCCGCCTTTCGCGCGGCGGCGTGCAGGAGCTCGAAAACATCGTCCCCGACCTCACCTGCCTCGGCAAAATCATCGGCGGCGGCCTGCCCGTCGGCGCATTCGGCGGCCGCGCCGACATCATGGACCACCTCGCCCCGCTCGGCCCGGTGTATCAGGCGGGCACGCTCTCCGGCAACCCGCTCGCCATGGCCGCCGGCATCGCCCAGCTCCGCCTCCTCGACGAGCTCCAGCCCTACCCGCGCCTCGACGCCCTCGGCCGCCAGCTCACCACCGCCGCCCTCGCCGCCGCGAAGGCCAAAGGCATCGCGCTCCAGGCCCCGCAGTGCGGCTCGATGTTCAGCCTCTTCTTCACGCCGCAGACGGTCCGCGACCTTCCCTCGGCGATGAGCTCCGACTCCGCGCTCTTCAAACGCTTCTTCCACGCCTGCCTCGAAGGCGGCGTCTACCTCCCGCCCAGCGCCTACGAAGCCTGGTTCCTCAGCTCCGCCCACGAGGGCCCCGCCATCGACCGCGCCTGCGAGGTCGTCACCGCCGCCATCGCCGGCCTCTGATTTTTTGAACCGCTAAATCTCTCTAAAGACCGCTAAACGAACCGAACGCCGTCGGCCCGCCTACCGTTCCGATTTTAGCGTCCTTTAGCGCTCTTTAGCGGTTTCCCCTTCCGTCTTCTTCCTCACGCCCGCGGGTGCGCCTTGTTATACACCTCGCGCAGCCGCGCCACGGTCACGTGGGTGTAGACCTGCGTCGTATTCAAAGAAGCATGACCGAGCAGCTCCTGCACGAG
Source organism: uncultured Akkermansia sp. (assembly GCA_964438755.1). GTDB lineage: Bacteria > Verrucomicrobiota > Verrucomicrobiia > Opitutales > Opitutaceae > IMCC26134_A. The sequence goes on along the minus strand of CAYTLL010000030.1, from coordinate 33,565 downwards.
CCGTAGATCCGCGCCCGCGTTGAGCAGGTGCGTCGCGTAGCTGTGCCGCAGCTTGTGCGGCGTCAGATCGAGCGGCAGTCCCGCCAGCGCCAGATAACGCTTCAACATCAGCTGCACCGCGCGGTCGCTCATCCGTCCGTGCTTCGCGTCCACCAGCACCGGCGCCTCCGGCCCGGTCTCGCGCGCGAACTCCCGTCGCCACTTCGCCAGCACGCCCGCCGCCACCTTTCCCAGCGGACACAGCCGCTCCTTCTTTCCTTTGCCCAACACCCGCGCGATCGTGCCGTCCGCCTCGACGTGCCCGTAGTTCAAACCCGTAAGCTCGCTCACACGCAGCCCGGCCCCGTAGAGCAGCTCCATCGCGAGCCGGTCGCGCCACGCCACGAAATGCGACTCCGTCCCGTTCTCCACCAACCGCTGCGGCCCGTCCAACAGCTCCTTCATCTGCTTCTCGGTCAGAAACTGCGGCAGACGCTTCTCCAGCTTCGGCAGCGCCAGCCCGACCAGCGGATTCTTCTGCACCTTTCCCTGCCGCATCCAGTATTTGAAAAACGCCCGCAACCCCGACGCGTGATTGTGCAGCGTGCGACGCCCGAAACGCGACTGCGCCTCGATCACGAAATCGCGCATCACCCGCGGCGTGAGCCCGGCAAACTCCCGCCCCTCGCTTCCCTCCCCCAGAGACTCGCGCCGCCAGCGGATAAAATCCTCAAAAGCCTGCCGGTAATTGCGCAGCGTATACGCCGAGTAACGCCGCTCCAGCACGAGATAGTCCGCGAAGGGCGCCCACCATTCCTTGTTCAGCGCTTCATCCGCCCTCGAGGCTCCTTCAACCGCGTCCATCTGCGTTGTCCGAGGCGCGTCAAATCTCGCAGCCCGCCGGCGTGCCCGCCGCCGACGCCACCTTCGCCTCGACCGCGCGCATCACGCGGTCGCTCTCGCGCCGCAGCGCCCCCTCCGGATCGAGTCCATTCGCCCGCGCCGCCGCACAAAGCTCGAACAACACGCGCCCGAGCTTCGCGTCATCCAGCTCCGCGCCCAACGCGCGGATCTTCGCCACGTCCGCCGCGCCCTCGGCCGGCAGCGATTTCTTCTCGATCTGCTTCCACACCGCCTCGGCCAGCATCGTCGCCGGCAGACGCGGCGGCTGCTCCTTGAACACGCCCGACTGCGCCGGACCGTTCTTCTTTTCCTGCGCCTTGATCTGCTCCCACTTCACGATCACGTCGCCCGCCGTGCCGAGCTTCGCGCCGTCGCCAAACACGTGCGGATGCCGCCGGATCAGCTTCTCGTTCACCTCGCGCGCCACCGCATCGAGATCGAACTTCCCGCGCTCCTCCGCGATCTGCGCGTGAAACACCACCTGGATCAACACGTCGCCCAGCTCCTCGCGCATGTGCGGGTAGTCCTCGCGGTCGATCGTGTCGATCAGCTCGCTTACCTCGTCGATCAGACAACGCACCAACGATTGATGCGTCTGCTCGATGTCCCAAGGGCAGCCGCCCGGGGCCCGCAGCCGGGCGATGGTCGCGCGCAATTCGTCTATGGCTTGGCTCATGCCGCCCATCCGCGCAAAGCGCCGGGCAAAACACAACCCAATCTCCCGCGCACCTGGCAGGCGACCATATCATTAATATGTTATCGCCTATTACCCATATATCCATTTTAACGATAATATGCTATCGCTTAAAACCCACTCCGAGCTAGCCCGCGAGCTGGCCGGTCGCCTGCGGCAGCGCCGCCTGCGCCGCGGGTGGACGCAGGCCGAAATGGCCGAGCGCGCCGGCCTAAAACCCGCCACCTACGTCCTCTTCGAACGCAGCGGCCAGATCTCGCTCCTGCGCCTGCTGAAAGTCCTCGAGGTGCTCGATCTCCTCGACGAGTTCGACCGCATCGGCCGCGGCGAAGACCTCGCCAACCTCACGCTCGACGAAATCACCCGCCCCGAGCGCCGCCGCGGCCGCCGTCGCGCTGCCGCATCCCCCGCGCCGCGCTCCGCCGGATCCTCGCCCTCGCCCTCCGCCACATGAGCCGCATCGCCGTCCACTACGAAGACTTGCTCGTCGGCGAACTCGCCGAGGCGCGCGGCGCCGTGTTCTTCGAATACTCGCCCGCCTTCATCGCCAACCGCCACGAGCTCTCGCCCTTCCGCCTCCCGCTCGGCCCGGGTCTGAAAACCCGCGACACGCCGCCCGGCCTGCGCCTGCCCGGCCTGTTCGAGGACTCGCTGCCCGATGCCTGGGGCCGGCGCGTCATGCTCGAATGGTTCCGCCGCCAAGGCATCCCCGAGCACGCCGTCACGCCCCTCCGCATGCTCGCCTACGTCGGCGAACGCGCCATGGGCGCCCTGCGCTACACGCCCGCCCTCGACATCCCCGCTCCGGCCGAGCTCGACCTCGCCACGCTCTGCGCCGCCGCCGCCGAGGCCGAGCGCGGAGGCGAGATCGACCTCGCCGTCCTCGCCCGCGCCGGCTCCTCCGCCGGCGGCGCCCGCCCGAAGGCGCTCGTCCACCTCGCCCCCGACCACAACCACAACTCCGCCGCCGACACCGCCTCCTCCGCTCCGCCCTGGTTCGGCCCGAATCCACCGTCTGGATACACGCCTTGGCTGGTCAAGTTCGACCTCGGCCCCGTCCCCCTGCTCGGCGCGCTCGAGGAGTCCTTCGCCCGTCTCGCCCGCGCCGCCGGCATCGAGGTCCCGCCCACCCGCCTCCTCGTCACGACCGACGCCGACGGCCACCCACGCCGGCACTTCGCCGTGCGCCGCTTCGACCGCGAAAGCACCCCCGACGGCACGCATCGTCGCGTCCACCACCACACGCTCGCCGCCCTCCTCCACATGAGCGCCGGCGATCTCGATTACCAAACCTTCCTCCGCGCCGCCCGCCAGCTCACCCGCGACGAACGCGAGGTCTGGCGCGCCTACCGCCGTGCCGTCTTCAACGTCCTCGCCGGCAACCGCGACGACCACGGCAAGAACCACGGTTTTCTCTACCGCGACCGCGCCTGGACCCTCGGCCCCGCCTACGATCTCACCCCGCTCAGCCCGCGACAGCTCCCCGAGCGCGGCATGGCCGTCTGCGGCGAACGCCACGCCGCCGGCCCCGCCCACCTGCGCAAACTCGCCGAGGGCGAAGGCCTCGACCGCAAACGCGCCCTCGCCCTGATCGACGAGGTCGCCGCCGCCCTCCGCCATTGGCCCGCCCTCGCCGCCGAGGCCGGCGTCCCCGAGCGCGCCGCCCGCGACGTCGCCGCGTCCTTCGGCGTTTAAGAAACACCCGTCACGAGCCACTCGGCCGCCAAAAGCTCAAAACGCACAAACCCGCGCCGCCCTTTTGCGTCTTCCGCGCCTTTCGTGGCCAAGAACTTCCGCCCCGGCACCGGGCTTGGTTCTTGCGCCTTCCCCGCCTCTTTGCGGCCATTCCCCTACGACAATGTCCGACAAACTCACCGAGATCATGGCGCACAAGCGCCTCGAAGTCGCCGCCCGCGCCCGCGCCGTTTCGCTGGAGGAACTCGCCGCGCTCGACGCCCGCCTGCCGCGCCCGCCCTCCTTCGCCTCCGCCCTGCGCCGCGCCGACGGCTCCCTCGCCGTGATCGCCGAGATCAAACGCCGCTCCCCCTCCGCAGGCGACATCAAGGCCGGCGTCCCCGCCCTCGACCAGGCCCGCCGCTACCAAACCGCCGGCGCCGACGCCCTCTCCATCCTCACCGACGAGAAATACTTCGGCGGCACCCTCGCCGACCTCGAATCCGTCACCGCACACTTCCGCGCCCACGCCCCGGCCAAGCCCTGTATCCGCAAGGACTTCATGGTCCACCCGATCCAGGTCCTCGAGGCCCGCCAGGCCGGCGCCAGCGCCATCCTCATCATCGTCCGCGCCCTCGACGACGCCGACATCCGCGTCCTCCACGACGCCGCCCGCGCCGCCGGCCTCGACGCCCTTTTCGAGATCCACAACGAGGCCGAGCTCGACCGCGCCCTCGCCCACGAGGCGCGCATCATCGGCGTCAACAACCGCGACCTCGCCATCTTCAAGTGCGACCTCGGCCTGAGCGAGCGCCTCATCCCCAAGTTCCCCGCGCACGTCACCGCGATCAGCGAAAGCGGCATCTTCACCGCCGCCGACGCCGCCCGCGTCCGCGCCTGCGGCGCCCACGCCATCCTCTGCGGCGAGGCCCTCATGAAGGCCCCCGACCCCGCCGCCCTCCTCGCCGACTTCCACCGCGCCTGACCCCCATGGACGTTTTCTCCGCCTTCAACGACTCCGAGCACCAACGCCGCACCCTGCCGCCGGAGCGCGTCGGCGCCCAGGTCTCCGGGCTGGAACAGCGCATCACCGAGCTCGAAACCCGATTCAGCCGTCTTGCGCTCGTCACCAACGCCCTCTGGGAACTGCTCAAGGATCGCCACGGCTACACCGAGGAGGAACTGCGCGACTGGGTGAATCTCACCGACCTCAAGGACGGCCACCTCGACGGCCGCGTCCGACGCAGCACCCCCGCGCCCAACTGCCACAAATGCGGCCGTGTCGTCACCCGCGCCTTCGGTCGCTGCATGTATTGCGGCGAGATCGCCACAACCGGCGACGCCTTCGACCGCGTCCACTGATCCCCCACATCCCTCCTCACCGACTTCCACCGCACTTGAAGTTGAAACCGCTAAATTTCGCTAACGCTCGCTAATCAACCTCAGCCAGCGGCTCTTCTTTTAGCGTTCTTTAGCGCCCTTTAGCGGTTCCCATCCGATGCCTTTAACTCTCTCCGAAACCCGCGAGATCCTCTCCAAGCTCGGCGTCCACCCGAAGCACGCCTTGGGGCAAAATTTCCTCATCGACGGCAACATCGTCCGCAAGTCCCTCGAGCTCGCCCAGGTCGCCCCCGGCGACCGCGTCGTCGAGGTCGGCCCCGGCCTCGGCACCCTCACCCGCACCCTCCTCGAGGCCGGCGCCGAGGTCTGGGCCGTCGAACGCGACGCCATGCTCGCCCGTTACCTCGTCGAAGAGGTCGCCCCGATCCACCCCGGCCGCCTCCATCTCCTCGAGGCCGACGCGATGGACCATCCCACCGCGAAGATTCCCGCCGACCAGCCGTTCAAGATCGTCGCCAATCTTCCCTACGCCATCTCCACGCCATGGATGGACGCCGTCCTCGAAGGCCCGCTCCCCGAGCGCCTCGTCCTCATGCTCCAGCTCGAGGCCGCCCAGCGCTACATGGCCAAGCCCGGCACCAAGCAATTCGGCTCCATCTCGATCTTCATCCAGTCCGCCTTCGACATCGCCCCCGGCCACAAGGTCTCCGGCCACTGCTTCCACCCGCGCCCCGACGTCGACTCCTACCTCTTCAACCTCGTCCGCAAACCCGCGCCGCTCCTGTTTCCGCCCGCCGTGAAGCGCGCCATCCGCGCCTGTTTCCAACAGCGCCGCAAACAAATCGGCACCCTCCTCCGCGGCCAGCTCCCCGACGGCGGCAAAGCCTGGATCGACAGCCTCGTCGCCGCCGGCCAGTCGCCCACCGTCCGCCCCGAGGACATCCCGCTCAAGCTCTGGCAAACCTTCCCCGGCGTCGGCGCCTCCTGACCCGGCCGTTCTTCGCCACCGTCTCCGATCCCCCGCCCCTCGCCGCCCCGCCCACGCCGCCGTGAACATCACCTTCGAGCAGCTCTGCATTCTCCTCGTGGTCGGCGCCCTCGCCGGCTGGATGGCCGCGCTCATCCTCCGCGGCCGCGGGCTCGGTCTGGTCGGCAACCTCGTCGTCGGCATCCTCGGCTCCTTCGTCGGCAATTGGCTCTTCCGCCTCGTCGGCTTCCGCGCCACCACCAGCCTCGCCACCTTCCTCGCCGCCCTCGCCGGCGCGCTCGCCCTCCTCTGGCTCATCGCCTTGATCCGCCCCCGCCGCGGAAAAAAATAAACCGCCCCCGCCCGTTCCCATGGCCGCCCCCGAATCCATCGACGACGACAATTTCCTTCGCGGCCTCGTGAAGAGCTCCCGCCAGCGCACCGTCCACCTGCGCTGGACCGACCGCGACGGCACCGCGCGCCTCACACCCGTGACTTCCGCCGAGGCCACGCGCCTCAACGCCCTCGCCCGCGCCCGCGGCCTCTCCGCCGAAGCCCTCCTCCGCGAGATCGCCCACCAACCCGCCCCGCCTCGCCCCGCGCCCTCCGTCGGCGATTGACCGACGCCTCCGCCCGCCCGCGCAGGCGATCGGCCGAAGCCGCCCCCGTAAACAATCGCCCCTTGGCGCTTTTCATTAGGGGTTCCCAAACTCCCCTCGGCCCGCTTCCCTCGCCCCTTTCCCTCCGCCGCCCGATCCCGCTCCTCGCCCACCATGCGCCACTGCATCTATCCCGGCACCTTCGATCCCATCACCTTCGGGCACCTCGACGTGCTGGAGCGCGCCGCGCGCCTCTTCGACAAGGTCACCGTCGGCGTCGCCGCCAACCCCGGCAAGGGCCCCGTCTTCACCCAGGAGCAGCGCCTTGCCCTCGTGCGCTCCGTCTCGAAGCACATCCCGAACGTCACCGCCGTCCCCTTCGACGGCCTGCTCGTCGAGTTCGCCAAAACTCAAAACGCCATCGCCGTCATCCGCGGCATCCGCGCCCTCTCCGACTTCGAGTTCGAGTTCAACATGGCGCTCATGAACCGCCACCTCGAGCCCGCCATCGAGACCATCTTCGTCATGCCCCGCGAGACCTACAGCTACACCAGCTCCAACCTCGTGAAACAGGTCGCCAAGCTCGGCGGCGACATCTCCAACTTCGTCCCCCCCGAGGTCGTCGCCGCCCTCCGCGACGCCTACTCCAAACGCTGAAGCCGGCGCCGACCGGGCAAAACCCGGCTCTCCGCCCCACCAGTGGACGGGCGGCCCCCGAGTTCGCGCGCCGTTCGCGCCCCCGCCCGGATAGCGTCTCGGCAAACGCAATCCTCGTCCGCTTCGCCGCTTGCCCGTCGCGACGATTCCAAGGCTTGCATGTGTTCACTCGAACACATAGCCCGACGCCATGCTCAGCGAAAAACAAGAGGCCATCCTCGACTTCATCCGCGCGACCCAGGCCGATCGCGGTATTCCGCCCAGCACCCGCGACATCCAGCGCCAGTTCGGCTACGCCAGCCAAAACGCCGCCATGAACCATCTCCGCGCCCTCGCCAAAAAAGGCGCGATCGAGCAGATCAACGGCCGCACCTGGGGACTCAAGGCCCGGCTCGTCCAAACCCAGCTCTTCACCATCCCCGTCTTCGGCAGCATCCCCGCCGGCCAGCCCGTCGCCGCCGAACAGCACGCCGAGGCGACCGTCCAGATCGATCCCGCCTTCTTCGGACTCCCCGAACGCCGCGCCGCCAAACTCTGGGCCCTTCGCGTCCGCGGCGACTCCATGATCGACGCCCACATCTGCGACGGCGACCTCGCCATTCTCGAGCAACGCGAACCCCGCGCCGGCGACATCGTCGCCGCCCTCGTCGACGAGACCGACACCACGCTCAAACGCCTCCTCTTCCGCGAGGGCGCCGCCATCCTCCACCCCGAGAACCCGCGTTACTCCGACATCGTCCCCGAGCGCGGTCTCGAATGCCAGGGCGTCCTCGTCGGCCTCGTTCGGCGCGCCCCGCCCGCCTGAACCGACGCACCGGACGGGCGCCGCCCACGCCGGAAACTCAACGCCATCCGCCGCCCGCGCGATCGCCGCCCTACTCCGTCTTCCGTCGGGGCATGCTCGACCCCTCCACCCAGCGGGCCTCGACCAAAATTCGCCGTTGGTAACGAGGGATGCCCCGCTCGTTTTCCAACGCCAGACTCGCCAGCGTGCTCACCGCGACGCGGCCTATCTCGGGCGAATTCTGGTCCGCCCCGGAGTCGAAATTTCCGTCCAGCACGCTGGTCGTGGCCACCGCCAGGTCGTCCGGTATCCGCAGCCCCAGGCCGTGGATCAGGGAACGCAGCAAGGGCGACGACGTCACGACCGCGTCGGGCTTCTCCTTCTGCAACCAGACGAGCAGCTCATTTTGATGCCGCCGGGGATCGTTGGACAGGAGCAAGGTGTCCAGACGCCTTCCCCGCGGCGTCGTTTCCTCCTGCGCGTTCAGGTAGCCCTCCCGGAAATGGCCGCGCGTGTTGCGCTCGAAATTGCACTCGCTGACGTAGCCCACGCGCCGATACCCGGACTCGATCGCCTTCTCGTAGACCAGGCGCGCGCAGTGGCTCTGGTCGCTCGTCACCGAATGCACCGGCAGCGTCGTCACGGAGGCGCCGAAACGAACCAGCGAAAACCGGCTCCAATCGAAATCGGGAAGGCTAAGCCCCTCCCGATGCGGCGGGATCAACAGACCGCGCACCCCGCGGGTCTCCAAGATGGCCTGAAGGCGCTTGCCCGATTTGCCCGCCGGCCAGCGAAACTCCTCCAGGTTGTAGCCCAACCGCTCCGCCGCTTCGCGCGCCCCGAGCCAGTAGTTGTCGAACTCCTTGTGCTTTCGCAGCTCCTCCGGCCGCGCCCACTGGTTGAGCCAGCCCAGGCACGCGCGGATCCCCGCCGGCCGCTTGCTCTGGCGATACGCCACCAGCGAGGCCAGCATCGGATCCGGACGGTAGCCGAGCCGCTCCGCCATCGCCCGCACCTCGGCGCGCCGTCCCTCCGAGACGCGCGGCGAGTCGCGCAGCGCGAGCGAGACCGCGACATGGGAAAGGCCAAGCGCCTTGGCGATGTCGCGCAGCGAAGGACGGCGGGCGGGGTCCGGAGCGGGAACCATGTCCTCCGACCATGCCGACCGTGTTACCAGTGGAAACACCAAACCGGTTCCGACGCCGATTTTGGACGGCATCATGGCCGGCGCCCCCGGTTTCCCATGGCCCGCCGCGCCCTCGCCTCTCCACCCAAAGCCGCCTTCGCGCTCGCGCCCCGCGCCTTCGCGGAGATCTACCCGGACGCCGTTCTCGCCCGTCTGCGCCGCGCCTCCGCGCCGCGCCCCACCCCCATCCCGGGCGCCTCGTGGAAGCGCCACATGCGCGCGCTGCGCGAGACGGAGATCCTCTTCACCGGCTGGGGCGCCCCCGTTCTGGACGAGGAGTTTCTCGCCGCCACGCCACGCCTGCGCGCCGTCTTCCACGCCGCCGGGTCGGTGCGCCTCCTCGTCACCCCCGCCGTCTGGCGCCGCGGGGTGCGCGTATTCTCCGCACGCTCCACCCTGGCCGGGGCCGTGGCCGACTACGCCGCCGCCGTCATCTTGCTCTCCCTGAAACAACACTGGCGCGCGGCCCGCCTCGTGAAGGAACACCGGTGCTTCCCGTCCGGCGCCCCCGTGTCCGGCGAACACGGCGCCGTCGTCGGACTCGTCGGCTACGGCGAGGTCGGACGCGCGGTCCGGGCCCGTCTGCGCCCCCTGGGGCTCGAAGTGATCGTCCACGATCCGTTCGTCGCCCCGGCGGCCATAGAGGCCGACGACGCGCGCCCCGTCCGTCTCAAAGCGCTTTTTCAAATCGCGGACGTCGTTTCCCTGCACGCGTCCCTCACCCCGGAAAGCTACGGCCTGGTCGGCGCCGCCGCGCTCTCTCTTCTCAAACCCGGGGCCACCTTGGTGAACACCGCCTGCGGGGAGCTCGTCGACGAGGACGCCTTGATCGCGACCCTGCGTCGCAGGCCGGACCTCCAGGCCGTTCTCGATGTCACGGCCCCCGAACCGCCGACCGAGGATTCGCCGCTCTACGACCTGCCCAACCTCGTCCTCACCCCCCATCTTTCCGGCGCCCTGGGCCGGGGTGGCCGCCATTACGGCGAGGCCATCGCGGAAGAATACGAGCGATTCCTGTGGGGCAGGCCGCCCCTTCGCGAGGTCGACTCCGGACAAATCCAGCTGTGCCCAGAAAGCCCCGTGTTACCATTGTAACCGCGGGACCTTTTTACCTCATCCCCAAAGCGACCAGTCTGCGAGGATCACGCCCGCAGGCCCATGTCGCCCCCATCCTCTCTCGCCACTCCCGCCCCGTTTCCCGTCGCCGCCGCACCGGCGAGACAACCCCGGCCGCGAGGGCTCTTCGCCATGGACCCCGAGGCGCTCGCCGGCGTCTACGCCCAGGCAGACCTCCGCCGCATCTCCGCCTGGGTCGACCTCGCCCCGGACCTGGTGCTCACGCCGGCGAACTGGCGCTCGCACCGTGATCGTCTCGTCGACGCGGAGTTTGTTTTCTCCGGCTGGAAGGCGCCCGTCTTCGACGCCGATTTCTTGCACGCGGCGCCCCGCCTCCGCGCCGTGTTTTACGCCGCGGGCTCGATCCGCTATTGCACGACCGAGGCGTTCTGGAACTCGGGCATACCCATTTGCAGCGCCTACGCCGCCAACGCCGTGCCCGTAGCCGAATACACGGTCTCCGTCTCAATCCTCGCGCTCAAGCAGTTCTGGCGCCGCGCCGACCTCGCGCGTCGCGGCGAGGGCTGGGGCGACCACACCCGGCCCATACCCGGCGCCTTTCGCGCCCGCATCGGGCTCGTTTCCTTCGGGGTGATCGCCCGCCGCGTCGTCGAACTCCTCTCCGCCTACGATGTCGGCGTCCTCGTCTACTGCCCCTACCTGACGGACGCCGAGGCCGCCTCCCTCGGCGTGGAGCGCGCCCCGCTCGAGCGGGTCTTCCGGGAATGCGACGTCGTCTCCGTCCATACCCCGATCCTGCCCGAGACGATCGGCTTGATCGACGGTCGACTCGTGCGCTCGATGAAACCCGACGCCGCCCTCGTCAACACCGCCCGCGGCGTCATCCTCGACCAGCCCTCCGTCGTCCAGGCGCTCCGCGAACGCCCGGACCTCACCGCCATCCTCGACGTCACCCACCCCGAGCCGCCCGCCGCGGACGACCCGCTCTTCACCCTGCCCAACGTCGTCGTCACCCCCCACATCGCGGGATCGCACGGCCGCGAATGCGAACGCCTCGGAGCCTTCATGGCGGACGAGCTCGAACGCTTCGCCACCGGCCAGCCCCTCCTCTGGCGAATCACCCGCGAAATGTCCCGGCGCATGGCCTGACGCCCGACCCGCCCGCTGCGCCACCATCGCCGCCGGCCTCCGGGACCGGACGTTCAAGCGATGCCCCGGGCCGACTCGTCGAACCAGCCATTTCCCGCCCTCCCCATGTTGAACCTCGTTCTTCGTTCCCTCGGCCTGCTCCTCGCCCTCGCCTCCTCCGCCATGCCGGCCTTCGCCGCCGAGATCGAGGTCGACAGCCTCGCCGCGCTCGCGCGCGAGACCGCCCAAAGCGGCCGGGAGATCCGGCTCAAGCCCGGCGTCTACCGCATGTCCGACTATCTCACCGAGGCCGTGCTCGCCGAGATCCACGCCGCGCGCAAGGGCCTCCCCGGCCGACCGCCCGTCCCGATGTTCGTTTTCCGCGGCGACGACAATCGCGTCTCCTTCGACGGAACCGTCATCGAGATCGACACCGCCCTCTACAAAAAACTCCCCGGCGGCTACGTCCGCTGCCTCATCGTCGAGGGCAAGGACAACACCCTCTCGGGCCTCTCCCTCCGCCACGTCGGGGCCAACCAAGGCAGCGGCGGCAACACCCTCTCGCTCGCCGGCGAACGCACCACCCTCGAGGACGCCACCCTCCACGTGTATGGATCCTTCCCCTACGGCTACGGCGATCTCCTCGGCAAAGGCGGCCCCAACCTCGTCCCGATCAGGAAACAGAGCGGAATCCAGGTCCTCGGCTCGGGCTCCGTCCTTCGCCGCTGCCGCGTCTTCAGCCGCGCCTTCGGCCACTGCTTCTACATCCAGCAGGGCGGCGACATCCGCCTCGAGGACTGCTACGCCGAGGGGGTCATGCGCGCCACCGACGACATGCTGCGCGACACCTCAGGCCCCGCCTTCGACCTCGGCTTCCGGTCCGTCTATCCCAACCGCGACGGCCGCCACATCATCACCCCCGGCTATATGAAGAGCCTCGTCGAGGACGGCTTCCGCACCTACGGAAACGCCGGCCGCGTCACCCTGCTCAACTGCACCGCCATCAACACCCGCGCCGGCTTCGAGATCGGCGTCCGCGACGAGTCCCCGCAAAAATCCGTGCTCGAAAACTGCGTCGCCCGCGGCTGCGAACGCGGCTTCCTCATCGGTTCCCAGACCATCGTCCGCCGCTCCCGCGGCGACATCGCCCACGGACCGCTCCTCTACCTGCGCGGCGGCCACGATTCCGATGTCGATCTCGAGCTCGTCGGCGACGGCCCGCGATCCCTCGTGCATGCCGTCGCCACCATCGCCGGGGAAAACCACCGCGTGCGGCTCTCCGCCCAGCTCGGCGAACGCGCCATTCCCGCCATTCCCATCCTCTTCGGTTTCGGCATGCCCGAGCACGCCGAGATGGCCAGCCCCATCAAGCCCGCCCCAGCCCGCGGCGTCAGCCTCGTCAACGAGATCGCCGCCGCGCCCGTGATCTGCGGCGACACCCTGGTCGACGCCAGGCTCGAGACCGCCGGCCGCCGCGTCGAGGAAGCCGCCCTCCTCGCCAGCCCCGGCTCCTGGGGCCTGCCCGCCAACGGCATCGCCAACGGCCCGACCCCGTGAACCCGCGGGGACGCGACGCCGGCGCCGGATCAGGTTTCCAGTTTAACTCCCGCGCAGCTTACCACCCGCGGCCGCTTCCCTACCCTGTCTCCCAGCCCCCTCACGACATGCTTTTCACCCCGCCCAAATCTCGTCGCGGCTTCACCCTGATCGAGCTGCTCACCGTGATCGCGATCATCGGCATCCTCGCCGCGATCATCATCCCGACCGTCGGCAAGGTCCGCCAAAGCGCGTCCAAGGCCTCGATGGTTTCCAACCTTCGCCAGATCGGCGTAGCCGTCGCCGCCTTCGCCAACGACAACCGCGACAAGATGCCGGGCCTCTACGTCAAGGGCACCGACGCGGGCGGCATCAACGCCTCCTTCGCCCTCGGCACCGGCCAGAACTCCTACATGAACTACTCGGGCACCGGCACCGAGCCGCGTTCCGCCCTCCAGTCCATCGACCAGCTCGGGCGCTACATCACACGCGTGGCGGTCACCGTCGACGGCGTCGGAAAGCTTTACTGCCCCATCCTCGAAAGCCCCGCCTTCGCCTCGAGGCGAACCCCCGGCACCTTCCCCACCAGCGTCGAGCTCGGCGTCACGGTGATGGACGCCAAGGGAAACCTCGCCTACCCCTTCGGCAACAAGGCGAGCGGCCTCGGCAGCATGAATTTCTCCCGCCTTTCCTCCTCATTCAACACTTCGCGCCGCTGGATGGTCGTCGAGGTCGACAAGACGACCCCCGCCGAGATCGACCCCACCATCAAAAGCGCGGGCTGGTATCCCGACCTGCCCGACCAGCCCGTCCACGGCTCGGGATGGCTCGCCGTGTTCTTCGACGGCCACGTGGACATGCTCAAGCACGACGACGCCCGCCTGAACAACCGCGTCAACCTCTGACGCCGCCACCCCTCCGCCACCGCCCTCCCGACGACGGTCCTTCCCGGACCGTCGTTCTTTTTTTCCCTGCCCTGCCCTCGCTCCCCATGCCCGCCCGCTCCGCCTCCGACGACCAGGCCGCGTCCTTTCGCCGCGTCGCCGTCGACGTTCTCCCGCTTCCCCTCGCCGCCCTGCGCCTGCTCGACGGCCCGCTCAAGGAACGCCAGGATCTCCACGCCCGCCACCTCGAGGCGGTCGAGCCCGATCGTCTGCTCGCCCCGTTCCGCATCCAGGCCGGCCTCGCACCGCTCGCCCCGCGCTACGGCGGCTGGGAATCCCGCGACATCTCCGGCCACAGCCTCGGCCACTATCTCTCCGCACTTTCCCATCTTCACGCCTCTGTCGGGGCGAAGTGGATACGCCCTCGCGTCCTCCGCGTCGTCTCAGGGCTCGCCGCCTGCCAGGCCGCCAACGCCGACGGCTACGTCCTGCCGGTCGACAAAAACGCCTTCGCCGCCCTGCGCGACGGCCGCGTCGACGCCACCCCGTTCTCCCTCAACGGCGTCTGGGTCCCATTCTACACTCTGCACAAGCTGCTCGCCGGCCTGCGCGACGCCTCGCGCCTCGCGGGCGTCGCCGAGGCCCTCGCGATCTCGCGCGGCGTCGCCGACTGGCTCGCCGACACCCTCGCCGGCCTGCCCGCCGATCGGATCCAGACGATGCTCCGCTGCGAACACGGCGGCATGAACGAGGTCCTAGCAGATCTCGCCGCGGACACCGGAGACGACCGCTATCTCGCGCTCGCCGCCCGCGCCTTTCACCACGAGGCCGTGCTCGCACCGATGTTCCTTGGCGAGGACCGCCTCGACGGCCTCCACGGCAACACCCAGATCCCGAAGGTCGTCGGCCTCGCCCGCGAATACGAGTTAACCGGACGGCCGGAATACCGCCGCGCCGCCACATCCTTCTGGGACCATGTCGTTAACCATCGTTCCTACGCCACGGGCGGCCACGGCGAGAGCGAGCACTTCTTCCCCGTCGAGCAGTTCCCGCGGCGCCTCACCCCCAACACCTGCGAGACTTGCAACACCTACAATCTCCTCAAGCTCGCACGCCACCTATTCGCGTGGGAGCCCGACGCCGCCCGCATGGATTTCGTCGAGCGCGCCTTGATCAACCATCTCGCCGCCAACATCGGCCGCGCTCCCGGCGAGTTCGGCTACTTCCTCGGCCTTGGCTCCGTCGGCGTGAAGGTCTTCTCCACGCCCTACGATTCCTGGTGGTGCTGCGTCGGCACGGGATTGGAAAATCCCGCGCGCTACGGCGAACACGTCGCCTATCACGGCGGCGACACCCTCTGGCTCAACCTCTACTTCGCCGCCGCGCTCGACTGGGCGGAACACGGCGTCCGGCTCGAGTTGCGCACCCGCTTTCCCGAGGACGAGACCGTGCGCGTCGTCGTTTCCTGCGCCTCGCCGGTCCGCTTCACCCTCAAGCTTCGCCACCCCGCCTGGTGCGAGCGCCCGTCCCTCTCGCTCAACGGGGAGGCCCTGCCCGCGCGCTCCATCCCCGCCTCCTACCTGGCGATCAGGCGCGAATGGCGCGACGGCGACACGCTGGAACTTCGGCTCCCGATGCGCCTGCGCGCCGAACCGCTCCCGCACTCGGACGGCAAGACCCTGGCCCTGCTCCATGGCCCCGTCCTCCTCGCCGCCCTAGTCCCCGACGAACCCGGCGTCGAAAACCCCGCCAAACAGCGCTTCTCCGAACACCTCGCCGCCCGCGGAAAAACCGACGCCTTTCCGCCCGTGCTCGTCGCGTCGTCGCCCGAAGACGCCGTCGCCGGCCTGCGCCCGACGGAAATACGTCCGCTCGAGTTTTTCAGCCGGGACGTGGTCCGCCCCGCCGACCTAGTGTTCATCCCGCTCTATCGCGTCTACGAGGAGCAATACGCCGTCTATTTACCCCTTATCGCCCCGTCCGAATGGACAAGCCGGGAAAGCGCCTTGCGAGCCGAGGCCGCGACCCGCCGCACCCTCGACGCCGCCACGCTCGACCAGGTCGCGCCCGGCCATCAGCAACCCGAGGTCGACCACGCCTTCGCCCACGACGGCTCCGAGATCGAGGACTTCTCCGGCCGAAAAGGCCGCCTCGCCCGCGACGGCGGCTGGTTCTCCTACGAGTTGCGCGCCGGCTCCGCCCTCGAACCGCTCGCCCTCGTCCTCACCTGCTGGGGCGGGGTGTGGCACGAGCGGGTCTTCGACCTTTTCGTCGACGGCCAGCCCCTCGGCGCGCAAAGTCTCCTCGCCAACCGCCCCGGGGACTTCTTCGACCGCGTGGTCCTCATCCCGCACGAGTTCACTCGGCGCAAATCCAAGTTCACCCTGCGCGTCGCATCCCGGCCCGGCGACGCCGCCGGCGCGATCTTCGGAGTGCGCCTTGTCCGCGCCGCCGCCGCGGCGGACTTCGACACCGACCCCGGGATCGTCTTCAAGGCCCATTGATCCGCCGGGCCTTATTTCGTATCCTTATTAAAGATACATTTCCCCGGAACGCGCCCGGCAGGACCCCGGGTTTCCACGGAAACCTCGGAAGGCTTCGAAGCACGACGGGGAAAGTTCCCATAAAAACCGCCGGCGCCTTCCAGCGTTTCCACCCCTCCCACCCCACATGATCACCGCCTCGCCTGCCCTCGCGTCGGCCTCCCGCCGGCTGTTGTCCGCGGCCGCCATCGCCGCCTCCCTGCCCCTCGTCCCCGCCGCCTTCGGCGCCGCCTACACCTGGGACGGCGGCGGCTCCGACGGCAACACCGGCACCGCCGCCAACTGGTCGGCCGATGTCGCCCCCGCCGCCACCGGCGACACGCTCACCTTCGCCGGCACGACCAATCTCTCCGTCGCCAACAACTCCCTTGTCTCCCTCGCCACATCCGGCACCGCCATCGCGTTCGCCTCCGGCGCCGGCTCCTTCACTCTCGGCGGCAACGCCCTCACCCTCGGCAGCGGCGCCGGCGCCGGACAAGTGATCATCTCGCAGCAAAGCGCCAACGCCCAGACCATCAGCGCCAACATCAACCTCTCCGGCGGCAACGGCGACCGCAGCATCACCTTCGCCAGCGGCGCCGGCAGTCTCACCCTCAGCGGCAATATCGCCTTCAACGGCGACTGGCTGTTTCCCACCACCACCGCCGGCACCATCATCCTCTCCGGCGCCAACACCGGCGACGGCAAGACCACCAACGCCATCTCCGCTGGCACGAACGCCATGCGCGCCATGATGCGCAATAACGTCGCCGGCACCAACCTCGTCCTCGGCGGCGACTCCGTGCTCGGCAACTCCGGCTCCGGCGACGCCGCCCTGGGCACCGCCTCGCTCCGCGGCATCATCGCCAACCAGCAACTCAACCTCTCCACCGCGGGCGGCGACCGAGACCTCTCCGGAAGCACCCTCGCGATCAACGCGAGCAACATCACCTTCAACGGCGCCAACAACCTCAAGATCGCCGGCCTCGTCAATCACCTCGGAAACCGCGATTTCGTCGTCTCCGGAGCCGGCCAGGTCACCGCCGCCGGCGGCATCTACCTCTCGGGCGACCAAACCGCCCGCCAGCTCTACGTAAACTTGTCCGGCGCCGGCGGCATGGTCGTGAACGGCAAGCTCTACAACACCCTCCACTCGGGCGGCGTCACCACCACCGTCAACGACTCCACCGCCACCGCGACCAACGCGATCTTCCGCAAGGCGGGTTCGGGCAACATGACCCTGAACGGCGACAGCGGCACCACTTACACAGGCAGCATTCAAGTCGAAGGTGGCACCCTGAAAATCGGCCACGCCAACGCCCTCGGCTCCACCACCGGCGCTACCATTCTCACCGCAGGCACCCTTGATCTCAACGGCCAGACCATTGGCGAAACGCTCAAGATCACCGGCACGTCGTCGCTCGTTAATTCCAGCGCCACCGCCGCCACCGTCAGCGCGGACGCCACCCTCACCGCCAACCTCTCCATCAACACGACCGGCGACATCACGATCACCCGCCTCATCGGCTCCGCCGCGAACCGGACCATCACCAAGACCGGCGCGGGCACGCTCACCACTAACGGCACCAGCCACAACAATCTCACCGCCTGGCAAATCAACCAGGGCACCGTCGTCTTCGCCAATACCTCCGGCCTCGCCGCCGACCGTGGCGTCACGCTTGATGGCGGCACCCTCCGCCTCTCCGGCGCCAACAACAACCTGATCAACGACGACCAGCCGTTCACTCTCAACTCCGGCGTCTTCGATCTCAACGGCAAGGCCGAGGCCGTGGCCTCCATCGGCGGAAGCGCCGGAACCATCCGCAACGGCCTCGCCGCGTCGTCCGCCACCCTATTCGTCGGCGGCGGCGTTTCCGGCAGCTCCAGCGCCTCCTACTCCGGCGCTATTCAGAACGGCTCCGGCACCCTCGCCCTCACCAAGGAGGGATCGGGCACCCAGACCCTCGGCGGCGCCCTCACCTACTCCGGCAACACCACCGTCAGCGCCGGCGTGCTCACCTTCGACACCACCAGCAGCCTCCTCTTCACCGTCGCCAACGCAGGCGTCAGCAACCGCGTCCTCGGCTCCGGCGCCGCGAATTTCAACGGCGCCATCAAACTCGATCTCTCCGGCGTCTCCGAAACCTCCGGCACATGGAACCTCGTCGACGTCGGCTCGCTCGCCGCCACGAGCTTCGGCGGCAGCTTCTCCGTGCAGGACGACGCGGGCGCGCTCACCTTCAGTCACAACGGCTCCGGGCTCTGGACCAGCGGCGACAGCCTCTGGAGCTTCGACCAGTCCACCGGCCAGCTCGCCTTGACCGCCGCCGTGCCCGAACCGTCGACCTTCGCCGCGCTCACCGGCCTCGGCGCGCTCGCCTGGGTGTCCGTCCGTCGCCGTCGCTCCTGATTCCGGAGCCGCCGCTCTTTGCCCGCAAAGGCGGCGCGCCTGTGGCGCGCCGCCTTTTTTCCACCCTTTCCCCCGCCCGCCCCCTCGCCTCATCTCCTTTCGTCCATGCCGCCCCGACTCCCGCACATCCGCGCCGGCCTCCTCTGCGCCCTAGCCGGCTTCGCGAGCCATGCCCTATCCGCCGCCGACGGCGCCTGGAGCAACGCCATCCTCGGCGGCAACGCCACGTGGAACGACACCGCCAACTGGTCCGGCGCCACCGTCGCGGATGGCGTCGGAGCCCTCGCCACCTTCACCGGCGACTACTCCGCCAATCTCCAGATCACGTTTTCCTCGCCCGTCACCGTCGGCGAGATCCGCGTCATCGACACCAGCACCACAAACCCCGACCGCGGCCTCTGGCTCAACTCCGGCACGATCACCTTAGCCACCACGTCTGGCACTCCGTCCATCACCATCACGGCAGATACCTCCGGCGGCAATCACGACATTCCCCTGCGTTTCAACGGCGCTACCATCGCAGGCACCCAAGGCCTCCTCATCAATCTCGTCGGTGCCAGCTACAACGGCCTCAGCGCCGGCGCCCGTTTCAGCGCCGGCTCGAATTGGTCCGGCTTTTCCGGCCCCGTCACCCTCCAGACCGGACGCTTCCGCGTCGAGGCCACCAACAACACCCTCCCGCCCAACAGCGAGATCATCCTAGGCAACGGAGTCTGGTTCCAGATCGTGCGCGGCTACACCGGCGGCCTCGGCAACCAGACCATCCGCGGCCTCTCCGGCGGCGACGCCACCACCCTTGTCGGCGCGGAAAACAACGCCAACGACCCCGCCGCCTCCGGCACCCTCACCCTCGGCGCCACCGCCCTCGCCACCGACGCCTACGCCTTCTCCGGCACCTTCGGCGGCGACATGTTCGGCACCGGCACGCCCAACACCAACTTCAGCCTCGTCAAAACCGGCCCCGGCACCCAGCGCCTCAACGGATCAAGCCTCTACATCGGCACGACCACCGTCTCCGGCGGCACCTTGCTCGTGAACGGCACCCACACCCAAGGCACGGGCGCGGCCAACGCCGGCCGCTACCTCGTCACCGCCTCCGGCAAACTCGGCGGCAACGGCACCGTCGTCCTCTCCGACCTCAACGCCGGCACCACCGGTCTCTCCATCTCCGGCATCCTCGCCCCGGGCGATCCAAACACCAACAACGGCATCGGCACCTTCACCGTAAATGGCACCAACTCCGCGCGCTCCGTCGCCGCCTTCGAAACCGGCGGCTCCGTCGCCATCGACCTCGGCCCCGTAAACACGTCCGACCGCATCGCTCTCGTCGGTGCCGTCGCCAACGACGTCTTCTTTAACAACACCGCCATCGCCTTCACCGACACCACCTCCGGCGGCCTCTCCGCCGGACAATACACCCTCTTAAGCTCCGACGCCTCCGGCTCCTTCAGCGGACTCACCACCGATGGCTCCGGCTTCATCACCGCCGGGCTCACCATCGCCTCCGGGCTCGGCGCCTACCCAGGCTCCACCCTCCAGCTCGTGGGCAACACCATCGTGCTCAACCTCGCCGTGCCCACCGGCCCGCCCCCCGCCGCACCCGCCTGGCTCACTGTCACCGACGGCTTCGATCAGGTCGCCCTCTCCTGGGCCGCCGTCTCCGGCGCCGGCTCCTACACCGTCAAGCGCAGCCTTTCCCCTGGCTCTGGTTACACAGATCTAGCCACCGGCCTTACCGGCACCACCTACGCCGATACTTCCGCCACGCCTGGCGTCACCTACTACTACGTCGTCGTCGCGGTAAACGGAAACGGCGAGAGCGCCGCCAGCTCTTCCGGCTCGGGCATTTCCACCGTTCGCGCCGCCATCGGCCTTAATATCCGTGCCTTCAACAGCTACGGCATGCCCGTGACCGACCTCGCCGGCGTCGTCCGCAAGGCGTGGTGGAACAACCTCGTCGGCCCGGTCACCACCGGCCAAAGCGTCACGCTCGCCGACTTCCGCGACTACCTCGGCAACCCCGTCTCCGGCCTCTCCGCCACGCTCACTTTGGGCAGCGGCTCGACGGTGAAACTCGGCGCCGACGCCGTCACCGTCTCCCCCGCGCTCAACGACCTCAATCTCTGCTCCTCCGTTCTCGATCAATATAACGGCACACCGTCCACGCTCACCGTATCCGGTATTCCTTACACCTCCTACGACTTCGTCGTTTACGTCTATGACGGCGGTGGCGTCCGTGGCGGCACGGTCACGGTAAACGGCTCCACCCTCGCGATTCGCGGTGGCGCGGGCAACCCCGCCGCGGACGGCACCGGCTACGTTCGCTCGACCGATTCCATCAACACCTCCGGCTCTTCCGTCCAACAGGGCAACTATCTGCGCTTCACCGGCCTCACCGGCCCGCTTTCCGCCTCCTTCCTCGCCACCAACCTCGGCGACTCTACCCAGCGCCTCAAGATCTCCGGCTTCCAGATCCTGAGCGACGACGCCGATCCCGCCCCCGTCGCCTCCCCCGCCGCACCCTCCGGCCTCACCGCTTCCGGCGGCAACCGCCAGGTCTCCCTCAACTGGACCCACACCGCCGCCGCCACGAGTTACAAGGTCTATCGCGGCGGCACCTTGCTGGCCACCGTCGCCGCCCCTCTCACCGCCTACGCCGACATCACCGCCCTCAACGGCACCGCCTACGCTTACACCGTTTCGGCCGTAAACGCGGTCGGCGAGAGCGCGGTCTCCGCCTCGGCCGCCGCCACACCCGCAGCGCCCGCCTTCACCGCCTACGCCCAGGCGATCTATCAATACTCCGTCCCCGTCACCGCCATCTTTTCGTCCCGCGCCGCCGACCCCATGCGCCGCGCCTACCTCTGGGTGCCGCCCGCCGCCACCCGGCTTCAAGGCGTCATCGTGGGGCTGCACAACATGCTCGAAAAACCAATGTTCGAGGACCCTGCCATCCGCCAGGCCTGCGCCGACGCCGGCCTCGGCATCGTCTTCATCACCCCGGGCGACGCCAAGACTTGGACGCCCAACGGCGTGGGCAACTACACCGCCGGCCTGCACACCACCGCCCTCGATCTCGATCCCAACAACTACACCCCGCTCGAGATCAACCCCGCCACCGGCGTCGCCTTCACCAACGGCTCCGAACAGGCCGCCGCCGAGCTCGCCGAGATTCTTCGCCGCCTCGCCATCGAGTCCGGGTATTCGGAGCTTCAATACGCACCGCTGTTGCTCGCCGGCCACTCCGCCGCCAGCCCCTTTGTCTGGACCCGCTCCGTCCACACTTCCACCACGCTCGGCCCCCGCGTCTTCGCCTTGCTGCCTTACAAGGGCACCTTCGCCGGTTCCGTGCCCAACGGCCTGCCTGTCCTCCACGTCGCGTCCGAATGGCAGGAGATAAGCAGCTACGGCAACACCTGGGAGCTGGGCGACGCCCCCGCCGCGCGCAATCTCCGCGCCGGCGGCGCCGAGCGCCTGCTCGGCGAGCTGATCCAGCCCGGCACAGGCCACTACCAATACGCCGAGTCCCAGTCCGCCCCCATCGCCACGTTCATCAAGCGCGCCGCCCAGCTTCGCATCCCCGCCGACTGGCCCAAGACCGCCTCGCCCACCCTCAACATCATCAGCGCCTCCTCCGGCTACCTCGTGGATGTCACCACCGCCGGCTCCGGCTCCGCGACTCCCGTCGCCTACGCCGATTGGGTGGCCGCCGGCAAAGACCCGCTCAAGGCCTTCTGGTATCTCGACCAGCAGACCGCCCAGGCCGCCTGCGATGTGATGAATGCCGGCTTCGCCAAAAAGCCCCAGCTCATCTCAGCCTTCAGCAATGCCACTTCCCTGCCCGACCTCGCCAACCAGTCCAACGGCGAGGGAATGATCCGCCACACCGTCACCTTCGAGTCCGACGGCGTCACCTTCAAGCTCCGCGCCGCCTCGCTCAACCAGTCCCCCGTCTCGCGCCTCCTCCACGCCGGCCCGGTCGGCATCGCCTCCGGCCCCATTCTCTTCAAACCCAATCGCAGCGGCGCGCTGCGCCAGACCGGCCCCGACTCTTTCCGCGTCTGGCTGGATCGCGGCAGCGTCATCAAGACCGGCCAGCCCTGGGAGCCCTTTGCAATCGCGTGGCATCCCGGCGACGCCACCTACCGCGAGGCCGACCGCCCGATCTACATCAGCACATCGGCGACCGTTAATCTCACCTCCGCCAACGGAGGCTCCACCCAGACGATCTCCTTCCCCGCCCTGGCCAACCAGAGCGCCGACGCCCTCTCCTCTGTCACGCTCTCCGCCACCTCCAGCGCCGGCGCGTCCTACCCGCCCCAATACTGGACGGTCGCCGGGCCTTTCCGACCCGATGCGGTCAACAACTCCCAGCTCGTGCCCGACGTCGTGCCCGCCGGCACCAGGTTCCCCCTGCGCGTCGTCGTCGGCGCCTGGCAATGGGGCCGGCCCGGCGTCTTCCAATCCGCCGCACCCGTTTACCAGACCTTCTGGATCTTCCGTGACGCCGCCCAAAAAGCTCTCTTCGAAGCCGCCGGCAGCCCCTACGACGCCGATGGCGTGCCGATAACGTCCAACACCATCACGGTAGGCAGCATCGCCGCCCTCCAGTCCGTCGCCAACATCCCCAACGCCGTCGTCACCCTCTCTCCCGGCACCTACTGGCTCACCGGCCCGACCACCCGCCCGGCGCCCACCCCCGATTACCCGATCTTCCTCGATCTCGCCGGTGCTAATACCTCCTACGTCTTCACCGGCGTCACCCTCAAGGTCGATACGCGCGAGCTGCGCGGCTACGGCCGGGTCAATGGCCATCGCGACACCGTGCGCGTTCTCCAGGTCAGCGGCCAAAACGCCACCGTGGACGGCCTCACCCTCCAGATGGAGCACGTCGCCATGAACGGCACCGACACCTGGGGCAACCCCAAGCAATACACCGCCGACTGGTCCACCACGCTCGTCGAGCTCATCGGCTCCGGCGTCACCGTGAAAAACTGCTCCTTCACCACCGGCGGTTCCTTCCCCTACGGCTACGGCGACGCCTTCGGCAAAGGTGGCCGGCCCACCGACGCCGAAGGCGTGACCAACGCCGCCTGGATCGATCACCGCAAACAATCCGGCATCCGCATCGGCAAGGCCGCCGCCGGGGTCACGCTCGACGATGTCACGCTCAACATGCGCTCCTACGGCCACGGCATCTTCATGCAGGACGGCGCGAGCGATATCGTTATCAAAAATTCCTCCGTCCTCGGCGACACCCTCGCCGACAGCGACACCGTCATCGCCCACCCCGTCTACCAGCAATGGGGCTTCGCCACCTACGGCGAAAAAATCCCCTCTGGCATCCGCCTCTCCAAGCACGAGGACGCCATCCGCGTCTACATCAACGACGACTCCGCCACCAACGGCTGGCCCCAATACATCCACAACCTCACCGTCCAAAACTGCCGCGTCGAACGCATGCGCGACGCCCTCGCCACCGGCGACATGACCGGCTTCCTCCGCGTCACCGGCACCGAGGCCTACGGCTGCGAGCAAGCCTTCACGCCCTCCTCGCTCGCCTCGGAAAACACCTTCACCGCCTGCAAGGGCGACGCCGTAAACGGCCCTCTCGTCTTCTTCCGTCGCTCCTCGACCAACGCTTCGATCCAGGTCGATCTCGCCGGCGCCGGCTCCCCGGTTGGCAACTGGCCCGTCGCCCTCATCAGCGGCGCCGGCAACACCGTCACGCTCACCCGAAGCGCCGCCGCCGGCCTGTATCCGGACACCGCCTACATCAATGTTTCCCAGGCCTGGCGCGAATGGCGCCACGCCCCGGCCGCCGACATCGACGCCGCCGTATCCGGCTCCGTCGCCGCCGCATCCTCCGGCAACACGATCACGAACCAGACCGGCCTGCCCCTCGTCTTCGGCAAAAACGCCGCCAACAACACCGCCAGCTCCGACGGCGGCGTGATCAACAAGGGATCGGGCAACACCTACACCGGCACGACCCTCGTGCCCGCGCAGCGCGTCGTCACCGATACCTGGGGCTCCTACACCGTCTTCTCCGGCAACCTCACCGCCACCAGCACCAGTTCCCTCGGCGGAACCGCGGCCGACGCCGGGACCATCGTCGCCCCCGGCGCCACGCTCGTCATCAACGCCGGCCTCGCCTTCCAAGGCGAACCACTCGCCCTCGGCGGCACCCTCGCCTCCCCGGGCGCCTCGGCCAACACCACCCGTTTCAACAGCACCGGCACCGCGCTCATCACCCTCGCCGGCGACGCCGTCATCGGCGTCACCACCGCCGCCAACCAGTTCCTCGTCGGCCCCGTCGCCGGCGCGGGCAACCTCCTCAAAACCGGCCCCGGCACGCTCGTGATGGAAGACGCCGCCAACACGTTCACCGGCAGCCTCACGCTTTCCGCCGGCGCGATCACCGCCCGCGCCAACAAGGCCGTGGGCGACCTCTCCATCGCCGCCGGCGCGACCTTCAACGGCAACGCGAGCCTCTCCGTCAACCAACCCGCCTCCGCCCGGACGACGCTCGCCGGCACGCTCGTCGTGAATGTCCGCAACGACTCCTCCGTCCACACCGTCAACCTTGGCCGCCTCTCCGGCTCCGGCATCATCACCTCCACCGGCACCGGCGTCGGCACCGTCGTGGTCGCGGGCGAAAGCGCCTTCGCCGGCGTGATCTCCGGCCCGCTCGGCCTCACCAAGACCGGAGCCACCACCACCCTCGCCCTCTCCGGCAACCACACCTACACCGGCCCGACGCTTGTCTCCGCAGGCGTGCTCGCCGTCTCCGGTCGCCTGCCCTACGCCACCGCGCTCACCCTCGCCTCCGGCGCCACGCTCGCCCGCGACCTCTCGCTCGACGCCTTGGGCGTCGGCGCTTTCACGGGCGAGACCGGCGCGTTCGTCCGTCCGAGCGGGGCCCCTGCCGATTTCGATCTGCGCCAATCCTACGCGTGGCCGCTCGTCTCCGCCACCAGCCTCTCCGGCGCCCGTCCCACTCTCGACGCCTCCGCCCTGCCCGCGACCACCGGCGCCTATTCCATGTCGGCGAGCGGCGGCACGCTCTCGGTCGTCCACACCCCCGCGCCCTACGCCGCCTGGCAATTCGCCCGCGGCATCCCGGCCGCCTCGCCCGTCACCGCCGACCACGACGCCAACGGCCAGGCCGACCTCCTCGACTACGCGCTCTCGTCCTCCACCATCCCCGCCAATCCCAATGTTCGTATTACGAACATTGCCGGCGGACTTGCCCTCACTTTTCAACGTGCCCGCGCCGAGCTCACCTACGAGGTGGAGGGATCCTCCGATCTTTCCCTTTGGACGACGATTGCCTCGAACCCCGGGGAAGTCGGCGTAGAAGTGACCGTTTCCGACCCCGTTCCGCTCTCCTCCGCATCCCGTCGCTTCATGCGCCTGCGCGTCCGCTAGGTCCCTCCGCGCCACCGGTCCGGACGCGACCGGAAAATCCCCCCGCGCGCTCCGACACTCCTCCACATCCCCGCAGCCCATGCCCCCCGCCCCGCGCCTCGTCCTTCGCCTCCTCGTCGCCGCCCTTCTCCACCTGGCGATCGGACAAGCCCGTATCCTCGCCGCGCCCGGGCTAAGCGGCGCGGTCGACATGATCGTGCTGGGCGACGAATCGTCCGAGCGTGGCCACGCCTTTTCGCAGACCGCCGGCGAACTCATCCAAGGGGGACTAGGAGAACCTGCGCGCCGCCTGCTGCCGCTCGATCCGGTTTCGCACAACGGCGGCTCGATCCGCTTCACGCTGAAGATCGATCCGGAACGGCAGAACTACGTCACCGTGAAGCTCTGGGGATCCGATCACGGGATCGAGAAGGGACGACTCCTGCTCTTCATGGACGACACGCTTCAGGTCGGCTACCGCCACGAGGGCGACCACGATGTGCTCAACCAGACCGACCACGACCCGCTCTACAAGGACCACTTCGTCTACCAGACCGTCGCCCTCCCGCTCGCCCGCACCCGCGGGAGAACCGAGCTGCCCCTGAAGATCGCGGGCCTCGGACGCATGTGGCCCTACGGCGTCGGCTTCGAGCAAAAACAAAAGCCCTTCACGGAGCCTTCGCGCGGCATCTATCGCGTCTACACCCACACCGACACCTGCTTCCGCCCCGACGCATCCGAAAAGCAGGGCGCCCCTCTCGCCCCGGCCATCCGCCCCGACGGTCCGGGCGAGGGACTGTTGCCCAAGATGAAGGCGACCGTGAACGAGCGCCTCGCCCGACTCATGCGCGACAAGGCGAAACCCGGGCCCGACCCGGGCAAGGCAGCCGCCACCGTTCTCCTTGTCGCCGAAGCCTATCACACGCCCTGGACCATCGCCGCCGGCGCCCCCGACGCCATCGCCGTGCTCGTCCAATACGGCGACTGCTTCCTCCGCCCCGGCGCCATCGGCGCGAACTGGGACGGCGCAGGACCGCTCGGCGAAGCCCTCGCCCGACTGGGCGCCCGCCCTGAACTGGAGCGCGCGCTGAACGAGAAGCTCGAGGTTCCCGTCAACTTTCCCGTCCTCGGCAAAGACAAGCCCGCCGAGACGAAAAAGCGGCTGACCCGCCGGGAGGCCTGGACCGCCGTCCTCGCGGCCAGCCGCGACTGGAACCGCACCCGCGGCCGCCGCTCCTACACGAACCAGTCGATGATCGTGGACCACAACATCTACGCCGCCAACCGCGGCCTCGCCGTCATCGCCCCCTCGCGCGCCATGCCCGAACCCCAGGCCCGGCGTTATCTGCACGAGGCGGTCGGCCTGGCCCCCTGGCTCGGCAACGACACGGACGACGGCGCCGGGCAACGACCCTACGGGGCGGACTACCGGCTCGTCACGCGCAAGGGACTCTCCCGCGAACTAGGATGGGTCGCCTCCTACGGCGAGACCATCCTCGTCTTTTGCCGCGACATGGCCGAGTTCAGCGGCGACCCGCTGCTTCGCGAGCAGTTGATCAAGCTCCAGGCCGCGCGCGCGATTTTCCGCTACCCGAGCGTCGACGCCGACGGCTACCGCACGATGAAGCTCAGCGCGGAGATCGACAACCGCGTCGCCCACTTCCCGCAGCCCAACGGCGCCTACGCGGTTTGCGACGTCCGCGAGGCGTGGTGGATGGAGGTCCCCGCTTTCGCCCAAGATGCGGTGTCCGTCGGCGCCGCGCGGCAGATGCTCGAGGACAACCAGTATTTCCCTCGCCTCGCCCAACGCGCAAACGACCCCGACACCCGGGGCATGATGCGCAACATCGGCGACTACGAGCGCGTGAAGGCGCTTCCTCCGGTTTCCCGCCGGCTGCCCATGAGCCTCGGCGAACCCGATTTCATCTTCTCCGACGAGGAAAACGCCGTCCTCGCGATCAAACACGGCGACGAGCGGCTCTTCGTGAATTTCTATTTCCGACAGGAACGAGGCGTGAGCGGCGTCACCCGCATCCTAGAGGTGACCCCCGCCCGGCTGCACATCGCGAGCGTCCTCGCCGGCTTCGAGATCAACGACGCGGGGCGCGTCTGGACCCGGCCCGATGTCGTCGACTTTCTGCGCAGCGGCGGCTTTCGTCCGCCGGGCGAGGACATCCACCAGGCCTGGCAGGGGGAAAAGCTTCCCGTCGCCAAACGCCCTCCCGACGCGCGCGAGCCCGCGGACGGCCAATGGGGCCCCTTCGTCGGCAAAGCCGATTTTTATCACCTCCGCTACGGAGATTACCTGATCGCGCTCAACACCACCGACGACCGCCGCTTCGCGCTCCCCTCGATCATGGGTTTCACCCGGGCCCGGGATCTGGCTTCCGGGAAACTCGTGGATCTGCGCGACGCGCCTTTCGTCGGCCCACGTTCGACGCGGGTGCTTCATCTTGAGCCGACCGCGTCCGAGCGGTAAAGGGCTCCCGGCATTTGTCGTTGTCGCACCCGGCTTCGGGCACAAGCCGGAGGATAAAAACGTCGGCGCAGGCGCGGCCACGCCGCGAACAACGTCCAGATCGCGTGGCGTGTCGCATGGACGAAAATTTCCACCGGGCCGCGGGCGCGCAAAGGCGTGCATCCGGCCCGGGTCAGATCGCGTTCAGGCTTTCCGATCCGTGGTGAATGGGCGCGCCGCCCCCGGGGTCCCGATCCCATCCGCGGCTGATCATACCGCAACGATCCGCCGCCGCGTCGCGCTTCGGAAACTGAAAAGCCCCGGCGGAACAAGTCCGTCGGGGCCTTGATGATCGCGCCGAAGCCGCAGGCGGGAAACCCATCGCGCGAGGCCGACGTTATCGGTCTCGCGCCCCGGGCCTGCCTCAGTAGCTCACGCGCAGGCGAAGGAAGCGGCCGGGCGCCCCCGCGGCCGGAGTTTCGCTGTCGACCACCGTCACCTCACCGGCCGCGGTTCCCGTCGCGGGATTGTTACCCGCGGAGACCGTCGTCCAGACGCCGCCCGCCAGATCGGAACTGACTTGCACGGTGTAAGTGAGCGAGGGGTCCGCGATGCGCGTGTAGGTGAGCGTGAGTTTTTCGCCCGAGCGGCCGGCGGAGACGACGGGGGCGTTGGCTACCGTGGGATTGGTCCCGGTGGCGTATTCGAGCAGGTTCGCCAAGCCGTCGCCGTCGAAGTCGAAGGAGTCGGCCGCGTTGCCGCTGTTCGCCGTCGTGCCGAATTTCGACTGGCGCCAGGCCTCGAGCGCCGTGGCCGTCGAGGTGGACGCGACCGACAAGAGGCCCGTGGACTCCGCGAAGGTGTAGGCGAGGCCCGAGGCGGAACCGCTCCAGGTGCCGGAGGCGTTGGAAAGCGCGACGCCGTTCACGGTGACGGCATCCAAGCCGAGGGTGACGGAGCCGGCCTCGTAGAGATCGTAGTTCCGGCCGGCGGCGAAGGAGAACCCGGCGCCGGGGACGACGGCGAGCCGGCCGGCCAGCGCAAGGGCTCCGGAAACCGCGAGCGTGTCGTGCGTGGCGGCGCCAACCGAGAAGCCGCCGACGGCGCCGGAGGACAGCGCGAGATCGCCGGTCACCACGATCTGACCGACCGGCGTAAGCGCGCCGGTGACGTTGACCGTCTTGCCGGTGGCGACGACCGTCCCGGCGCCGCCAAGCGAAGCGAGCGTGCAGGCGGGCGCGTTCAAGGCCGTGACATCGAAGGTGGCTCCGGAGGCCAACGTGAGGTCGCCCGCGCCGATCGCGCCTTCGCCGGAAAGGGCGAGCGTGCCG
The DNA here is from genome assembly GCA_964438755.1 of uncultured Akkermansia sp. Lineage (GTDB taxonomy): Bacteria > Verrucomicrobiota > Verrucomicrobiia > Opitutales > Opitutaceae > IMCC26134_A. The sequence goes on along the minus strand of CAYTLL010000030.1, from coordinate 4,025 downwards.
GAGGCGACGGAGGTCGCGCCCGAATAGGTGCCGGCTCCGGCGAGGGTAAGCTTGCCCGCGCCGACCTTGAAGAGGGAACCCGGGCCGGTGAAGACGCCACCGTAGGTCGTGTTTTGGTTGTTCGCGCCGACGGAGAGGTCGACGGCCTCGGGCGAGGCGGCGTTGTTTTGCAGCGCGATGGTCGGCGCGCCGTTGTTCTTGAGGCCGCCGAGCGTGAAGGCGCGGGACGAGACGGAAGCGTCGAAAACGAGACCGCTACCGGTGCCGACCTGCTGGTTGAGCGTGCTCGACTGGAGAGCGAGCGAATCGGCCAGAACGATCGTGCCGGTGCTGAGAAGCGTGTCGCCGCCGTGGGTGTTAGCCGACGAGAGGGTGAGCGTGCCGGAGCCTTGCTTGGTCAGCTGGAGCAAACCGACGGAACCGTTGCGCAGCGTGCCGGGGAAGCTGACGGAGCCGGAGGTGTTGACGATCAGGGTGCCGTTGGTGACGTTGGAATTTTCCACCGCGGCGGTGGCGTCGCCGGAGAGGCCGCCGACTGTGACGGACTTGCCGTTGAGCTGGAAAACGCCCGCTCCGGCAGCGCCGAAGGAGAGAACCGCACCGGAGGAACCGAGCGCGGCGTTGGCGCCGGCGACGAGCGTGCCCGCGTTGATCGTGGTGCCGCCGGCGTAGGTGTTGGCGCCGTTGAGCACGAGCGTGCCGGTCCCGGCTTTCACGAGGGCTCCGAAGCCGCTCGTGGTCTGGCTGGAGACGACGCCGTTCACGGTCAGCGTGTTGCCGGCGGTCACGTCGATGGTGCCGCCTTGGGCGCTGAGGCCGATGCGGCGGTCGGAGGCCGCGGCGCCGCCCACGCCAGAGGCGTCGGCCGCGATGGCGCGCTGGAGCGTGGTGGTGCCGTCGGCGCGCAGCGTGCCGCCATCGAGGCTGACGGCGGGCGCGGTTGCGTAGGAAACGGTGGTGTTGGCCGAGATGTCGGCGTTGGCGTTGCCCGCGAGGGTGACGGTGGCGGTGCCCGCATTGACCGCGGTGACGGTGCTGCCGAGGAAGGAACTGCCGATCGCGAGGGCGCCGGAGTTGATCGTGCCGTTCGACGAGAGCGTGACGGAGGTGCCCGCGGTGGAAGCGCTGGTGACGGTGACGTTGCCGGCGGCCCCGCCGAGATTGGCGTCGGAGGAGATGACGAGCGTCGTGTCCTTCAGGACGTAGGTGCCGGCGGTGTAGGTGTTGTTGCCGTTGAGCCGCACCACGCCGCCTCCGCCCGCGACGAGGGAGTTCGTGTTGGCGTTGTTGGTGATGTTGGAGCTGATGATCAACTGGCCGCCGCCGGTGTTGTAGTTGGAGATAAACAGGCCGCGGTTGCTGCTGCCGCGAAGGCCGCCGCCGGAGAGGGTGACGTTCTCCGCGCCCATCGCGGGGGTGATCAGGATGCCGCCGCCGGCCACGGTCATGGCCGCGCCGGAATTGGTGTTGGTGAAGGAACGAGGGCCGGTCGCGGTGGTGTTGTTGAATCGGAGGGTCCAGACGGTGGGGTTGCTGACCGAGACATCGGTCACGACGTCGACGTTTTGCGTGGCGGTGCCGGCGCTGGTCGCGGTGCTGGGGACGTAGGAGGCGTCGGGCAGGCCGAGGATGTTGCCGCCGGCGGCGTTCGTCGCGTTGGTCGCCCAGCTGGTCTTGTCGACCACGATATTGGCGATGTTGCCGGTGACGGGCGTGAGGATGCCGTTCGTGTTGAGCGAATTGGTGACGACGCCGTTGGTCGCGTCCTGCGCGCCCGCGGGGAGCTCCAGGCCGAGGAGCGAGGACTTGTTGTTCTCGTTGGCCGAGCCGGCGGCGAGGCCGATCGCCGCGACATTGAGCAGCATCTTGCCGCCGGTCCCGGGCTGGAGCGCGATGCGGTTGAAGCCGGCGGCGAGGCCGAGCGCGCCGACCGCCTGCGTGTTGGCGGTGGCATCCTTGCCCTTGAGCATGAGCGCGCCGCCGGACAGGCGGAGCTCCTGGGAGGTCGTGAGCGCGAGACCGTTGTAGATGACGTTCGAAACCGGCGATCCCGGCGCGGCGAAATCGAGCACAAGGGTGCCGCCGCCCTGGTGGGTGCTGGGGCTCATGCCCACGCCGTTGGGGAAATTGCCCACGCCGGTGCGGCCGGCGTAGGTGTGGGCGCCGGACAGCGTGAGGGTCTTGGCGCCGGTCTTGAGAAAATCGAAGTTGCCGGAGCTGCTCACCGCTCCGCCGATCGCCACGTCGCCGAACGCGGTGTTCACGGTTCGGGCGGCGGTGAGCGCGAGCGGAAGGGTCAGGGTCTGAAGGCTGGCGCTGTTGTTCTCGATGTTGCCGCCCAGGCCGGCCGCGACGCCGCCGAGCGTGAATGCGCCGGCGCCGCCGGCGAAGGTGACTCCGTTAAGAGTGAAGCCGGAGAGATCGTTGGAGGAGACGAGATTCGCGGCGCCTCCGAAGGTGAGCGCGGCGGGCGAGGTCGGGACGGTGTCGTTGTCCCAGTTCGCGGCGGTGCTCCAGTTTCCGTCCGAGCCGCCGCCGTCCCAGATGTTGGCGGCGGAGGCGTCGAGGGCGGCGAAGAAACCCAGGACGCAGGCGGCGGAGGTGAGCCAGCGGCGGGCCGGAAACGACGAGACCGAGGCCTCGCGGCGGGGGAAAACACGACGACGGGGGGTATGCATGTGGGTGCGAAGGGGAAAGACGGGGATATCATCCGCCGGGACGACGAGGAGACGCGCCGGACGGGAAGCGGAAAGGGGCGGGACCAAGGGCTTGATCGCAGCCCGGGAAAAACGCGGCAACAGAGGGGCTGGATTCACTGGTAACCAAACATGAAAGAGCCGGCGGGCGTTTCGTGCGAAGGCACGCCGGCGCCGGTGGGACGCGCGACGGGGGCTTGGCGCGACGAAACGCGCCGGAAACCGATCAGCGCAAGGGTATGGGCGCATTGGCCAGGTCCGCCTGGCGAACCTGCTCCAGTTCGTCGCGCATGAGCTCGTGGTCGAAGAAGCGCACGTTGTCCAGGCGGCCGGCCAAGGGACGATCCAGGCCCTTGGAGGTGTTGCCGATCGCCTCCGGAAACCGAAGCAGGTCCGTTCTCGGCAGAGACGGCCTAGCCGGCGTGGGCCGGCTCATCGTGCGGCCGAAGGCGACGGGGGCGTCGGGCGTGCCCTGATGCACGGTGAGCGCGTTGCCCGCTTGGTTCCACGAGAAGGCGGCGAAGATCCAGCGGTTTTTCACCCGCCAGGGCGCAAGGGGACCGGACAAGCCGGGGGTGAAGGCGTAGAAGCGCGGTTGCTCCGGCTGGTTCTCGATACGGATCTCGAACCCGCGTTCGTTCATCAAAAACATCACGCCCGCGGTGCTGAGCGGCACCTGGATCTCGGGCCCCTGCTCATCGAGAAAATACCAAAAGGTGCAGGTGAAGGCGGACAGGCCGTTGGGAGCGATGGGGACGATGGCGAGCGCGGCCGGACCGTCCTTCTCCTGCTCCACGCTTTTCGGCACCCCGAAGTAGGATTGGTCCTCGATCTTGCCCGAGACGCCCGTGCCGGGGCCTCCCGGCTTCCCGCCGTTGCAAAACCGGACGCGCTCGTGCGCGAGGTTGAAGGTTTCCTCGAAAAGAGGACGGAACGGGATCTGCGCCCGCAAAGCAGGAGCGACGGCGCAGACGGCGAGCAGGGACAGGAGCGGGGTGTTCATGGCGGATGTTTTGACGCGGGGAAAGGGGAATGCGGAAAACCACGGCGAAGGATCGGATCCGGGATCCAGCGCGTGGGAGGGGGGGACGGGCGCTACCATCGGTTCCGTGGCGCCCCGAGTCCTCTCGCCACCCGGTGTCCGGAGCAAAGCGACGGCCCATTTCACTGTTAACCGCTTGGGAAGCCCGAGATTTCCACCGTGCCCCAGCCTTTCGGCCAAAAACACCCCGGAATCCCTGGGCGCTGAAAACAAAAAGACCCTCCGTTTGGAGGGCCTTAAGACTTCGCTTTGCGCGAAGTAAAATGGAGCAGGCGAAGAGACTCGAA
>CAYTLL010000029.1:45855-51292 GCA_964438755.1 uncultured Akkermansia sp. | reverse complement strand
GAAACCCGCCTTTTCGGCGGGTTCATGTCACTCGATACCGTCGGACAGCGTTGCGTCAGTGAACGAGAGCCCGAGCTGGGGCTGGGAATCGTCGCGGAAATCGACCGCGCGCGGGTGACGATCGAGTTTCCCGCCACGCGCGAGCGGCGGATTTATGCGCGGGGCACGCCGGTGCTGAAGCGCGTGCGCTTCGGCGTTGGCGAAACCGTCGCGGCACGCGATGGCTCGGCGCTCGTCATCGAGGAGGTCGTCGAGGAGAGCGGGCTGGTGGTCTATGTCGGCAGCGGCAAGCGACTGCGCGAGGACGTGATTTCCGATGTGACGAGCGTGGGCTCGCCGGCGGAGCGGCTGATGTCGGGCCAGGCCGATCCGTCGGAGGTCTTTGATCTGCGGCTGCGCACTCTGCGCGCGCAGGCGCGGCTGCGGCAGTCGGATGTGCGCGGGTTTCTGGGCGGGCGCATCGATCTGATCCCGCATCAGTTCTACATCCTGCACGAAGTCTCGAACCGCCAGATCCCGCGCGTGCTGCTCGCGGACGAGGTGGGCCTGGGCAAGACGATCGAGGCCTGCTTGATCCTGCAGCGGCTGTTGACGACGGGGCGCGCGAGCCGGGCGCTGGTGCTCGTGCCGGAGGCGCTGATGCACCAGTGGTTCGTGGAGCTGCTGCGGCGCTTCAACCTGTGGTTCACCCTTTTCGACGAGCAGCGCTGCATCGACTGCGAGGCGGCCGAGCCGGAGAAGAATCCCTTCCTCTCGGCCCAGCTCGGGCTGGCGGCGACGACTTGGCTTGCGGGCGATGAAAAGCGCGCGGAGCAGGTCGTGGCGGCGGGCTGGGACATCGTTATTGTCGACGAAGCGCATCACCTCGGCTGGACGCCGGGGCAGGGCGGCGAGCCGGCGGTGGCGAGCGCGGAGTATGCGTTGGTGGAGAAGCTGGCGGCGAAGGCGCCGGGCTTGTTGTTGCTCACGGCGACGCCGACGCAGCTCGGGCAGGCGGGGCACTTCGCGCGGTTGCGGCTGCTCGATCCGAATCGCTACGACCACTACGAGAGCTTTCTCGAGGAGTCGGAGAACTACGCGAAGGTGGCGGGCGTCGCCGAGAAGCTGGTCGAGGGCAAGGCGCTGACGGCGCGCGACCAGAAGACGCTGACGGAGATCTTTGACGCGGATCCGGAGCGGCTCACCGAGCTGCTGGGCGCGATGGATGCGGCCAAGCCGGGCGCGCGCGAGGACTTGTTGCGCACGCTGCTCGACCAGCACGGCACGGGGCGGGTGGTGTTTCGCAACACGCGCGCGGCGATGAGCGGCTTTCCGAAGCGGAAGTATCTCGCGGCGCCGGTGGAGGGCGCGACGCCGACCCTTTTGGAGCGTATCGCGCGCGAGCTGGAGGCGGAGGAGGGCGGGGACATCTCGGCGATCCGCTACCAGTTCAAGGACGACCCGCGCATCGATTGGCTGGTGGAGTTTTTGAAGAAGGTGTCGCCCGCGAAGGTGCTCTTAATCTGTCGCTCGGAGCGGAAGCTGCTCGCGATCGAGGCGGCGGTGAAGGACCGGGTGAATTTCAAGATCGGGCTTTTCCACGAGGGGCTGCCGCTGGTGCAGCGCGACCGGCAGGCGGCGTGGTTCGCCGAGCCGGACGGCGCGCAGGTGCTGCTCTGCTCGGAGATCGGCAGCGAGGGGCGCAACTTCCAGTTCGCGCATCATCTGGTGCTGTGGGATCTGCCGCTCAATCCGGGCGTGGTGGAGCAGCGCATCGGGCGTCTGGACCGCATCGGGCAGACGGAGACGATCAAGGTCCACGTGCCCTATGTGGTGGGCGGCGCGGACGAGTGCGTGGCGGAGTGGTATCACCGCGGGCTGGGCGCGCTGGAGGCGCCGCTGCAGGCGGGCGATGATTATCACGCGGCCTTCAAGGACCGGCTGCTCGCGCTGGCGATCAACTGCGTGGACGCGAAGAAGCGCACGACGCCGAAGCAGCTCGAGGCGCTGGTGAAGGAGACGCAGGCCTTCCACGCCGCGCTGACGGAGAAGTTGAAGAAGGGGCGCGACCGCCTGCTGGAGTTGAACTCCTTCGACCGCGAGGTGGCGGAGCGGGTGATCGAGAAGGTGCGCGCGGCGGACGAATCGCCGTTTCTGGAGCGTTTCCTCGGCGAGCTGCTCGACCATTTCGGCGTGCGGGTGAAGGAGCACGAGGAGGGCGATGTGACGCTCGACGCGAGCCACGCCTATGTGGAGGGATTTCCCTCGATCCCGCGCGACGGCATGCTGGCGACCTACGACCGGGCGCGGGCGATCGCGCGCGAGGACATCCGTTTCCTCTCGGCGGATCATCCGCTGGTGCAGGACACGATCGATCTCCTGATCGACTCGCCGGCGGGGACGACGGCGTTTTGCACGCTGGAGGCGAAGCAGCCGAATCTGTTGCTCGAGGCGGTCTTCGTGCTCGAGGCGGTGGCGGACGCGAAGTGGCAGGTGGACCGTTTCCTCGCGCCGACGCCGGTGCGGGTGCTGCTCGATATCCATGGCAAGGACCTGACGGACGACGAGGACGCGGAGGGCTGGATGGACGAGCTTGAGGACGCGCCGTTGCCGCAGTTCCTGGCCAAGCCGGGCTTCAACGGGCACCTCTTGAAAAACATGGTCGACGCCGCGACGGCGAAGGCGGGCGAGCGGGCGAAGTTGACCAAGCAGGTGGCGCGCGAGGCGGCGGCGGCGGCGCTGACCGCGGAGCTGCAGCGGCTGGTGGATCTCTCGAAGGTGAACGACCACGTGAGCCAGAAGGAGATCGATCTGGCGAAGCGTCAGGTGCTGCAAACGCGCACGGCGATCGAGCAGGCGCGGCTGCGGCTGGATTCGTTGCGGATGATCGTGGCGGGAGCTTGAAAGCTAGGAGCCAGGAGCGAGGAGCAGGGAGCCAAAAACGGAGGACGGAGAGGCACGGAAAGACAGGTGGGGTTAACCGCTAATAGAGCGGCTCAAGGAGCGCTCTTTGGGTGAAGCAGGCCCGGCTTTTAGCCGGGCCTTGCGGGGTTCGATGGCTCGGCCAATGGCCTCGGGTAAGGAATCGCGAGAAAGGTGAACTTAATATAGGAAGCTCGAGCATGCGGCTATTAGCCGCCCGTCGACAACCGATGGGACCGGCTCCAGGCCGGGCCGGCAAAGATCCAAGGAACGCTCTTTGAGCCGTTCCATTAGTGGTTAAATCTGGTTTGAATGATCGCGGTGTCGGCGGAGTTGCCAGCGGTGCGCGGCTTGTCTCAGGTTCGCGGTTTATGACGCTCACTCTTGTTGTCCTGGCCGCCGGCATGGGGTCTCGCTACGGCGGGTTGAAGCAGATCGACCCGATGGGGCCGGGCGGGGAGACGGTGCTCGACTACACGGTCTATGACGCGGTGCGGGCGGGCTTCGGACGCGTGCTTTTCATCATTCGCCGCGACTTCGCGGACGCGTTCAAGGCCTCGGTGGGCGGGCGCTTCGAGGGGAAGATCCAGGTCGATTACGCCTACCAGCAACTCGACATGCTGCCGGAGGGCTTTGAGGTGCCGGAGGGGCGCGAGAAGCCCTGGGGCACGGGGCACGCGGTGTGGTGCGCGCGGGAGCAGTTGCACGGTCCCTTCGCTGTGGTGAACGCGGACGACTTTTACGGCGCGAAGTCACTGAAGGCGCTGGCCGATTTCTTGCGCGCGGAGGCGGGCGGCGTGCCGACCTACGCGATGGTGGGCTTTCCGCTCGGGAACACGCTTTCGGAGAACGGGGCGGTGTCGCGCGGCGTGTGCGCGGTGGGCGCGGACGGCTTTTTGAAGGACATCGAGGAGCACACGGGCATCCTCGCGGGGGAGGTCGGCGCGGGGAAACGCTACGCGCCGGAGACGCCGGTCTCGATGAACTGCTGGGGCTTTGATGCGCGGGAGTTTTTGCCGCAGCTCGACCAAGCCTGGCGCGAATTCGTGGCGGCGCGCGGCAAGGAGCCGAAGGCGGAGTTTTATCTGCCGGCGGCGGTGAACTCGCTCGTGCAGACGAGCGCGGCGCGGGTGAAGGTGCTGCCGACGACGGACAACTGGTTCGGCGTGACCTATCGCGAGGACAAGCCGCACGTGCAGGCGGCCTTGGCGGCGCTGGTGGCGGAGGGCGTGTATCCGACGCCACTTTAGCCGATCTTTATTGGCCCAAAGAGCGCAAGGAAAAGGCCCGGGCTGAGGCGCTGGGATCGGTCTTTGTGCTCTTTGCGTTCCTTTGCGGCTAAAGAGATCGGGGCTGATGGAGACGCGGAGTGATTGGCCACAGAGAACGCAAAGAGCACAGAGAGGAGGACGGCGGACGGGGCTTCCTTGCGTTCTCGGCCTTCCTTTGCGGCTAATCTGTTCAACGATCTCATCCACCATGCCTGCGCCGACTTTTTCTCATCCTAAAGCCGATGTGTTTGTGCCTGCGGGCGGGGATGCGGCGGCGGCGCTGGCTCGGGTGACGCACCTGTGCGTCGCGGCGCACCAGGACGACATCGAGATCCTGGCCTATGACGGGATCTGCGACTGCCTCGAGGCGCCGGACAAAAAGGCCTTTGGCGGCGTGGTGGTGACCAACGGCGCGGGCTCGCCGCGGACGGGGGCGTATTCGCATTTCACCGACGAGCAGATGCAGGCCGCGCGGCGCGAGGAGCAGCGGGCGGCGGCGCGGCTGGGGGGCTACGCGATCCAGATCCAGTTGGCGCATCCGAGCGCGGACGTGAAACGGCCGGGGCACGCGGGCGTGGCGGCGGATCTGGCGACGATCTTCGGCGGCTGCTCGCCCGAGGTGGTTTATTTGCATCAACCGGCGGACAAGCACGACACCCACGTGGCGGTGTTTTTGCGCTGCCTCGAGGCGCTGCGCGCGCTGCCGGCGGAGAAACGGCCGAAGCGGGTGCTGGGCGCGGAGGTGTGGCGTGATCTGGATTGGCTCGTCGACGCGGACAAGGTGGCGCTGGACAGCGGGCGGCGGCCGGAGCTGGCGGGCGAGTTGCTCAAGGTCTTCGATTCGCAGGTGACGGGCGGAAAACGCTACGACCTCGCGGCGCTGGGGCGGCGGCTGGCGCACGCGACCTTCCACACCTCGCACGCGACGGACAGGCTGACGGGCATCACCTGGGCGATGGATCTGACGCCGCTGGTGCAGGAGCCGACGCGCGACGTGGCGGATTTCACGCTGGCCTATCTCGAGCGGTTGCGGGCGGACGTGGCGGCGAGGATCGCGAGGTTTCGCTGAGGCGCGGGCGTGGCTTGGGAGTGCGGCGGCATGACGCCGCTTTTGACGCCGAACCTCGGCTCTGCGCGGGGTGGTAGGCGCGTGGCGCCAGGGGCGGGCGAGCCGACGCGTCGGCTCGTCGAAGGCGGCGACATGTCGCCGCAGTCCAAATTGAGCCGCGGATGGCACGGATGGGGACGGAGTTGTTGGCCGCGAA
>CAYTLL010000029.1:0-45755 GCA_964438755.1 uncultured Akkermansia sp. | reverse complement strand
CTTGGCGTTTGCCAAAGCGTGGCGGGGGCGCTTGGAGAAGGCGGCATGAACGTCACGACACGCCTTTGGGGCGCCTTGCTTTTGATCGGCGGATTTTCGTTCGCGGCGCGGGGCGCGGAGCTGGCCTGGGTGGAGCTCGCGACGAGCGGCGCGCCGGCGAGCGCGGCGATTTTTTATGAGAAGACCTTCGGCTGGCGGGCGGAGCGTCTCGGCGAGGGCGACTGGGATCCGGTGGTCTTGCGCCGCGGGGATCGCGTGGTCGGCGGCGTGGCGCATCGCGAAGGCGAGCGCATGGCCAAGGCCCGCACGCGCTGGGTCGGATTTTTCGCGGCGGAGGACGCGGCGACGATGGAGGCGCGCGTGACCGAGGCGGGCGGGCAGGTCTTGGAGCGCGAGCATCGGGGCGCGGCGAAAGGGGCGAGGCAGGTCTTGCTGGCCGACGGCGAGGGGGCGGTTTTCGGCCTCGTGTCGGGCCTTGGCGAGGCGGACCGGAGCGGCCGGGGCGTGTGGCCGGTGGCGCTGGCGCGCGACACGCCGGCGGCGGCGAAGTTTTATCACACGGTGCTCGGCGGCGCGGTGCGCGACGAGAAGCGCACCCCGATGTTCCGCGGCGATTTTTTGCTCACGGAGGGGACGCGAGCCTGGGCGGGGGTGCAGCCGGCGGCGGTGGGCGGGCGCGCCGGGTGGGTTTTCCTGATCGGCGTGGCGGACATCGACGCGACGGTGAAGGCGGCGAAGCGCGCCGGGGCGAAGGTGTGGCGCGAGCCGGTGATCGATCTCATCGGAGGACGCGTGGCGGTGTTGTCCGACCCGATGGGCGGCGTTTTCGGGCTGTATGAAACCCTGCCGGTGGCGCCGACGAAGGCGAAGGCGGGCGGTGATTTCGAGGTGGAGGCGATTTCCAAATGAACACGAAGCAGATTTGGCAAAGGCGGAAGGCGCTCGCGGGTCTGGGCGCGGGCCTGCTCGGTCTCGGCGGGCTGGGCGGCTGCGCGACGGCCCCGGAGAAGCCGGCGGAGGCGGCCGCGCCGGTCGTCGGCGAGGCGGCGGACGCGGCGGCGCTGGCGGAACGCGATTTCTACGCGGACTGGTATGACGCGACCGCGATCGTGTTGCCTCCGCCGCCCGCGAACCCCGCGCGTTGAGCGGCGGGCGCGAGGCTTGGGCAACAACGCGCGCGTCGACGGGCTCCTCTCGGTGGTGCGCGGCGTGTGGAGTGGGGCGACTTTCTGATTACCCAGCCCCTGTTCCTCGCCCCGCATGAAGTCTCGCACTCGATTTAGGTGTCTCCTGGTCGCCCTCCTGTGGGGCCTCGGCGCGGAGGCGCGGGCGCTGACTTGGAGCAGCGCGGCGACGGGCGGGACCGTCGATGTCATGGTGACGCAGCCGAACCCGTCCGTGACGACGCCCGCGTTGATCGTTTACCTCAAGGGGCTGAGTTGCGAGCGCATCGGCCAGGAGCCGGACGCCGCGATCGTCGCCTCCTTCGTCGGGAGCGGCTATCGCGTGGTGGAGCTGAACTACGCCGGTCACGCGAAGGCGACCTCGCCCTATTTGAACGCGGACGTGTTGAAGATCCGGCAGGAGATCGGCGCGGCGACCTTCCCGGGCTCGACGGGCATCAACACGGCGAAGAACCAGTGCTACATCCTTTGCGAAGGCCACCGACTGATGCGGAACGTGCCGTATTTCCTGAACGACCGCACGGTCTACAACGGGGCGGAGACGACCAATGTGGAGCTGCGCATGGACATCGCGTATCCCTCGCAACCCTCGCGGGCGGTGCCGGTGGTCCTCGAGTTCTCCTGCTCGAACAGCTACAACGGCAACGCGGACGACCGGATGAACAACGGGAACGCGTTCACCGTCATCAACGACACGATCCTCGAAGGCGCCCCGGCGGCGGGGATCGCGTGGGCGATGGCGGATCACCCGAAGTTCCAGCAGTGGGGCCTGCCGAAGTCGAACGGCTACAACTTCGCGTCGTTCGAGACGAATTCGGACAAGAACTTCGTGCCGAACTACGACTCGATCAAAAAGGTCCGTTCGTCCGTGCGGGTGCTGCGCGAGGTCGGCGCGACGCTGGGCCTCTCGGGCAACATCGCGCTGCACGGGTTTTCGCGCGGCGCCACGGCGGCCTCGCTGGGGATCGGAGATCTGGCGATGCCCGCGATCGACACCGCCGGCTACTCGACCTCGCTTTCGGGGCGGGCGCAGACGGTGGTGCTCGGCTCGGGAATCTACGATTATTCGCATTCCGGGGGCACGACCACGGGCGACACGGCGGGCACGGAAGTGGATATCTACAGCCGTTTCGTGACGGCGTGGGGGACGACGGCCGCGAACCTGCCGCTGTGGCAGTTGCAGGGCGCGCCGTATTACATGCAGTCCTCCGCGAGCGCGCCGGTTTTCCTGAGTTACAACACGGACGACGCCGCGTGGTATGTGTATCAGGCGCAGTTGATGGCGACCAAGCTGGCGGCGCTGGGCGTGCCGTATCAGGTGGCGACGGGCACGGGCGCGCACAAGGTGACGACCACGCCGGCGACGCTGACGGCGATCTACGCCTTTTTCAAAGCGCACGCCCATGCGCAGCCGAACAAGCCGGGCAAACTGTTGCTGGGCAATGCGGACGCCGTCGCGAAGACGCTGGACCTGACGCTTGACGCGGGCGGAAACGGCGCCGCGGTGCGATATGCGATCCATACGAACGGCGCGTCGCGCCAATGGGTGCAGGCGGACGGCGCGCTGGGCGCGGCGCCGGTGTGGCGGACGCTGGCGGAGTGGGGCTCGCCCTTGCGCGCGGGGCCGGTGACGGATCCGGTCTCGGCGCGCTTCACGGTGATCGCCTACGATCCGGTCGAGTTCACGACCGCGCAGAATGGCGAGAACCTGATCGCGCCGGAGCCCTTGTCGCCGATCGGCGACCTGCGTGCCGATCCGGCTACGGGGGCGATTTCCTTCACGTGGCAGGCGCCCTCGGGGGTGACCTCGCCGGCCAATCTGACCGACACGGTGCAACGTTCCACGACCTTGGGCGACGACTGGGCGACGGTGACGGGAGGCGCGATCTCGATCACGAACGGCGTGGTGAGCTTCACCGATCCCGCGCCGCCTTCACCGCGGGTGTTTTATCGCGTGGTGAGAAACTGAGACCCACCGAGGTTCGGGCGGCTCGCACAAGGACGCGCGCGTCCAACTCGGGAGAAGAAAAAAGCCGCCTCTTGCGGAGGCGGCTTGGGGGAAGAGAGAACGGACCCGGGCTCAGGCGCGGCCCATGTAGGAGCCGTCGGAGGTGGAGACCTTGATGATCTCGCCTTCCTTGATGAAGAGGGGGACCTGGACGATGAGGCCGGTTTCCATCTTGGCAGGCTTCTGCACGTTGGAGGCGGTGTCGCCCTTCACGCCCTCGGCGCTCTCGACGATCTTGAGATTAACGGAGGAGGGGAGATCGATGGTGAGGGGCTTTTCGTCGACGTAGAGGACTTCCACTTTGCCGTTGGCGACGAGGTAGTTCTTGGCGTCGCCGATGAGGGAGGAGGGGAGCTCGACGGTCTCGTAGGTCTCCGGGTCCATGAACGAGAAGCTGTCGCGGTCGGCGTAGGAGAACTCGAGGGTCTTGTGCTCGGTGGGGAGGACCTCGACGGTGTCGGTCGAGTTGAAGCGCTGGTCGAGCGACTTGCCGTAGCGAAGGTTGCGCATCTTCATCTGCACGAAGGCGCGGAGATTGCCCGGGGTGCGGTGCATGGTCTCCATGACGAGGTGGGCCTCGCCGTTGAATTTGATCACTTGGCCTTTGCGGATGTCGTTGGCGGAGGGCATGAGTGGGTGCGGTTTTCGGGTGGGTTTTGTTTCGAGAAAAGGGAAAGCCCTAGCGTTCGACCGGCGGGGGAGTCAAGGACCGCGTCTTGCGAGTGGCGCGGAGGGCGGACGGGCCTCCGTGCGGCTCATGTCGGAACGAAGGGCGTGGACGCGCGAGAATGACGGGATGGGCGCGAAAAGCGGCGGGTGGAGACGGAACGCCCGAGCCCCTTGGTGAGGGCTCGGGCGGGGAAACAAGGCCACGAGGGCGGGAGCGGCGTTATTTAAGGACGACGTCGTGCAGTTCGAAGCTTTGCACGGAGTCGGCGGCGAGGTGGGCGGAGAAGCGGCGCTCGGCGACGGGGAGCTTGGGCTGGGGGGCGTAGCGGGCCTCGGCCTTGGGCGAGGTGAGCCAGGAGGCGACGAGCTGGTCGGGCACCTGGAAGGCGGAGAGGTCGAAGGTGGCGGAACGCGCGGGGCCGTCGTTGAAGACGACGAGGGCGAGGCGTTTCTCCGCGGCGGAGTAGGCGACGAGGGTCGAGGCGTCGGGGCTTTGGAGGACCTTCATGCCCGGGCGGATGTGGCGGCTGTATTGGGCGAGGACGAAGAACTTGGGGTTAACCTTGAGCTTGGTCACCTCGAGCATGTGGGCGTCGAAGAGGCCCCAGCCGCTGCCGCCCACGCCGTTGATGCCGCCGTCGACCGCCTGCCAGTAGGACCAGGCGGTGGGGCGGAGATCGTGGAAGTCGAGATGGATGCAGCGGGCCATCTGGAGGCCGTCGCCCTGCTTGTCGCCGTATTCGGTGTTCCAGAGCGGCTTCTTGTCCTGGACGACGACGGCCTCGTGGAGTTCGCGGCGCGGGCCCTTGGTGCCCTCGTAGCCGTGGACGTTGACCTGGCCGACGAGGGACTTGGCGGCGGCGTCGTAGGCCTTCCAGGTTTTCAGGCCCTGGGTGTAGCTGGTTTCGTCGGAGGCGGAGATGGGCGTGCCGGCGAGACCCTGTTGGTCGAGTGCGGCGCGGAGGACGGGCAGGAAGGCGGCCTGGTATTTGGAGGAGAAGAAGGAGCCCTCCTGCTTGCCGGTTTCGGTCCAATAGCCGGAGATCGGCTCGTTGAAGGCTTCGACGGTGGTGAAGCTCACGCCCCAGTGGTCCTTGGCGCGGCGGGCGATGGCGGCGAGGTAGTGGGCGAAGGCCTCGCGCCGGTCGGGGCGGAGGTTTTCGGCGTGTTTGTCGGCGGCGCCGGACGGGTTGTCGTTGGCGCACATCCACCAGGGCGGGGAGTTGGAGAAGAGCTCGAAGCGGTTGGCACCGCGGTCGCGGGCCTTGAGGAGCATGGCGCGCTGGTTGGCGTCGGCGTTCCAGTTCCAGCTGGACGACGCGGGATCGGAGCTGCGCGGGTCGAGCCAGAAGCTCTCGATCTGGCGGAAGGGCAGAATGTTTTTCGAGACGACCATCTTGCGGCCCTCGACCTCGTTCCAAGAGCAGGCGCCGGCGTTGTAGCGGACGATGTTGAGGCCCAGGCCGGGGACGAGGTCGCCGGCGACCTTCGTGGTGCGGGTGGAGAAGACGGCGTCGGCAAGGTCGTCGCGGTCGCCGTAGACCTTGCCCCACCAGGCGAGGGAGACGCCCCAGCCGTCCCAGACGCGGGCGGGGGCGGCGGGATCGGGGCGGATCTCCTTGGCGGGGGCGTGGACGGGCGCCGGGGCCGCGGCGGGCTCGGCGGCGTCCGCCGAGGCGGCGAAGGGGAGGGCGCAGGCGAAGGCGAGGGCGGAGCGGAGGGGGGAGGGGAGGCGCATGGCGGAGTTCTTGGAAGCCCGGACGCTCGCAACCAGCTTTCGTTACGGGCAGGGGTTTTTTAGCGTAAAGCCGAGCGTCGGGTGGCCTGCTGAACGGCTCGCTCGTCGGCCGGTTTGCCCTGGAGGCGGGCAAGCTCGCGCGCGCTCAGGGGCATGACGGAGCCGTGGCGGAACTTGTAGGGGAAGGCGAAGCCCTGGGCGGGCTCGAATTCGCCGGAGGCGAGATCGTGGGTGACGAAGGGCTTGTAGCCGGCGCCGCGGGCGTAGTGGTCGAGGATGAGTCCCCAGACGGGGGGGCGGCCTTTGGCGGCGGGCTCGATCAGGTAGCACTCGGGGCCCTCGTAGCCGCGCAGGCCGGCGAGGGAGAAGCCGTCGACGGGTTTCCAGTCGCCGACGAGCCGGGGGCTGGTTTCGAGGAAGATCGATTTGCGCTCCTCGTCCTTGGTGAAGCGGTAGTAGGCGGAGCCGTCGCGGACGATGGTGGTGTCGATGACGGCGTGGGGTTTCTCGATGTAGACGAAGGGGGCGCCGAAGGTTTTGAAGTCCTTGGTGCGGGCGGCCCAGATGCGGAACTTGGCGTAGCGGTCGCTCTTGTTGGTGGAGGCCCAGAAGACGAGGTAGTCGCCGTTTTCCTCGTCGTAGACGGCCTCGGGTGCCCAGGTGCAGCCGGCGTCGTCGGCGGCGACGCGAACGAGGCGGGGCTCGGACCACTTCACGAGGTCGGTCGATTCCCAGACCACGATGGAGCGGCTGCCCTCCTGGGCGGCGCGGCGCCAGTCGCCGTTGAGATGGATCGAGAGGTCGGTGGCGATGAGGTAGAATTTTTTGTTGTCGTGGGCCCGGACCAGGTAGGGGTCGCGCACGCCTTTTTCGCCGATTTTGCTCACGAGCACGGGCTCGGATTGATTCAGGGCGGTCCATTCGCGGCCGTCTTGGCTGAGGGCGAAGTAGATCTGCTCGGTGAGCGGCGATTGCTCACCCTTGAAGGTGACGAAGAGGAAGCCCGCGGGCGCGGCGGCGAAGGCGGACGCGGCGAGCGAGGCGGCGAGGGCGAGGAGGCGGAGAAGGCGCATGGGAAAGTGGGGATGGATGGAGCGGTTTGGCCGCGCCAAAGCAATCCTCGGGCCCCGGGGCGCCTAGGCGGCCTTGGCCACGCCGGTCATGAGGCGAAGCACGGCGTCCTGACTCGCCTCCCGGCGAGAGAGTTCCCCGGCGATGCGGCCCTCGCGCATGACGAGGATGCGGGTGGAGAGGTTGATGACCTCGGGGAGCTCGGAGGAGATGAGGATGACGGCGAGGCCCTGGCGGGCGAGTTCGTCGATGAGCTCGTGGATGGCGGCCTTGGCGCCGACGTCGACGCCGCGGGTGGGCTCGTCGACGATGAGGAGGCGTCCGCCGCGGGCGAGCCACTTGGCGATGACGACCTTCTGCTGGTTGCCGCCGGAGAGGGAGTTGACGGGCGCGTCGAGGGAGGCGGCCTTGACCTTGAGGCGGGCGAAATAGTCGGTGGAGACGGCGGTCTCGCGGGGGCGGTCGAGCAGCAGGCCGAGGCGACGGATGCGGTCGAGGATGGCCATGCTGATGTTGGAGCGGCAGGGCATGCCGAGGACGCAGCCCTGGCGCTTGCGGTCCTCGGGGACGAGGCCGACGCCGGCGGCGAGGGAGGCCTTGACCGAGCCGAGGCGGAGCGGGGAGCCGTCGAGCGAGACGGCGCCGGCGGCGCGGGCGTCGAGGCCGAAGAGGGCCTGCGCGATCTCGCTGCGGCCGGAGCCGACGAGGCCGGCGAAACCGAGGATCTCGCCGGCGCGGACGGTGAAATCGATGTCGGCGAATTTGCCCGGGGATGCGAGGCCGCGGACCTCGAGCACGGTCTGGCCGAGTGCGGATTCGAGGTGCTTGGGGAAATAGTCGGAGACGCTGCGGCCGATCATCATGCGGACGACGGCGTCGTGGGTCATCTCGGCCTTGGCGAGGGTGCCGACGTAGCGGCCGTCGCGGAGGACGCTGATGCGGTCGCAGAGCCGGAAGAGCTCCGGCATGCGGTGGGAGACGTAGATCAGGGTCATGCCGCGGGCCTTGAGCTTTTCGATGAGCTCGAAGAGGGCCTCGGCGTCGGTGGCGGAGAGGGAGCTGGTGGGCTCGTCGAAAACGAGGATGCGCGGGTCGGTGCCGACGGCCGCGGCGATCTGGACCATCTGCTCCTGTGCGGTGGAGAGCTCGCGCATCGGTCGCGTGACGTCGAGGGAGACGCCGATGGCGGAGAGGAGCTGCTCGGCGCGGGCGCGCATGGCGGCGTGGTCGAGGAGGAGGCCGCCGGCGCGGCGCGGGTAGCGGCCGAGGCTGAGGTTTTCCGCGACGGAGAGGTCGGGGCAGAAGGCGAGCTCCTGGTGGACCATGGCGACGCCGGCGGCGAGGGCGTCGCGCGGGGAGCCGAAGACGTGGGCGACGCCGTCGATCTCGACATCACCTGTATCGGGACGGTGGATACCCGAGAGGACCTTGCCCAGGGTCGACTTGCCGGCGCCGTTTTCACCCATGAGGCCGTGGCACTCGCCGCGGGCGAGGCCGAGCGAGACGTCGGAGAGCGCGGTGACGCCGCCGAAGGTCTTGGTGATGGAGCGGAAGCGGACGAAGTCGGACATGGGGGGCGAGGAGGCTGAAGGGCGACGGAGCGGCGGAACGGCAGAGCTACAGAACGACGGAGCTACGGAACGTCAGAATGGCGGAGGACGGAACGACAGAGCTTCGGAGTGATAGCGGACGGAGGGACGGAACGACGAAGGAGCGGAACGTCGGAACCACAGGGGACGGAGGCGGAAGGCCGGGAGGAGGGGATCTCGGATTTGAGATTTCAAATCCGAGATCCGGAGGGCCAGGCGGGCGCTTACTTGGCGAGCCACTTCTCCCAGTTCTTGGCGAAGGAATCGACGTTGGCCTTGGTGACCTCGAAGAGCGGGTCGACGACCTTGGCGGGCTCGGGGGCTTTGCCGTTCACGATCTTCTCGAGGAGGATCTCGACGGACTTGTAGCCCCAGCCGTAGCTGTCCTGGGCGTAGAGGGCCTCGACGTGGCCGCTGCGGAGGTAGTCGAGCTGGGCGGGGAGGGCGTCGCAGGAGGCGACCTTGATGGAGCCGGGGGCCCACTTGAGGGCGTCGGTGGTGAAGAGCGGCCAGCCGCCGATGAAGGTCCAGCCCTGGATGCCGGGGTTGGCGTTTTGCGCGGAGGCGACGGCCTCGGCGGCCTTCTCGGGGGTCTCGACGTGGTAGAACACGCCGGGCTCGTTCAGCTTGACGCCGGGGTGCTTGGCGACGGCGGCCTTGGCGCCCTCGACGCGCTTCTGGAGATTGAGGGCGGATTGGTTGCCGCCGAGGATGGCGACGGAGCCCTTGCCGCCGAGGGCCTTGATCGTGGCCTCCATGATGCGCTCGCCGCAGGTGAAGTCGTCGGTGCCGTAGAAGGCGAAGCGCTTGCTGTCGGGCGCGTCGGAGTCGAAGCACATGACGGAGACGCCCTTGGCGACGGCCTTGTCGATGGAGGGGGTGACGGTGTTGGCCTCGGTGCAGGAGACGGTGATGCCTGCGGCGCCGCGGCGGACGAGGGCGTCGATGGCCTCGGCCTGCTTGGTGGCGTCCTCGTCGTTGGGCGTGCGGATCTCGATCTCGACCTTCACGCCGTATTTGGCGCCAAGCTCGGCGGCGGCGTCGCGGGCGCCGGCGTGGGCGGCCTGGAAGACATCGTTGGTCTGGCTCTTGCCGATGACGCCGATGAGGACGGTGCGCGGGGCGGGGGCGCCGGAGGCGGTTTCGGCGGCGGGCTCGGCTTTCTTCGAGCAGGCGGAGAGGGCGAGCAGGGCGAGGGCGGAGAGGCCCGTGGCGCGGAGGAGGCGGGGGATTTGGTGCATGGTTGGGTGTTGGGGGAAACTCAGTGGGCGCGGGAGCGGCGCTGGCGGAGGTGTTGGCCGAGGCGCTCGAGGGCGACGGCGACGACGATGGCGAGGCCGATGATGACGAGGCGGTATTCCTGGGCGAGGCGCAGGATGAGGATACCGTTTTCGATCAGGGCGATGATGAGCGTGCCGAGCAGGGCGCCGAGGGCGGTGCCGCGGCCGCCGGCGAGGCTGGCGCCGCCGACGACGGCGGCGGCGATGACGGTGAGCTCGTAGCCGGTGCCGGTGCTGGTGGAGGCGGTGCCGAAGCGGCCGAGGGAGACGAAGCCGGCGAGGCCGGCGCAGAGGCCGGAGAGGGCGTAGGTGCGGAGCTTGACGGCGCCGACGCGCAGGCCGCTGAAGCGGGCGGCCTCCTCGTTGCCGCCGACGGCGTAGGTCTCGCGGCCGGCGATGGAGAGCTGGAGGTAGATCCAGCCGAGCGCGGCGGTGGCGAGCATGATGACGAGCGGCATGGGTTGGATGCCCCAAAGCTCCTCGCGCATGAAGTCGGTGGTGAATGCCTCGGGCAGGCGTTTGCCGGCGGCGGGGAGGGTTTTTTGGGTGGGGAGAACGTTGGCGAGGCCGCGGAAGACGCTCATCGTGCCGAGGGTGACGATGAAGGGATGGAGGCGGAGCCCGACGACGAGAGCGCCGTTGGCGAGGCCGCAGACGAGGCCGATGGCGAGCGGGACGATGAAGGCGACGGGCAGGACCTGCCATGCGGGGGCGCCGGCGGGGAAGCCCTGCAAGGCGGCGGCGCCTCCGAGGGCGGCGAGGGCCATGATGGAGCCGACGGAGATGTCGATGCCGCCGGTGATGATCACGACGGTGAGGCCCACCGCCATGATGGCGTAGTAGGACATGGGCGTGGCGACGCCGTCGACGAGGTTGTCGAAGTTGAGAAAGGTGTTGGGGCGGCCCGCGGCGGCGTCGTGCCAGCCGTAGGCGGCGAGGATCGCGGCGAGGACGAGGACCACGAGGGCGAGTCCGAGCTCCTGGCCGAGCGAGAAGCGGGATTTGGCGGGGGAGGGGGCGGCGGGGGCGGACATGCGGAAACGGATAAAGCCGATGGGTGGCGGTTGGGCGGGCGGAAAGGGGCGGGGTTCGGGGCGGGGCACAGGGACAAGCGCGGATTTCCCGTGCGACCCGACAAAGCCGGCGAATTTTTTTTGCGCCTTGTTTGAGCGCGCCGGGGCGTGGGCGCGTCGCGGACGGGCCGCGGTCGAAGCCCGTCCGTCTATTTGGCGGACTTGGGCGCGGCGGAGATCGACTGTTCGGCTTCGTCGAGGAGGAGGCGGACGAAGGCCCAGTCATACCAGAAGCCCTCGCGGTTGTCGCCGCGGGCGAAGTCCCCGCCGAAACCCGACTCGATCACCGGGTGGAGGCGGGCGAGCCGGGCGCGGGCCTCGTCGCGGCGGCCTTGTTGCCAGTCGCAGAGCGCGACGAGGAGCCGGAGGGTGGAGACGCGGGCGCCGTCGCGGTCGGCGGGATCGTCGCCCGCGAGGGCGAGGCGGCGGGCGTCGTCGAAGTCGCCGAGCCGGTAGTGCCAGAGACTGACGGGTAGCGAGGCCCAGCCGGTGGCGAGGCGGGGGCTGAGGCTGGAGAACCAGAAGTCGGTGCGGGCGCCGAGCGGGAGGAGTTGCGCGCGGAGCTCGGCGTCGAGGGGGCGGAGCAGGCAGGTGTTGAGCACGCGCGCGACGGCGTCGGAGTTGGTCGCGGGGGAAAAGCGTTCGGTCGATTGGCGGCGGAAGGCCTGGTAGGCGGCCTCGTCGCCGGCGAGGAGGAGGGCGACGCCGTAGGATTGGTGGTCGAGGGTGACGGGGGCCCAGACATCGAGGCGTCCGAGTTCGAGGGCGACGGCGAAGCGGTCGGCGGCCTCTTGCCAGCGGCGCTGGCGGGCGAGCCAGTCTCCGACGGCTCGGTAGGCGACGACGCCGTCGAGGGAGGGTGTGGCGATCGGAGCCTGGAGGTCGTCGAGCAGGCGGGCGGCGAGGGCGAAGCTGCCTTCGCGGGTGAGGAAGGCGGCGCGGGTGAGGCGCCCGGCGACCTCGGCCTGGTGGCGAAGCACGGTTTGTTCGCGGAGCGCGGCGCGTTCTCGGAAGTAGAGCCAGGTGGAGGCGCCGAGGCCGCCGACGAGGGCGAGGGCGACGGCCAGGCCGGCGGAGAACACGACGCGGTTGCGGCGGACGAGTTTGCGCAGGCGGTGGAGGCGACCGCCGGGGCGGGCTTCGAGCGGCTCGTCGCGGAGATGGCGTCCGAGGTCGAAGGCGAGGGCGTTGACGGTCGGGTAGCGGCGCGCGCGGTCTTTTTCCAGGGCGCGGAGCACGACCCAGTCGAGATCGCGGCGGAGCGTGGTGACGAGCTCGGATGGAGTGCAGCGACGCTCGGCGGCCAGGCGCGCGAGCTCTTCCGGCGGGAGCGAGCGGAGGAGGCGAGAGGGCCGTGCGGGCTCCTTCTCGCGCAGGGTCCGGCGGAGTCCCTCGAGGCCGGAATCGAGCAGCGCGCGAGAATCGAAGGGCGGGCGTCCGGTCAGGAGTTCGTAGAGCAGGGCGCCGAGGCTGTAGATGTCGCTGCGCGTATCGACGTCGACGCGACCGGGCTCGGCCTGCTCGGGACTCATGTAGGCGGGGGTGCCGATGAGGAAGCCGTCGCCGGTGCGGGAAGCGTCGCCGTGCTCCGGGCCCGATACGGCCTTGGCGACGCCAAAGTCGATGACCTTGGGCACTGCCGCGCCGTCGCGGAGGGCGACGAGGACGTTGGAGGGTTTTATGTCGCGATGGAGGATGCCTTTTTGGTGGGCGTGCTGGATCGCGTGGCAGACTTGGATGAACAAGGCCAGGCGCTCGCGGATCCCGAGGCGGTGGGCGCGGCAGTAGTCGGTGATGCGTTCCCCCTCGACCAGCTCCATCACGAAGTAGGGGCGGCCGGTCTCGGTCGCGCCGCCGTCGAGCACCTGCGCGACGTTGGGATGGTTCATCAAGGCCAGGGTCTGGCGCTCGAGGGCGAAGCGGGCGACGACGCGCTCGGTGTCCATGCCGAGGCGGATGATCTTCAGCGCGACCTGGCGCCGGACGGGGCCGTCCTGTTCGGCGAGAAACACGACGCCGCAACCGCCCTCGCCGAGGCGGCGCGAGAGCGTGTAGCGGCCGATGCGCTCGGGGGCGGCCGCTCCGTCCGCGGGCGCTTCGGCGGGCGGAGGCGGCCGTCCGGCGGAGGGGGCCGGCGCGTCGGGCAGGCGCGGATGGGGGGGGAAAAAAGTCTCCGCCGTTTCGTGCGCGCGGAGGAGGCCGCGTAGGCGGGCGAGCAAGGCGGCGTCGGCGCCGCAGGCCTGGCGGAGGAAGGCGTCGCGCAGGGACGGCTCGCGGAGATCGGCCGCGGTGTCGAAGAGGGCGCGCTCGATCGCGCGGCGCGTCTCGGGCGAGGCGTCCCGGGGGGGCGCTTCGGCGTCGGGCCGCGGGTTCATGCGGCGTCCTGGATGAGCTGCATCAACCGGGCGCGGGCGTAGGCCCATTGGCGCTCGACGGTGCGCTCCGCGACCTCGAGGGCGGCGGCGATTTCACGATGGGTGAATCCTCCGAAGAAGCGCAGCGTCACGACGCGGGCGGCCTCGGCGTCCTCCTGCTCGAGGCGGGACAAGGCCTCGTCGATCAGGACGACGCGGGCGTTTTGGTCGGCGGCGTCGGCGGGCAGATCGATGCCGTCGAAGGGCAGGTGGTCGGAGCCCGCGCCGCGCTTGCCGGTGGAGTGGCGCCGGGCGTGGTCGACGAGGACGCGGCGCATGGTGAGGGCGGCGACGCGAAAAAAATGGGCGCGATCCGCCCAGCGGCTTTGCAGGCCGTCGGCGCCGGCGAGGCGCAGCCAGGCCTCGTGGACGAGCGCGGTGGGCTGGAGCGTGTGTCCGGCGGCCTCGCCCGCCATGCGCGCGGCGGCGAGCCGGCGCAGCTCTTCATACAGTTCGCGCAGCGCGGCCTCGTCGGAAGGGATCGGCTCGCCCGGCGGGGGGCGGCTGGCTTCTGGGGGGGGCGAGTGACCGGGGGACATGACGGGCGGGCTCCGACGCGGGGAGGTGCAGGCCAATCAGTTCGGCTCCGGCGCGGCAAACGGGAAGTTTTCGGCGCCGAGGACGAGGCGGCCGGCGCCCTTCGTCGCCGCGGTCCGGGCGAGGCTCGGGACTCAAGCCCCGCCCGCGGGCGGGAGATGGCGACGCAGGGCCTCTCCGAGGCTGGCCATCTCGAGGGGCTTGAAGAGAACCTCGTCGACGCCCGCGGCCTTCGCCTTGCCGGTGATGTCGCCGGTGCAGTAGCCGGTCGTCAGAATGACGGGCACCCCGGGCCTGACGGCCCTGATCCGTTCCGCGAGGTCGATGCCGGTCATGCCCGGCATGGTGTGGTCGGTGAGCACCAGATCGAAGTCGAGGGGGCGTTCTTGAAAGAGCGCGAGAGCCTCGGCGGGGTGGGTGCAGGAGGTGGCCTGATAACCGAGTTCGCGCAGGGTGGCACGGCCCATTTGCGCGAGCAGCGCCTCGTCCTCGACGAGGAGGATGCGCTCGCCATTTCCGGCGGGCGGCGCGGAGCGGGGCGCGGGCGAGTCCGGCGATGCGGCGGACCGGGCGGGAAAGTAGAGCTCGAAGCGCGCGCCCTCGCCGGGCGCGCTGTGGACGAGGGTGATGCCGCTGTGGCTCTCCATGACGCCGTGGACGACGGAAAGGCCGAGGCCGCTGCCTTCGCCGGGCGGCTTGGTGGTGAAGAACGGTTCGAATATGCGCGCCTGGATGTCGGGCGGGATGCCGCATCCGGTGTCGCCGACGGACAGGCGGACGTGCGGGCCGGGGCGGAGGCGGGGATTGGCGGCGGCGAAGGCCTCGTCGACGGCGAAGTTTTCGAGCCGGACCGAGAGGCGTCCGGTGCGACCGCGCATGGCATGCTCGGCGTTGGCGCAGAGGTTGAGCACGACCTGGTGGATCTGGGTCGGATCGGCCCGGACGGGGGCGGCGTCCGCGGCGAGCCGGACGTCGAACTCGATGGTGGCGGGGATGCTGGCGCGGAGGAGCTTGAGGGCCTCCGCGACGAGGAGCCGGAGCTGGACGGTGTCGGCGCGGCGTTCCTGGCGGCGGCTGAAGGCGAGGATCTGTCGCACGAGATCGGCGGCGCGGCGGCCGGCCTGGAGCACGGCGTCGAGGTGTTCGCGGACCTGGGGATTCGGGCCGACCCGCATCCTGGCGAGCTCGGCGTAGCCGATGATGCCGCCGAGGATGTTGTTGAAATCGTGGGCGATGCCGCCGGCGAGCGTGCCGATGGCCTCCATTTTTTGAGATTGGAGAAGCTGCTCCTGAAGATGGCGCTTGGAGGTGACGTCCTCGGCGGTGCCGACGACGCGATGGATGTTGCCGGCCGGGTCGCGGACGGGGAAGCCGCGATCACGGATCC
Source organism: uncultured Akkermansia sp. (assembly GCA_964438755.1). GTDB lineage: Bacteria > Verrucomicrobiota > Verrucomicrobiia > Opitutales > Opitutaceae > IMCC26134_A. The sequence goes on along the minus strand of CAYTLL010000029.1, from coordinate 30,805 downwards.
AGCGGGTGTCTCCGTCGGGGCGAAGGATGCGAAAGGTGAGATCGTAGGGCTCGGCGAGGACGCGGGCGTGCGCGGCGCCGACCCGGTCGCGGTCCTCGGCGTGGATGGCGTCGAGCCATTCCTCCGGGCGCTGGTAAAGCGAGGCGCAGGCGCGGCCCCAGATGGCCTCGTAGGCGGGGCTGACGTAGAGGAAGCGCCGGTCGGCGGGGTCGACGACCCAGAAGACCTCGTTGATGTTTTCGGCGAGCTGGCGGAAGCGTTCCTCGCTCAGACGGAGGGCTTCCGCGGATTTGTGGCGTTCGGTGATGTCCTGGGCGGTGACCACGATGCCGACGACCCGGCCGGTGGCGTCGCAGTAGGGGACCTTGTTGGTCTCGATCCAGAGGTTTCGGCCGTCCTTGTCGTGGATTTTTTCGATGATGCCGATCTTCGCGCGGCGCGAGCGGATGACCTCGAGATCGTCGTCGTAGAAGCCCTCGGCCTCCTCGGGGTAGATCGCGGAGGCGGGTTTTCCCTCGATCGCGGAGACGGGCATGCCGACCGCGTCGGCGGCGCGCTGGTTCACCCGCACGTGGTTGTTGAGGGTGTCCTTGAACCAGATCATCGCGGGGTTCAGGTCGAAGAGGATCTGGAGTTCCGCGCGTTGGCGGTCGACCGCCTCGTCGGCCTGTTTGCGCGCGGTGATGTCGGCGCGGATGGCGATGTAGCGCTGGGGCGATCCGTTGGGTCCCGGAAAAGGCACGACGGTGGTGTTTACCCAGTAGAAGGAGCCGTCCTTGGCGCGGTTCTTGACCTCGCCGTGCCAGGCCTTGCCGGCTCGGATGGTGCGCCAGAAGTCCTGGAAGAACTCCCTGGCATGGTATCCGGAGTTGATGAGCCGGTGGTTTTGGCCAAGCAGTTCCTCTCGCGAATAGCCGGAGATCGCGCAAAAGCGGTCGTTCACATGGGTGATGACGCCGTGTTCGTCGGTGATCGCGACGATGGCGTGTTCGTCGAGTGCGGCGCGCAGTTCGGCCGCTTCGCGGACGGAGTCGCGGAGGAGACGTTCGGTTGCCAGAAGTTGCTCGATCCGCGCCCGGTCGCGGGTCCGGCCGCGGCGAAGCGCCTCGATCAGGAGACAGAGCGTGGCGCCGCAAAGCAGAAGCAGTCCGACCTGCGCCACGTCGACGCGGGTGTCTACCTCGAACGACAGGATCGGCGGGATGAGGAAGTAGGACACGCAGAGCGCGCCCAGCGCCGAGGACACCAGGCCGGGGCCCAGGCCGCCGCAGTAGGCGCTCGCCATGACCGGGATCAAAAACATCAGGAGCATGATGCGCTGTCCGGGCCAGGGCATCGCGCCCAGGCGGATCGCAAGGCAGAGGGCGGTGGTCGCCACGGCGAACGCGTAGGCCTTGCCGCGGTGCGCGAACGAGAAAAGGTCGGTCGAGGCGACGCGCTCGAGAAGGCTGGCGGCTACGGGGTCGGGAGTGTGGATGCGCCCGTGCATGCGAATACGCCGAAGCAAATCGGCGCGTTCGAAAATTTATTGAGGCTTCGGGCGGTCGGAAAGCAGATTGCTCATACCCATCGGAAACGTCGCGACGCACGCGACCGACGGGGGACTCGCGTCCGGCCGGGGCGCGAAGCGGGTGTCGGAATAAAAAAGCCGCAACCTTTAGGAGGTTGCGGCTTTGAGAGTGGTGGCAAGACCCGGAATCGAACCGGGGACACGTTGATTTTCAGTCAACTGCTCTACCAACTGAGCTATCTTGCCAAGTGCGGCGAACCGCGGGAGAGGGGAGCAAAGGGCGCGCGAAAGCTCCGTCAACGGGAATTTTGGCGCGAAACGAAATTCGTTTCCCCTCAGCCGGCGAGAAGGCCGCGCAGGTCGGCGAGCGTGAGTTTGGCGTTGGCCGCGTCGCTGGCCTCGAACACGTCGGCCAGCAGGCGGCGTTTCTCCTCCTGCAGCACGAGCACCTTTTCCTCCACCGTGCCGGTGCAGATGAGTTTGTAGGTGGTGACGACCTTGGTCTGTCCGATGCGGTGCGCGCGGTCGGTGGCCTGGGCCTCGGCCGCGGGATTCCACCACGGGTCGAAATGCACGACGGTGTCGGCGCCGGTGAGGTTGAGGCCGGTGCCGCCGGCCTTGAGCGAGATGAGGAATACGGGGATGTCCGGGTTTTGCTGATAACGGTCGACCTCGGCCTGGCGTTGTTTCGTCGGCGTGGAGCCGTCGAGATAGCAAAAGGCGATCTGCTGGCGTTCCAGCTCGTCCCGAAGCAGGGCGAGCAGGCTGGTGAACTGGGAAAACACGAGCAGGCGGTGGCCGTCGTCGATCGCTTCGTTGAGCAGCTCGCGGAAGGCCTCGAGCTTGGAGGAGGCGGAGGCCTCGGCCATCTGCTCGACGAGGCGCGGATCGCAGCAGATCTGGCGCAGGCGCAGGAGCTGCGTGAGGGTGGCGATGCGCATCGCGCCCTCGGAGGCGCCGGAGCCGGCGAGCGAGTCGAGCTCCTGCTCGGACTTGCGCTGGTATTCGGCGTAGAGGGCCTGTTGCTCGGAGGTCGGCGCGCAGTAGACGACCTGCTCGATCTTCGGGGGCAGCTCGGTGGCGACGGCGGCCTTGGTGCGGCGAAGGATGTAGGGGGCGGTCTGCTTTTGCAGGCGCTCGTCCTGCCAGTCGCGATCCGCGCTTTTCACGCCGGAGCCCGCGGCGGCGGGGAGCTTGGCGTCGACGTATCCCGGAAGGATGATCTCGAAGAGCGTGCGGAGGTCCTCGAGCGAGTTTTCGACCGGCGTGCCGGTGAGGAAGAGGCGGCTGTGCGCGTGCAGGGAGCGGAGGCTGCGGGCGTTGAGGGAGCGGCGGTTTTTCGCGTGCTGGGCCTCGTCGGCGATCACGGTCGCGAGATCGATCTCGGCGAGCAGCTCCGCGTCGCGCGCGAGCGTGCCGTAGGACGTGATGATCAGGTCGTGGGCGACGGCGGCCTCGGCCGAGACGACGCGTTGCGAACCGTGGTGGACGAAGGCGCGGAGCGAAGGGGCGAAACGCGCTGCCTCGCGGCGCCAGTTTTCCACGAGGGAGGCGGGGCAGACCACGAGGCTGGGGCGGCGTTTCTTTTCGGGCGTGGCGGAGGCGAGGGCGGAGAGGAGCGCGAGGGCCTGGGCGGTTTTTCCGAGGCCCATCTCGTCGGCGAGGATGCCGCCTAGCTCGTGCCGGTGCAGGTGCCAGAGCCAGGCGGCGCCGATCTGCTGGTAGGGGCGGAGGGTGGCGGCGAAGGTCGTCGGGATCGGGGCGGGTTCGAGACGGTCGAGGTTCTTGAGCGCCTCGGCGCGCCGGCGCCAGGCGGAGGGCGGCTGGTAGTCGGGCGAGAGGGTGTCGAGCATCTCCTGGAGCTCCGGTATCCGTGCCGAGGATACGCGCTGGGTGCGGCGCGCGGTGACGGGCGCGGCGGTGCCGCCGGCGAGGGCGGCCTGGGCCCTGGCCAGGCGGTCGAGCTGGTCGGGCGGGAGCAGGTAGATTTTTTTCCCGTCCTCGACGAAGCGCCGGCCGGCGGCGACGGCGGCGCGCAGGTCCTCGTCGCCGACCTTGCCGGCGGAGAGCCCGACGGAGACGGTGAACTCGCCGGAGCCGGCCTCCTCGACCTCGGCGCGCACCTCGGCGGTGGCGAAGACGGCGGAGTGTTTCTCGAAGTTGGGCGTGAAATCGGCGTGGAAGCGCGAGCGCAGCGCGTCGCCGTGGGTGGCGAGAAAGTTGAGGACCTTGTGACGGTCGCGCAGCCACCACTTTTTCGTGGAGGGATCGAGAACGAAGCCGTTGGCGGAGAGCAATTCGCGGGCGGCGGCGTAGGCGGGGTGCTCGCGCGAGGGCAGGGCGATGGCGAGGTAGTGCTCGCTGCCGTCGACGGTCAGCGGGGTGACGGGCTCGTCGCGTGGCGTCAGGCGCGGGGTGCGAACGGAGAGCGAACGAGGGCCGGGGAGCGGCGCCGGAGCGGGCGCGGCCGGCGGAGGAGTGGGCGCGCCGAGGTGTTCGCTGACGCCGCGGAGGCGCGGGCCGATCCAGAGCAGGGTCTTGTCAGGTTCGGCGAGCGCGGCGAACGCGGGCTGGCCGGCGAGGGCGGCGACGAGTTCGCGAAGTTGGGCGCGTGTCACCTGGACAAACGCAGGCGGCACGGCGGCGCCGTTGCAGATTCGCGAGAGGAGGGCCAGCGCGGGCAGTTGCGCGGCGGGCGGAGGGGCGGATGCATCGATGCGAATTTTCAGGGGGATCGCATCGCGCGCGGCGGCGGCGGGCAGATTAGGAGGGAGAAAAAGACGCAACATGCGGAATCGGCGACTTTGACGGAGCAGCGCCGTGGCGGAAGGCTGTTTTTACCGGGTGAAGACGGACCGGGTCTATGACGGGCTTTCGCGAATTACCCGGATGTGTGAATAATTTGTGCGCGGCGACGAAAAGAAGTGGAAATGCCGACTACTTAATAACGGCGCTTGCATGCCATGTCGCCGACACTTCACATTAAATGGCGTTGACCATTATTTCGCCAAGCCTTTGCTTCAAACACCGTCTATGAAAAACATCCTTCGACTGCTCGCTGGTGGTTTCGCCGCCGCTTTCTTCTCCCTTGCCGCCCAGGCGGCCAATCTCGCCCCCGGCGCTTTTTCGGCCGGCACGGTGAAGGGTGATGTTTCCTACAAGCTGGCCGGTTCCGCTCAATATCAGCCCTTGGCGGCTGGTGTGGCGCTTCCCCAAGGCGCGACCATCAAGACCGGCGCGAATTCGTCCGTCTTGATCGTCTTCGGCAGCGGCTCCACCGCCACGCTCGACTCCAATACCGAGGTCGAGGTCACCAAGTTCCTCCAAGACGTGTTCTCCGGTCCGGTTCCCGTGAACGCCGAGCCCTCCGTCTCCGAGACCGAGATCCGTATCATCGATGGCGGTATCACCGCCAAGGTCGCAAAGCTCAAGAAGGGCTCTTCCTTCAATGTTAACTCCCCGGTCGGCGCCGCCGGCGTGCGTGGCACCGTCTTCAAGTATGCCTACTCCAGCGCCCGTGGCGAAGCCACGCTCCAGGTGACCGAGGGCGGCGTGCTCTTCGTCGAGAAGGGTGGCAAGTCCACGCTCGCCGAGGCCGGCAAGAAGGTGAAGGTCACCTTCACCAAGGACGCCGAGGGTAACGTGACCTCCGCCACGCTTGATCTTTCCGACCTCACCCCGGCTGAAGCCGCGGCTGTCTCGGCGGTTGTCGGTGGCACGGTCACGAATGCGGGCGGCACCGTTACGACGGTCAGCCCCACCACGGTGGTCATCACCCCGGTCGACGTGTCGCAGGTCAGCTCCGAGTAAGCGGTCTTCACGACTGGCGAATGTTTTTCAGGCTCCCCTCTTTCGAGGGGGGCCTTTTTGTTTTGTGCGTTTCGCCCGCTTGTGAGGCTAACGCCGGGCGACGCGGTGTGCGCAGGTTCAAATAAACGAGGTAAATGTGTCCGGTTGGTTTAAAAAACTGGAGAGCGTTTGGGGGCGTGGACTGGATTGGATCCAGTGAGGTGCCGTTTTGATGTAGGTGGGGTGAACGAATCTCGGGCTTGGACGAAATCGATCAGCTTTTCGGTCTCGGCGTTGCCGGCGGGGCCAGCGTTGGGAAATCACAGACGATGACTTCACGGTCTCGTTTTCGCCGCCATGAGCCGGTGCCATCGCGTGATGGAACGGGGTGGGGCGATGCAGCCCTTTGGCTGCGGCGACAACTTGAACTGGAGCCGGACTTATTCCGGCGCTCCGGAAAGCGCCGCCCGTGCGGCGGCCTCTTCGGCCGCTTTTTTGGAGGGACCCCGTCCTTCCCCCAGCAGCCGATCCGCGATGTATACCCGCGCACTGTATTCGCGGTCGTGGTCGGGACCTTGGGCGTGAACGGTTTCGTAGCGCAGGGCACCGAGTTCACGGGATGCCTGGATGCGTTCCTGCAGGCGTCCCTTGGGATTGTCGATCACGCTGCCGGCTGTGATGCGGGCCTCGAGCGGGCCGTAAAACCGAAGAACGAGCGCGCGCGTGGCCTCCAGTCCCGCGTCGAGGTAGAGGGCTCCGATCAACGCTTCCAGCGCGTCTTCCAGATTGGACGCGCGCGTGCGTCCGGACGGGGTGTTTTCGCTGCCGCCGAGTGAAAGCGCGGAATCGATGCCGAGTTCCAATGCTATCCCGGACAGGCAACGGCCTTTGGTCAGGATGGACCGTCTGCGACTGAGCGCCCCCTCCTGATCGCCGGGATAGAGGCGGAAAAGCTCGTCGGTCACGATGAGCTGGAGGACCGCGTCGCCAAGGAACTCCAGCCTTTGATTACTCTGACCGGCCTCGGGGTGTTCGTTGTAATACGAGGGGTGGGCGAGCGCTTCGCGAAGCAGCGCGGGGCGCGCGAACACGTGGCCGAGACGTGATTGCAGGATCGCAGGGGAATCCATTTCGAAAAGCGGTTGCCTAGTCGGTCAGCCGACGAATGCCGGTTTGATCGAGCTTGGATAGGTGGTCCGAGATGGGTCGTCCGTCGAGCACGAGGTCGGGGGCGATATCGCGAAGGGGCGCGAGGACGAAAGCCCTTTCCTGCATCGCGGGATGGGGGATCGTGAGCCTGCCCTCGCGGATGATCGATTCGCCGTGGAGCAACAGATCGAGGTCGAGCGTGCGCGGCCCCCAGCGTTCGCGCCGGACGCGGCCGCGGGATTGTTCGATCGCGAGCAACTCGTCGAGCAGGGCGAGCGGCGGGAGTTCCGTGTCGAGGGCGGCCGCCGCGTTGAAATAATTCTGCTGGCCGGGAGGGCCGAAGGGAGGCGTCTCGAAGATCGCGGATCGGGCGAGGAGTCGCGTGCCGCGGAGCCGCGAGAGGGCGGAGAAAGCGGCCTCGAGGTGTTCACGACGATCGCCCAGGTTCGAGCCCAGGGCGACGTAGGCGATGCGGCGGTCGTCGGTCGGCACGTCGGGAGGTTGTCGAGGCGGGGGCCGGTTTATTGACGCGCCAGGCTGGCGGTGATGGCCACGCCGTCATGGATCCCGGGAATCGGGGCGTGGGGCTTGTGGACCGTGACCGTGGCCGATTTCACCCGCGGATGGGCGGAAAGGACGGACGAGAGAATGTGGTTGGCGAGCGTCTCGATCAGGGCGAAGCGTTCGTTGACCACGATGTCCTGACAAAGCGAATACACGTCGGCGTAGTTCACCGCATGCGCGAGATCGTCGGTGGCGGCGGCTTGCGCGATGTCGACGACAAGGTCCAGGTCGATGATCCATGGTTGTCCCAGGACGGCTTCCTCGGGCAGGACTCCGTGGCGTCCATGGAAACGCATTTTTTTTAGTTGGATCGTCGCGAGCATGTCCAATGGCCGCAAAGAGGCGGGATGGGCGCAAAAAGAAACGTAGCGGGTGGCGATTCAGGCGGGCACCGCGGCCATGCGCGGGCGGGGGATGATGATGAAGCCGTCGGCCGGAGAGCCGTGGGCCTTGAACTCTCCGCGGGCAAAGGCGGAGGCGGCGAGGGCACAGAGGAGCGCGTCGAGCTCGTCCATCGTCTCGACGCCCGTGACGGGGATTCCCGCTTCGCGGAGCAGTCCGGCGCGAAGACGCATTTTCTCCTTTGCCGAGACGATGGTGCCACCGAGGGCGCAAGCGACCGCATGGGGGAATGTCTCCACGCAGCACGGTCCTGCGAAGGCCCCGCCGGGATAGAGCGGATACGCGGGGCGCAGCGCGGAAAAGAGCGCCGCGCCGGGAAGCATCCAGGCGTAGAACGGGTGGGACCTGGCGCGCTCCTCCGTCGGCGTGTAGTAGCAGGCGATACCCTCGGCGGCGAGGGCGCGCTCGGCGGAGCGGGCCTTGGCGGGAGGGGGCTCGCGCCAGCGAGAGGGGGCGTCGATCGCGATCGTTTCCGGGTTTCGGTCGACACACCAGGTGGCGAGGGCGGCGGGATCGCGTTCGCGGCGTTGTTCGATGATCTCGGCGCCCGCGAGGAGGACGGCGTGAAAACCCTTCGCGGAACCGCCGACGTCGATGCCGACCACCCGCGGGGCGGCGCGGCGGGCGTCGAATGTTTCGGACGCGCCGGGGCGGGGCGCGGTTGCGGTCATGCGGTCGGTGAGGCGGGGCTTAGCGCGGCGGCCACGAGGGCGGCGCGACGATTGGCCCGCACGTCGTGGACGCGGTGGATCCGCACGTTTTGCGCGACGGCGAGGGTGGTGGCCGCGAGCGTGGCCTCCAGGCGGTCGGCGGGGGTGGCGAGCTCGGGGAGCAGATGGCCGAACACGCTTTTCCTGGAAACACCCAGGAGCACCGGTTGTCCGAGCGCGTGCAGAGCGTCGAGGCGGCGGAGAAGACAACTGTTTTGCGCGGGCGTTTTGCCGAAGCCGATTCCGGGGTCGATGACGATGCGGTCGCGCGGAACGCCGGCGGAGACGGCGATCTCCACGGACCGGCGCAAAAACGCCAGCACGGCGGGCAACGGATCGCTGGCGAGGGGCGACGCGGGATGGGTTTCGGCGGTTTGGAGCAAGGCGGGGTCGTTGTGCATCAGGACCAGCGCGGCGCCGTGTCCGGCGGCGAGGCGGGCGAGGGCGGCGCCTCCGGGGCCTTGCAGTCCGTGAATGTCGTTGAGGATGTGGACTCCGGCTTGCAGCGCGGCGGCGGCGACCCCGGGCTTGTAGGTGTCGATCGACAGCGGGAGCCGGGGGAACTCGGCCGCGAGGGCGCGAATAAGCGGCGCGGTGCGCGCGATCTCCTCGGTTTCGGAGATCTCCACGTAGCCGGGGCGGGTGGATTGTCCGCCGATGTCGAGAAGGTCGGCGCCTTCCTCGACGAGTCGCCGAGCGTGCGCGAGGGCGGTGTCGAGCGAGGGAAGCCGGCTCTCGGGGTGGAAGGAGTCGGGCGTCGTGTTGACGATGCCCATGATGCGGGGCGCGCCCAGGTCGAGCGCAAGGTCGCGGCAGGAGATCGACGCAGGGAGGTTCACGTTGGGCGGAGCGGGGGCGGCGTCAGGGCGACGAGGCGAGCGGCGGCGACGGACGCGCGGAGGGTTAGTTGGATGCGGGCAGATAGTCGGTGCTCATCACCGCGGAGACTTTGAGCGCGCCGGGCGGGGTGAGTTTCAAGTCCTCGAGAATTTTGATCTGCGCGGCGAAGCGGGCAGGGTCGAGGCGTCCGATCCGAGCGGAGTCGGAGGCGTCGCGGCCGACGACGAGCTTTTCGTCGACGATCATTTTTCGGGAGAAGGCGAGGTAGGCGTCGGTGTTCTTGTCGTTGGCCTGTTTCATCGCCTCGTGCGCGGGCGTCGGGTCGCCGTGAAGGTAGTCGTCCCAGCCGCGGACGTAGGCGGCGAGGAAGGCGCGAAGGGCGCCGGGGTTTTGCCTCGCCCACGTCGGGTTGGCGATCAGCACGCCATAGGAGTCGTAGCCGGCGTCCCACGCATAGAGGTGGCGCGGGGCGGGCGCGCCGCCTTGGGTGATGAAGTAGGGTTCGGCGATGTAGTAACCCTGTTGGATGAAATTTTTGTCGGCGATGAAGTTGGAGACGGAAAAGTTGAAGGGGATGATGGTGAAATCGATGGCGTATTTCTGCTTCAGATAGTCGAGGAAGACCCAGCCAGGGCGGGCCATGATCTTGCGGCCGTTCAGGTCCTTGAAGTCGCGGACGGGGTTCTCGGCGTGGAGGAGGAACACGGACGGATCGTTTTGGAAAACGGCCGCGACCTGGAGGAGCGGGAGGCCTTTGTGGGCGTCGAGAAGGGTGGTGACGCTTTCGCCCTGCCCGAGCTGGGCCTGGCCGGTGGCGACTCGTTGATTGACGAGTGCGTTGGGACCGCCCGGGACGAGGATCACGTCGAGGCCGGCGTCGCGGAACCAGCCGCGGGCCTGGGCTTGATAAAGCCCGCCGTGCTCGGGCTCGGGAAACCAGTCCAGCTGGACGGTGATCGGGACGGGTTTCGTCGCTTCGGCGGCGGCGGGGTTTGTCGCGGCCTCCTTTTTCCCGCAGGCTGCAAGCGAGAGGATCGCGACGAGGGAGGCGGCGATGCGGGGCAGGGAGGCGGCGTTCATTTTTCGGAAGGGGAGTAGCTGTCGTGCCAGCGGTGCAGCACGAGCCAGGAGAGCGCGGTGACGACGGCGACGAGGGCGAAGCCGAGCGCGCAGCCGGTGATCGCGGTGGCGTAGAGGGCGGGGATCTCGTTGCGCGCGCTGAAGAGCAGGGCGGTGATGCCGAGGCCGGAGCGTCCGCCGCTGCTGGTGCCGACTAGATAATCCGCGGTGAGGGCTCCGATGGGTGCGAGGATGGCGGCGATGCGCAGGCCGGCGAAAAAGTAGGGAAGCGCGGCGGGGGCTCGGAGGAGGATCAGTTCCTGCCAGCGAGCGGCGCGACCCATGCGAAACAGGTCCAGATGGGCGCGCTCGACGGAGAGCAGACCTTGGGTCGTGTTTACGACCAGGGGGAAAAAGGTGATAAGAAAGGTGACGATGACGACGCTCGGCGCACCGGGGCCCACCCAAAGAATCAGGATGGGGGCGATGATGATCACGGGGATCATCTGGAGACCCATCAAGTAGGGGTAGAGGGTGATGCGGACGAGCGAGGAGCTCGCGAGCAGGAGGGAAAAGAAGGCGGCGGCGGCGGCGGCGAGCGCGAAGCCCGCGATGGCCGCGAAAGCGGTGTGGCGGGCGGCGACAAGGAGGGTTGCACCGTGGATCCGGAAGGCCTCGCCCAGTTGTGGAAGGCCCGGGAAAAGGAAACGGCGCTCGGGCGGCAGCGCCTGGTGCAGGGCTTGCCAGCCGGCAAGCAGCAGGGCGGCGAGCGCGAGGGGAAGGAGCCAGCGAAGGAGTCGCGGGTTCATGCCGGGGTATTCGGGCCGGCCTCGGGATCGACGGCGCGGAGGCGGGCGGACACGTCGGCGACGAGGCCGAGGTAGGCGGGGGCGCGGCGGGTGTGATGATCGCGCGGATAGGAGAGGTCCACGCGGAGGTCGTGCGCGATCCGGCCGGGGTGGGGCGCGAGGACGAGGATGCGCGAGGCGAGGAAGACGGCTTCGGAGACGGAGTGGGTGACGAAGAGGGCCGTCCAACGCTGGCGCTCGTGGATGGCGAGCAGCTCCTCGCCGAGCCGGTCGCGGGTCATTTCATCGAGCGCGCCGAAGGGCTCGTCGAGCAGGAGCACGCGAGGCTCGGTCGCGAGGGCGCGGGCGAGGGAGACCCGCATGCGCTGACCGCCGGAGAGCTGGCGCGGATAGGAGCGGGCGCGGTCGGCGAGGCGCACGAGCGAGAGCGCGGCGTCCCGGCGTCGCGCGCGTTCGGCCGCGGGAACGCGTCTGAGGCGGAGGAGCGTTTCCACGTTGGCGTCGACGCGCAGCCAAGGCAGGAGGGTCGCGTCCTGGAACACGTAGGCCAGGTCGTCGCCCCGCCCGGGGGGATGGCCGTCGACTGAGATTTGGCCCGAGATCGCCTGATCCAGGCCGGAGAGGAGGCGGAGGAGCGTGGATTTTCCGCAGCCGGAAGGGCCGAGGATCGCGACGAATTCGCCCGGGGAGATTTCCAGATCGATCGAGGCGAGCACGGGCGCGGCGGACGCGCCGAAGCGCTTGGAGACGTTTTCCAAGCGGATGGCGGGCGCCGAGGCGGCCGTGGTCGTCGGTTCGGTAGGGACGGGGGGCAAGGCGAAGCGGGACGGGACCTTAAGGGAGACGGCGAGGAGGCGAGCGCAATCCTTGGACGCAAAAAACCCGCGACCGGAAAGGTCGCGGGTTTTTGCAGGCTGTTTGAGCCGGGATCGACTTCAGGCCTTCTCGACGAGACCGGCCTTGATGGCCTTCACGGAGACGAGCATGCGCTTCACGCCGCCGTTGGCGAGCTTCACGCGGATGCGCTGAAGGTTGGGCTTGAAGGTGCGGGGGGTCTTCTTGGTGACGTGCGTGCCGATGCCGCCGCTCTTCTTGGACTGACCCTTGCGGTGAATGATGGAACCCTTGGTGGGGCGTTTGCCGGTGATAGCGCAGATGCGAGCCATGGTGATGCGTGGGTTGAGTTAAAAGGTTCAGAGAAAGGGCGGCGGGGTGGGGGTGTGCAAGGGAAAAGACGAAGTAGCGCGCGGGAGGAGGCGGGGCCGATCAGGTTCGACGACGCCGGCTCAAGCCGAAACCGAGGGCGGCCAGGCCTGTCAGGAGCGAAACGGCGGCGGGCTCCGGAATGGAACTGGTTGCCCACGAAAGGCCGTAGCTCACGTGGTCGTTGATCGCCGGGTCGAGGTCGTAGACGAACTGGTCGAAGCGGACGCGCAGGGCGTAGCGGGCTCCGGGCGCGATGGCGAAACGCAGAAACTCGGTGTTGTCGTAGGCGGTGCGGGATGCCGCAAGGAGGGCGGAGGGAGTGTCGCCGATGCTCACGGACCACACCTCGAGATCGAGATCGGCGAAACTGCCGTAGACGGTCTCGCCGGTGGCGGAGTTGAAGGAATCGTCGACGAACCAGTTAAGCGAGACGGCCAGTTCCGAGGGGCCGATGCTGCCGGTGAGATCGATGACGTAGTCGTTGTTTCCGCCGAGGCCGACGGAACCGAAGTCCCAGCCGGAGGGCTGCAAATCGGCGCCGCCCCCGAGGCCGGGGACGTCGGCGGTGCCCAGGGCGTAAACCAGCGCGGCGCGGCCCACGGCGAAGGCGCCGGCGCCGGCTCGGTAGTCGAGCGCCTGGGTGGTTACGAGCGCGCCGCCGGAGACGGCGCGCTGGCCGTTGTCCCAACCGTCGGTGCGGAGGGATGTCGCCATGATCAGCGAGCGGATCACGCGGGTGTCGAGGGCGGCGCCGAGGCGCTCGGCGTTGGCCGCGCCGGAAAAGTGGTCGCGGGCCACTTCCTTTAGGAGGCCCACCCCGCCGGCGACCACGGGGGAGGAGAAGCTCGTGCCGCTCGCGGTGAAATTGAAATAGAGATTGTTGGCGGGGTTGTCGATGCCCGCCTGGATCAGGAGGGGTTCGAGCCCGCCGCCGCGTTGAAGGTAGGCGGCGAGAAAGAGGTTTTCGCCCGGCGCGGAAAGGTGGACCGCGGTGCGAGCCTCGGGGATGAGCGTCTGGGTGGCGGGATCGTAGAAGGCCACCGGGCCGCCGGACGAGAAGCTGGACGGCGTGAGCCAGGCGGCGCCGCCGAGGGAGCCGACCGAGATCACGTTGGGCGAGGACGCCGGGCCCCCGACGTGGTTGACGCCGTAGCCGGAGTTGCCGGCGCTGAAGACGGCGGCCACCGTGGGGTTCTGGGCGGCGAGTCCGGTGATGGTGCGAGTCTCGGCCGCCTGGTAGGTGGGATCGTCGAAGCCCCAGCTGCTGTTGATCACGTCGGCGCGGGCTCCGCCGGTGGCGGGGTTCGTGCCTGTGAAAAACGCGACGTAGGGCGTGCGGAAGGACTCGTCGGTGATCTCGAAGGAGCCGGCGTTTTCCACGGTTTTGTCGAAGCTGGTCGCGATGGCGCCCGACCAGAGCGCGGCGCGGGGGGCCATGCCGATCCCGTAGGTCGTGTAGGAGTCCGGCGTGCCGGCGCTGTTGCCGCCACCCAGCACGTGGGCGACCATGGTGGCGTGAAAATCGGTCTCGCCGAGCTCGGTGCCGGCGGCGTCGGCGTTGAGAAAGAGATAGGGAGGGAGGGCGGAGCCGCCCGCGCCGCTGCGCTCGAAGACCTCGTGCCCGGACCAAAAGTGGCCGGCCTCGACGTTGGCGATGACCACGCCTTCGCCCCAGTAGCCGCTGCTCCAGAGCAGGTCGGCGCCGACGGCGTAGTTGACCAGTTCGGGGGCGGTCTCGGAGCCGCCGAGAAACTGGAGGGTCGCCGCCCGGCCGATTTGAGCCTGAATCAGGCAAAGACCGGTGGCGACAAGGGTGCGGGTGAGGCGGGACATGCGGGGTAGAGGGAGGAGTCGGGCAAAGCCGGCGGCTCGCGTCAAAGGTTCGTGAGCCGGTGAAGTTCCTCAGGCCGAAGCGGCGGGGGCGCCGTGCTTGATGGCGTGCAGGACCTGGAACTTTTGCCCCATCTGCGCCGGGTGGAGCAGGTGCATGAGGGCGCGTTTTCGGGGACTGGCGATCGAGGCGCGGGCCTCGGCGGCGAGCGTGGCCGCGATCACGTCGCCGGCGTGATGAACGAAAAAACTCTCCTGCGACACGACCCGGGGAGGACGGCCGGCGGGCGAGTGGGCGGACAAGGCCTCGACGAGCCAGTCCCAGCAAACGTGCGCGGTCAGGTCCTGTTCGCCGGGGCGGGCGAGCAGGTCGTTGGACTGGCTGTGCCGATGGTAGGCGCGGACGGTGCCGGCGGGGACGGAGTGGGCGAGCTCGGGGAAGCTCTTCCCGTAGTCGAAGGCGACGAAGAGGCCTTGCCAGGGCTCGGCGGCGAGCCGGCCGGCGAGCTCGGCGGCGGCGAGCGGGGCGTCGAAACAGTAGCCCTCCGGCGTGTCCGCGAGCGGCGGGAGGGCGCCCAGCGTGTCGGCCGGCGCGTCGCCCAGCTCGAACTCGACCAGGGTTTGGGCGTGCTCGTCGAGCCGCACGCCGAGCTCGCGCCAGCTTTCGGCGCGGCGCACGAAGCGCCGGACGGGCTGGGCGTCGAAAAGCTCGTTGGAAAACACCACGCAGGGCCCCTCGAGCCCGAGGGCTTCACCGACGCGGAGGGTATGCGCGGAGGCGAAGGGATGCGCGCCGACGCCGGCGAGGACGCCTCCGGAGGGCTCGGCGCCGATCTCCACGAAGCGATGCGAGGCGGGATCCCGCCCCGCCGCGCGGAGCAGCCCTGCGCAGGCGGCGGCGACGAGTTCGCCAAAAAGCGGGCCCAGGCTGGTCGCGGTATAAAAGTCCGCCGAGCGGTCGCGCCCGACGCGGAGCCGGTCGCGGCGGTAGTAGCCCAGCTCCGGATCGTAGAGGGCGAGACGCATGAAGGCGTCGAACCGAAGCGCCGACGCGGGGCCGGCCTCGCGTCGGAAGGCGGCGAGAAACTCGGGGGACGGGCGATCGGGGGCGGAGACGGACGTAGCCATTTACAAGCGAGGACGCTTGGGCACAGTGCGCCGCATGTTAAAGCGGATTGTGAGCATCGGATTCGGCGTCATCGCCGGCTACCTCATGACGTTGGGCGTCGTGCAGGTGGTGGCCGCCTGGGGGCTTTGGCCGGATCGCGAGACGAGCCAGGCGGCCGAGCAGGTGACCCAGGTCATGCGTCTGCTCAACCGCCACTATGTCGACGCCAACGCGGTCGGCGGCGCCAAGCTCGCGGACCGCGCCATCGAGAGCATGGTCGGCGCGCTCGATCCCTATTCGCAGTTTCTTCCGCCCAAGGCCTACGCGCATCTCGAGGAGGAGGTGGACGGCTCGTTCGGCGGGATCGGTGTGCAGGTGGAGGAAGTGGACGGACGCATCGTGGTCGTCGCCCCGATCGCCGGCACTCCGGGCGAACGCGCGGGCATCTTGCGCGGCGACGTGCTGGTCGGGGTCGACGGCGCCGACGTGCGCGGCCTGAAGCTCGAGGAGTTCATCGGAAAACTGCGCGGCAAGCCCGGAAGCTCCGTGACGGTCGGCATCGAGCGCGGCCTGCCCCCGCGCGAGATCGAGTTCAAGCTCAAGCGCGAGGTCATCCAGGTGGAGAGCGTCCGCGACGCGAAGCTGCTCGACGACGGCGTGGGCTACGTGCGCGTGACGATGTTCGCGGAGAAGACGGGCGCCGAATTCAAAGCCGCGGTGAATAAGCTGCGCGAGGAGGGCGCCCGGGCGCTCGTGATCGATTTGCGCAACAATCCCGGAGGGCTGCTCACCGCCGCCGTCGAGGTGGTCGAGCCCTTTTTCCCGCGCGGCGAACTCGTCGTCTATACGCAGGGGCGGAAGGAGGATGATCGCCTGGAGCTGCTCTCGAAAAATGGCGACGATCCCTGGCGGGTTCCGATCGCGGTGCTGGTCAACGGCGGCAGCGCCAGCGCGGCCGAGATCGTGGCCGGCACCTTGAAGGACACCCGGCGCGCCGTGCTCGTGGGCGAGAAAACCTTCGGCAAGGGTTCGGTGCAGACCATCTTTCCGATCAAGGGCCGCTCCGCCTTGCGCCTTACCACGGCGCGCTACTTCACGCCCTCGGGCGTCACTATCCATGAGAAAGGCATCCAGCCCGACCTGCGCGAGGCGATGACGCCGGAGGAGGAGAAGGCGGTGTTCCTGCATCGCCTCCGCCCCGACATCGACGATCCGGAGGTGTTCAAGGAGCGGTTTGGCGTCTCCATGGTCGAGGATCGGCAGCTGGCCGCGGCTTTGCGCGTCCTGCTCGCCCGGCTCTCGGGCCAACCGTTTCCCGTCGGACAAGACGACGGATCGTCCGCGTCCCCCTACGCGCCCTCCGCCGCGGCGGCCGGCGTCGCCGAGCCCGCGACGCCCGAGGAGGTCCGGCCGTGATCCTCGCGCTTGAAACCTCCTGCGACGAAAGCGCCTTGGCTTTGTTCGACCCGGGCCGGGGCTTGGTCGCCGAATGGGTCCATAGCCAGATGGCGATCCATGAAAGGCACGGCGGCGTGGTTCCCGACCTCGCGACGCGCGAACACCTGCGCACCGTCGAGCCTCTGCTCGCGCGGGCTCGCGAGGCGTGCGACGGCTTCGGGAGCGTCTCCGAGGTCGCGGTCACGCAGGGGCCCGGACTCGCCGGTTGCCTCGCCATCGGTCTCGCTTCGGCCAAGGCCCTGGCTTTCGCGCTGGGGCGGCCGCTCAAGGGCGTGAACCATCTGCGCGGCCACGTCTGGTCGCCTTTCATCCCTTTGCACGCCGAAGCGCCGGCGGCCTTCGACGAGCGCGTGCGGTCGCTGCTTCCCCATCTCGCGCTGGTGGTTTCGGGCGGCAACACCCTGCTTGCGGTATTGGACGAGAAACGCGCCATCACCGTGCTTTCCACGACGCGCGACGACGCCGCCGGAGAGGCCTTGGACAAGGGCGCGAAACTCCTCGGTCTCGGTTATCCCGGCGGCCCGTTGGTCGAGCGACAGGCCGCGGCGGGCGGGCGCCCCGACGCCTACGATTTTCCCCGCGGACTGGGTCCTCGCGACGAACTCGATTTCAGCTTTTCGGGGCTCAAGACCTCGCTCCGCTACCAACTCGAGAAAATGACCCCGGAGCAGATCGCCGCGGAAACGCCGCACCTTTGCGCGAGTTACCAGCAGGCGGTGATCGACGCGCTGACGCGCAAGGCCCGGGCCGGGTTGCGACGCGGGGCGGGCGAGGGCCTGCCGTTCCGCAGCATCGGGCTTTCCGGCGGGGTGGCCAACAACAAGGTCTTGCGAACCGCCTTCGCCGAACTCGCCGCGAAGGCGCGCATCCCCTTGCTCGCGGCGGAACCGCGCCACACTGGCGACAACGCCGGCATGATCGCCTTCGCCGCCTGGGCCGATCCCGCCGCGCGCGCGCAGGCTGCCGAGGCCGGGGCCGCCTCGCTTGAGATCCAGCCGGGCTGGGAGCTCACCCACGCCTGAGCAGGGGCGACTTTTCTCCCTCGGACCGTGTCCGCCTTTCGCGTTGCCGGGCGCCCGGCGGGCCGGTCTGCTCCCCGGTTTACGATCCCTTTTCCCAACATGGCGAAATCTTCCCAAGCCTCCTGGGGCGGCCGTTTTTCCGCCGGCCCCGCCGACCTGATGCTCCGCTTCAGCGAGTCCGTGTCCTTCGACAAGCGACTCGCTCCCTTCGACATCGCCGGCAGCATGGCCCACTCCGCCATGCTCGCGCACGTCGGGCTTATCACCAAGAAGGAGCGCGACTCCATCCACGCCGGGCTCGCCGAAATCCTCGGCGAGATCGAGGCGGGCAAGTTCACCTGGAGCATGCAGCTCGAGGATGTTCACATGAACATCGAGCAGGCGCTGACCAAGCGCGTGCCCGCCGCCGCCAAGCTCCACACCGCGCGCTCGCGCAACGACCAGGTCGCGACCGACATGCGCCTCTGGTTCAAGTGGGCCTGCAACCAGGTTCTCGCCCGCCTGCGTCTCGCGCAACGCGCGTTGCTCGAACTCGCGCAACGCGAAGGCGCCACGCTCATTCCCGGCTACACGCACCTCCAGCGTGCGCAGCCCGTGCTGCTCGGTCACCACCTGCTCGCCTGGCTCGAGATGCTCGAGCGCGACCACGCCCGCTTCACCGCCGTCGCCAAGCACGCCAACTGGTGCCCGCTCGGCTCCGGCGCCATCGCCGGCACCACCCTCCCGATCGACCGCGAGTTCACCGCCAAGGCGCTCGGCTTCGTCGACGAGAAGGGCCGCCCGCGCGTCTCGCAAAACTCCATGGACACCGTCGCCGACCGCGACCTCTTCCTCGAGTTCGCCGCCGCCGCCGCGATGTTCGGCGTGCACGCCTCCCGCATCGCCGAGGACCTCATCCTCTGGTCGAGCAGCGAGTTCAAGTTCGTCGACCTGCCCGACGCCTTCTGCACCGGCTCCTCGCTCATGCCGCAGAAGAAGAATCCCGACTCCTGCGAGCTCCTGCGCGGCAAGTCCGGCCGTCTCGTGGGCAACCTTTCCGCGCTCCTCACCATGGTGAAGGGCCTGCCGCTCACCTACAACCGCGACCTCCAGGAGGACAAGCCGCCGGTCTTCGACAGCTTCGACACCACCGCGATCTGCGCCGAGGTGCTCGCCGGCACGCTCGAGGGCATCAAGGTCAACCCCGAGCGCTGCGCCGCCGCCGTGGCCGATCCCGCGCTGCTCGCCACCGATCTCGCCGACTACCTCGTCGAGCGCGGCGTGCCTTTCCGCGAGGCGCACCACGCCGTGGGCGCGGTCGTGAAACTCGCCGAGCAGCAGGGCAAGCCGCTCAACAAGCTCGCCACCGCAGACGTGAAGGCCTGCCACCCCGGCTACGGCGACGACTGGGCGAGCGTCTTCGACCTCAAGCGCGCGATGGCCAAGCGCACCGGCACGGGCATGCCGAGCCCCGCGCAGTTCAAGAAGCAGCTCGCCCGCTGGGCCAAGGTGCTCGCGACGAAGTAAACCCGGTGTTCTCCGAATAAAACGCAGGCAAACGCCGCGCCGATCCGGGCGCGGCGTTTTTGTTGTCCGTCGCGAGCGCCGATCTCATCTGGATGAAGGTGGAATGGCGCGGCCGCGCCCTTGCTTGATTGCCCTGAAGTCCAAAACAGACCGCTCACCTTTCCGCTTCCAATGACCTTTCCTCCGGTCGCTTTTCGCCTGGTCCTGCTGGCTTTCGTTTTTTCGACGGCGGCGCGCGCCGCGGATTTGCAGGTTTTCGCCGCGGCGAGCCTGGCCGACGCGCTCCGGGAAATCGCCCAAACCTACGAAACGGCCTCCGGCGACACTCTCGTCCTCAACCTCGCCGCATCGAGCACGCTCGCCCGCCAGATCCGGGAAGGCGCGCCCGCCGATTTGTTTTTCTCCGCCGACGAGGCGAAGATGGACGAGCTGGCCAAGGCCGGCCTGATCCGCTCCGACACGCGGCGCACGCTGCTCGGCAACACGCTGGTCGTCGTGACGCGCGCGGACTCGACCGCCGGGTTCGCCGCGCCCGCCGATCTGGCGAAGCCCGCGCTCGGCCGTCTCGCGCTCGCCGAGCCGCGGACCGTGCCCGCGGGGATCTACGCGCGGGAGTGGCTGCACGCCGCCGGTCTTTGGGCGGGGCTCGCCGACAAGGTGGTGCCGACCGAAAACGTCCGCGCCTGTCTCGCCGCGGTCGAGTCGGGCAATGTCGACGCCGGGATCGTCTACAAGACCGACGCGCTCATCTCCAAAAAGGTGAAGATCGCCTTCGAGGTGCCCGCCGCCGACGGGCCTGTGATCCGCTATCCGCTCGCGGTGCCGAAGGATGCGTCCCATGCCGAGGCCGCGCGTCGCCTGGTCGTGTATCTCGCCTCGCCCGAGGCGATGTCGGTCTTTGCGAAATACGGGTTTCTCTCCGCGCGCTGATCGGCTTGGTTGGCGCCGTCGATGGCATCGGAACTCTGGCATATCACGGCTTTCACGGCGGGCGCGGCGGCGCTGAGCACGCTCCTGATTTTGCCGCCGGGGCTGGCGTTGGGCTGGTTGCTGGCGCGTCGTTCCTGGCCGGGCAAGGCGGTCGTCGAAACGCTGGTGGCGCTGCCGCTCGTGGTGCCGCCGGTCGCGACCGGATTGGTGCTGCTCAAGCTCTTCGGGCGCCGCGGGCCGCTCGGCGGGCCGCTGCACGAGGTTTTCGGCGTCGAGATCGCGTTCACCTGGCTGGGAGTGGTGCTGGCCGGGGCGGTGATGGCCTTTCCCTTGCTCGTGCGGGCGGCGCGCGTGGCGTTCGAGGAGGTGGACACGCATCTGGAGGACGTGGCTCGCGCGCTCGGCGTCGGCGGCTGGCGGGTGTGGTGGCGCATCACCCTGCCGCTCGCCCGACGCGGTCTGGCCGCGGGCGTGCTGCTCGCGTTCGCCCGCGCGCTGGGGGAATTCGGCGCCACGATCATGCTCGCGGGTTACATCCCGCGGAAAACCGCCACGCTCGCGTCGTCGATCTACCACGAGGTGCAACTCGGTCGCGATTCCGAGGCGTTCGTCCTGCTCGCGATCTCGGCGCTCATCGCCTTCGCGGCGGTGGGCGCGGGCGAGTGGTTTGTGCGGCGCGGGCGGTGAGCCTCGCGACAAGGCGGATGGCCGACGCGCGCGGAGCTTGCGGGCCGGCGGCTTTGCGCTGTGTTCTGGACCGCCTTTCCATGCCGCTGAAAATCCATGTCCTGCCCGCCGGGCCCATCGAGACCAACGCCTATCTGCTTTGCGACGCCGCGCGCGGCGAGGCGGTGTTGGTCGACGCGCCGGGAGACGTGTGGTCTCTCGTGCAAGGTTTGCTGGAGCGCGAAGGCTGCAAGTTGACCGAGCTCTGGATCACCCACGGCCACTGGGACCACATGCAGGGCGCGGCGGAGGTGGCGCGTGAGACCGGCGCCAAGGTGAGCGCGCATGTCGACGACAAGATCCTGCTCGAGACCCCGGGCGTGATGGAGGTCTTTCTGCCCGGCACGATCCGTCTGGCGCCGGTGAAGACCGATCGTTGGGTGAACCAGGGCGACGAGATCGAGGCGCTCGGGCGCAAGTGGGAAGTCCGGCATGTGCCGGGGCATTGCCCCGGCAGCGTGTTGTTCTGGTGCGCGGCGGAGGGCGTGGCGTTCTCGGGCGACGCGATTTTCCAAGGCGGCGTGGGGCGCACGGATTTCCCCGGCGGCAGTTTCGCCGTGCTGGAAAGATCGATACGCGGACAAATCTACACGCTGCCCGAAAAAACGGTGCTGTTTCCCGGCCACGGCGAAACCACCGACGTGGCGACGGAGCGGGCGACCAATCCCTTTGTTCGCGGGTGAGATCGCCTCGGAAAAACGCAGGCTCGATTACCGCATCCACCGTGGCGCACGCCGATGACCGCGAATGACGATCACGAGCTGATGGGGCGGGCGCTGGAATTGGCGCGCCGCGCCTGGGGGCATACCCATCCGAACCCGATGGTGGGCGCCTTGATCGTCGAGAACGGCGTGGTCTTGGCCGAAGGCTGGCATGCGAAGGACGGCGGTCCTCATGCCGAACGGGTGGCGCTCGCGAATCTGGGACGGCCGCCCAGACCGGGCGCGACGATGGTGGTCACGCTGGAGCCTTGCTCGACGCCGGGGCGCACCGGGGCGTGTTGCGACGCGATCAAGGCGGCGGGCGGAATCGCGCGCGTGGTCGTCGGCGCGACGGACCCGAATCCGGCCCATGCGGGACGCGGCGTGGAGGTGCTGCGCGCGGCGGGGATCGAGGTGGCGACGGGCGTTCACGCCGCGGAGTGCACCGAGCTGAATCTCCTTTTCAACCACTGGATCACGCGGGGACGTCCGCTCATCGCGGGGAAAATCGCGACGACGCGCGACGGCTATTCGCGTCCGCCGGTCGGAGCGGATCGATGGATCACGGGCGCGCCGGCGCGGGAAAACGTGCACCATTGGCGTAGGCTTTTTCCTGCCATCGCGGTGGGCGCGGGCACGGTGCGCGCGGACGATCCTGCGCTGACGCGGCGTTGGCGCGACGCCGATGGCGCGGAGCGCGAAGATTGCGGCTGGCGCTTTGTCTTCGACGCGACGCTCTCGACGGCGGCGGGCGCGGAGGCGGCGTGGCCGCGCGTGTATTCGGACCGGTGGCGCGATCGGACCGTCGTGGTGACCAGCGTCGCGGCCGACGCGACGACGCGCGCCCGTCTCCATGCGGCGGGCGTGCGGGTGTGGGAGCAGGAAACGACTCGCGGCGCGGCGGGCTGGGGCGAGTTCGCGGGCCGCTGCGCGACGGAGCGCATCCCGGGCGTTTATGTCGAAGGCGGCGTGGAGTTGCTCTCGGACGCGCTTGCGGCGGGGGCGCTGGATTACGGGTTTTGGTATCGCGCGCCGAGTGTCGGGGGAACCGGCTGGGGCGGGCGCGTGGACTGGCGCTTCGCGGCGGGGGCGATGGCGGAGCGTTTGGGCGAGGACGAGTTGCTCCGGGGATTTTTTAACCGCGAATGACCACGCATGGACGCGAATAATCGGCAGGTCATCTATCTGGCTTCGGGGAACGCGCACAAAGTCGCGGAGATGGGCGCGCTCGCGGAGCGCGACGGGCTGGGCGTGGAGATCCGCTCGGCCAAGGCGTTGGGCGGGATGCCGCCGGTGGACGAGGACACCGGCACGTTTGCGGGCAACGCGCGCAAGAAGGCGCGGGCGCTGTGGGAAAAGGCTCCGAAAGGAAGCGTGGTGCTGGCCGACGACAGCGGCGTGTGCGTGGATCATCTGGGCGGCGGGCCCGGGGTGGAGAGCGCTTATTTCGCCGGGCCGCAGGGCGATTCGGCGGCCAATCTGCGCAAGCTGGTCGAGGTCATGCGCGGAGTGCCGGAGGGACGGCGCGGCGCGAAATTTTACTGCCTGCTTCTGCTCATCGACGAGACCGGGGCGGAGCACGTTTTCGAAGGCGAGTGCAAGGGCGTGCTTCTTGACGAACCGCGCGGTGGCGCGGGCTTTGGCTACGATCCGCTCTTCGTGCCCGACGGCCACGCGCAAAGCTATGCGGAGCTGGGCGACGAGGTGAAGAGCCGTCTGAGCCACCGCGCAAAGGCTTGGGCCAAGCTGAGCGAGTGGTGGCGGACGCGTCGCTGACCACGTGGACGGGCGCGGGCCTCCCTGGTGATGGGCGGGTGGGTTCGCCGCGGGCGCGAAAACGCTCCCGTCCACCTCGATGGAGAACCCAAGGCGACCCGGTGTCGGGCTTATTCCACTGCGGCCGAGGCGGCCTCGAGTTCGGTGACGACCTTGCGCGCGCCCTCGACGCGTTCGTTCATTTGCATCTCGGCCGCGTTTCCGAGCAGTTTGCGCTGTGCCTCGACCGCCTTCGTGAGGTGCTCTTGCACCTTGGGGCCGAGCTTGGTGCCCGGGAGTTTCGCCAGCACCTCGTCGAGCGTCTGGGGCGTGGTCGCGGTGGAGATTTTGACGCCGAGCTGGAGGACGAGAGGGCGGCCTTGCAGCTCTTCGTTTTGACCAGACCCGCATCCGCAGAGGAGCAAGGCGAGCAGGAGGGCGGGGATTTGGGGCTTTTTCATGGTTTCGGCAGGCAAGGCTTTGCGTGTCGCGTGGTCAATCGCGGTCCCGGCCTCGGGCTTCCGATGCGTGCAAGGCCGGGGGCCCGGCGGTTCGTCTTCCCGCTGTGTGCGCGCGGGCCGCGACCGGAGAGTTGATGGTTGCCTAAGCGAAGAGAGGCGCGAGTTTCGGCGCTCTCTTCAGCACCTTTCCCATTCCGCAGAACCTTTTTGACGATCCCATGAGCAACGACGCCCAGTCCGTGTCCGGCACCGCCGGCAATGTTTCCTCTCCCGATGCCTGGCCTGTCGCGGCGCGTCTCTTGGTTCGCTGGCTGGACGAGGAGGTGCGGGCCGACGCGCTTTTGGACACGGTGCAGCTCTCGGGCGGGGCGCGGGCGCGTTGCCAGCACCTTTTCTACGGGGCCATCCGGCATTACGGCCGGATCGAGAGCGTGATCGCTACGCTCGTGCGCCTGCGTCCCCGGACGCGGGTGATGGCGATCCTGTTGCTCGCGGGCTACGAGTTGATCGAAGGCGGCGGGGAGGGGCATGCCGCCAAGGTGGGCCACCACGCGGTGACGCAGACCAAGCAGCTGGCGAGCGATTCCGAGGCGCGCCTGGTCAACGCCGTCGTGCGCAAGCTCGCCGACGCGTTGGCGGCGCAAACGGCTCCGGGCAAGATCGCGACGGCGGCGGCCTTGGGTGATTTTTATTCGACGCCCGAATGGCTGGTGGAGCGCTGGCTGGCGCAGTTCGGCGCCGAAGGCGCCCGGGCCTTGCTCGAGTGGAATCTCAAGCCGGCGCCGGTGCACGCGCGTTTGCGGACGCCGGATGCGGGCATCCCGGAGTGGCTCGAGGCGACGCGTTGGCCGGAGTGGTATGCCGTGAAAAGCGGTCACTGGTCCGAGGTGGGCGCGGCTTTGTCCGCGGGCAAAATCTATCTCGCGGATCCGGGCACCCGGCTGGCGATCGAGGCGACCGCGCCCAAGACTGGCGAGCGAATCATCGACGCCTGCGCCGCGCCGGGCGGCAAGAGCCTCGCGATCGCGGACAAGATGGGCGAGGGGCTGCTGGTGGCGCTCGACGTGCCCGGCGCTCGCCATGAGCGGCTTGCGGAAAACTTGAAACGCGTATCCGCCGGCGTTTCGGCCAAGCGCGTGGAAGGCGACCTGCGACGCGCCTCGAGCCTGATGGGCATGCAGCCCGGCACCTTTGACGCCGTCCTGGTGGACGCCCCTTGTTCGAACACCGGCGTGATGCGTCATCGCGTCGACGTGAAGTGGCGTCTGCAGCCGGCTGATTTCGGCAAGCATGCGCGGCAGCAGGTCGAGTTGTTGTCGGCCGCGGCGCGCTGGTTGAAGCCGGGTGGACGGCTCGTCTACAGCACCTGCTCGATCGACGCGGAGGAAAACGCCGGGGTGGTGGAGGGTTTCCTGCGCGGAATCGAGGGGCGCGATTTCTCGCTCGTCTCGCAGGCCGTGGCCTTGCCCTGGGATGCGGGCCACGACGGCGCGGGCGTGGCGGTGTTCACGCGCAAAGGCGCCTGAATCGTCGCCCGGCTACGACTCGGATCGAGACGCGCGGAGCCGGGTTGTTTACGCTAGAAATCGGCCGGATGGCCTGGGTCGAAACCGCGAGGCGACTGGTTCGTCACTGGCCGGTGTCGGGCGCGCGCGTCGTTCCATACGGCGTCGATTCCCGCATGTGCGTCCGTGACGTTTCCCACGATCAAATCCATGCGTATCTCCTCGTTGTTTTTCCTCGGGCTCTCGGTGCATTGCCTTCTGTCCCTCGGGCTTGCCGACGCGCAGGCTCAGACGGTTCTCAAGCCGGCGCGGGCGCGGCTTTTGCCGGATGCCTTGGTGGTCGCTCCGGCGCGCCAAGCCACGATCAAAAACGAGCCGTTTCGTCCCGATACGGAGGGCGTGCATATCAACGCGCACGGCGGCGGCGTGCTGTTTCACGAGGGCACCTACTACTGGTATGGCGAGTATCGCAGTCCCCGAAAGGCCGGGCCTCCGGGCACCTTGGGCGTGGGTTGTTATTCTTCCACCGATCTCTGCAACTGGAAACACGAGGGCGTGGTGATGCCGGTTTCGAGCGATCCGGCTTCCGACATCGCGGCGGGGTGTGCGATCGAGCGTCCCAAGGTGATCTTCAACGCGACGGCCAAGAAGTTCGTGATGTGGTTTCACCTCGAGCTGAAGGGGCGCGGCTATGCGGCGGCCCGGACGGCGCTGGCGGTGGCGGACAAGCCCGCGGGGCCGTTCAAATTCGTCCGTTCGCTTCGGCCGAACGCGGGGCGATGGCCGGTGGATTTTCCGGCGGACAAGCGATCTCCGCTCACGGTGGAACAGGCCAACGGGTTGATGAAGGGCGACAGGTTCCGCGCGGGATTGATCGAGGGCGTCTACACGCGAAG
Source organism: uncultured Akkermansia sp. (assembly GCA_964438755.1). Lineage (GTDB taxonomy): Bacteria > Verrucomicrobiota > Verrucomicrobiia > Opitutales > Opitutaceae > IMCC26134_A. The sequence goes on along the minus strand of CAYTLL010000029.1, from coordinate 4,869 downwards.
GGATTTTCCCGGCGGCCAAATGGCGAGGGACATGACGCTGTTCGTGGACGACGATGGGAAGGCCTACCTCATCGCGTCCGCGGAGGAGAACTACACCTTGGCGATCCATGAACTTACCCCGGACTACCTCGATTTCACGGGCAAGTGGATGCGCGTGGCGCCTGGTGGTCACAACGAGGCGCCCGCGTTGGTTAAACACCAAGGGCGCTATCATCTCCTCGCCTCCGGCTGCACCGGCTGGGATCCGAACGCGGCGCGGGTTTTGGTCGCCGATTCGATCTGGGGGCCTTGGACGCAAAGCCACAATCCTTGCGAAGGGATCAATCCCCACACGAAAATGGGGCCGGAGAAGACCTGGGGCGGGCAAAGCACGCATATCTTCGCGGTGCAGGGCAAACGTGACGCCTATGTGGCGATGTTCGATATCTGGCGCCCGAAGCCCCAGCTGGTCGAAAGCGGCTACATCTGGCTGCCGGTGGAGTTCGACGACGGGAAGATGGTGATTCGCTGGCGGTCTGAATGGGCCTTGGGCGGTTTTGATCGGCGGTAAGCGGCGGATCGCGCAGGGATGCACGTGGCGTTCGGCCGATGGCGGTATTTGCAGGCGGCTTGATGTTGTCGTCGCGGGTGGAAACCCGGCCGGGCTCGTGACGTGCGCGCTTCGGACTGGCTGAGCTTAATGCGGTTTCCGTGCGAGGGTGGCGCGCGCAGGCTGCGAACAACCCCAACCCCTGCCGCGACCGCGCGTGATGCGTCGACGCTCGAGTTTCGCTTGGCGCGTGCTCGATCGACGTATCCGAGCGGGCGTCCCCGCCCATCATGTTTCGACCCTTCCCGGTTATTCAATCGGTTCTTCGCCATTGCAAAACGACGCCGCGCACGCGGTCGGTGGCGCTGACATGGCTTTTGCTGGGCCTTCCTCTCCAGGCCGCAAGTTATGCCGAGTGGGCGTTGTCGCGTTTTCCCTCCGGTGAAGCGGCGCGTCTACCCGACGCGGATCCGGACGGTGATGGGATCGTGAACATGACGGAGTATGCTTTGGGCACCGATCCGAACGCCGGCGGGGCCGCGGGGGAGGTCTTGCGGATAGCGGGAGGCGCCACGGCGGCGGGGGATATTACCGTGGAGATTCTCGAGCGGGAAGGGCGGCGGGCCGATGTGCAGGTAGATGTCGAGCTATCGCCGGATTTGGCGCGTTGGTTCAGGCCTCCGTGGCGACGGACGGCGGTATCGCTCCGAGCGGGGGATCCCGTCGGCGGTTTGCGCACAAGTTTTTCCACCCGTCTGTCTGTCCGGCAGCAGTGGTATGCGAGGGTCAGGGCGACTGCGGTCGATCTGGGGCTGACCCAGGCGAACTATTACGTCGCTCCCGATGGCAGCGATGCCGCGGCGGGAACGCGCGACGCCCCGTTTGCCACGATCAAGAAAGCGGCCGAATTGGCCGGGCCGGGGCAATTGGTCTACCTGCGAGGAGGAACGTATTCGGCGGTGACCAAAATTTCGCTCACAAAGTCAGGGACCGCGTCGGCGCCGATTCGAATTCGCGCCTATCCGGGCGAGCGACCGGTGTTGGATTTGTCCGCGACCGCCGGGACGAGTCAGGACGCCATTTCGATCAGCGGTAACTTTTACCACATCCACGGGCTGGAGATAGTCGGCGCGGCGCACAACTCGGTGAAGATCTCGGGCAACGATAACCGAATCGAAAACTGCGTGAGTCGGGCGGCGCGCAACACGGGCTTTCACATCACGGGCGGCAGCGCCGGCACGACGTTTCCCGCGCGCAACCTTTTCCTGAATTGCGATTCGATCCGGAGCTTTGACGCGCCCATCGGCGGCAACGCGGATGGCTTTAGCGCGAAGTGGAATCTGGGGCCCGGGAACGTCTTTCGCGGGTGCCGGGCCATCGAAAATTCGGACGACGGATGGGATCTGTGGATGGGCGACGGTAGCGTGCTCATCGAGGATTGCTGGGCGATTCGCAGCGGCATAAACGTCTGGGGCAGCGCGACGTTTGATGGCAACGGACAGGGTTTCAAACTAGGCGGCAACAACGTCGGCGCGCCCCATCGCCTGGTGCGATGCCTGGCCTGGGGCAACAAGTCCTACGGTGTGGATCAAAACAACAATCCGACCGGACTCACCGTCGATCAGACGGTTTGCTGGGACAACGCGGGCGGAGCCATCAACCTGAATCACGTGGGCGTGACGCTCGTGGGCAATCACACCGTGCGAAACAATGTCGCCATCGCTGGATCAGGCCGGTCGACCGTGTCTATCGGTGGATCGGCGCCGATGGTGCAGCGCAATAGCTGGCAACTCTTCACCGGAGCGGGGGTGGCCACGCTGGCGGACTTCAGGGAAAGCGATGGAAGCGCCACGATGGCCGAGGCTCGACGCGAGGACGGCGCGTTGCCCGAAAGCTGGTTCATGCGACCGGTCGCGGGCGGTCGGCTTGTGGACGCCGGCGTGCTGATTTCGGGCGATCCGCGTGAAGGGGCCTTGCCTGATCTGGGGGCGCGTGAGGCTCCGGCTTGGTGAATTTAGGGCGGCCGTTTGGTCGCCCGTTGCATTCCTTGGCTTGGGCCTCCCTTGGCGCCCGTATCGCGTCAGGTCGTCGCGTTTTGCTCGATTTCGAGCGAGGGCTCCGGTCCTTCGGAAGGCTCATCCTGCATCGGGAAGCTCTTCCGGAACTCGGAAAAATCGATCAGTTCCAGTCGGCCGTCGGTGTGCTCGATGATCGCGGTCATGCTTTCGACCCAATCACCGCTGTTGAGGTAGTGGACGTCCCCCATCATCCGGTCGGCGGCGGTGTGGATGTGGCCGCACATGACGCCGACGCAGCCGCGGCTTTTGGCGAGCTCCGCGATGTGTTGTTCAAAATTGGATACGTGGTTCACGGCCTGTTTCACGCGGGCCTTGATCGCCTTGGAAATGGAGTAGTATTCCTTTCCGCGCCATGCCCGCCATTGGTTGTAGATGCGGTTGAGGCGCATGAGGGCGCGATAGCCCCAGTCTCCGAGGTAGGCGAGAAAGACGAAGTTCTTGGTTACGGTGTCGAAGACGTCGCCATGGAGCACGAAGTAGCGTCTGCCGTCGGCCGTTTCGTGAACGTGGTCTTCGACGATCTCGAGATTCTCGAATTCGATGGGGATAAAACGGGCGAGGATGTCGTCGTGATTGCCTCGCAGGTAGACGACATGGGTGCCCCGCTTCTCCAGTTTTTTAAGCACGAGGCGGACAAAGCGGGTGTGTTCACGGGGCCAGTAAGGCGCCTGCTTCAGTCGCCATCCGTCGATGATGTCCCCGTTGAGGATGAGTTTCTCGCAACGCGTGTATTTGAGGAAATGATTTACCTCGCGCGCCTTCGAATCGTGCGTGCCGAGGTGAATGTCCGAGATGATGACGGTGCGGACCTTGAGGAATCGTTTTTCCATCTAGGGAAGGGGAAATAGTGGACGCGGCATGAGTTGGCGAGGGCGGTGTCCTGAACGTTGCCTGAAAGTCACCTCCATGAGGTTTCCCCGATTTGACGGACACGGGTTGGGCCCAAGCAAAGGGACCAACGATGACAAAGAAGAAGGAAGCCGGGGCGAAGCCCCGGCAGTATGACGAAGCGTTCAAGCAAGAGGCGGTGAGGCTGTGGCGGAGCAGCGGGCGGCCGGCAGAGCACACGGCCAGGGAGCTGGGGATAAGCGTGTTCAACCTCTATGAGTGGGGATGTGGGGGACGGCCGGCCCGGGCCGCCGGGCCGGCCGTCTCCCACGTGAGCAAGGAAGAGCTTGAGGCGGAGAACGAGCGGCTGAGACGGGAGCTGGCGAGGATCACCGAGCAGAGGGACATCCTAAAAAAAGCCGCGGGCATCCTCTCCGAACCGCCGCCGAGCGGTATGCCCGGATCAAAACGATGAGCGACGAGCATCCCATCAAGCAGCTATGCGGTGCGCTGGGATTGTCGCGCAGCGGTTATTATCAATGGCGACGGGGAGCGTCTGCGCGAGCGCGTCGCAACGAGGCGATCACCTGCAAGATCAAGGCGGTGCATGCGGCGTCGCGCCGCACGTATGGGAGTCCGCGGGTGAGCGCGGCGTTGCGGGCGCAAGGCGAGCAGGTGGGACGCAATCGAGTGGCCCGGTTGATGGGGGCGGCGGGACTCGAAGGACGGCAATGTCGTCGCTATCGAGTGCGCACCACGGACAGTCGTCATGACCAGCCGATCGCCCCAAACCGGCTGGCGGACGCATCTGCGCCCGCCAAGCCTGACGAAGTGTGGGTGGCCGACATCACCTACGTCGAGACCGCCGAAGGATGGCCATACGTGGCCGGCGTGCTCGACCTCTACAGCCGGCGGCTGGTCGGCTGGACCATGGGGCCGAGCCTGGACACCTCATTGCCGCTGGCCGTCCTGCGGATGGCCCTCCGGCAACGTCGTCCCGCTCCCGGCGTGCTTCATCACTCCGACCGTGGCTGTCAGTATGCCAGCGCGTCCTATCGCCAAGTCCTGACCGAGCATGGCTGCGTCGCCTCCATGAGCCGGAGAGCCAATTGCTACGACAACTCCACCATGGAAGCGTTCTGGAGCACCCTCAAACAGGAGCTCGTTTATCGTCGCCGCTTCCTCACCCGCAGCGAAGCAACCACCGCCATCTTCGATTACATCGAGGGCTTCTGGAACCGATCCCGCCTCCACTCGGCCCTCGGCTTCACAAGTCCCCTCGACTACGAATCCAACCTCAACTAATCACACACATCACGCCCAACGCGTGTCCGTTCTACCGGGGGAAGCACAATGGTCACCGATAGTCTTTGGGGTTGGGTTATGTGGAATTCCGAGGCGGATGAGTTTGGGGGTTCCGGTTTGTAGTTAATA
>CAYTLL010000028.1:1490-51357 GCA_964438755.1 uncultured Akkermansia sp. | reverse complement strand
CGCCCGCATCGCGGATCGCTTCGAGGCGACCTTTGCCGCCGCGCGCCGCTCCACGCGAAGCGCGGCTCGGTAACGCCGGAGGGACAAGCGAGACCGGTTTCGCCGTTCCGCTCCGGCCGGAGGTGCGGAGCACGTTTCCGGTCTCGTAAAAACCTCCGCCTCGCAACACCCCTATCAGTAGGCCGAGGGCGGAGGGAAAAACACCTGCCAAAGCGTGCGGCCCACGATTTTGACGTCGGTGAAAAGCGACCACGCGCGCACGTAATACAAATCCCAGAACACGCGAAGCCGGAGCTTCTCCGGATCGGTGATTTCACCACGTAGTCCTTTCACTTGAGCGAGCCCCGTAATCCCCGGCTTCACCAGCGAACGGATTCGATAGCCTGGGGCCAGGCGGCTGAATTTGTCGTCATGGGTGGGCAGATGCGGACGCGGCCCCACGACGCTCATCTCCCCCGTGAGCACGTTCCAAAACTGCGGCAGTTCGTCGATGCTGGTTCGCCGCAAAAAGCGCCCCCACGGAAACACCCGGGCGTCGCCCTCGCTCGCCTGCCGGTCCACGTCGGGGTTGGCGACATACATCGAGCGAAACTTCAGCATCGGGAAATTGCGTTTGCGCCATCCGCCCCGGTCCATCCGGAAAAACAAGGGCCCCGGCGCCTGCCACCGATGGATCAACCAGACGAACAGGCAGGCCGCGGGCAAGATCGAGACCACCACCGGCAGGGCGACGAGCAGATCGAACGCGCGCTTCAGAGCCCGGTTGATGGGATCCTCGAGCGGCTCCAACTGAACCGCCAGAAAATCGTGCCCACCCTCCTCCACCGCCACGAAACGGCGGGCGTAACGAGCCCCATAGTCGTTATGGATCAGGAAGCGGCACCCCGCGGCCTCGCAGACGCGGACCATCGCTTCCACCTCGTCCGCGTCGTCGAGCCAGCCGAGCAGGATCACCTGCGCCACGCCGTGGCTCTCGATCACTTCGGCCAGACGCTTCCAGTCGCCCAGGCAGGGCCCCGCGGCGGACACGTTTCCGGGTTCACCCAGATAACCCACCGGCAGCAGGCCCAGATGGCGGCGCGAGGCGATCCACTGGTCCAAAGCCCGCAGATTGTCGCCCTTGGCCAAGAGCAGGGTCGGCGTGAGATCGCGCGCGGGAAACAGAAAGCGGGCGAGGAAGCCGGGCAGGCCGGCATGCAGGCAGGCGAGCAGCCCGCAAAGCGACAAAAGGTAGGCGCCGAGGAAGAGACGGCTGATGCCCCGATCCTTGAGCACGAACATCAAGGTGAAGATGCAAAGCGCGACGATGGCGCTCTGCCGGACCGCCATGCTCCAGGCCGCGCCCCAAGTCAGACGATGCAGCTCCAGGGATTTCTCGAACAGTCCCCGGCGGACCCAAAACAGACCGGCCAGAACCGCCATGCCGTAGGGCATGAGCCGCACGTCCTCCTCAAGTTTGATGCCCGGCACCCAAGGCAGCGACCAAGCGAAGGCCGGTAGAAGCAGCAAGGCGGCCGCCACGCATAGCGCATGGTGGATGCTGACCAGGCCCCGGTGACGATTGGAGATCATGCGGACGACGGCGTTATGCGGGAGAAAACCGGACGCGCCAGCAGGATCACACGATCACCGGCCGCCGCCACCGTTCATAATCGGCCAGCAGGTTCCGCCACATCGCCGCCAGACGTGCCGCCCCATAGGCTTCGATTCGCCGCCGGCCGGCCTCGAGCTTGGCCGGGATCTCCGCGTCCAAATCTCCATTCGCCAGCCGCACGATCAGGTCCGCCAGCGCGACGCTGTCGCGCAAGGGAACATAAAACGCCGCGTCGCCGCACACCTCGCGAAAGATCGGGATGTCCGCGCACACCACCGGGCATCCGCGGGCGAGCGCCTCCAACGGCGGCAACCCCATCCCCTCGTCGCTCGACAGATAAAGCAAGGCGTCGGCCTCGCGATAGAGGCCGTCCAGCACCGGGTCGGAGACATAGTCGTGCAGGACCAATCGCGAAAGACGCCCGGGGGCGGCCGCCGCGGCCGTCACCTCCGGCCAGAACTCCTTCCACACGCCCACCGCGTCGAGGCGCAGCCCCGTTTTTTGTCGCGCCGCGACTTCGATCGCCTCGGCGCCCCAGTCGAGGTTCTTGTGACGACGGGTCATGCCCACCATCAGGAAGCGCCCACGCGGCTTTGCCTCCGCCGGCCGGGGTTGCGACGGAATCCCTTCGATTTTGGCCGAATAGGAAGGGATGACGACCAGCTTGCGACGCACCTCGGGGAAGAGCGCGAGCAGATCACGACGCACCGTTTCCGAGATCGTCACCACGGCGTCCGCGGCGCCCATGACCGTGCGCAGGAAATTCCGCACGTAAAAGGTCTGCGCCGGATAGCGGCGGGGCATGCGAAACGGGATGACGTCATGGATGATCACCAGATGCCCGCTGGAGAAAAACGGCGAATGGTGGCTGGTGAAGATCTTCAGCGCGCCGCCCTCGGTCAGCGCCGCCCCGTGCAGCGCGAGACAACGCAGAGCCCAGCGCGCCCAGCGATTCGACACGCGGTCGTTCACCGCGAGAAAGCGCCTGTCCCAGCGCGCCTCCGGATGCGCGTGGATGGTCTCCAGCAGGCGCCGCACCCCCAGGCCCGCTGTGATCGTGCCGTCGGGCGTCGAAGACAGCATCGGCACCAAAATCAGCGGCGCATCCGGAGAAAGCGTTTCGGTATCGCCAGACATGGTGGCCGTGAAAAACAACGAAGACGACGGAACGATTTCAGGTTTCCCGGTGATCGCGGAAAAACACCAACGCGGTCGTCAGGAATCCGTAGGCGAACAAGCCCACGCCGGCCAACACCGGCCAAAGCGCGATGATGACGCCGAAGCCCTCGAACCGTCTGGCCTTGGCCAAAATGGCCCCGCTCAACTCCGCGGCCCGCGTTTCGCAATAGTCCGCCAGCTTGTCCTGCTCGTCGCGATACGCCTCATACGAGGTGCTCATTGACTGCCTCGCTTTGATGACCTCCTCGGCCGTGGCGCCGGATCCGGCCAGCTGCAAAAGCATCTCCAAGTCGTGTAGAAACACCCGACGTCGCTCCACGACGTGCGCAAGCAGACGCCCGAGCTCCTCTTCGTCCACGAGCAGATGCAGTTGCTTCAGGTTGTCGTCGTTTTTCTTCTTAAAATCATCCACGCGCGCCCGCACCGTCGCCAATGCCTCCGGCGTGCGAACCGCGTCCACCAGATCGACCGTTCTCCGCATCCGTCCCGCTTCGCGGGTGATCAGGCGCATGACCGAACTGGCGGGCAAGGTCTCCCGCCGCAATTGGTCGAGCGACATCGAGATCGAGCGGGTGAAATGCAATCCCACCACGCCAAGCACCGCCAGGGAAATGGAGAGCAGCAGGACGTAGGTCACCGCATGGATCGAGACGCGCCTGCGGACTATGACGTTATTTGGCTTCATTTATATCCAGTGAATCGAAGGGGTTATGTTTGCGTTGAGTTGTCTGTGTTCGGCGGGCAGACCGCGTCGACCGCCGCCACCAGGCCGCCCACCATGCTTTCCACGCTGTAGTTGTCCGCGATATCGCGACTTATCTCCGCGCGACGGGCATGCCACCGCCCGCGCTCCGCCCAAAGCAGCGCCAGCTTGTCGGCCATGTCCTGCGCGTCATCCGCCTTGAAAAAGACGCTGTTTCTACCCTCTTCGCAGGCCTCGATCTCCGGCGCATGCGGCTCCTTGTCGGCGACCAGAAGCGGCACCCCGAAGGAAAAGGATTGGATGCAGCTCAGGCCCACATACCCCGGCGAGGCGCTGCAAAAGGCCCCGGCATAGAGCTCCTTGAGAATCTCATGATTGCTGATGTGTCCCAGCATGCGCACCCGCGAGGCCACGCCGAGGGTCGAGGCGCGCGCGCTTAGGGCCGGACGTTCGGCCCCTTCTCCGACGATGCAAAGCTCGACCTGGCCGGGCAGGCGATCGATGGCGCGCGCGAAGCCTTCGACCAAAAGGCCGACCTTCTTGCTCGGGTTGAGCCGTCCGACGTAGATTATGCGCCGCAGGCCCTCGACGCTGGTGCGACCCGGATCGCAATCGTTCGCCGAGACCAGCGAGTTTGGAGCCGTGAAGATCGGCTTCCCCTTCAGCATGGGGGTTAATTGCCGGCGTTGCGTGGCCGTATAGGTGACCACGGCCGCGGCCATCCGCATCATGAGCAGACGCACGATGTTGATCGGCGACGCGCCGCCCTGCCGCGCCCAGGCGTGGCCCCAAAGCACGGTGGGCGCGCCAAAGACGGACCGGATCGCCAGAACCGCCCAGTTGGAAAGGATCCGCGGATTCAGCTCCATCACGGCGACATCGGCCACCAGGAGGGTTTGCAGCGCCTTGGGCTGCCAAAGAAAACGCCGCCCAAAAAGATATCGATTGTGCAGGGGCGAGCGCCAGTCGTGGCAATCCTCCGTCACCCGCACGTCGGGGGTGAAATAATCCGGCCCCGAATAGAGCCGAAACTCCCCCGGCAGCCGTCTTGCCGCTTCTGAAAAAACCGGCACGCGGTAATCGGGCAGGCAGGTTTGCAACAAACGGATATCGCGCCGCGGCTCGTCCTCGCTCCGCACGATGCGCAGCCGCCGATCCCAGGGGCGCAAGGCCGCCGCGGCCGCGGCCAAGGCTCCGCTCGTGAAGCGATCCACCGACCAATCCGCGATATCCCGCCTGGCTTGGTGGCCAAACCGGGCCGCCAGCTCGTCTTGCACACAGAGACGCTCCAGACAAAGCGCCAGCTCCTCGGGATTATCCGCGTAGAACCGGTAACCGTTTTCCCCCGGCCGCACCAGATCGGGCGCCGCGCCCACGCTGCGGGACACGACCACCGGCAACTGGCAGGCCATCGCCTCGTTGACCACCAGCCCCCATTCGTCGGTCCGGCTCGCGAGAACGAAGGCTTTGGCCAAGGCGTAATAAACCGGGGTCAAATCCGCTTGGGCGAACGGGTGGAAATGAACGGTCGCCGCGCCTTCGTCGAAGGGCTCCGGCGTCGTGGAGAAACGCACCGGCAGACCATGCGACTTGGCGAGCGAAACCAGCCGTTCCCGCTCCGCCCCCGAACCGACGATGACCAAATGGTGCCCTCGGTGCAAACCCGCGGACGCCAGACGCGCATAGGCGCGAATGATCGTCTCGATGTTTTTCTTCGGCACGAGACGGCCCAGGCTTAGTAAATAGTGGCGGGGCAGGTTCAGCTTGCTTCGCCACTCATCGGCCCGCGCCCTCGCAGCGTCCGACTCACGGATGAAGTAGGCGTTGTCGACGATATCATAGCCGTCGAAAACCCGGTCCGCAGGCAGGCCGAGGCTGCGCATGAATATCCGATGATTGCTGCCGGCGACAAACGCGGCGTCCGCCAGGCGAAGCAGCTGCGTCTTTATGGCGATCGCGATCTCCGTGTTCACGCCGGACCCGTGGTGGCTGTCCGTCATGATCACCACCGCCACGCGAAGACTCCGGGCCGCTAGCGCGGCGCCCAACGCATAGCCCGGCCAATAGCTGGGCACGAACAACACGTCCAGACCGTGCCGCTTTATCCAGCGGCGCATCGCGAAAAACGCGCGAGAGAGACCGACATGCTCGGCTATTTCCCCCGGGAAAAGCGTGTGCGCCTGCGCCTTTTCCCGCGGATCTCGACGCCAGGCATACGTCGATGAAACCTCCGAGATCTCCAAGGCGACCAGATCATATCGACCCCGCGCGGCCTCCTGCGACGCATCAAAACGCGCCCAGTGGTAGGGACCGTAGCATTGCCAGAACAAACCGATGCGGGGAAGCGCCGCCGCGGAGCCGGCATTCGCGGAGGGGGGCGGCGGGACATCAAGGGTGCGCTTCATGAACGGGAGTGACTGCGGGCGATATCAAGGGTGTCGGCAAAGGTCCGGGCCCAAAGCTCCGGGCGCAGCGTCGCGTCATAACGCGCCATCGCACGCCGGCCCATCTGCTCGGCGCGCGAAGGATCGGAGGCGAGCGTATCGATCTTCGCGGCAAGCAGCTCCGGGGAGTCCGGGGAAACCACAAATCCCTCTTCGCCGTCGGCGATCAGCTCGGCGTTGCTGCTGCAATCGGTGACGATCACCGGGCGCCCCATGGCCAAGCTCTCGTAGACCACAAGTTCGTGCGGACTTTCCCAAACGGAAGGGGCCAAAACCGCCCGGGCGCCCAGCACCGCCTCCCGAACCCCGGTTTCCCATTTGGCCTCGGCATCCAGGCGAACCTCGACCAGCGGGTTCGACGCGGCGGCCGTGGACACCCGCTCCAGCAGCTGCTCGCTCGGCTTTAAAACGTAAAGCACCACCCGACAACGTTGCCGGACATGGCGCACCGCATCGAGGAGCAAGCCCTGCCCCTTGACCATCAGATCGGAACCATAATAGACAAACGTAGGCAGATCCGACGGGGACTCGGCCGTGTATTCCGATGAGGCGCCGGAAACCTGATGCGGGAATATACCCGCCTTCACTCGTTCGGAAGCAAAGCCGGCCTCGATCAATCGACGCCGAAACCGTTCCCCGGCGGTCAAAACCGCGTCCGCCTGGAAATAGGCGTTTTTCCGCCACGCCAACGCGAGGGACACCGTCCGGGTCGCGGACATCGCCTTGGTGACAAAGCCGGGCCTGAGCGCGCACCCTTTCCATACCGCCCGGGAAAATCGCTTGTCCGCGCAGGCGTGGCATACCGAGCCTTCGCGCCAACCATAACAGTTGGCGCAATAGATCCCGTAATCGTTTACCAACAAGATGACGGGCACGCCCCAGCTTTGAACCGCCAAGATCACGTCCGGACCGATGTATTTATGGCAGTTTTGCACCACCACCGCCGTCGGCCTGAAATAGGCCCGCATTCGTTCCAATTGCCTCCGCAGCGCGGCGTCGCCCACCGAGCGCCGCAAAAATGCGGCGTAATTACGCTCGCCCAAGGGCTCGGGCTGGAAGGGCAAATATTCCTCCGCCACTTCGCCGGGAAGATGGAGCCCGAAAAAAGGCGCCACCACCGCGCCTTGCGCCGACAACACGGCGGCCGCGGTGCGATAGAGCTTTCCCGCACCTCCCCCGACCGTCTTGTCGTTTATCCAAAGAATACGCTCGGAATCCAAGCGCGAGGCGGATGACTTCATGGCGTTAGTCCTTCCGCACGGCCTCGCTCGACCGGCTGTTTGCGCGTTGTGCATCGAACGAGAAAGACGTTGTCGGACACATTATATTCGAGGAAAAAACCGTCGACTGCCTGAGGCGACGCAAGCGCCAAAACCGCGCCAAATAATTCGGGGTGTTGCGCAGCCGAAACCGCCATTTGGCCACGAAACGAGCCCGGCGTGGCGGCGCTTTTTCGCGAATCGCGGCCAGACACCGCTCCTGCTCCGCCCACATCCGCTGGCCGTCCGCCGATTGTTGGCCGGCGCGCAAACGCCAATCGCCCACCCGCAGATCGTAAAATCTGAATTCAAACCCCGCCTGCCAGGCTCGAACCCAAAAATCGAGATCTCCGGCCAGACGATAACGGGCGTCAAATCCGCCGAGCGTTTCCCATACGTCCCGCGATGCGATCATGCCCTGCTGCGTGAACGGCATGATGCCTTCGGCCAAAAGCGCTGCGAGATCCCCCAGCCGATCCGTGGTTGGAAAGTCATACAGGGGCCGCCCGGCCTCGTCGATCATGCCCACCCGGCCAAACGCGATCACACGACGGTTTTCCGGACGACAGTGCGAAGCCGCCAGACGGGGAAAATCCGCCCCCAGTCGGTCGTCGTCATTTATATACGAAAACCAATCCCACGAGCCCGGAGCGGAAAGGCCCTGGTTGAGCGCCGCATACATTCCGCCACCCGTGGGAGACTCCACGATCACCCTTGCCGCGCTCGCGCTTCCCGCCGCCCAGTTCTGCGATCGCTCCGCGGACACGACAATCCACTCCACGCCAGTAGGCAAGGTTGCGACCAGATCGCGCCCATACGGCGCCTCGCCCTTGGTGGGCGTGACAAGACGCAAGGATAAGGCCGGCGAATCAACCGTCATCTGCTCTCCTGATCCTTTGCCAAGACACGCGCAAACGCCTCGGCCGCCGCCGAGGTCAAATGCAACCCATCGGTCACGGGCCAGTCCTTGTCCATGGGTGGCCTCACCCAAGCCCAGTCTCGATCCGGAAACGCTTCGCTCAGCGCGTTGAAATTTTGCGTATAGCGCCGGGATGCGCGAACTTGAGGATGCACCGGAAATTCGACCAAAACGATTTCCACCCCTCTCGAGCGCAATCCCGCCAAACAGCGCTTCAGTTCCTCGATTTTCGACTTCAGGACATCGGGAGACATTTCCGTCTCGTTCTGAGGTTTTAGATAAGCGAGGCCTGTCGCCAACCGCGATTCGTCACCTGCGGCCGGGGCTTCCGGGCGACGTGAAGTCACCCAGCTCAAAAACAAGTTCACTGGTTGCTCCGATTGCCTCAATAAAGGCAGCCAAGATCTAAGCGAGGCCATGGGCTCCGATCCGAAGTAATCGAGCACCTCGTGATCGAGGCCCTGATGCAGCATGTTCAGTTCAACATACAGGAGACGCGGGGCATGCGGCATGCGCTCCACCAGTTTCAGTCCGGTCATGGGCCCCGTTGCGCTCTGGGCTATCGAATCGAACCGGGATCCCAACGCGGAGCCGGGAAGACGCGCCGCCAGAGATGTGCCGACCAAAACCGTGTCCGCGGCGGCCTTGCGATGCCAAACGCGTTCCACGCGGATCACATTGGCCTGATGCTGCGTGAATCCGCTTCGGGGTATGTCGCCAAAACAACCCTTGAGGGCCGCCGAATATAGCAGCGCCAAGCCCAAGGTTAAGAATAGGGAACGCGAGATCACGTCAGAACTGGAAATAAATAAAGCTGCCGGGCAGACCGGATGAAGCCAAAATACAAAAACCGAGGAATCCATAAAGGACCCAATCCCCAATGCGCGGTGCGCGCCCCTTCGCGGATCCACCCAGGGCACCTGCGGCCCACGCATGCATCAAAACCACCGGAAGACAGAAAACGAAAAGATATATCCAAAGCCGTTTCTGACCACCCAGGCCCAGACCCCAATTTTCTGCGATGCACCGGATATAGACCAAAACATGTTCAAAATCGGGCAACCGGAAAAGCAACCAGCCAAGTGAAACGAAAGACACGGCCAACATCACCCCCAGCCACCTTGGCACCAAGGTGCCCAGCGAGGGCCAACGTTCGGCAACCCACCGCTCCACGGCAAGACCAAGGCCATGATACAGCCCCCAAATGGCAAAGCTCCACGCCGCGCCATGCCATAAGCCGCCGATGGCCATCACCAAAAATAGATTTAAATAGGTGCGGAAACGCCCACGCCGGTTTCCGCCCAAGGGGAAATACAAATAGTCCCGCAACCAACTGGACAGAGAAATATGCCATCGTCGCCAGAATTCCCCCAATGACGCGGCGATATACGGATAATTAAAATTATCGGGCAGCTTGTAGCCAAACAGGGCCGCCAATCCGATTGCGATCAGGGAATAGCCTGCGAAATCGGCGAAGATTTGCGCCGAATATCCGAAAAGCAGGGCAAGCAAGGTCCAGGAGGAGTAGCCTACAAATTGAGGGTAGGTCATGAGAGACGTGACCTCCTTCAAATTATCGGCCACCACCGTTTTCAGAAAGAAGCCGGCCACCACCGACTTAAAAACAAATCCCCAGGGTATGTCCCGCCAGCGGCGCCCGCCGCCGATCTGGGGGATGAATGTATCCGCCTTGAGGATGGGACCGCTGACCAAGTGCGGAAAGAACGCGACGAACAAGGAGCTGTGCCAAAGATGCGTCGACAGCCTGCGAGGAACAAAAGCCGGAAGCCCTCGCTCGCGATGCCGCAATACATCGACCAAGAGGCTGATGTTCTCAAAAGTATAAAACGAGATTCCGATCGGAAGCGGAATCGCAATAAGCCAATCAGCGATCCCGTCATCGGATTTAGGCAGCAAATGAGCCGCCAATGGGCCGTATTTAAAAAATACCAACAAGCCTATGTTAAAAAACACGCCGCATACGGCAAGCTTGCGTGCGCCCGCCGTATCGTCTGTCCATGACATGCCGTAGCTGATAAAGGCATTGAGCACTATACACGCCACCAGTAACATCAGCAACACGGGCGCTTCCCATGCATAGAAGACGAAACTTGCTCCTATCAGAATCTGCACCTGAAAGAGCCGTGCCTTCGGCAGATAATACAACCCAAGTGTAATGCCTAGAAGGCATATGAAATCGAAGCTATTGAAGAGCATGTATTGCGCCTAAGCTGCGATTAATCCAATTCCGCAGGGGATACACGAAAACGCGCAATCCCGGCATCCCCCTCCCAGATGCGCTTTGCAAATCCAGCCGGCGACTCATCCAATCCACAAAGCGGAGCGAAAGCTTTTGAAAAATGAAGCCGATCCTCGGCGACCTTTGTTAAAAAACACTTGCGCACCTCTGCCCGATCGACGTCATCCGCCTTAATTCTCTTTACCGCCTCTGCAATTGCTCCGGCGTCAGTTGGGACGTCTTTCCAATACAAGGTGTTTTTAAAATGGTCTCTCCCACCAAAATTGCGCGTGGAAACAACCGGCAAACCGCACAGTAAATATTCCGCCGCCGCCCACATCGCCCCCTCCACCTTGGATAAGGCCAGTCCGCATCGACTTGAGGCATACAGGGATCGCACCGCCGGCTCCCCCAAAAACTCCCGGTTGTATTCCGCGTGCTTTAGCTCGGGATGCTCGCGATGTAAATCCCAGCCGGAGGCATGACCCGACTTGTAGGTCAATACAAACAGGGATTGGATGTCCTTCGCCAAATGCAGTCGCTTGTAGGGCTCCATCGCCGCGGCATAAACCGCGTCATAACGCGGGGAAGCTTCCTCGGGATAAAACACCCCCTCGCGGGCATGGATGTTCTGGTTGTGCAGGCAAGCCTTCAGGCCACCCGCCCGGGCAAACCAAACTTCCTCCCAGGTGTTGGCGCATATGATCACGCGAGCTTGGCGCCTGCGTGTGAGCGCCTGGATCTTTTTGCGGAGCCGAAGCACTCCCACCGGATGCAGCCACCAGGGCGGATGATAGAGCACAGTGATGGGCCCTCCGGCCGGCAGGTCATCGATCAGGCCAAAAGAACCCGCCACCACCAAAGGGGAACGAGAGAGGACATAGGCCGATTTGCTTCTCATGGAAAAAATTACAGGGTTGCCAGTCGGGCAAAACGGTCACGCAGGGCCGCTTCCTTGCACTCGACCAAAAGCCCGTCGGCCTGGATACGCGTTCCGTTCAAAATATGGTTCACCACGTCTTCTTCGTTTGAGCAAAGGAGATAATCCCGTCCGGGCATGGCGCGCGACCAACGCGCCGCCGGCGCGTTGGCGATCACCGTGGCACCGCTCAAAATCGCCTCTTGAAACTTCACGCTCGTGCCGGTTTCGCCCTTGGACCAGAGCAGGATCTGCCGGCAGGAGGCCAGAAACGCCGGCGCCGACTCCACCCTGCCCAACATCTCCACCGGGGTATAGGTTTCCTCGGCGTAGATTTTGCAGATTCCCCCGGCCATCGCGAAACGCTTGTCTTTTAATCGGGGATCACGGGCCAAGCGCAAAAAATTATTCGCCGCCTCGACCGAGCCGGCATGGGAGCTGCCCATGAAACCCACATCATAGGCGGGAGCTACGGCCGCGGCCTTGATTTCGGGAGTCGCCACGCAACTCTCCTCCAAGACCACCGCCGCGGGCTTGGCCCGCCGATAAAACGCCTCGTCCTCGGGCGAAATGGCGATGATGCGATCGCATCGCCGCGCGAGCGCCAACTCATGGCCCTCGATCAGGGCCGCGATCCGGGCACGTGAAAACCCGGCGAGCAGACGGGCGCGGCGCCGGGGATCGTAGCAGCGCACCAGATTCGCGACGGTGTCGTTCGAGTCGAGAATCACCCGATGCCCCGGGCCGGCCAGACGCGTCAAATGCAGCAAATCGCAGCGCGAAAGCCACACGGTGGCCTCGGGAAACCGGGTCAACAGGCCCTGGACCGGACCGGGTGGCATATCCGCTCCTCCGAGCATGGTAAAAAGCCGATCCCGCATGCGCACGGACAATGGCGCCCCCCAAAAGCAGGCCAAACGCAGCAAAAGCCTCAAGACTTGAGGCTGCCGTTCGATAAACGAACTCACCGGCACCAGCGTCCAGCCCCCACGTTCCGCCAATTCCCGCACTTCGGGGTAATCGGGCGAAACCAGATAACGAGGACGATCCTCGAAAGCGACGGTCAGCGCATCAAAGGCCAAGCGAGTGCGCATGGCCAGGCCACTCGCGCCCAGGGCGAAGCGTTGGCCATGGATGAATATCAAGGGAGTGCTCAATGGATCGGGCATCCCTTGAGGAGGTCTGCGGAGGGCTGACGCTTGTCCTTCAGCATTCGCACGATGCGCCCGGTGCCCAGCAGCCAAGCCACCCGCCGGGCTTTCTCCAAAGAACGACGCAGCCGGAACTGATCACCCCAAGGGCGTCCGGTTTCATAGCCAGGAATGTAGCGGGAGCGCAGGGTGTCGTATTCCCGGTCCCGCGTTTTGTGCAGAGTGGATCCTTTGGACAGGTCATGGATACGGAAGCCGCCCCAATACGCATCGTGCCAGGCGAAACGAGCGCCGGACCGTGCCAAGCGAACATACAGATCAAAATCCATCGCGTAGTGGAGCGAGGCGTCGAAGCCGCCTATCCGCTCGATGGCCTTGCGGGAGAAAAAACTGCTCTGGTTGGTGATATTCCAGCCCGCGTAGAGAAGGTGCTCGGTGCGAAAAGGTCCGAACAGTTTTCCGTAAAGCACCTCGTCATTCGGCCCGATCACGACCTGATTCCCGAAATAAACATCCGCGGCCTTGCCGCGGCTCGCGTCGTCCGCGAGCAGGGCGCGAAACTTCGCGAAAGAACCGGGCAGATAGATATCGTCCGAATTCTGCCAACCGATGTAGTCTCCGGTCGACAAGGCGTAGCCCCGTTGCAGGGCGTCGCTCTGCCCGCCGTCCTTTTGCGACACCACCACCGCCAGCTTGTCCCGATAGCGCTCGACCACCTGCATGGTGTCGTCGGTCGAGCCACCGTCCATGAGGATCACCTCGCAGTCGGGGTCGCCTTGCGACAAAACCGAATCAATCGTCCGTCCGATAAAGCGGCCTTGATTGTAACTGGGGATGACGATGGACAGTCTCATGGACGCGCCCCCATCGGCTTCCCCATGTGAAGTAGGCGTCGGATTCGGTCTGCGCCGGACAAGGGGCGACCGACCTGGATTGCGCGTTGGCCTAGTCCCCCAAGACCGCCCAGTTGCTGGTCGACGATATAGGCTACGCCCACAAGCAACATAAGTATTTCAAAGAAGGGAAGCAGTTCCACCGCAAAGCCCAACATTAACACACCTGAAATAAGCAAGGCAGAGATGGCGCCGCCGCCTAAAGCGCCGCTTCGCACCAGACCGCGATGGACGATTCGAGCCAGGTAAATCAATAGCATAATAGCGAAAACACCACCCTGCCCCATTAGGTTAAAAACCGCGCCCTTATAACCATTGTAACGCCCTTGATTATGAAACCACTCCATTTCCGTTGTGGGCTCAATATACTGCAGAACAGGCTTGGCGTAAAAATAACCGTTTGTGTGGCCAGCCCCGGTGGGACGGAAGGGTAATCCATATAAAGCTATCTTCATGGATTCAATGCGTGTCTGCAGGCCTCCGCCCTCATCTCGAGTGAAACCACGTGTAACGAGCAAGTATACGTTACTGATTTCTTTTTCAATATACTCACCCGTAGCCGTATTCTTAATCAATCGATAAGCAACGGGAAGCGCGGCGAAGCCCGCTAAAATTGCACCCCATAAAACAAACTTCGTCCAAATCGGAACACCCCGTCGGACAAAAAACATAGCTATTGCCATCACAAATAAACCGAAGACCAAAATAATCAAGCCCGCCTTGGTTTTGGAAAGATAAATCGCTCCAAAACCACAGATGATTCCGCCTCCCGCAATCAATTGAAGCAGAGACGGCATACGTAAGCGAAGATCCCACAGGCCCAAGAGTAGAATAGACATGTTAAGGAGAATGAAAATAGCCGACATGCCACCGATTACGCCTGCCTCGAAAGTAAACCCGCCGAATCGCTCCGAAGTCATGTGACGCTCACCCATCAACATAATCTGAACCTCACTAAAGATCGGGAACGGCACTTTTTGCCATGCAGGACCACGATATGCGTCGATCACCATTCCCACGAAACCGCCAAAAAGAATGGCCGAGCTAAGCAATGTAAAACCCGACAAGGTCACATTGGTGGCGAAAATCATCACCAAGACGCACAAGGACATGGCGCGAATTCCGTAAAGCGCCTCGGATAAATTTCCATCACCAGTAAAAAACACCACACCGACTCCCACCAAACAAACGAACAGGGTGTAGAGAGCAATGGCGCGCACGCCCGGCGCCCGATGCACATCAGAATGAAATGCAGCCAAACCGGCGGCCACGACGGCCAGATAACGGAACTTGATCGGAATCTGCGGGAAGACCATCAGCACGCAGATAACCAATCCGGAAACCAGCACCGCCATCGCGGCTGGAATCGGCATGGATTTATTCAATAAACGCATAATATTTAGATCTCAAATCACTGGTTCATCGCTTGCCCAGAAGCGCTTTAAGGGCGCGCCTAACAATTCGCACAATTGCCAACACCCAAGTCGGCAACCAGCCAATGCACTTAATGGAGACGGGCAAACTCTCTCTCGGCGCGAGCCAATAGCGCATCCGCTTTATATCTTGTGGATTCGAACGGACAAAAAGATTAAGGGTATTTGCTGCACCCTTGAAATAGTTTCCGGCCAATTCCCGCTCCACGGCTTGATCTATACTCGCCCGCACCGCTTCAGGCCATTTCAATTCGCTTAACACGGTCGTGTATCCGTCGATATCCACCAACAAGCGACGCAACGCGCTATGGTCGGCGAAGGAATCGTCACCGATCCTGCATTTTACAACCGGGGGAATATTGCAGACAACGCGTGGACGAGCCCTCAGCAAAATATAAACATGGGGATAGGCGGTCTTGAAAATCGAATCAGGCACGCCAGCAAACGAGAAGCAATCCCTCCTGAAAATCAACGACCCCAAAAAACTAAACAAACCGCCGACCCCCATGCTTGCATCGGCCAGTTTCACAATATCGCCATCCTGGGTTAAGTCGAAAGTCGCCTCAGGAGCCAAGCCTCTATACCAAGCACGCGTCGACACGCGCCCGGTCGCGGAATGCCAATCGAACCGGTCGAAAACCCAGAGCTGCCCGTCGCCGGCCCGCTTCACCTGCTGGTGTATTTGCAGCAAGGCGTCTTGATCAATGGCGTCATCGCTACCCATCCACCAGCAGTAATCGCCGGTCGCCGCCAAAGCGGCCGCGATAAAATTGCGGGACGCACCTATGTTGCTGGATTGGCGAATCAGCCTGACGCTCAAGCCGCCGACGCCATCAAACGAGGGCAGAGACAAGGGAGGGGTGGATGCATTGTCGGATACCACCACTTCAACCTCGTGCCAAACACCGGCGGAATGACGAACCGCGGTTGAGATCGATTCGAGCAGTTCAGTGATCTGCGACTGCCTGCCGTAAGCCGGAATACAAATAGACAATCTCATGCGCAACTAATATTCGCCGACTTGGGTTCAAAGACGAGCAACGGTGCCGCCCATGCCGTGGTTAGTATAAATGCCAAAACAAGCGCGACAAAGCCACCCGCCCCGCCCCAAGATAATCCTATCCAATACAGCAGCGGCGCGGATACGGCTCCTTGAAGCAAAGTAGGGACGAGTAGCCTTTTGGCTTGATTGGTGGCCAACAAGACCGTGGCCCAAGCATCGGTCCAGACTCGCAAGCAGTAGTAAAGCAGCGCGGACAAAATGACCCCTGCGCCAAAAAAATTCAGATGCCTGGCGGTGACAAGCGGACATATCTGCCTGTCAAAGGCAACCAACACCAAGGCGGCTCCGACCAAGGCGACACTTGGCGCAAGCGCGTATTTTAAAGCAGTTCGCCTCAGCTCGGAGTGCCGTCCCTGGATATATAACGAGCTAAATTTGGGATGCACCGTGGATAGCAAGGTTTGCGGCCCCATGAAGGCTAGGCTGAATATTTTTTGAACCGAGATATACGCCACGAGCTGTTCCGCGCTCAAAACCCGGCTCAATACATAGACATCGACACGCAAAACCAAGATCGAAGCGAAATTGAACAGCGTGTAATTCATATGCCCCCCCCAGGCCGGCAGCTCGGCGACGGTCGATGCGCTCGCCTGTCCCGCCCCCGCTCCGATGCGCCGGAACGCAATATACAAGAGCGGCAGAACCGGCGGCGCGATCATGCAGCAAATGTAGGCGGCGAGGGATTTGACGCCCAGCCATTGGCACACCAGCACCGCCACCAGGTTGAGCACGCTGCCCAACACCGGCAGGGAGTTGGCCAAAACCGTTTTCCCTTCGGCATAGAGGATGCGAATGACCGGTCCGGAAAGAACGCTGAGCAGGAAAAAGATTGTGCAGGCGAACACCAAGGTTGGCGCTTCGTGCAAGCTGGCGGCCGCGTCGCCCGCCGTCACAAATTTAAACCAAGCCCCGTGAAATACCACGAGGAGCACCGCGGCGGCGGCCGAGAGATAAAGCGGACGCATCAGCAGGCCGCGAAGTCCCGGCCGTGCGTCGGTTTTATCGACCGCGGACTTCACGAGAAAGTTTTGCGCCACAAAGCCGGTGCCCACCTCCAAAATCGCGATCCACCCCCCGATGGACTGTAGAATGGCCACGGCGGCGACGCCTTCCGAGCCCACCGCGGAGAACAACTGGCGGAAGGTGAAAAAACCGCAGGCGGCGCCCAAGATCCGCAGCGTCCACCCGATCAGGGACGCCGCGACATCCTTGCTAATCCAGGACCGGAGAGAGAACTTTTGAAGAAGAGATGACATGCGCAGGTCTCAGATCAGCGGCACGTAGCGCATCACTTCATTTTGCCGCGTCGGCAGCACGCCGGGCAGGAGTTTGCCCGTCGCTCCAAAACGGCCCCACCACGTTTCAGCGAAGGACAACAGGGTCTGGGGATGCCCGGTGCCCAGGTTGCGAATGACGGGACGCCCTGCCTCGAGCCCGGTGTCCGAGGCCGCCGCGACAAAATCGGCCGCCACCTGCTCCACCGGCACAAAGTCCCGGACTTGCAGGCCGCTGCTCATCGGAAAATCGACTCCGTCCCTCGCCGCCTGACGCAAGGCGGGCCAGAACCGGTGGGGGGCTTCTCCTTCGCCAAAAACATGGAAAGGACGGAGGATCGCCACCTCGACCTGTTTATCCACCGCGAGAGCCAGGGCGGCCATGGTGGCGGCGGCCTTCGATGCGTGATACGCACCGGTCGGTTCCAAGGGAGCGTCCACCGGAATGAATTCGTAGCGCTCCCCGCTGCGTCCATACTCGAAACAGGAACCGCAGAGGATGAGGCGCCGAATTCCCCGCTCGATCGCCCGACGCCAGAGCGCGAGGCTTTGCTCCACGTTGACCGAGAAGCAGCCGTCCCAGTCGTTCATCCCGCTGACGACCCCGTGGGCGGCCAGATGCAAGAGGGCATCGCAGCCGTCGAACAAACCCGGCTTCGCCTGATCCAAACCGCCCGGCACGATTTGCAGGCGCGGATGAGGCGCCAAGCCGGCCGAGCCGGGATCACGCACGAGCGCGCGCACGGAGTGCCCCTCATGTAGCGCTCGCGCGACCACATGACGACCGACAAAGCCCGAGGCACCCGTGACGAAGAGGAGCATTCGCCGCGATCAGCCCCGCTTGGACTTCACGAACTCGCCGATCACGGCGATCTCGTAGGCCAGCATCTCGGCGGTGAGGCCCGGGTAGGTGCCCAGGAACAGAGCCTGGTTCATGATCTCGTCCGCGCCCTTCATCTCGCCGACGACCCGGAAGGCGTCCGGGCGATCTTTCTTCAGCTGCACAAAAACGGGCTGCCGGAGCAGGTTGCCGCCAAAGAACATGCGGTTGCCGATCTTTTTCTCGTCCAAATGCCGGGCGAGATCGGTGTGGCTGAAGGACGCGCCGGGTTTCACGCGCAGCATGAAGCCGAACCAAGAGGTGTCGGTGCGGCCGCCGGTCTGGTCCCACTCGAAGCAGGACTCGAAGGGGAAGCGGTCGGAGGCCGAGAGATTCGAAACGGAGCGCGCCGTTCCGCTACGGGCGGAGGGCGGCAGCCAGCGCGTTGCGTGGGTGGGCAGGGTGAAATCGAAGACGTCCTCGAACTCGGCAAGGCCGGCGCGAAGCACTTCCCAATTGCGCTTTCGCGCCTCGATGAAGGCGGGGAGTTTTTTCAGCTGCTTGCGACCGATGGCGGCCTGCGGATCAAGCGGCTTCAGGTTGAAGCCGAGGTGGCTGTAGATATACTTGTGGTCGTAACCCTTCGGGAGCTCGCCGAGCTGCCAGCCGAAGCGTTTGCCGCAGGTGTCGTCCTTGCCCGAGGCGCACCAGCAGTCGCGTCCCCAGTCGCGGAAGCTCTCGGCGTAGGTCTTGAGCGGCGGGCGGCTGATGATGTTGACCGCCCCGCCCTCGCCCATCGTGAGATGGTGCGGGGGATAAAAAGACTGCGTGGAAATGTCGCCCCAGGTGCCGGTGTAGCGGGTGATGTTCACCCCGTCGGAGGGAATGCCCGGCGAGTTTTCCGTGATGCCGAGCGCCTTGGCGCGGGCGACGGGCATGGAGTAGGTGCAGCCGAGGGCGTCGCAGTTGTCCTCCACGAGCCAGAGATCATGCTTGCGGCAAAATTCCAACACGGCGCCGAGGTCGAAGGGATTGCCCAGCGCGTGGGCGATCATCACCGCCTTGGTCTTGCCGGCCACGTAGGCGGACTCGAGCTGCTCGGGGCGGATATTGCCGGTGGCGGGGTCGTTGTCGATGAAGACGGCGACGGCGCCCAACTGGATGATGGGGGAGACGGTGGTGGGGAATCCGGCCGCGACCGTGATCACCTCGTCGCCGGGCAGGATGCGCTTGTGCGCCGGCAGCTTGTGCGTGGTGAGCGTGGCAAAGGCCACGAGGTTGGCGGAGGAGCCGGAGTTGACGAGGAGGCTGTGTTTCACGCCGAGCAGCGCGGCCAGTTCCTTCTCGAACGCCTCGCCCTCGGGTCCCAGGGTGAGCCAGAAATCAAGCGTGGCGCCCACGGCCGCCTCCACCTCGTCCTGGTCGAAGACGCGTCCGGCGTAAGGAATGGTCTGGCCGGGCGTCCAAGACGCGTGCGCCGGATCGTCGCCCGGACGTTGCCCCGTATGCATGAGGGCGGAGTATTCGCGGGTGAGTCGGAGGATTTCGGCTTTGAGTTCGGTAGGAGTCGGCATGTCGGAAAGGATTTTTAACCGCTAATGAACGCTAATGTGGCTAATAGGGAGGGCTGGTAAGAATGAGATCAGATCGACCACACAAGGCCCGCGGCGCGGGCGGATGCGGTGTAATCGGCGATCTGGCCGGTGGTCAGCGCGTGGTGATCGACTGAATCGGCGGCGGATGCACGATACCAGGCGACGGTCCGGGCGATGGTTTCCGCAAAGGGCCAGACGGGCGACCAGCCCAACAGGTGGTGAGCCTTGTCGGTCGCGAGGTTGAGCAGCTTGGCCTCGTGCGGGGCCTTGGGATCGCTCTTGTCCTCCCAGCGGCCGGGCCAGTGCTTGAGGATCTCCTGGACGAGCTCGGCGACGGTCTTGTTGGAGGCGAGCGCCGGGCCGAAATTGAAGGCCGAAGCATAGGTGGCCGGCGGAAAATGTAGCGGAACGGCGGAGCCGTTTCGATTCGCGGAGGCCGACGAAAGCGCCTCCGCGCTTCCGCCACGAGGAGCGACCAAGGCGGCGCCAAGCCAAAGGTAACCGGAAAGCGGTTCGAGGACGTGCTGCCAAGGGCGGGTCGCGACCTTGTTGCGGACCGGGATCGAATCACCCCGAGCCAAGGCGCGCATGCAATCGGGCACGATGCGATCCAAGGCCCAGTCGCCGCCGCCGATGACGTTGCCGGCCCGCGCGGAGGCAAGCCGCACGGCGGAGTCGGCGGCGGAAAAGAACGAGCGCCGATAGGAGGAGATCACCAACTCGGCCGCGCCCTTCGACGCGCTGTAGGGGTCGTAGCCGCCCATGGGATCCTCCTCGCGATAGCTATGGACCCACTCGCGGTTTTCATAGCACTTGTCGGTGGTGACGGCGACGATCGCGCAGGGGCGGGCCGGATCGGCGGCGAGCCGCGCGGCCTCGAGCACATTAGCCGTGCCCATCACGTTCGCGGCAAAGGTCTCGGTGGGCTGCTCGTAGGAAAGCCGCACGAGAGGCTGCGCCGCGAGATGGAAGACGAAATCGGGCCGGGCGACCGCGAACGCCGCGCGGACGGCGGCGAGATCGCGCACATCGCCCTCGATGTGACGCAGCCGCGCGGCCAGCCCGAGCTGGTCGAACAGAGAGGGCGCGGTCGGCGGAGGAAGCGCGAAACCGGTGACCTCGGCCCCGAGGGAGAGAAGCCACTCGGCGAGCCAGGCGCCCTTGAAACCGGTGTGCCCGGTGAGCAAGACTCGCTTGCCTCGATAGATATCGGCGAAAGACATGGCGGTTTACTTCCAGATTTTCCACGGCGCCTTGCCCGAGGTCCAATACTCCTCGAGCTGCTGCTTCTCGCGAAGCGTGTCCATCGGCTGCCAGTATCCGGTATGCTTATACACGCCCATCTGGCCCTCGTGCGCGAGGCGCTCCATGGGCTTGCGCTCCCAGATGGTCGAGTCGCCCTCGACGTAGTCGATCACGCGCGGCTCCAGGACAAAGAAACCGCCGTTGATCCAGCCGCCGTCGCCCACCGGCTTTTCCTGGAAGCTGGTTACTCGCGAGTCCTCGATACCCAGGGCGCCGTAACGGCCGGGAGGCTGGACGCCGGTCAGCGTGGCGAGACGGCCCTCGCGCTTATGGAAGGCCACGAGTTCGGTGATGTTCACATCCCCCACCCCGTCGCCGTAGGTGAAGCAAAAGGTCTCGTCGCCCAGATATTCGCGCACGCGCTTGAGGCGGCCGCCGGTCATGGTCGCGTCGCCGGTGTCCGCGATCGTCACGCGCCAAGGCTCGGAACGACGGTGATGCACCTCCATGCGGTTGTCCTTCATGTCAAAGGTGACGTCCGACATGTGGAGGAAGTAATTCGCGAAATACTCCTTGATGACGTAGCCCTTGTAACCCGCGCAGATGACGAAGTCGTTTATCCCGTGCGCGGAATAGATCTTCATCACATGCCACAAGATCGGCTTTCCCCCGATCTCGACCATGGGTTTGGGCTTGAGGTGGGTTTCTTCACTGATGCGCGTGCCAAGGCCGCCGGCGAGGATGACTGCTTTCATGGGGATATGTTGGGTTTGAAGCGAAAAAGGGTGAACGACGCGAAGAGACGAGGGGGAGGCCTCAGAGGAGCTTCCCGATCACGGGGAGCACGGTGCGGGCGCGCGATTGCCAGGATTGAAGCTTCTCGAGGCGCTTTTTGAGAAGCTTGTAATGCTTGGCGGAAAGCTCCGGCGCCTGGCGCTCCAAGGCCGCCTCGGCGCTGTCCATTCGCTGATCCTGGCGCCCCAGGTAGGGCGTGAGGCGTTCGCGCAAAAGAGTGCCGATCAACTGGCGCAGTTCCGTGGTCGCCTGCCAGCGTATGGCCCGCGTGCCGGTCGCGCCCATGTCGCCGTCCACACCCGCCGGCTTGGCCTGCCCTTCGCGCGGACCACGCCCGGCCGGCTCGCCAAGCCCTTTTTCTCCTGGAGCATCCGCTTCGCGGACCGCGCCCAGTTCGCGCAAAGCCCGAAGCCCTTGGCTGACCGAGCCCTTGCTCAAGCCCAGCTTTTGCTCGATATCCGCGAAGGTGGGAGGCTCCGCCGACGCAAACACCAATCCGTAGATCTCCCCCATCGATTTCGGCAGGCCGAGGAGAACGACCAGATCGGCAAAGACCGCCACCACCTCCGCCTCGAACGCGCCGAGGCCGGGCATGGACGGAGCGCCAGCGGACCGAAGATCCTGAGAATCGGACGAAAGAAGGACGGAGGCTTTAGCCACGGGAGTCGAAAGAGGACGGCCGGAGAAACGTCCGATGCGCGGACACAGACCGACTGCGGGATGAGAGGACTCCGGAGCTCACTGCCGGGGAGACCGACGCAGTTTTTAGGCGATTTCAATTCATTTTGAACTGAAGCCGTAATTTTTTCACGAAACGTGTCCGGCCGGGCGCCTGCATGGGCGGAGGTCGCCGCGTCGGGGTCCACGTCGATAAGCACGGCAGGCGCGACGCCTGAACCCGGGGGGCCGCCAACGCTCGGGCGGCGACCAAACAAAACACCCGGCGCGGCGAGGGGCGCGGGGGCGAAATCCGCCCGCTCATCCCCTCGCCTCTCGCCGGGTGCGGCATGGCCCGGTCGGGCCCTCGTCGATTTACACCAGGCCGCGATTGATCGGGAGCCTGAACTCCCGGCGAATCGGGGCGTGAAGCTTTTCGCGCGCCGGCCAGGTGGCGTCGGCCGCGTATTGCACGGCGCGCCGCAGGACGGCCAGTTCCTTGGCCGCCTCGGACAGGGCCTGTATCTCCTCGGAGGCCTCGGTTCGCTTGTCGGTCTGGTTGTTGCGCTCGGCCATATAGGCGTCGAACGCCCCCTGGAAGGCGGTCAACAGGCGCGGGGAGATCTTGAGCACCGGGTCGGTCTTGGCGTGGGTGATCATGGATTCCGAGACCTGGCAAAGGAAGGCGCGGCTTTTGTCCACCTGCTTGCCGATGTAGTAGTCCGCGCGACGCGGATTCCCGCGTTCGTATACCTTCTTCGCCAAGGCGCGCACCTTGCCCAGCTGAATGAGCAGGGCGTCGCGAAGTTTGTTTTGCTCGCGCGTCGAGTGCCGGGTGTCGCTACGTTTGCCGCCGACGGTGGTGATCAGGCCGCGCACGGTTTTCACGGCCTCCTCCAAATCGACCAGCTGCGGCTCCTCGAGGGCGTCTTCCAGGAGGCGGCTTAGGTATTCCGGCTTGCGGCCGGCGATGGCGACATCGTTCGCCAGGGTCACCTCATCGAGGACGGCTTCGCGAATTTCGGAATTACGGCGGGCCTTCTCGGGATCGGAGTCATCGGCGGCGGTCGGGATAGGTTGATCGGACATGGGTTATTACGGGGTGGATGTTTTTGGATCATGCTCCCCATCAACCGCATCCCCAAGGATGCGGAAAGGGAGATACGTAAATACCCTAATCAAACCTCATTAACCAAATGCAAGTCGTAAAACGGATGCATTTGCTTTTATATGCCTGCGCAAAATGATTTTATGCGTGCGGCATATCCTCGAATCTCCGCGGCATATTTTAAAACAGCCGCGGCAAAACGATCCCCAAGCCTGCCAAGGCCCGATTTGTGCCGCGGGATACGGCGTGGAGAAGCCGGCAAAGCGCCACCAAGGCAGGAACATCCCCCCGCGCGTTCAGCACGCCGGACGCGCATGGCCGTAAATCGTTCGTGCCGGGGTTCGGTATCGGAATTTCTCGCGGCGGATTTTTGTCCGAAGACGGCGGAAGTGAGGAAATAGAGCCGTTGGCGTAAATCGAGACGAGCTCGACCCCCTGTGTTTACTCCGGGCGACGAAGCGTGCGCCCGGTCTCGCCGCGCCGTCTCAACGGAGGCGGGATGAGTAGGGCGAAGCGACGGGGTGGCCGTGGCGGACGCCCTGCCAGACGGGCACGACGAATTGGCGGTTGGTGCCTATGACCGCCAGCAAGGGCGCGGCAAAAAGCAGACCGGCCTTGAGCAGTTGGTATTTGGAGAGAGCGAGCAAGAAGCCCAACACGCCCACCAGCAGACCGGAAGCCGCCCACCCGATGGAAAAACTGCGGCAGGCGATGCTGGTCGCCACGCCGAGCACGACGGCGGGCAAGGCGATGCTGGGCGGCAAAATGGCGAGCAAAACACCAAAGCCGTAGGAGACGGGAAGCGGCACCTCATTGTCGCGGGTGCGGTAAAAAAACATCTGCAACACCAAGCCGACCAATTGGACGACGCCGTTGTATCCGATGATAAGTTGATGACGGGCGGCGTTTCCGAGCAGATCAACCTCGGCCGCGCGGAGGAGCCAGACACCGAACCAGGCGCGGATAAGATTCCACCACACCACATGGCTGAGCCAGCTGCTCACCAGCGCGGGACGCTCGATCAGGTTTTCGATCGGCAAAAAACGCACGCGGTTTCGACAAATCCATGCGGTAGGCCAGCATAGGAGGAGCACACCGGCCAAAAGGAAAAAAACAGAATGCATGGGAGTAAGCGCGAACGCTTACGATCACCTTACAGATTTTACCCCCATAACTCTACGGGGTTTTTTCTTCATGCAACTGGGGGGCGCAGACTAGTCCAGGGCCGGATAAAACGGAGCAGAAGGCCGAAAGCGGCGTGTGCATGTGCGTCGGTCGGGGGCGGCTCGCACGATAGGCGTTGAACAAGTCGGCCGGGCTCCGCTCTTTCCTTGGTCGAGGCACACACGTGAACACTTCCTGGGATACCCTTAAACTTGTCGCCGACCCCACCCGCCTTCGCATCCTCGCCCTTTTGCTCCGCGAGGAGTTGTCGGTCGCCGAGCTGCAAGACATCCTGGGAATGGCGCAGTCCCGCATCTCATCCTCGCTCGCGCTGCTGCGCTCCGCGGAGCTGGTGAACGACCGACGCGACGGCAAACGCGCCTACTACAGTCTCCGTCAGGGCCTGCCCGCGGCCACGCTTTCGTTTTTGCGCTCCGCCACCGAGGCGGTCGCCGGGCAGCCCGAACTGGTCGCCGATCGCGCCGGCCTCGCGCGCGCCCTCGCCCGGCGGCGCGCCACCCAGGAGGAATACTTTAACCTGATCGCGGGGCGTCTGGGCAAAAACTACTGTCCCGGGCGCTCGTGGGAGGCCATCGGCCACCTCGCGCTCCGGCTCGCGCCCGCGATCGACATCGCGGATCTGGGAGCGGGCGAAGGCCTCATTTCCCAGCTGCTCGCGCGCCGCGCCCGCCAGGTGTGGTGCATCGATCGCTCGCCCAAGATGGTGGAAGTGGGCACCGCCCTCGCCGAAAAAAACGGGCTCGGCAACCTGGCCTACAAGCTGGGCGACATCGAGGAGGTGCCGCTGCCCGACGCTTCGGTCGACCTCGCGATCCTAAGCCAGGCCCTGCACCACGCGCAGCACCCGGGCGCCGCGGTGTCCGAGGCTTTCCGCATCCTGCGTCCCGGCGGCCAGCTCCTCGTGCTCGATCTCAGGGAGCACTCGTTTGAAAAGGCGCGGGAACTCTACGCGGACGTCTGGCTCGGCTTCACCGAGAACGCGCTGCATGGATTCCTCGAAAGCGCCGGCTTTCAATCCGTGGAGGTCGTGGGCGTCGCCCGCGAGGAGCAGGCGCCGCATTTCGAGACCCTGCTCGCCAGCGGCCGCAAGCCCTCCTGAGCCGGGCCGCCGGAAGGGACGACCCGGAGAACGGAAGGGGCGGGAGCGCGCTTAGCGGAACGCGGCCCAGACGCGCTGGACGTCGTCGTTGTCCTCGAGGGCGTGGAGGAAATCGCCGACCTCGGCGCGCTGCTCGTCGTTGAGTTCCGGATACTGCTTTGCGATGTAGCCCATCTCGGAGGTGACGACGGTCCAGCCGTTGGCCTTCAGCCAGGTGGCGACGGCGTGGATGGAGGTGAGATCGCAGAGGAAGCGGGCGCCGCTGACGCCCTCGGCGGGGATGTCATCGTTCTCGGCGTGGCCGAGGGGGGCGAAATCGTTCGCGCCGGCCTCGATGGCGGCGGCCTCGAGATCGGGCGCCGCGGCGGGGGTGTGGGCCTCGACGATGCCCACGTGGTCGAAGAGGAACTTGTTGGAGCCGGTGGTGCCGAGGATGCCCTTCTTGAAGAGCACGCGCATCTCGGGGGCGAGACGCTGGACATTGTCGGTGTAGCACTCGACGACGACGGGGACCTTGTGTGGGGCGTAGCCCTCGAAGGTGACCGCGGTGATGTCGGTCTTCTCGCCGCCGGTGCCGGCGCCCTTGTGGATGGCGCGCTCGATGACGTCGCGGGTGACGGAGGCCTTTTTGGCCTTCTCCACCGCGGCGAAAAGTCGGGCGTTGGCGGCGATGTCGCCGCCTCCGAGTTTGGCGGCGACGGTGATTTCTTTCACCAGTTTGCCGACGATCTGGCCCTTCTTGTTGTTAACGATGGCGCGTTTCGCGTGAAGCCATTGGCGTCCCATAGGAGGTAGGAGGTAGGGTTGAAAAAGAACGGTTAACCACGGTTTCCGCGGATGGGCACGGAGAAAATACAGGAAAGCGACGAGGATGGACGACGCGGACGGGCAGACGAAGCCGGCGGCGCTAGAGTCGAGACTGGGCAGGCGCACGGAGCGCGCGTCCCGGAGTGCTTTATCTCCGGATCGAGCGCGGAGGAGGCCGCCGACTCCACGTGGTCGGCGGCGATCCCGATATACCCAGACCGACGCCCTCGCGAAGACGGGCGACGCCGCGCGGGGGTTGAAAACAAAAAGCCGGCCCGCGAAACGCAGGCCGGCCCAAGGGATGAAGAACCCCGTCCGCTCAGTAGCGGTAGTGCTCGGGCTTATACGGGCCTTCGACGGACACGCCGAGATACTGCGCCTGATCGGGCGTGAGCTTGGTGAGCACGGCGCCGATCTTTTCGAGGTGGAGACGGGCGACCTCCTCGTCGAGGTGCTTGGGCAGGCGATAAACGCCGACGGCGTAGGTGTCCTTGTTCTTCCAGAGATCGAGCTGGGCGAGAGTCTGGTTGGTGAAGCTGTTGGACATCACGAATGACGGATGGCCGGTGGCGCAGCCGAGGTTCACGAGCCGGCCCTCGGCGAGGAGGTAGATGGTGCGGCCGGTGTCGCCGAAGGTGTAGGCGTCGTAGCCGTCCTTGATCTTCACGTGCTTCACGCCGGGGGCCTTCTTGAGGCGGTCGACCTGGATCTCGTTGTCGAAGTGGCCGATGTTGCAGACGATGGCCTGGTCCTTCATCGCCCGCATGTGCTCGAGGGTGATGATGTCCTTGTTGCCCGTGGTGGTGACGTAGATGTCGGCCTTGCCGAGCGTGCTCTCGATCGTGTTCACCTCGAAGCCTTCCATCGCGCACTGGAGGGCGTTGATCGGGTCGATCTCGGAGACGATGACACGGGCGCCGAAGCCCTTGAGCGAGTGGGCGGAGCCCTTGCCCACGTCGCCGTAGCCGGCCACGAAGGCGACCTTGCCGGCGATCATGACGTCGGTGGCGCGCTTGAGGCCGTCGGCGAGCGACTCGCGGCAGCCGTAGAGGTTGTCGAACTTCGACTTGGTCACGGAGTCGTTCACGTTGATCGCGGGAACGAGGAGCTTGCCCTGCTCGTGGAGCTGGTAGAGGCGGTGGACACCGGTGGTGGTCTCCTCCGAGACGCCGCGCCAGTCCTTGACCAGGCGAGTGAAGACCAGGGGATCCTCGGCGTGGATCTTCTTGAGGAGGTCCTTGATGACCTGCTCCTCGTGCGAGCCGGAAGGCGTATTCACCCAGTCGCTACCCTTCTCGAGCTCGAAACCCTTGTGGAGAAGGAGCGTGACGTCGCCGCCGTCGTCGACGACGAGCTGCGGGCCCTGGCCGTCGGGGCCGACGATGGCCTTCCAGGTGAGGTCCCAATACTGCTCGAGGGTCTCGCCCTTCCAGGCGAAGACCGGCACGCCGGTGGCGGCGATGGCGGCGGCGGCGTGATCCTGGGTGGAGAAGATGTTGCACGAGGCCCAGCGCACCTTGGCGCCGAGGGCGACCAGCGTCTCGATGAGGACGGCGGTCTGGATCGTCATGTGTAGCGAGCCGGTGACGCGGACGCCGGCGAGCGGCTTGGACGGGCCGAACTTTTTGCGGACGGCCATGAGGCCGGGCATCTCGTGCTCGGCGATGGCGATCTCCTTGCGGCCCCAGTCGGCGAGCTTGATGTCGGCGACGTGGTAATCCTGGCCGGCGGCGGAGGGAGGAAGGGGGGAGTTGCTCATTTTGAAAGGGACTTATTTGGCGAGTTTCTTCACGGCTGCTTGGAGGGCGACGACCTTCGTGGTCTGCTCCCAGGGGAGATCCTTTTTGCCGAAGTGACCGTAGTTGGTCGTCTGACGGTAGATGGGGCGGAGCAGGTCGAGCTGCTTAACGATGTCGGCGGGCTTGAAGGAGAAGACCTGCTGGATCGCCTCGGTGATGAGCTCGTCGGCGACGACGCCGGTGCCGAATGTGTTCACGTAGACGCTGACGGGGTTCGGATGGCCGATGGCATAGGCGAACTGCACCTCGCACTGCTTGGCGAGTTTGGCGGCGACGATGTTTTTCGCGACCCAGCGGCCCATGTAGGCGGCGGAGCGGTCGACCTTGGACGGATCCTTGCCGGAGAAGGCGCCGCCGCCGTGACGGCCCCAGCCGCCGTAGGTGTCGACGATGATCTTGCGGCCGGTGAGACCGGAGTCGCCCTGCGGTCCGCCGATGACGAACTTGCCGGTCGGATTGATAAGGAACTCGGTCTTCTTGTTGAGGAGCTGCGCGGGGATGACCTTCTTGATGACGTTTTCGATCAGGAAGGACTCGATCTCGGCGTGGGAAACGCCCGCGGCGTGCTGCGTGGAGATCACGACGTTGACGATCTCGGTCGGCACGCCTTCGACATAGCGCACGGAGACCTGGGATTTGGCATCGGGGCGGAGCCAGGCCGCCTTGACCTTGCGCTGGCCCTTCCGGATGGCGGTGAGCTCGCGGCCGAGGCGGTGCGCGAACATGATCGGCGCGGGCATGAGCTCCTCGGTCTCGTCGGAGGCGAAACCGAACATCAATCCCTGGTCGCCGGCGCCCTGCTCGGAGGTCTTCTTGCCCTCGGCCTTCTTGGCGTCGACGCCCTGGGCGATGTCGGCGGACTGGGCGGTGAGGTAGTTGTTGATGAATACGGAGTCGGCGTGGAAAACGTCGTCGTCGTTCACGTAGCCGATCTCGCGGATGGCGTCGCGGATGATCTGGCCGAGGTTGATGACCGTCTCGATGGGCTTGGTCTTGCCGGTTTTCTTGTCCTGCAACTTGGGCAGGGTGATCTCGCCGCCCACGACCACGACGTTGGACTTCACGAACGTCTCGCAGGCGACGCGCGCCGTCTTGTCGAACGCGAGGCAGGCGTCGAGGACGCTGTCGGAGATCAAGTCGGCAACCTTGTCGGGGTGCCCTTCGCCTACGGACTCGGAGGAGAAAACAAAGGTGTTGGCCATGGTGATTGAAGAGACGCGAAGAAGCCCCTGCCAACGCATCCCCGCAAGTGGAATATCAACATATCCGTAATTGGTGATACGTGGTAAGGCCGGGCCGGCTTGGCCGCACGGAAATGCAGTCGGATGGCGCAGGACTCGTGTTTCGCGTCCCGGGCAAGGCATCCCGGACCGCACGCGGTCGCCCGCGAAGCGGAACGAGGACGCAAATGCGCAAAGAACGATTGATGCGTCGATACATCCGCCTACCAGTTTTCGCACTTCGTTTCATGTCCGCCTCCCGAGACCCTTTTCCCGCCGCAAAAATCCTGGTGGTGGACGATGACCGGATGAACATCCGCATCCTGGAAGGTATCTTGAAAAACGAAGGCTCCGTTTTTCGGTCGGTCGGCTCCGGCGAGGATGCGCTCAAGACCTACGCGGATTTTCTCCCGGATCTCGTTTTGCTGGACGTCATGCTGCCGGGGATAGACGGCTTCGAGACCTGCCGCCGGCTGCGCGCCACTCATGGGGCCGCCTGCGCCCCGGTGCTGTTCATCACCGCGAAGTCCGAGTCCGAGGACGTCGTCGCGGGCTTCGGCGCCGGCGGCGCGGATTACCTGCCCAAGCCCTTCCGCGCCGCGGAGGCCCTCGCGCGCATCCGCACGCAGTTGGAAAATCGCCGTTACGCCGCGCAACTGCGCCAGGCCAACGAGGCCAAGAACCGGTTCCTCGGCATGTGCGCGCACGATCTGCGCAACCCCCTCGCCTCGATCCGCGGGCTGGCGGAGTTCCTGCAAGAGCCCTCCATCGGCCCGCTCAACCCGGAACAGGCCGACATCGTCGGATCGATCCATGGCGCGAGCCAGTCGATGCTCGATCTCGTCAACGAACTGCTCGACATCGCCACCATCGAGGCGGGCGAACTGAAGCTCTCGCTCGCGCCCGTCCCGCTGCGCGAACTCGCGGACAAGGCGATACGACTCGCCTCGATCGAGGCGGCGCGCAAGTCGACGCGCATCCGGCTGGAGGCGGACTCCGCGTCGCCCGTCGTCGCCCTGGACGCGGCCCGCATCCGCCAGGTCGTCGACAATCTCTTGAGCAACGCGGTCAAATACTCGCCGCCCGGCTCGCTGGTCTCCGTGCGCGTCGACCTGGCCGGGGCGCCGGCCCCCGCCGCCGTCCTCTCGGTGCGCGACCAGGGCCCGGGCATACCCGACGCCGAGCGCGGCCGGCTTTTCCAGGACTTCGGCCGGCTCTCGTCCCGGCCCACCGGCGGCGAGAAAAGCACCGGGCTCGGCCTCGCGATCTGCCGCAAGATCATCGAGGCCCACCACGGCCGCGTCGAGGCGGTCAACCAGCCCGAGGGCGGCTGCGTATTCAGTTTTCACCTACCCATATCCCCCGCATGAGCTCCGCAGGCAACATCCTGATCGTGGACGACGAGCCGCACGTCCGCCGCTACCTCTCCCTCGTCGTCCGTGGCCTCGGCCCCGTGCGGGTGCACGAAGCGGAGGACGGCGAGACGGCGCTCGCGATCTACCCGTCCATCTCCCCCCCGCCCTCGCTCGTGCTCCTCGATGTCAACATGCCCGGCATGGACGGCATAGAGACCCTTCGCCGCCTGCGCGCCGCGGGCTACGAAAACCCCGCCGCGATGCTCACCTCCCTCGCGAACCGGCAGACCGTTGAGGACGCCATCTCGGCCGGCGCCGACCACTACATCCGCAAGGACACGCCCAAGGAGGAGATCCTCGCCTCCCTGCGCGCCCTGCTCACCTCCGACGAAGACGCCCCTCCCGCAGCCTGACCCCGCCCCATGCGACCCGCCGATTCCCCGCCCCCCGTCCCCGCCGCGCGGCCGCCCTTGCGACGGATCCACGAGATCCGCTACTCGCTGACCGAGCTCCTCGGAGAGCTCGAGCAGGAGCGCAACGCCGGCTCCTTCGCCATGGAAAAACTGAACCAGGCCGAGATCGGAAAAATGTTCGAAAACCGGAGGAAGCGTCGTGGCAAAAAAGACTGACCGGACTTTCGGTAATCTGCTCAAGGCGTCCCCGCTCTTCGACTACCATCACGAGCTGGCCGGCCTGATGAAGGAACACGGGGAGGGGCTTCCGCTCGTCCTCGCCCTGCTCGATCAGAAATTCATCCCCAAGGACGACGCCTGCCGCCTCTACGCCGAGTCCCTCGGCTTCGCCTACGTCGATCCCTTCGCCTCCATCATCACGGACGAGGCCGTCGCAGCCCTTCCCGCGGAGATCGCCCGCAAGGCCAACGTCATCGGCCTCTACGTCATCAACGGCGTGCTCACCGCCGCCATGTCGAAGCCCGACGACGAGGCGCTCGTGCGCCGCATCGGCCAGATCGCCCAGATGCCGATCAGCCCGGTCTTCGCCCTTCCGCGCGAGATCGAGGACGCGATCCACATCCAGTATTCCAACGAGAAAAACATCGAGGACAGCCTCGGCGAGCTCGAGCGCTCGACGCTCTTCGACGACCCCGACCTGGCCTCCGACAAGCTCGCCTCCGTCGCCGACACCTCCGCCGTCGTCGCCATCCTCGACGAGATCATCTACTACGCCATCCGCGAGCGCGCCACGGACATCCACATCGAGCCGCAGGAGACCGTCTCGCGCGTCCGTTTCCGCATCGACGGCATGCTGCGCGAGATCCTCACCTACTCGCGCAAGCTCCACCGCGCCTTCGTCTCGCGTCTGAAGATCCTCTGCAACCTGAACATCGCCGAGTCGCGCTTCCCCCAGGACGGACGCTTTTCCATCGGCATCGGCGTGAACAAGGCGAACTTCCGCTTCTCCTCCATCCCCACCCAATACGGGGAAAAGGTCGTCGTGCGCCTGCTGGCCAGCAGCAGCAAGAAATCCATGATCACCTTGGACAAGATGATGATGTCCAAGACCATCCTGGAGCCCTTCCGTCGTCTCATCCGCAACCCCAGCGGCATTCTCTTCGTCACCGGCCCCACCGGCAGCGGAAAGACCACCACGCTCTACGCCGCCCTCAACGAGATCAACACGCCGGACGTCAACATCTCCACCATCGAGGACCCGATCGAGATCCAGCTGCCGGGCGTCACCCAGACCCAGGTAAACAGCCACATCGATCTAAAGTTCGGCACCGTCCTGCGCGCTCTCCTCCGCCAGGATCCCGACGCCATCCTCATCGGCGAGATCCGCGACCTGGAGACGGCCAAGATCGCGACCGAGGCCGCCCTCACCGGCCACATCGTATTCGCCACGCTGCACACCAACACCGCCGCGCAGGCCATCGTCCGCCTTCTCGAGATCGGAGTGGAGCCCTACATGGTCGCCCCCGCCGTGATCGGCGTGCTCGCCCAGCGCCTCGCCGCCCGCATCTGCGAAAATTGCAAGGAAGCCTATGTCCCCTCCCCCGAGGTTCTGGACAAATATTTCCTGCCCGAGGGCCCGCGCGACGTGCGATTCTACAAGGGCCGGGGCTGCCACGCCTGCCGCGGCACCGGATACAAGGGCCGCATCGCCTTCCACGAGCTCGTGATCGTCACCGAGGAGGTGCGCACCCTCATCACGAAGGGCGCGTCCGCGCAGGAAATCACCGAAGCCGCGTCGAAAGTGGGCTTCAAGCCGCTGCGACACGACGGCCTGAAGAAGGTCTTGCTCGGCCTCACCACCATCGAGGAGATCGAAGCCAACACCCCCTTGGAATTCGGCTCCTCGGAGCTGTCTTCAAAATAAAGCGGTGTGGCGTGGCGAGGAAAGGGGGCTCGCCCAAGGCGGCCGAGGCGGAGGCGGGCTGGAGGCCCGTGCCGCCTCGGGCAACGCAGGGCCAGCCCCTTTTCCTCGCCACCCGAAGGGCTGGGGCGGAGCCGGTCGGGTGCGGCGTTGGGCGCGAGGGGCAGGGCGCTCCGCGCCCAGCACCCTCGCACCCGCCTTGCCCTCGACTGGCTGCGCTCCCAGCGACACACCGCTTTATTTTGAAGACAGCTCCTGATCCGCGCGGCGGAAACGCACAACACCGCTCCATATGCGCGGTTTCCGCCATTGCGCCCCGCGCCGGGGCTTCTCCTTACTGCCTGCCCCCCAAGATGTCCTCGCCCCTCCCCCCCGATCTCGATCTTGAAGCCATCGAAAATCTCCGCGCGCTCGGGGACGACGGTGACGACGCTTTTCTGAAGGAAATCATCGGCATCTACCTGCAGGACACCCCGCTTCGGCTGGCCGACATCCGCCAGGCCGCCGCCAAGGGCGACGCCGCGCTCTACACCCGTTCGGCTCATACGATCAAAGGCAGCTCCTCCAACGTGGGCGCGCTCCGGGTCCGCTTGCTCGCGGAGCGGCTCGAGCATCGGTCCAAGGCCGAGGCGCACGCCGCGCTGGAGACCCTCGTGGCGGAGCTCGAGGCGGCCTTCGAATGCGCCGCCGTCGAGTTGCGCAAGATCACGGCGTAGGGCCGTCGTCTTCGTGAGACTACCGCGCCTCGGGCGCGGCGTTCACCGATCAGGCGTCACGCCCTCAATCGCGCAGGCCACCGTCCCCGCCCGATTCCCGTCGGCGCGACCTTTGGCCATCGAACGCGCGCTCAGTTGACGCTCGGATAGCTGCCCAGCCACTTCACCAGCGGGCAGAAGGCGCGCAGCTCGGCCACGGCCTCCTTCATCGCGGCGTCCTCGTAGTGGCCGGCAACGTCGATGAAGA
Organism: uncultured Akkermansia sp.; assembly: GCA_964438755.1. GTDB lineage: Bacteria > Verrucomicrobiota > Verrucomicrobiia > Opitutales > Opitutaceae > IMCC26134_A. The sequence goes on along the minus strand of CAYTLL010000028.1, from coordinate 17,305 downwards.
ACAGATAGTCCCAGGCGCGACGCTTGCTCGGGCGCGACTCGACCTTCGAAAGATTCAATCCGCGCGAGCTGAAGGGCGTGAGCATCTTCATGAGCGCCCCGGAGTGGGCCGCGGCGGACTCGCCGAGCGAGATCACGAGGCTGGTCATGTCGCGACCGCCGCCGACCGGGCCGGAGGCCTTCTTGCCGATGACGAAGAAGCGCGTGGTGTTGTCGTTTCGATCCTGGATGTTGCGCGCCAGCACCGGCACGCCGCGGGCCTGCGCCGCGAGCTCGGCCGCGATCGCCGCCGCGCCGGGCTCCGAGTTCGCGATCTCGACCGCCCGGGCCGTGCTCGCCGTCTCGATCAGCTGCGCGTGGGGCAGATGGCGCTGCAACCAGGCGCGGCACTGCGCGATCGCCTGATCCTTGGAGTAGACTTTTTCGATCCGCTCCAGCGACGTGGCCGAGATGAGCGCGTGGTTGATCTCGAGGTAGATCTGCGCGACGGCCTTCAGCTCGCTTTCGACAAAGCCGTCCAAGGCCTCGCGCACCGATCCCTCGGTGGAGTTCTCGATCGGGATGATGCCGTAGTCGGCCTCGCCCTTCTCCACCGCGGTGAAGATGTCGCCGATGGTGGCGATGGGCGTGTAGTCGACGCTCGCGCCGAATTTCTTGATCGCGGCGGCGTGCGTGTAGGTGGCCTCGGGGCCGAGGTAGGCGATCTGGAGCGGCTTCTCGAGGGCGATGGCCGCGGACATGATTTCGCGGTAGATCGCCTTCAGCGCCTCGCCCTTGATCGGACCTTCGCTGAGCGAGGTGACCTTGCGGAAGACGGCGTCTTCGCGCTCGGGCACGTAGATCTGGCCGCCGCTGCTGCGCTTCACCCGGCCGATCTCGGCCGCCAGCTTCAGGCGCTCGTTGAGCAGACGCACGATCTCGCGGTCGTGGGCGTCGATCTGTTCACGGATGGGCTGGAGCGGGTCGGCGGACATGCGCGGAAAAGGAAAGCGGGGAAAAGGGGAGACTATCGGCGGCTCAGGCGGCGGGCTCGTTCTTGTCCTCGGCCGGTTCGTCGGCGGAGGCGGCTTCGGTGGAGGCGATCTCGGACGCGGGCGAGGCCTCCTCGGCGGCGGGCGCGTCGCCCTCGATGCTGTCCTCGGCCATGTCGGAACCGGCCTCGGGCGCGGATTCCTCGACGTGCTCGATCTCGACGGGTTCGAGCGAGGGGGATTCGCCTTCGCCTTCCTCCAGCGGCAGGCCCATCTCGGCGTCGGCCGGCGGGGTGACGTTGGCGGCGCGGTTGAGCCACTCGTCGATCTGGCGCGGCGAGAGCACGTCGGAGGCGGGCAGCTCCATCAGCGACTTCACACCGACGAATTCGAGGAACTTGTCCGTGGTGCCATACTGCAAGGGGCGGCCCGGAAGATCGGCGCGACCGACGATGTAGACGAGCTCGCGCTCCATCAGCTTCGACAGGCCCGCGTCGGCGGACACGCCGCGGATCGACTCGATCTCGGAGCGGGTGACGGGCTGGCGATAGGCGACGACGGCGAGGGTCTCGAGCGCGGACTGGGTGAGCTTCACCGGCGGGGGTTCGTCGCGCTGGATGCGGATCCATTTCGCGAAACGCGGGTGGGTGACGAGGCGGTAGCCCTGCGCGCCGTCGATAAGAAGATAGATGTCGTTTTGCGCCTTCAGGTCCTCGGCGAGCTGGTCCATCGCCTCGCGGATCTGCGCCGCGGTGACGAGCGAAGGCACGTCGACGTAAAGCTCGACATCCACCGGAGCGAGTCCGAGCGGGTTGGTTTCGTCGGCGGTGCCGGCGAGGAGTTCCCCTTCCGCCACGGCGGGCGCAAGGGCGGATGCCATGGACGCCACGTCGCCCCCGGCGGATTCCCCCGCGACCTCGGCGGCCGGAGTCTCGGCGTTCTCCTCCCCCTCCTCGGCGAGCAGCGGGGCCTGCGCCTGGTCGTGGTAGCGCGTAAAGATGGTCTGGATGTCTTTGATCGTGAGCGGCTGGCTCGACGAGAAAAGCAGGGCCTTGAGCACCAGTTTGAGATTGAACGCCATGCGGGGGAAAGGGCGCAGCAAACCCCCCGCCCCGCCCTGCGCGCAATCCCGAATTCCGGTCGCTATTCCCCCGGGGTCGCGGGTGTAGCCTCGAGCAGCTCCACCCCGCCGCCCTGATGACGCCAGCGCAGGTTCCAGCCCGCGACGGTCATCCCATAAATCCGGCCGGACCCCGTCTTTTGGTAAGCGGGTTGCAGGTCGAGGGCGAGGAGCTGGCGCGCCAGCTCCAGCACGGGCGCCGGCAACCGGGCCGACACCGCCTCGGGAATGACGATCAGCCCGGGACCACGGACCTCGGGCGCGCCGCCGGCCCACTCCGCGCGCGCGTCGGGCTTGGCCTCGCAGTAAGGCAGGTAGGGCTTGATGTCGTAGACGGGCGTGCCGTCCACGCAGTCGATGCCCTCGACTCGCAGCAGCCCCGGCTCGACCGCGATCAAGCGCACGAGCGAAAGCCCGAGACCGTTCGGCCGCAGCGGCGAGCGCGAGGCGAAGACCCCCACCCGCTCGTTGCCGCCGAGGCGCGGCGGACGCACCGTCGCGGCGCCATCCCAGGGCGGGTTTTTGTGAAAGCCGGTCAGCAGCCAGAGATGCGAAAAGGCCTCGATGCCGCGCACGAAGTCCGGCGACGCGAACTCGGGCAAAAACTCCACCCGCCCCTCCGCGGCCGGCACGATCCCCGACTGCCGCGGCACGCCGAACTTCTCCGCGAAGGGCGTGCGGAGGAGGGCGACGGGACGGAGCGGGGAATTCATTGGCCGCAAGAGAACACAAAGAACGCAGAGAAAAGGCAGGCCTGTTCTTTGCGACCTTTGCGTTCCTTCGCGGCCATACTCAGCCCTTCGCCGCGAGGACGTGGAAGTTCGCCATGCTGATGCCGGAGAGCATGGCGCCGACGATGCCGAGAAAACCTTGGTCGGTGCCGGCGAGGTGAAGATTCGCGAGCGGCGTGCGACCGTCGCGGATTTTTTGCGGCGAGCCGTAGATCGCGCCGCCGAGGTGACCGGTGAAGCGCACGATGGTCCTCGGAGTGAACATGTCGGTCGCGATCGTGGCCGTCGCCAGCGCGTCGGGCGCGGACAGCGCCGGCATGAAACGCAGCGCGCTGCGCTGGATCTCGCCGTAGACGCGCTCCTTCGCGGCGCGGTAGTCCGGCTCGGGCAACGCGGCCCAGGCGTCGTGGTTGGCGAGGCAGGTGCAGCGGAACAGCCCCTCGGGCAGAGACTGGCCGGCGGGGAAATCAAAGTTGTTCGGCAGGCAGATCACGCCGCTGCGGGCGTCGGCGAGGTCCGGCGTCTGCGCGTAGGTGAAACGCGGCGAATCATTGAAAAACACGATCGTGTCGTCGCCCCAACCAAGCGCGGCGGGTTGCCGGTCGAGCACGGTGATCGTCTCGCAGTAGCTGAGGCGGCCCACGGGGTGGGCCGCGACTTGAGATTTCAAATTCGAGATTTGAGATTCGCCGGCCTCGCCGGCGCAGAGCCGCTCCGTCTCGGCGGCGCCGGCGGTGCTGATCACGTGCGTGGCGGTGACCTCCTCGCCGCTGTCGAGGACGAGCGCGGCGGCGCGGCCCTCGCGGGCGACGATCTGTTTCACGCCGCAGCGCATGCGACGCTCGCCGCCCGCCTCGCGGTATTTCTCCAGCAACACGCGGATGATCACGCGCACGCCGTCGAGCGGGCGGGCGAAACCCTCGAGGAAGAGCGCCTTGAACATGATCACGAACTGGCCGAACTCCATGTCGTGCTCGGTCGCGCTGCCGTAATACATCACGGGACAGAACAGCATGTCCTCGAGCAGCGTATCCGTGATGTGGCGACGCACGATGACGCGCGCGCTCTCGGGCTTGGCGTCGAGCGACACGTCGTCGTAGGTCCGCACGAGTTGCACGAGCGCGCGGAAGCCGTCGATCTGCGCCGGGAAAACGCGCGCCACCTCGGATTCGAGGACCGCGAAATCGTTGGTGAACGCGAGCGAGGTCTCGCCGCGGGGGCCGAAGGCGATGCGCGAGCGCTTTTGCGGGTGCAGGGCGAACTCGTCGCGGTCGATGCGGAGCTGGCGGAGGAGTTTGCCAAGGGGGCTGCCTTTGACGCCGGGCGGAACCCAGTTGGTCATGGCGTGCAGGCCGACGTCGTATTTGCGGCCGTCGATCGCGTAGAAGGAGTTGAGGCCTCCGGGCGCGTTGTGGCGCTCGAAGATGCATACGCGCTTGCCGAAGTGGGCGAGGCGGATGCCGGCGGCGAGGCCGGCCATGCCCGCGCCGATGATGGCGACGTCGTAGTGCGAGGAGGTGTTCATTTAACGGAACGGTGATTGGCCGCAAAAAGGCGCGAAAGGTGCAAAAGCAAAGCCTCGGATTGGCTCGTTTTGCGATTTCCGCGCCTTTTTGCGGCCATAAAAAAGGCCTGACCGAAGTCAGGCCTCCGAGAGATCGGATGTTCTCGCCGGCTTACTTGCCGAGCGCGGTGAACTTCGGGGTGAGGTATTCGGCGCAGCTGTCGAGCGAGGCGAGGTGGATGTAGTCGGCCTCGGGGACCTCGATGCCGTGCTGCTTGCGGAGCTCCATGACGATGTCGAGGAAGTCCATGCTATCGAGCTGCATCTGATCGCGCAGACGGACGTCCGGCTTGATGTTGGAGAGATCCTCGTCGGGGGCGATGTCGGCGATGATATCGAGGACGATTTGCTTGCAGGCGTCTTTGGTCATGAGAGTCGGAACGGGAGTAAAGGGTCCGGATTAGGCAACAAAGCGTTTCACAATCAACGTGGAATTGATGCCGAGCATGCCGAAGGAGTTGTTGAGGATCGCGTCGACCTTGGCCGCCTTCTTCGGGGTGTTGAGCACGAGGCCGGGGATGTCGCAGAGCGGATCGAGCTCCTCGACGTTGATCGTCGGGTGCACCACGAGATCGTCGAAGCTCGGCAGGTTGCCCGCCAGTTCGAGCGCGCCGGCCGCGCCCATGCAGTGGCCGATGTAGCTCTTGGTGTTGTTGATGTGGGTTTCCGGGCAACCTTCGCCGAAGACCGCGCGGATCGCCTCGCACTCCTGGATGTCGCCCTGCGGCGTGGAGGTGGCGTGGGTGTTGACGATGTGGATGTCGGAGGCGGCGAGCTTCGCGTTGGCGAGGGCCTTGCGCACGCACTCTGCCTGACGGCCGGGGTTGGGCAAAACGTAGTCGGAGGCGTCGCTGTTGACGTGGTAGCCGGCGATCTCGCCGTAGATCTTGGCGCCGCGGGCGAGCGCGTCGTCGAGGCGCTCCAGCGTGTAGATGCAGCCGCCTTCGGAGATGACGATGCCGTTGCGCGACTTGTCGAAAGGACGCGAGGCCTTCTTCGGGTCCTCGTGGTGCGCGAGCGCGTTCTGGGACTTGAAGCCGGCGAAAATGCCGAAGGTGTGGATCGACTCGCTCACGCCGCCGCAGATCGCGAGGTCGACCTCGCCGAGGCGGAGCATCTGCGCGGCGTGGATGAGGCCCAGGTTGCCCGCGGCGCAGGCGGCGCCGATCGTATAGGCCGGACCTGTGACACCGAGCGAAAGGGAGACCTCGCCGGCGGGGTTGTTCGCGACCGTGCGGGGGTTGTGGTAGTGCGACCAATACTTCGTGTCGTAGTTGAATTTCGAAATAGCGTAGACCTCGTTCTCGGTCTCGACGTTGCCGTGCTCGGTGCAGCCGATGTAGATGCCCACGCGATCCTTCGCGACGGAGTCGAAGGCGAGGCCGCTGTCCTTCACCGCCTCGTGCGCGCAGTAGATGGAGATGGAGCCGGCACGTGTGCCGACCCGGAGTTCCTTGCGCTTCTGATAGCGGAGGGGATCGAAATGGCAGACGCCCGCGATGAGCTTGCCCATGTAGCGCACGTCGAAGGGCTCGACGCCCGCGACCCCGGCGAGGAGGTTTTGGCGGAATTCGTTCAGGGAATTTCCGTTCGGCGCGGTGAGGCCGATACCGGTGATGACGATGCGAGCGGGCTGAAACGACATGGCGAAGGGGAAAATCGCTAGCCATCCCGGGGTTATTGGCAATACAAGCCTCGCTCCGTTTTTCACCCACCACACGCGACTTTCCCCTGATCCAACCATGAACGTTCTCGTCGTCGGCGGAGCCGGCTACATCGGCTCCCACTGCGTCCGCCAACTTATCGCCGCCGGTCACCGCCCGGTGGTGCTCGACAATCTGGTCTTCGGCTACCGCCAGGCCGTCTCGCACGACGTGCCGTTCTACTCGGTCAACCTCGGCAACGAGTCCGAGGTCGGAAAGATCCTCAAGAAGGAGAAGATCGAGTTGGTGATGCACTTCGCCGCCTACGCCTACGTCGGCGAAAGCGTGACCGACCCGATGAAGTATTACTTCAACAACGTCGCCGCCACGCTCCACCTCCTGCGCTGCATGATCGGCTGCGGCGTGAAGAAATTCGTCTTCTCCTCCACCTGCGCCACCTACGGCATCCCGGAAAAGATGCCTCTCGTGGAGACGATGCCGCAGGCCCCGATCAATCCCTACGGCCAGACCAAGCTCGACATCGAGAACGCCCTCAAGTCCTTCGCCTCCGCCTACGGGCTCTCCTTCGCCGCCTTCCGCTACTTCAACGCCGCCGGCGCGGCCGAGGACGGCACCATCGGCGAGTGCCATGATCCCGAGACGCACCTGATCCCGCTCACGATCGACGCCGCCACCGGCAAGCGCCCGCCGCTCAAGGTCTTCGGCACCGACTACCCGACCCCGGACGGCACCTGCCTGCGCGATTACGTCCACGTCGACGATCTGAGCCGCGCCCACATCGCGGTCTTCGACAAGCTCGCCGCGCCCGGCGCGCAATACTTCTACAACCTCGGCACCGGCACGCCCACCTCCGTGCTCGAGGTGATCAAGGCGGTCGAGGAAGTCACCGGTCTCAAGGTCCCCTACACCACCGATCAACGCCGCGCCGGCGATCCGCCCGCCCTCTACGCCGACTCTTCCAAGGCCAAGGCCGAACTCAACTGGCAGCCGAAATACACCACGATCAAACCCATCGTGGAGACCGCCTGGAAGTGGCACTCCAGCCACCCCGAGGGCTTCGGCAAGAAGGACAAGGCCGAGGTCGCGGGCTGATCGTCCGTCCTCGCCGGTCGCCGTCCTCGCTTCGGCGATATCCCCCGCCCGCGTCGAACCGTCGACGCGGGTTTTTTGCGTCCGTCGCGAAAGACCGTCGCGCGAGCCACGTCCTCGCTCTACGCTATCGGAATAGGAAATACCGTCTTCGGCCTGGAGGGCTGCGCGCTGTCGCAGCCTTTCCGTCCCCCCGGCGGACCGGACGGCGCCGGTCCCTCCAACCATCAGGGCTGGTCGAATCACGAGCTCGACAAGAGGGAACTCGCCGATCGACCGAGGCGGACACAAAAACGCCGCCGCGGCCGAAAGCCGTGGCGGCGTGTGAAAGCGCCATCGTGAGCGAAGCGCGGAGGACGCACGGAGACGTGCTCCGTCCAACCCCGCACAAGGCTCAGCGCGGATCGAGCACGCTGGCCTGCGAGCACTTGCCCGCCGAGGCGGAGCTGAGCTGCGTGGCCTTGCCGTTCTCCGTATCCAAAATCCAAAGACTGCTGGCGCCCGCGGAGCGCGAGGAGAACACGACGTGACGGCCGTCGGCGAGCCAGCTCGGCTCGACCGCGTCGACCGGCTGCTTCGAGACCTGCTTCGCGAGACCGCCCTTCAGGTCATATACCGCGATCTGGTAGCCCTTGCCGATGCGCGCGGTGAAGGCGACCTTGGTCGGGTCGGCCCGGCTCCAATCCGGCTCGGCGCAGTAGCCGCTGATGCGGGTCGGCAGACGGCGGGCGGTGCCGCCGGCGGCGGGCATCACGTAGAGCTGGGGACCGCCCGCGGCGTCGGAGGTGAAGATGAGCTGGGACCCGTCGGGCGAGAAGCTCGGCGAGGCCTCGACCGCGCTGGTGCGGGTCTTGCGGGTGATCTGGCGGCCCTGGGCGTTGCCGACGTAGATCTCGGGGTTGCCTTCGCCGGAGAGGACCATGGCGACGTTCTGGCCGTTGGGGCTGAAACGCGCGCCGCTGTTGGTGCCCTTGAAGCTCACGAAGGTGTTTCGCTGGAGGGATCCGAGATCCATCACGAAGATGTCGGGATAACCGGAGCGGAAGTAGCTCGTGTAGATGAGGCGGCCGCCGTCCGGCGACCAGCGCGGGGTCATCGCGAGCGTCTTGTCGTTGGTGATCTGCTTCACATCGCCGAGGAAAAGATCGCCGACGTAGACCTCGGGCTTGCCGGTGCGCTCGCCGATGAAGGCCAGCTTCGAGGCGAAAAAGCCGGGCTTGCCCGTCATCGCCTTCACCGCGAGGTCCGCGGCGCGGAAGAGCGCGTTGCGCTGCGAGGCGCCGCTCACCACCTGGCCGAGCGCCTGAGTGCCTTGCGCGCGGGTGACGGTGACCTGCACCTGGTTCGGGCCCGCCGGGGCGAAGGCTACCTTGTAGGTGTAGTTGGTCGCCTGGCGGCGGAAGGCGCCGTGGACGTTGAAGGCCTGGTTCGCGAGCGAGTTCAGCTCGGGCGTCGAGCCCGTCACGAGGATGGGCGTGTTCTTGAGATCGGCCTCGATCACCACATCGCCAAGGCTGCGCGCGCTTTGCGCGCAGGCTTTCGAGGCGAGCCCCGCCGCCACAAGGGCGCCCAGGGCGATTAACGAGAGGGATTTGAGCCGGGGAAAAAGTCGGGTGAACATGGAGCGTCGTTGACGCCCCTTCTATTTACGCCGCCACTCGACCGCTCAACGCCAATCCCGCGTCCGCCGCCTTTTATTCTCCCATGACACCCGACGCCCTCAAGGAACACCTCAAGCAGGTAAAATACCCCGGCTTCAGCCGCGATATCGTCTCCTTCGGCCTGGTGAAGTCCGTCGCGCTGATCGACGGCACCGCGCGCGTCGCGCTCGCGCTCACCACCGCCGACCACAAGATTCCGCTGCACCTCAAGAAAGAGGTCGAAAACTGCCTGCGCGCCCTGCCCGAGGTGAAGGACGTCGTCATCGACATCTCCGTCGCCGCGCCCAAGGTCGCCCCCGGCTCCGGCGGCAATCTCGGTGGCAACAACGCCGCGCCCAAGACGACCAAGTTCGCCGTCGCCATCGCCTCCGGCAAGGGCGGCGTCGGCAAGTCCACCTTCTCGGTCAACCTCGCCGTCGCCGCCGCCGCCCACCTCGCCAAGCTCGGCCGCCCCGGCCGCGTCGGCCTCATGGATTGCGACATCTACGGCCCCTCCGTGCCGCTCATGATCGGCCTCCACGGCGAACGCCCCGGCGTCGTCGGCCAGGGCGAGGCCTCGCGCCTCATCCCGCTCGAGGCCCACGGCGTGAAGGTCATGAGCATGGGCTTCCTCGTCGACGACAACACCCCCGTCGTCTGGCGCGGCCCGATGATCATGAAAACCATCCAGCAGTTCGTGCAGAACGTGGAATGGGGCCCCCTCGATCTCCTGCTCGTCGACCTCCCGCCCGGCACCGGCGACGCCCAGCTCAGCCTCGTGCAGACGCTCCCGCTCGACGGCGCCGTGCTCGTCACCACGCCCCAGCCCGCCGCCACCCAGATCGCGCGCAAGGGCGGCCTCATGTTCCAGAAGGTCAACGTGCCGCTCCTCGGCGTCGCCGAGAACATGAGCTGGTTCACCGACCCCGCCGGCATCCGTCACGCGCTCTTCGGCGAGGGCGGCGGCCAGCAAACCGCCGACAGCCTCGGCACCACGCTGCTCGGCCAGGTCCCGCTCATCCCCGAGGTCCGCGCCGCCGGCGACGCCGGAGCCCCGCTCGTCGCCTCCCAGCCCAACGGCGAGGCCGCCCGCCACTTCAGCGCCATCGCCGCCGAGCTGCTCGCCCGCCTGGAGAAAAAGCAGGCCGCCGCGCAAGCGCCCTCCGCCTGAGGCCCGACTATCGGGCGCCCTCTCCCGAGCGGACCCTCGCCGGATCCGCCGGGCGCCCCCGCCGCGCCCGCGTCGACAAATCGCGGCGCGAGGAAAACTTCCGCGCGGCTGAAGCCCGCCTGCTTCACGGCGCAAAGCGGCATTTTCCCGCACACGCCCGTTTACTTTTGTGACGGAGGCGTCACAGCATGGCTTTTTTCCATGCTCACCGCCCTCAAGAAACTCTTTGGCAAAGACGAGAAGTTCTACGATCTGCTCGAGGCCAGCGCGACCGAGGCCCAAGCCAGCACCCGCCTGCTCGCCGATTATCTCAAGACGCTCTCCGCGACCGGCAAGCCCGCCAATCTCGACAACTTCATCCAGAGCCGCCGCAAGGACAAGCGCATCACCCAGCAGATCACCGAGGAGCTCTGCCGCACCTTCGTCACCCCGCTCGAGCGCGAGGACATCGAGGCACTTTCCCTCGCCCTCTACCGCATCCCCAAGATCGTCGAGAAGATCGTCGAGCGCATCTCGATCTACCCCGGCAAGATGCCCGTCGACGGCTTCATCCGCCAGGTCGAGTTGCTCAACAAAGCCTCCGACGCGGTCGTGGAAATGGTCGGCCGCCTCCGCAACGGCGCCAAGCTCGAGCCCGTCCAGGAGGCCAACGAACGCCTCCAGTTCGCCGAGGGCGAGGCCGACAAGGTCATGCTCGGTCTCATCAAGGATCTCTACGCCGGCCCCTACGACGCCAAGGAGACGATGATCCTCCAGGAGCTCTTCGAGATGTTCGAGAAGGCCGTCGACCGCTGCCGCGACGCCGGCAACGTCGTCTTCCAGATCGTCCTCAAATATTCCTAAGCGCCGCGCATCCGTGCCCGCCCTCCGCCCGCCCGTCTCCGCCGCGCCATGACGCTCTTCCTCATCGTGCTGTTCGCCGCCTTGGTGTTTGAATACATCAACGGCTTCCACGACGCCGCCAACGCCATCGCCACCGTCGTCTCGACCAAGGTCCTGACGCCGCGCCAGGCGATCGCCCTCGCCGCCTTCTTCAATCTCGTCGGCGCCCTTCTCGGCACCGCCGTCGCCAAGACGATCAGCGAGGGCCTCGTCGCGGCCAACGTCGTGACCATGAGCACGCTCGTGGCCGCCCTCATCGGCGCCATCGTGTGGAATCTCTTCACCTGGTGGCTCGGACTCCCCTCCTCCTCCAGCCACGCCCTCGTCGGCGGCCTTTGCGGCGCGGCCATCGCCACCGCGGGCAACAACTGGGGCGTCCTCATCTGGAGCGAAACCATCAAGGGCAAGCACGTCGGCCTCTGGCCCAAGGTCGTGCTCCCCATGTTCACCTCGCCGCTCCTCGGCTTCGTGTTTGGCGCGCTGCTCATGCTCCTGCTCTACGCCCTGCTCCGCAAGGCGACCCCGCGCTTCGTCAACCGCTGGTTCGGCAAGGCCCAGATCGTCAGCGCCTGCTTCATGGGCCTCAGCCATGGCAAAAACGACGCCCAGAAGACCATGGGCATCATCGCCCTCGCCCTCTTCACCGGCACCCAGGCCGGCGCTTTCGACAACCTGCCCCACTGGCTCCACTTCCTTTACACCCCGGAGCTCGAGATCGAGCGCTGGGTCATGGTCACCTGCGCCCTCGTCATGGCCGCCGGCACCGCCGGCGGCGGCTGGCGCATCATCAAGACCATGGGGCACAAGATGGTGAAACTGCAGCCCGTGCACGGCTTCGCCGCCGAGACCACCGCCGCCACCATCATCGTCGGCGCCTCCACCGTCGGCATCCCGCTGTCCACCACCCACGTCATCTCCACCTCCATCATGGGCGTCGGCGCCACCAAACGCCTCAGCGCCGTGAAGTGGGGCGTCGTCTCACGCATCGTCTGGGCCTGGGTCCTCACCTTGCCGATCACCGGCCTCATCGGCTACGGCAGCTGCCGCCTGCTCCACGCCCTCGGGCTTTGATTCGCCCCCCGGCGCCCGCATCGGCGCCGCAAAGGGCCCGTCCGCGTCCGCGTTTTTTGCGCCTTGAGGGCCGGGCCCTCAAGTTTGCGCGAAGGATGCCGATAAGGCGGACAAAATGCCCAAGCCGACCCCGTCCTCCGTCGCCGCCAAGGAACAATACCTTCGGGCCTTGAGCAACGTCGAGGAGTTGCACGGCAACATGGCCGTCCTCGCCCGCCTGGGCATGCTCCTGCGCAAGCCGGACAGCAGCATCGACGACGTCGCCCGGCTCCTCCAGACCGACGGCGCCCTCTGCGCCAACATCATCCGCGTCAGCAACAGCGTCCTCTACGGCTTCGGGGTGCGCAGCGGCACCATCCACGAGGCCTTGGTCAAGGTCGGCTACAATCGCATCCTGACCCTCATCGGCTCCGCGATCTCCAAGCGCCTCTTCATGCGCGATCTCGACGCCTACGGGATGAGCGCCGACGACTACTGGTCCTACAGCTACTTTTGCGCCGTCCTGCTCGAGCAACAGGCCCCGCTCGCCGGCCAGTCCGCGGAGGACGCCTACATGATCGGCCTGCTTCACGCCATCGGCCGCGTCGTCATCAACGACCTCCTCGTCAAAACCCGCATCGAGGTCTACTGGGACCGCTCCATCCCGAGCGAGGAGTGGGAGGAGATACTCATCGGCTTCCGGCACGACGAGGCCGGGGCGGCGCTCCTCCGCCGATGGAAGTTCACCGACGCCGTGCACGAGCGCGTCGCCAGGCAAAAATCCCCCGAGTCCATCGCCGACGACCCGCTCCTCCAACTCCTCGACTACGCCCGCCACTGCGCCGAGCTGAACCACTACCAGCTCGAAGGACCCGAATGGGCCGCCCCGGTCGACCACCCGTGGACGCGACGCCACGGCTTCGACGCCGAGGAGATGTCCGCCGCCGTCGAACACGCCCGCCGCGCCTGCCGGCAGATCGGGCAGGTCATCAAGGAGGCGACATGAGCGCGAACGAACCCTTCCCGACCGCCTCCTATCGCATCGCCGTCCTCGACGACAACCCGGCCTCGCGGCTGCTCGTCGAGCGCATCCTGCGGCGCCACCTCGGCTGCCAGGTCGAGCTCTGCGACTCGCCCGAGATGCTCCACGCCCGCTGCGGCGAAACCCCGCCCGACCTCTTCCTCATCGACATCGTCCTCGGCGACCGCAGCGGCATCGACGTCTGTCGCGAGCTCAAGAGCTCGCCGAAAACCCGCGACGTCCCGGTCATCTTTTTCTCCACCTACGACCAGCCGCGCACCCGCATCGAGGCCCTGCGCGCCGGCGGCGTCGACTACATCGACAAGCCTTTTTACCCCGAGGAGTTCCTCCAGCGCGTCCGCGGCTGCATCGAGCGCTTCCGCCACCAACGGACGCTCGAGATCCAGACCCAGGAACAACAGGCCCTCCTCCGCGTCCTCTGCCACGACTTGCGCAACTCCGTCGGGGCCGCCCTCGGCGTGCTGCAACTCATGCAGGACCCCCCGCCCGGCTCCGATCACCAAGACCACGTCAAGATCAGCCTCGGAGCCGTCCGTTCCGCGCTCGATCTCATCGGCCACGTCGCCGAATACCGCACCCTGCTCGACGAAAGCCGCCCCTTCAAACTCGAGCCCGTCCTCGTCTCCGAGGCCTGCGCCGAATCGCTCAACGTCCTCGGCACCTTCGCCGCCGACAAGGGCATCCACCTCCGCGTCGACGTCCCCGAATCCCTCGGCCTCGTCACCAATCGCGTGGTGTTGGTGCACAACATCCTCAACAACCTCGTCAGCAACGCGGTCAAATTCTCCCGCGCCGGCGACACGGTCTGGATCTCCGCCGCGCTCGCCGCCGGCCCCGAGGGCCCCGAGTGCGTCCTCATCATCCGCGACGAGGGCATCGGTATCCCGCCCTCCATCCTGCAAAAGCTCGGCGGCCGCCAGCCCGTCTGCTCCCGCCCCGGCACCGCCCAGGAAACGGGCACCGGTCTCGGACTGAATCTCGTTCACCTCTACACCCAACGCTGCGGCGGCCGCGTCTCGATCGAATCGCAGGTGGCCAGCCCCGCCCGCCCCGAGCTCAAGTCCGGCACCTGCGTCACCGTTCGCCTGCCGCTCCAGCCCGCCGTCGCCACGCCCCTCGTCTCCACCGAGATCAAACCCGCGGCCTGAACCGTCCGCCCTCCCCCGGCCATCGGCCTCGCGTCGCCCCTTTCGGCGCACCCGTCGCCTCGTCGCGTTCCCGTCGTCGCGACTCTCGTGAATCCGGCTTTGCCAAGCCGGATTTTTTTGCGCCTCTTCAACCCCTTTCGGCCCCGCCCGCGCCCCCCCGCGCCCCCGGCCGCACGCCTCCTCTTTCGTTCTTCGCCTTTTCCACTCTCCGTTCTCCCGATCTTCCGCCCTCCTCCGGCCCTCTGTCCTCTGTCGCTCTCCCGCTCTGTCCTCCGCTCCGATTCTCCCATGTCCGCCACCGCCTCTCCCGCCACCGACCTCATCGACGACCTGCAATGGCGCGGCCTCCTCGCCGATTGCACCGATCTCGCCGGCCTCCGCGCCCGACTCGCGACCGGCCAGCCGATCACGGTCTATTGCGGCTTCGATCCCACCGGCGACTCCCTCCACGTCGGCCACCTCATGGGCCAGCTCACCCTCGCCCGCTTCCAGCGCGCCGGCCACCACGTCATCGCCCTCGCCGGCGGCGCCACCGGCATGGTCGGCGACCCCTCCGGCCGCTCCTCCGAGCGCAACCTCCTCACCCGCGAACAGCTCGCCCACAACATCGCCTGCATCAAGGCCCAGCTCTCGCGCCTCCTCGACTTCACCGTCGCCGCCAACCCCGCCCGCCTCGTCGACAACGCCGACTGGATCGCCCCCTTCAGCTTCCTCGATTTCCTCCGCGACGTCGGAAAATATTTCTCCCTCAACGTCATGCTCGCGAAGGACTCCGTGAAGTCCCGCATGGAGGGCGACGCCGGCATCAGCTACACCGAGTTCAGCTACCAACTCCTCCAGGCCTACGACTTCCTCCACCTCCGCCAGACCTTCGCCTGCGAACTCCAGATCGGCGGCTCCGACCAGTGGGGCAACCTCACCGCCGGCACCGACCTCATCCGCAAAAAGCTCGGCCACGACACCACCGCCTGGGGCTGGACTTTTCCTCTCATCACCAAGAGCGACGGCACCAAGTTCGGCAAAACCGCCGGCGGCGCCGTCTGGCTCGATGCCACCCGCACCAGCCCCTACAAGCTCTACCAGTTCTTCGTGAACACCGAGGACGCCAAGGTCTGCGAATACCTCCGCAAGTTCACCTTCCTCTCCCGCGCCGAGATCGAGCCGCTCGAGGCCGCCCACGCCGCCAACCCCGGCGCCCGCGAGGCCCACCGCGCCCTCGCCCGCGAGGTCACCAAGCTCGTCCACGGCGAGGCCGCCCTCGAGGCCGCGCTCAAGGCCAGCCAGATCCTCTTCGGCGCCGAGATCGGCGACACCAGCGAGGCCACCTTCCTCGACGTCGCCGGCGAGATCCCCACCGTCGACCTCCCCCGCGAGCGCCTCGCCGCCCCCGGCCTCCCCCTCGCCGAGGCACTCACGCTTGCCGCGCTCGAGACATCCAAGGGCAACGCCCGCAAATCCATCGAAGCCGGCGGCGCCTACGTGAACAACGTGAAGAGCGACCCCTCGCAGCCCGCCCGCGCCCTCACCGAGACCGACCTGCTCTTCGGCAAATACATCCTCCTCCGAAAGGGCAAAAAATCCTACGCCGTCCTCCGCGTGGCGTGACGAACCAATCCGGTTTTACAGGAGATAACGAAGTGAACGAAGACCTGAGTCTCCTTTCATTCCAAAGCCTGCCATCTCCCCGCTCCGCCTTTCTTCTCCACGTCGCCTGACGCCGAATTATTGGCCACAGAGAACGCAA
>CAYTLL010000028.1:0-1390 GCA_964438755.1 uncultured Akkermansia sp. | reverse complement strand
CCGCCTTTCTTCTCCACGTCGCCTGACGCCGAATTATTGGCCACAGAGAACGCAAAGAGCACAAAGAAAGCCCCGCCACCCGTCTCTCCTCTTTGCGTTCTCTGCGTTCTTTGTGGCTAAAAATTTAATCCTCGTCCGGCTCATCCGCTCCCTCCGCGTAATCCGCGGTTAAAAAATCTCCGTCCCCCTTCCGATCCATGTTCGAGTCCCTCACCGACAAACTCTCCTCCGCCCTCCGCAACCTCCGCGGCGTCGGCCAGCTCTCCGAGGCCAACATGGAGATGGCCCTCCAGGACGTCCGCACCGCCCTCCTCTCCGCCGATGTCCACTTCCGCGTCGCCCGCGAATTCATCGAACGCGTCAAAACCAAGGTCGTCGGCCAGGAAGTCCTCAAAGGCGTCACCCCCGGCCAGCAGATCGTCAAAATCATCCACGACGAGCTCGTCGCCCTCCTCGGCGAAGGCTCCACCGCCCTCTCCGCCGCGCGCCCCCTCAAGGTCCTCATGGTCGGCCTCCACGGCTCCGGCAAGACCACCTCCACCGCCAAGCTCGGCCGCCTCCTCAAGAAAAAGGGCTACCACAAGCCCTTCGCCGTCGCCTGCGACATCTACCGCCCCGCCGCCATCGACCAGCTCGAGATCCTCTCCAAGCAGGAAGAGCTCGGCTTCTACGCCGACCGCGCCTCGAAAGACGTCCCCGCCATCGGCGAAGCCGGCCTCGCCGCCGCCAAGGCCGCCGGCGCCGACCTCATCCTCTTCGACACCGCCGGACGCCTCCAAATCGACGCCGACCTCATCGAAGAGGTGAAAAAACTCCGCGCCCGCATCCAGCCCGACGAAGTCCTCCTCGTCGCCGACGGCGCCCTCGGCCAGGAAGCGGTCAACGTCGCCAAGACCTTCCACGAAGCCCTCCAGCTCACCGGCCTCATCCTCACCAAGCTCGACGGCGACGCCCGCGGCGGCGCCGCCCTCTCCATCAAGTCCATCACCGGCGTCCCGATCAAATTCGTCGGCACCGGCGAAAAGACCTCCGAGTTCGACCTCTTCCACCCCGACCGCCTCGCCTCCCGCATCCTCGGCATGGGCGACGTCGTCTCCCTCGTCGAAAAAGCCGCCGAAGTCATCGACCAGAAAGAGGCGGAGAAGATGGCCGAGAAGATGCGCAAGGCCGACTTCACCCTCGAGGACTTCCTCGCGCAGATGCAGCAGATCAAGAAACTCGGCTCCCTCGGCGGCATCATGGGCATGATGCCCGGCATGAGCGGGATGAAGATCGACGAAGACGCCGCCGAGAGCGGCATGAAGCGCACCGAGGCCATCATCCTCTCGATGACGAAGCAGGAGCGCCAAAAGCCCGACATCCTCAACGGCAGCCGCCGCATGCGCATCGC
>CAYTLL010000027.1:0-51575 GCA_964438755.1 uncultured Akkermansia sp. | reverse complement strand
TAAAATGGAGCAGGCGAAGAGACTCGAACTCTCGACGTCCACCTTGGCAAGGTGGTGCTCTACCAACTGAGCTACGCCTGCATGACTAACTGAGGGAGACGGAGCAAAGAGGCTCGCGCGTTACCGTCAATAGGTTTTTCGCGAGAATCTCATTTTTATTTCGGTCACTTGTTCTCGATGTCGAAAACGAGCTGGTTGCGCGCCTGCACCGGCAGCGGAACCACGCCGGCCGCCTGCAGGGCGGGGATCGTTTCCTCCGCGAGAAGATGCTTCGCCACGCGGACGATCTTGGACGCCTCGCCCTTGCGAAACACCAGATGCACCGGCAGGCGCAGCGGGTAGTCCCCCGTGTGCAGATTCTCCGAGGTGGGCGGATAGGCGACGTCGCCGGCGCGCGTGCCCTTCGAGACCAGCAAAACCTTGAGTTTCGAGCCGGCCGGCGGCGGCGCGGGCAGGAGCGCGATGCCGCCTTCCTCGCCCGTCAGGCGCGCGTAGACCTCCTCCGGCGTGTCGAGCAGCGCGATCGTGGGCTTCAGATCCGGCGTTTTGAGCACGTTGTAACGAAAAAGGTCGAGCGAGAGCCCCGCGCTGCGGCGGAGGGCCATGGGGGAAATGGCGCGGGGCGCCCAGAGTCCCAGCGCGCCGACTTCGCTCCAGCGCTTGTAATTGTTGAGTTCGTTCGCGCCGAAAACCCCCGCCAGCTGCGGAAAACTGATCTGCGTGAGAGAAAGATCCGCCGGCACGACCACCACGGTGGTGAGGTAGCCGAAGATCGCGCTGCTGAACTCCGGGCCGGGCTTGGGATCCTGAGCCGCGAACACCAGCAGGCCCAGGTCCGCCTTGCCCGCCTGCAGGGCTTCCATGCCGAGACGGCTGCCGCGCAGATCGAAGGCCAGCGTCAGATCGTTTTGCCGGGCGAACTCGCTCAGGTTCGGGCGAAGCGCGTCGTCGAGCAGGTCGGAGCCGGCGAGGCGAATCGCCTCCGCGCCGACGAGCGAGGACACGAATAGCGAGGCGGCGAAGGCGGCGGGGGCGAGCAGCGGGGGAAGACGCATAGGGTGCTTCCGTGCTGCCCCGGGCCGCGCAGGCTGGCAAACGCAAATCCGGCACGGCGCGACGGAGTCCGCGAGGGCGCCGGGCGTGTCAATCCACCGTGTCCAGCTCCGGCCACTGGACCAGCTTGCGATGCAGGGTGCGCCGGCTGATGCCCATCAGCTCCGCCGCCTTCGTGCGGTTGCCGCGGGCCTTCAACAAGGCCTCGCGCAGGAGCCGCCGCTCGTTCTCCTCGACGGAGAGCGAGGCGCCCGAGGACGCGGGCAAAGCAAGCGCGGGGGAAGCGACGCCGACGGCCGGCAAGGCGGCGGCCCCGCCGCCCGCCGCGAGCGCCGCGCCCGGGCCGCCGTAAGCGGCCGGCGCGACCGCCATGCCGCGATAGCGCGGGTCGAGGTCGTATTCCGTCAACCGGCCTCCGCGGTGCATCACCACGGCGTTTTCGCAAAAATTCCGCAGCTCGCGGATGTTTCCCGGCCAGCGGTAGGCGCACAGCGTCCGCAACGCGCCGGCCTCGAGCTGCGGAGGCGGCGCGGAGTTTTCCTTCGCGAAATGCTTCAGGTAATGCGCGAGCAGGAGCGGGATGTCGTCGGGACGCTCGCGCAGCGGCGGCATCACGAGACGCACCACGTTGAGGCGGAAAAACAGGTCCTCGCGGAACTTCCCCTCGCCCACCATGCGCTCGAGATCACGGTTGGTCGCGGCGACCAGGCGCACGTCGAGCTGGACGGGCCGGCCGCCGCCGACGCGCTCGATCGTGCGCGTCTCGAGGAAGCGCAGCAGCTTCACCTGCGTGCTGGCGGTGATCTCGCCGATCTCGTCGAGGAAAAGCGTGCCGCCGTCGGCCGACTCGAAACGTCCGATGCGCCGCTCGGTCGCGCCCGTGAAGGCCCCGCGCTCGTGGCCGAAGAGCTCGCTCTCGAGCAGGTTCTCGGAAAGCGCCGCGCAATGCACCGCGACGAAGGGAGCGCGTGCCCGCGGGCTCGCCTGGTGCACCGCCTGCGCGATCAGCTCCTTGCCCGTGCCGCTCTCGCCCTCGAGCAGGATCGTCGCCTTGGCCGGCGCGACGAGGCGGACCTTGTCGATCAGGTCGCGCAGCGCGGCGGAGTGCCCGACCACGCCCTCGAAGCTGAACTTCTCGTCGAGCCGCTCGTGCAGCTGCCTCACCTCGACCTCGAGGGTCTTCGTCTTGAGCGCGCGCTGGAGCAGCACCTCGAGACGCTCGATGTTCACCGGCTTGGTGAGAAAGTCGACCGCGCCCCGCTTCATCGCCTCCACCGCCGTATCCACGTTTCCATACGCGGTCATCATGATCACCGCCGGGCGCTGCGGCAGCGCGAGCGCCTTGTCGATCACCTTGAGCCCCGACTTGCCCGGCATGCGCAGGTCGGTCAGCACCGCGTCGAAGGGCTGGGCGTCGAGCAGGTTGAAGGCCTCGTCGGCGTTCGCCGCCAGCGACACGTCGTAGCCGTCCTCCAAGGCCTGGCGCAGGCCCTCGCGGGTATGCTTCTCGTCATCAACGATCAGGACGCTGGGCAACATGCCGCGAATCACGCCCCTCGCCGCCGCGGGGTCAAGCCGGCGTGCGCCATTTCGTCACGCTTTGCGGGTTTGCGCTTCGGGGGCCGGACCTTTGTTTGCGGTTCGCTCCCCCACCCGTGCGCATCCCGGCCCTCCTGTTTCTTCTTGGCGTTTCCGCCTTCGCCGACGCCGAGCCGCCGCGCGCGGCGGAGGTCGTGGCCTCGGCCCGATCGCTGCTGGCCGCATCCCGTCTGCCCGAGGCGCGCGAGCCGCTCGAAAGCCTGACGCGACGGGAGCCGGGCAACCTGGAGGCCGCGCTTCTGCTCTCCGATGTCTACAACGGTCTCGGACGACGCGACCAGGCGATCGACCTGCTCGAACCCTTCCTCGAAAAGCATCCGGACAACGCGCGCCTCCTCGGCACCTACGCCGGCCAGTGCATGCTGCGGGCGGGCGAACTCGGTTTCGGTTTTCGCGCGATCCGTCTGGCCCGGCGCGGACGCGAGCTCATGGAACGCGCCGCCGCCCTCGCGCCCGAAGAAATCGCTTATCGCGAGGGCTTGGTGGACTTTTACCGTCAGGCGCCCGCGCTGGCCGGGGGTGATCCGGACAAGGCGCGTCGACACGCCGGCGCCATCGCGAAACTCGATCCCGTGCGCGGCGCCGCCTGGCAGGCCTCGATCCTCGTGCAGGAAAAGAAATTCGCCGAGGCGCTCGCCGCCTGCGACGTCGCGCTGGCCGCGCGACCCGGCGACTACGTCGCGCTTTTCACGCTCGGGCGCACCGTCGCGGAAAGCGGCCTGCGGCTCGACGACGGCGAGGCCGCCCTCCGTCGCTGCCTCGAACGCGCGCCGTCGCCGAGCGAACCAAGCCACGCCGGCGTCTGGTTTCGCATCGGCTTGATCGCCGAGCACCGCGGCGACCGCGCGGCGGCGCGCGCCGCCTACCGCAAGGCGCTCGCGCTGGAGCCGGATTTCAACCGCCCCGCCGAGGCGCTCAAGAAACTCGGCTCCTCGGATTAAAAACCGAGACCCGTCGTTTCAGACTCCCGCGTCGAGAAACCGGCGCAGCGTCTCCTCCAGCGTCCACTGCATGCCGCGCGAGCGCGCCGCGCCGTAAAAACGCAGGAAGGGCACGATCTGGTGCGTGCCCGTCTCCATCTCGCGATAAAAGAGGCGGCCGAGCGGCCCGGCCTTGTCGAGATAACCGCTGTCGCGGAAACGCCGCAAAGTCGCGCCGACATCGTAGCGCACCGCGCGGTGGCGAACGTTCCACCCGGGCGCCGGACCGTCGCCCCCCGCGGCTCCGCCGCGCTCGAGCACGAGAAACTGCGCCGCCGGATTGCCGTCCTGCGGCAGGCCGACGCTGCCGGTCGTGACGATGCGCCGACCGTTCCACTCGCGCACGGAACAGGCGTGGTTGTGGCCGCGCACGATCAGTTTCACCGCGGGATCGATGCCCTCGAACATCGGCTCGAGGTGGGCCTCGGGCGTGTAGGGGAAAATCGAATCGTTGTCGCCGCGCAGGGAGGCGTGGACGACGAGCAGATCGGGCAGCGCCGGGTCGCTCCAATGCGGAGGCAGCGCCGCGAGCTCCGCGATCTCCGCCGCGCTCAGCTCGGCGCGGGCGAAGCGCAACGGCGCGAACTGCGGCGAGGTCCAGGCGGGATCGGCGCGCGGCGTGCCGTAGTCGAAGACGTAACGCTCGTGGTTGCCCCGGATGACCGGGCAGCCGAGCGCCTTCACGCGCCGCCAGCAGGCCCCGGAATCCGGGCCTCCGTCCACGATGTCGCCGGCGACGACCAGCCCGTCCGGGCGCAGCGTCTCGATCTCGGCCAGCGCGGCCTCGAGCGCGGGCAGATTCCCGTGGATGTCGGCGAGGAGGACGAGGCGCATTGCCGCACGATGCGCCCGCGCGGCGCGCCTCGCCAAGCCAAAGTCGCGCGCAAATTCGCGCGCGCCTCGCCTGGGATCAGAGCTTCGCCGCCGCGGCCTCGTCGACGAGCCAGACCACGCGATCCGCGCAGGTCTTGAGCACCTGCGAAGGCACGTTGTCCACATCGGCGGGCCCGCGATGCACGCGGTGCAGGGCCTCGGCCTTGCCGGCGCCGAGCGCCATCACGACGATACGGCCGCAGGCGCGCAGCCCGCTCGGGGTGATCGTGAGACGCCAGCCCTTGCCCGGCACCTCCTGGCCGCCGAAGAGCAGGCCGCCGTCGTCTTTCAGCAAGGGCGTCTGCGGAAACAGCGAGGCGGTGTGGCAATCGTCGCCCATGCCGAGAAAGCACAGGTCGTAGGCGCGGCCCGGACCGGCGAGGATGAGCATCGTCTTGCGATAGGCCTCGGCGGCCTCCGCCACCGGCCAGGCCACCATCCAGGGCAGGCGACGGTCGGTGGGGACGCCCAGGGGGGCGAGAAGCTGGCGCTCGGCGTTGCCGAAATTGCTGTCCGGGCTGCTCAGCAGCACATGGCGCTCGTCGCTCACCGTGAAGTGGGTGCCCTGCGCGAGATCGGCGGGAAGCGCCTTCGTCTCCGCGCACCATTTGTAGAAGGCGGCGGGCGTGCTGCCGCCCGTGAGCGCCCACAAAAAGCGCCCGGCGCGCGCCGCGTCGCGGGCGGCGAGCGTGAGCTTCAAGGCTTCGCCGAAAAGCTCGGCTTGGGAGCCCACCACGACACGGCCATAATCAGAGGTAATCTCGCGCATAAAAACATCGAAGCTGCCCGCCCCCGCCCCGGCGCAAAGCCCAAAATGCGCGCGGATTTTTCATGCTAATCCCCCGCGCACTTCGTGCCGATAGACGGACAAAGATGCGCCCGACGCGCCCGACTCGCCGCCCGCCCTCGTCGTTCCGGCTTCCTCCGGCGCGTCTGGCCGCCGCCTTTGTCCTGCTCTTGGCCGGATGCGCAAACCCCGAGGCCGCGGGGCCGCGCCCGCCCGAGGCCACCGTGCGCATTCGCAACCTGAGCGACCTGGAATGGACGGTGGCCCTTGAGCCGTCCGAACCCCGCTCCGCTCCCTTCGCCCTTCCCGCCTGGCGCATTCCGCCCCGCGGGGAACGCGTGGTATCCGTCCCGGCCGGAGCCTATCGGTTGCGCCGAAGCTTCGGCGACGCCCTCGCGCCCGACGCGTGCGCCGAGGGCGAGACGATCCGGCTGCTGCCGGGACGCGGTTACACCTGGCCGCTCGCCACGCTGCTCTCCGAGCCGGAGACGTCCCCGCCATGAGCGACGGCGAGATCGGCTGGCGGGTCAGCGAATCGGCGGGCGCGGCGACCAGCATCCGCGGCGCTCCGGTGCATGCCTTCTGGCCGGTCCTCGCGTCGAGTTTTCGCTGGGTTCTGTTGCCTCCGCACCGGCGCGCAGGCGGCGACGAAATCATGTGGAAATGGCGTTCGGAGCCCGCGCCCAGGACGCCGCAGGCGCCGGACCTGGATGATTTGCGCCTGCGCCTGCGCGACGGGCTGGATTTGCTCGAGGAGGAATTGCAACGCCACCCCGCCCTGCCCGAGCGCCTCTCCCCGGAGGACTTGATCGGAGGCATGAAGCAGGCCTTGCACGAACTGCGTTTCGGCTCCGACGCCACGCTCGCCGATTTCGCGGTCTACACGACGCTCGGCTGGATGCTGCGCAGCTGGGGCTTTCCCCGGCCTTCGCCCGCGCAGGCCGACACCGGCGCGACGCCCTATCCGGCGGAGAGCCCGCCGACGCCACGTCTGCCGCCGACTCGCGCGACCAACCAGCCGGGCAAGCGGCTCAGACGCCGTATCCTCGCCGCCGGACTGGGCGCGACGCTCGCCGTCGCCCTCGCCTACTGCGGCCACCGGGCACGCACACTCCGCGCCGACAACGAAGCGTCTGCGACGCCGGAAGACTCCACCCGGATCCAAGAAGCCCCGGCCGCGCCCCGGGAAACCCCGCCCGCACGACCGTCCCCGGCAGTCGTTACGCGGGCGGTTTCGTCGCCTAAAGGCTCGGGGGCCGGGGCCGGGGCCGGCGCCTCCGGCCAAGCGCAACCGGCGTCCGCCACTCGCTCCCCCACGCAGGTCGGCGCCGCATCGCGAAACGAACAGGAGACCGCCGCGCCCGTCCTGCTCGCGATCACGGGCGAGATGCCCGCCATGCCCGAGCTCCGGCTCGGGCGCGCCGGCCTCCCCTCGACCCTGCCCGGCGACACCGACCCCGGCGCGCCCTCCCCGCCGCCGCCACCGGACGCCTCCGCCGACACTCCTCCCGCGTCAGGCTCCGGAACCCACTCCGGACCGCCTGGGCCGGAAGGGAAAGGCGAGGCGCCTCCGCCCGCGGACGAGCCGGCGTCCTCCCCGTCCGCGGCGACGCGCACCCGCCTGCGTCTCGTGCAAAGCGAAGGCGTCGCCGGCGAGCCGACGACGCCGCCCGAGACGACCCCGTTCAACGTGAAGATGCGCGAAGCGTCCCGCTCCGGCTCGCTCGCGCCCCCGCTCCAAAACCTTGGCTCGACCGCATCCGTTCCGGCGCCCGCGTCAGAGCCCGAGCCCGACCTTGGATCCGACGCGCGCAGGTCGGAACGCGCGCCCCCGCCGCCACGCCCGGCGTCCGCCACGGGCGATGCGACGCCCCCCGTGTCCCGGATAGATTTGGAGCGCATCGCCGCCACGGTCGGGCCCGCGTCTCCGCCCGTCGCGACGCCGACCTGGCCGCCCGGAAACACCGGGGAACTTCGCGTCGTCTTCCAAGGACGACCCATGCCGTGGCGCCTCGTGCTGGAACGCGACGCGCCCTTGCCCACGCGTCCGGGGGAAGGGAATGGCGAGGAGGAAATGCGGGCCGCGCGCATCGCCGCCTGGGCGCAGGCGCGGGCCCTCCTGCCTCCGATCCTCCGCCGGCACGAAGGTCGCGCCGGCTGGAGCCTGCGGCTCGCGTCGACAAACCGCGCGCGCGGCGCGGCCTCGTGGAAAGACGCCCGCGACGGCGCGCCGCTTCCCGCGACGGTCGCGACGATCACCGACGAAGAGGCGCGGATAGGCTGGGTCGAAGGCGTCGCGACCGATCTCGACGCGATCCTCGCCGACGACGAAGGGCGGGCGCTCGCCCGCGTGCGGCGTTTCGCGGCGGACAACCGGGCGGAACTGCAAACCTCCGCCGGCGTGGAGCGGGCCCGGCTCTGGTTTTCCCTGAGCCTTCGCGAAGGCGAAGAAGGCGGCGGGATCGGCGCCCCCGCGGGTTGGGAGCTGCGACGGCTCGGCGAAGAACTCGTCGCGGAAGGCCCGGCGGAGGCGGCGCGTTTTCGCTGGGAGCACCCGGCCTCCGGCTGGGTGCTCCACGGCGGCTACGCGCGAGACTCGCGGTGAGCGCGCGCCGCAGGCGGAAGGATCAGAAGAACATCGCCTCGGCGAGCGCGGCCTCGGGGCTGAGCAGGCTGATGGCGGTGGAAAGCTCGGTGCAGGAGCCGCCGATGCGGGCCACGAGATGGGCGCAGCCCTTGGCGAAGTCGCCTTGGAAACGCACGCTCTGGGCGTTGGCGTAGTTGAACACCACGTCGACCGAGTCGGCCGCGGCGGAGGCGTCCGCCTCGACTTTGGCGCGGAGCGAATCGGCGGCGCCGCAGGAGACGAGGCGGGCGCGCGACCACTCGGCGAGCACTCGCGCCTCGGCGCGGCGGGCGGAGCCATGGTGCACGACCACTTCCGCCAGGCCGTCGGCGAGCGCGGCGGGCGCGTGGGCGCTAAGGAACTGGCCGATGGTCTGGCGCACGGGCAGCAGGCGGGCCTGCACCAGATCGCGGACGCGCTCGGGACGCGGCCAGGCGACCTCGCCCTGGTCCTCGGGTGGCACCATCGAGCGATCGATGAGCACGCGCTTGGCCTTGGTGAGCAGGTATTGATAGGCGCCGAGCTTGGCCGAGGAGGCGAAGTTGTGCGCCCAGTAATAGAGCGGCAGGTCGGTCGAGAGGCAGGTGGAGACCTGGTTCTCGAGGAAAACGCGCGCCGCGGTCGGGTAGTTCAGGATGACGAACTCGCAGCAACGCAGGTCGCCGCGGGTTTTGCCCGGGTGGCATTCGCCGTAGATCTTGGCGCGGATCGTCGCGTCCTGGACGTTTTCCTCGCGGGTCGGGCAAAGCACGACGACGCGGCAGGGATAACGGCGCGAAAAGCGCACCGCGGTCTGGAACTGCGCGATGGCGTCGGGCGGCGTGGTGTGCAGGCCGAGGTGGAGGACGAAGTTGACCTGCGTCGCCTTGGAATCCTCGCCGGGCTTGGCGGTGGCGCGCTCGTCGGTCGCCCACATGCGGGCGAGACTTTTGGAGATGGCGCCGACCGGGGTCTCCTGGCCGGGCAGGGCGTCGAAAATGGAGGACATGACGCGGGGAACGATCAGGGCTGGCGCCAGACGTGGTTGTTCTTGGCGAGGAGGGCGTCGGCGTTGGCCGGACCCCAGCCGCCGGCGACGTAGCTGTCCATGCCGTCGCGGCCGGCCGCGGCCCAGGCCTTGAGGACCGGGGTGTAGAGCTGCCAGGAGGTCTCGGCCTCGTCGCCGCGGATGAAGAGCGTGCCGTCGCCGATCATGGCGTCGAGGACGAGGCGCTCGTAGGCCTCGGGCGTGTTGGAGCCGAAGGTCGCGGAGTAGCGGAAGTTCATCTTCACCGGCTGGGTGCGGGTCTCGAGGCCGGGGACCTTGCCGTTGAGGATGAGCGAGAGGCCCTCGTCGGGCTGGATCTGGAAAGCGAGGGTGTTGGGCGCGAGGTCGAAGCGGTCGCTGCCGGCGAAGAGCGTGCCGGGCGGGCGCTTGAACTGGACCGCGATCTCGGTGACGCGGCGGGCCATGCGCTTGCCGGAACGGAGGTAGAAGGGAACGCCCTGCCAGCGCCAGTTGTTGATCGAGAGGCGCACGGCGGCGTAGGTCTCGGTGGCGGAGGTCTGCGGGATGTCCTGCTCCTCGAGGTAGCCCTTGGCGGATTTGCCGCCGATCATGCCGGCGGCGTATTGGGCGCGGGCGACGTCGCCGCCGGGGCCGAGGTTGAGGGGCTGGATGGCCTTGAGGACCTTCACCTTCTCGTTGCGGACGGCCTCGGCGTCGAGCGACACGGGCGGCTCCATCGCGGTGAGCGCGACGAGCTGCATGGTGTGGTTCTGGATCATGTCGCGCAGGGCGCCGCTCTGGTCGTAGTAACCGCCGCGGGTGCCGACGCCGACCTCCTCGGAGACGGTGATCTGGACGTGGTCGATGTAGTTGCGGTTCCAGAGCGGCTCGAAGATCGAGTTGGAGAAGCGCTGGACGAGGAGGTCCTGCACGGTCTCCTTGCCGAGGTAGTGGTCGATCCGATACACCTGATGCTCCTCGAGCACCTCGCGGATGACGCCGTTGAGGGCGACGGCGGACTCGAGGTCCTTGCCGAAGGGTTTTTCGATGATGACCTTCGTGTGGAGCGCGGTGCCGAGGCGGCGGGTCGCGAGACCGGAGGCGCCGAGGTTGCGCAGGATGGGCGCGAAGACGGAGGGCGGCGTGGAGATGTAGAAAAGGACCTGGAGCTCGCGGCCGAGCTTCTTCTCGATCGCGTCGATGTGGTCGGCGAGGCGCTTGAAGGCCTCGGGTTCGTCGTAGCCGCCGGCGACGTAGGTGGTGTTGGAGGAGACGTGGCTCCAGACGTCCTGGTTGAGCTCGCGGCGGGAGAACTCCTTGATCGCGCCGGCGGCGATGCCGCGAAACTCGTCGTCGGGGATCGCCTTGCGGCCGTAGCCGACGAGGAAGAAGTCGGCGGGCAGGAGGTGGTCGAAGGCGAGATTGTAGATCGCCGGGATGAGCTTGCGGGCCGTGAGGTCTCCCGAGGCGCCAAAGATGACGATCACCGTGGGCGGGGTGCCGCGGTGCTTGCTGAGACCTTGAAGGAAGGGATGACGAGGCGCTTCGGACATGGCGTAAATTGGTCGAAACTACGCGTCCGCTGTCGCCCCCCGGCAAGGCTAATGCGGTGAATAATCAGCATGAAACCGATTAGGCGGGGTCATCCCGTCCCGGCGCTCGATCGATACGCGGCTCACCGATGCCGGTCGTGATTGTGCGAGGCCCGATCCGGGAAAAGCGGCACGTCGCGGTAGTGCCAGACCTGCCGGCCGTCGCGGATCGAGGCGATGCGGGGGTCGAGGCGCATCGCCTCCATCGCCGCCACGCCGGCCTGGTCGGCCCCGTGCGTGACCTCCACGATGTCGAAGCGCACATGCGGCGGCGGCGGACGCAGGCGCCCGAGATAGGCGCGGCAGGCGCGCAAGAGCGCGCTTTTCTTGCGCTTGTTCACCGCGTGGTAGCCGCTCACGCGCGCGCCGGCGGCGCGGGCCTTGACCTCGACGAAGACCAGCACCGGCGCGGCGTCGCCCGGCCCCGGCGGCTCCTCGCAGACGAGATCGATCTCCTCGCGCTCGTCGGACGGGTTGCGCCAGTTGCGCACGAGCACGCGCAGGCCGTTGGCGCGCAGGTGCGCCTCCGCGGCGCGCTCGCCGGCGGCGCCCAGCTCGGCGTTGCGCCCCGCGTCTTTCGATGCGGAAAAGCGCCCGCCGCCGGGTCCGCCCGCCTTCAACATTTTTTGCAATTTCGCCCACAGCGCCGACATCGGCTTTGTCGTTGCGGGTCGAGGGCGCCGACACAACCTCGCGTTTGCGCGCCCACTCGCTTCGCCCTTCCCTCCCCCTCATGGCCACGCCCGCCCTCGTAAACACGCTCCGCCGCTCGCTGCTGATCAAGGTCATCTCCAAGCCGCAGCCCAGCCGCGAGGATGTCGCGCATGTCATCGAGCTCACCGCCTCCAAGGTCGTCGAGGCTCTGCAGGCCCAATCGATGACGCTCTACCTCGTCGAGGGAAACGACATCGCCTTCAAACAGGTCTATTATTCGCCGACGCTTTGGGGGACCGACAAAAAGGCCGAGGCCTCCTTCAAGGCCACCGCGGAAAAACTTCTCCAGGTGAAGCTGCCGCTCCGCAAGGGCGTGGTCGGCAAGGTCGTCGCCGAAGGGACCCCGGTCTTTTTCCGCAACAGCGAGAGCCAGGCGCCGTTCATGAACTCGATGTCGGGCACCACCGGCTTCGACGTGCGCTCCATGCTCACCGTGCCTCTCAAGGCCGGCTCCGCCGTCATCGGCGCCATCCAGGTGCTCAACAAGGAGCTCTCCGCCGGCACGCGGGGCGAGTTCACCGAGGCCGACCTCGGCCTTCTCCAGGAGGTCGCGGAATACTCCGCCACGCTCATCCAGCGCATGCTGGACCCGAAGTATCAGCTCGGCCCCGACGACACCGCGAAGTTCGTCGCGCGACTCACCGACCATCCGCTCGTCACCGCCCTCGACCAGCTCGGCGAGGTGGACGAAAAACTCCTCGAGGTCGTCGGCGACGCCGTCATCCGCCGCGAGGGCGTGTTCCCCTACAAACGCCTCGAGCGCGACCACGTCGCCGTGCTGATGAGCAACCCGCTCGACTTCGGCAAACGCGAGGCCTTCCAGCAGACGACCGAGCTCGCGATCGAGGAGATCAGCGTCATCTCCGCCTCCTTCCTCGAGACGCTGCTGAAGAAGTTTTTCAAGGAATCGAAAGGCCCCGCCGAGTCCGACGTCGATCTCGGCTCCGTCACCGAGGCGATCAGCAACGCCTACGGTGAATCCGCCTCCGGCGACGCCAAGCCCGAGGACTACGAGAGCGAGGACTCCGCCCCGGTCATCCAGCTCGCCAACCGCATCATCGAGGACGCCTACATCTCGGGCGCCTCCGACATCCACATCGAGCCCCAGGAAAAAGACCTCCTCGTGCGCTACCGCATCGACGGTCTTTGCCAGGAAAAGCTCCGCCTCCCCAAGCAGGTCACCGGCGCCCTGATCTCCCGCCTGAAGATCATGTGCAACCTCGACATCTCCGAGCGTCGCCTGCCCCAGGACGGCCGCATCGTCTTCAAGAAATACACCAAGAAAAACATCGATATCGACCTGCGCGTCGCCACCGGCCCGATGAACCACGGCGAGAAGGTCGTGATGCGCATCCTCGACAAGCAGAAGTCCACCCTGCCCCTCCCCGCGCTCGGCTTCTCGGAGGAAAACCTCGCCAAATACCGCGAGTGCATCCGCCAGCCCTACGGCATGATCCTGCACTGCGGCCCCACCGGCCCGGGCAAGTCCATGACCCTCTCCTCGGCGCTCAACGAGGTGAACACGCCCGACGTGGTCATCCAGACCGCCGAGGATCCCATCGAATACACCCTCGCCGGCATCAACCAGATGCAGATGAGCCGCCAGATCGGGCTCACTTTCGCCCGCGCTCTCCGTTGCTATCTCCGCATGGACCCCGACGTCATCCTCGTCGGCGAGATCCGCGACGAGGAGACCGCCCAGATCGCCGTCGAGGCCGCCCTCACCGGCCACCTTCTCGTCTCCACCCTCCACACCAACGACGCCCCGAGCACCATCGCCCGCATCGGCGAGATGGGCGTCGAGCCCTTCAACATCTCCGCCTCCCTCGTCTGCGTCTGCGCCCAGCGCCTGCTCCGCCGCGTCTGCAAAAACTGCAAGCAGCCCTGCGAGCCCACCGGCCGCGAAAAAGAGCTCCTCGAAAAGGCCATCGGCTGGTCCGGCCCGATCTTCAAGGCCAACCCCCAGGGCTGCCCCGCCTGCAACGGCATCGGATACAAGGGCCGCGTCGGTATCCACGAACTCATGACCAACTCCGAGGCCCTCACCGAGGCCATCAACAAGGAGGCCGAGGTCGCCGAGCTGAAGCGCATCGCCATGAAGGGCGGCATGAAGACCCTCCACCAGGACTCCATGCTCAAGGTGCGACAGGGCCTCACCACCATCGAGGAGGCGCTCGCGAACGTCCCCCCCGACCTCGTTCTCTGAGCGGCCTCCCGCCCCGGGCCCTCCCCGCCCCGCCGGACCGGGGTTTTCCGGAGTCGGTTTTGTCCCCATGTCCGGCCTCGCCGGGCTTTACGTCGGCGCCCCGGATCCGCTTGATTCAGTTTAACGTCAATAATGACCACGGTCCCTTTTCCGAACGCCACTTACGTCATCGGGCATAAAAACCCCGACGCCGACTCGATCTGCGCCGCCATCGCCTACGCCGCCTACAAGGAGGCCCGGGGCCTCTTCGGCTACGTCCCCGCCCGCGCCGGCAACTCCAACGCGCGCATCGACGCCATCCTCCAGCGCTTCCGCCAGCCGTTGCCCGTCCTCCTCACCGACGTCACGCCCCGCGTGCGCGACGTCATGGTCGCGAACGTCGTCTCCATCCCCCAGGAGGCCACCTGCGCCGAGGCCCTCGAGCTCATCGACGAGCACGACGTCCGCGTCCTCCCCGTCCTCACCCCCGACCAGCGCGTCATCGGCACCGTCTCCATCTTCCAGCTCGGCGGTTTCTTCGTCCCGAAGGTCCGGGCCCTTCGCGAAATGCGCAAGGTCCACACCTCGCTCAACCACATCGTCCGCGCCCTCCGCGCCCGCGTCGAGCACCTCCCCGACGCCTCCCGCGAGCAGGAGCTCTTCGTGCGCGTCGGCGCCATGGACGTGAAGTCCTTCGGCAAGGCCGCCCACAGCGACGGCATCCTGCCCGAGCAATCCATCATCATCGTCGGCGACCGAAGCGACATCCAACAGCGCTCGATCGAGATGGGCGTGCGCCTCCTCGTCATCACCGGCAACCTCCCCGTCGACGAGGCGATCATCCGCCAGGCCCGAGAAAAAGGCGTCGGCCTCATCGTCAGCCCCTACGACACAGCCACCTCCGCCTGGCTCGTCCGCTCCGCCACCAAGCTCGACCGCCTCATCGACCGGAAATTCGCCTCCGTCACGCCCGAGCTCCGTCTCTCCGAGGTCCGTAAAAAGGCCGCCACCAACAGCACCACCGCCTACATGGTGCTCGGCGACGACGGCCGCCTCCAGGGCATCCTCACCCGCACCGACATCCTCAAGCCCGCCCGCACCAAGCTCGTCCTCGTCGACCACAACGAGATGACCCAGGCCGTCTCCGGCGCCGACGAGGTCACCATCACAGAGATCCTCGACCACCATCGCCTCGGCTCGCTCGCCACCCAGCAGCCCATCCTGTTCATCAACGACCCGGTCGGCTCCACCTGCACCATCATCGCCGAGCTCTTCCGCCGCGACGGCCTCGCCCCCTCGCCCGACATCGCCGGCGTGCTCATGGGCGGCATCATCTCCGACACGCTCAACCTCCAGGGCCCCACCACGACCGAGAAGGACGCCACCCTGCTCGCGTGGTTGTCCCGCCTCGCCGGCGTAGATCCGCGCCAGCTCGCCGACCTTATCTTCAGCTCGGGCTCCGTCATCCTCGCCAACCCGCCGGAGAAGGTCGTGCGCTCCGACTTCAAGATCTACGACGAAGACGGCGCGCGTTTCGCCGTCTCCCAGGTCGAGGAGCTCGGCTTCGGCAACTTCTGGAGCCACTCGAAAGCCCTTGCCCGCGCCCTCGACGATCTCTGCACCCAGGAACGGCTCTGCTTCGCCTGCCTGCTCGTCACCGACATCAACACGCAGAACTCGCTGCTCCTCTTCAAGGGCGACCCCGAGCTCTCCAAGCGCATCACCTACCCGAGCGTGGAAGGCGACGAGATCTTCGACCTGCCCGGCATCGTCAGCCGCAAGAAACAACTCATCCCCTACATCGGCGCGCTGCTCAAGGAACTCGCCGGCGACGGCATCACCCCGACCCCGCGCGGCGCCGGCACCGCCGCGCCCTACCCCGCCGCCCGCGCACGCTAGCCACCCGGTGGCGCCCCGGCGCCGGACCTCCTCCGCTTCAAAACCATTCGCCCGGCGTGCCGGTTTCCCCAATCTCGCCCGCGGTCGCCGGTTCAAACCGCCCGCAGATGCTCCATTCCCTCGAAGACAAGCTACCGGCCCTGCTGCGCGGACGCGTGGGCATCGCGCTCGTGGGCGTCGTGGGCCTTACCGTCAGCCTGGGCATCGCCTGGGCCCTCCGGTTCACCGAGGACCGGGGCATCCGCCAGGAATTCGCGCGCCGCGCCGAGCTGCGCAACGAACTGCTGAGGGCCAACCTTCGGGAATACGAAAGCGCGCTCTTCGCCCTGCGCGTCCTCGTCGAAAATTCCGACTCGATCAGCCCGGCCGAGTTCGACCACGCCGCCCGCCGGCTCGTTTCGCGCGTGGGCGCCATCCAGGCGGTCCAGTGGGCGCCGCTCGTGCCGGCCGGGGAGCTCTCCGCTTTCTCCGCCAGGATGCGGACGATCCTCGAACGCGATTTCACCCCGCGCGAACGAGGCCCCGACGGCGTTCTCCGCCCCATCGAGTCCCCCTCCCCGCGGCCCGAACACGCCATCATCGCCTACATCCACCCGTCCGAAGGCAACGAGGCCGCTCTCGGCTACGACATCTTCACCGCGCCCACCGCCGAAACCCTTCGCCTGGCCCGCGCCCACCCCGGCGTTTTTGGGCTCAGCGCCCCCTTCCCCCTGATCCAGGGAGGCAAAGGCTTCGTCTTCTGCCTCTACCTCGCCCCCTCTTCGCGGCGCGAACCCGGCGCGGGCGGCGAAGGCGGCTTCCTTCAAATCGTGCTGAAGATCGACGACCGCTTCGCCCAGCTCTTCGGCTTCTCGATCCAGCCCGCCCACGACACCTTGGTCGTCGACGTCACCGACGGCGCCTCGCTCCCGCTCTACTTGCACGGGGAAGACCGGCCCGCCCTCCTCCCCGGCTCGCTTCCCCCCGGCTTCGTCACCCCCGACACCCTCGTCAAGGACCTCGCCATCGGCGGCCGTCTGTGGCGCGTCTACTTCCGCCCCAAGCCAGGCTGGATCGCCTCGCGTCGCACCCTCTCCCCCCTCCTCTCGCTGGTCGGCGGCGGCCTCCTCACCCTCGTGAGCATGGCCTACCTCCACAACCTGGGCCGCCAGACCCGGCGCATCCGCCGGGAGGTCGAACTCCGCACCGCCGAACTGAGCGAAAGCCGCGCCCTCCTCGACGAGATCATCGACCACAATCCCAGCGTCATCTGGGTCAAGGACGCCGCCTTCCGCTACCAGCTGGTCAACCTCAGCTTCGCCGCCTGCTACGGCCGCGCCCGCTCCGACATCCTCGGCCGCACCGACGCGGATCTCCACCCGGCCGACGTCGTCCGCCAGATGGAAAGCCTCGACGCGCGCATCCTCGCCACCGGCGAAACCCTTTCCTTCGAGGAAAGCTACCAGATGCCCCCGGGCCGTCGCACCTACCTCGTCTCCAAATTCCCCGTGCGCCGCGTCGACGGCAGCATCTACGCCGTCGCCGGCATCGCCACCGACATCAGCGAGCTCCGCGAGTCCGAGACGAAACAACGGTCCATCGAGCGCAAACTTCAGGAAACGCAAAAACTCGAAAGCCTCGGCGTGCTGGCCGGCGGCGTGGCCCACGACTTCAACAACCTCCTCACCGGCATCCTCGGCCACGCCAACCTCGTCCGCGTCCAGCTCCCCTCCGACCACGCCGTCCAGCCCTCCCTTCAGCAGATCGAAAAAGCCGCCCTTCGCGCCGCGGAACTCTGCCGCCAGATGCTCGCCTACTCCGGCCGCGGCCGCATCGACGTGCGCCCCGCGGAGCTCGGCGAACTCGTCCGCGACACCACCGCCCTCCTCGAACTCTCCCTCTCCCGCCGCGCCCGCCTCCACTTCGACCTCGCCCCCCACCTGCCGCCCGTCGTCGCCGATCTCACCCAAATCCGCCAGATCGTGATGAACCTCGTGATCAACGCCTCCGAGTCCCTCGACGAGATCGACGGGGACATCTTCCTCCGCACCCGGGCCGTTCGCGCCGACGCCCGGCTTTTCTCCTCCTGCGTCTTCGCCCCGGAGCTCCCGCCCGGC
This sequence comes from uncultured Akkermansia sp., assembly GCA_964438755.1. GTDB lineage: Bacteria > Verrucomicrobiota > Verrucomicrobiia > Opitutales > Opitutaceae > IMCC26134_A. Next base: position 34,183 of record CAYTLL010000027.1, on the reverse strand, counting down.
GATTACGTGATGCTCGAGGTGGCGGACACCGGCTGCGGCATGCCGCGCGAGACGCTCGCGCGCATCTTCGACCCCTTCTTCACCACCAAGTTCACCGGCCGGGGCCTCGGCCTCGCCGCCGTGCTGGGCATCGTCCGCGGCCACCAGGGCGCGCTCCAGGTGGAAAGCGAGCCCGGCCGCGGCACCACGTTCCGCGTCTACTTACCCGCCGCCCGGGGAGTCGTCGCGCCCGCCTCCACGCCCGCCCCGGGCGCGCCATCCACGCCGAACGGACTTCGCATCCTGCTCGTCGACGACGAACCCGCCGTGCGCGAAACCGCCACGCGGCTTCTCCAAATCTGCGGCCACGCCGTCGTCTCCGCCGCGGATGGCGAATCCGCCCTCCGCATCTTCTCCGACGCGCCCGAGGCCGTTGACGTCGCCATCATCGACCTCACCATGCCCGGCCTCGGAGGCGCCGTCCTGCTCCGGCGCCTCCGCGCGCAAAGACCGGATCTCCCCGTTCTCGTCATCAGCGGCTATACCGAAGGCGAAAACGCCGCCGAGGGGATCCTCGCCGCCCCGCGCGTCGACTTCCTCCCCAAGCCGTTCAGCCTCGATGAACTGCGGACTCGGCTCGCCCGCCTGACCGGCGGCGGCGACTAGGCTCCCGGACCCTTCAGCCGCGGCTCTCCGGCGCTCGCCGCCCGGCCTTGACCTCCGCGCGCATCCGCTTCCCCGCCACCAAAATCGCCTTCTGCCGCTCGCTGCGCCTGCGATTCTTGCGCCGCGCCTTCGCCACCGCCGAGCGACGCGCCGCCTCCGCCGCCCGCACGCCTTCCTCCAGCTTTTCGCAAAAACGCTCCCAAGCCATCTCCCGGTTCGCCGCCTGGCTCCGCTCCGCCTGACAACGCACCTCCGTGCCGGTCGGCCCATGGCGCAACACCACGGTGGACGAGGTCTTGTTGATTTTTTGCCCGCCCGCGCCCGAACCCCGCGTGAACGTTTCCGTCACGTCGCTCGCCAGCACGCCCAGAGCGTCCAGCCGTTCTTGGATTTTGGATGGTAAATCCATAGGGCCCGATTTTCGTCACCCAACGCAACCTCCCCGCGCCGCGCGAGTCCCAAATCCCCCGTCCCCCTCCGGTTTTCCGCCCTTCACCCGCCTCCCGCTTTCCCTCCATGCCCAACGGTCCCGCCTGGTCAGAAAAACTCCGCGCCGAAATCTCCAAAGCCGTCATCGGCCAGAACGACGTGGTCGAGCGCCTCCTCATCGCCCTCCTCGCCAACGGCCACGTCCTCCTCGAGGGCATGCCCGGCCTCGCCAAGACCCTGCTCGTCAAGTCGCTCGGCACCGCCCTCGGCGTCCAGTTCGAACGCGTCCAGTTCACCCCCGACCTCCTCCCCAGCGACGTCGTCGGCACCATGGTCTTCTCGCCCAAAGACGCCGCCTTCACCCCTCACCGCGGCCCCGTCTTCGCCAACCTCGTCCTCGCCGACGAGATCAACCGCGCCCCCGCCAAGGTCCAGTCCGCCCTCCTCGAGGCCATGCAGGAACGCCAGGTCACCCTCGGGGGCGAAACCCACCCCCTGCCGAAGCCCTTCTTCGTCATGGCCACCCAAAATCCCGTCGAGCAGGAGGGCACCTACCCGCTCCCCGAGGCCCAGACCGACCGCTTCCTTTTCAAGCTCCTCGTCGACTACCCGTCGCTCGCCGACGAAACCACCATGATGTCCCGCTGGGGACAGGTGACCAAGTCCCCCGCCCTCCTGCCCGTTTCCTCCGGCGAGGAACTGCTTTCCCTCCGCGCCGAGGTCGACGCCGTCCACGTCGCCCCCGCCGTGCAGGCCTACATCCTCGCCTTGGTCCGCGCCACCCGCGACCTCGCCAAGCCCTCCCCCAACGGCAAGGCCCGCCACGTCTCCTACGGCGCCTCCCCCCGCGCCTCGCTCGCCCTCTACCAGGCCGCCAAGGCCCTCGCCTGGCTCCGCGGCCAGGACTTCGTCGCCCCCGCTCTCGTTCAGGAACTCGCGCCCGACGTCCTCCGCCACCGCATCGGCCTGACCTACGAGGCCGAGGCCGAAAACCTCACCGCCGACAGCATCATCGCCCAGGTGCTGGCGATGACCCCCATGCCCGCCGGAACCAAATAAAAGCCCGGTGCTGCCCCGCATCCAACTCCCCGAGGACTTTCGCGGCTGGCGGATTTTCTGCCTGCTGCTGGGCGTGGCCATGCTTGGACTCTCCGCCCTCTCGACCCGCCTCGTCGGCGGCGGGGGCGGACTCGCCGGCACGATGGCCTCCGTCATGGTCGCCGTCAGCCTCCTCGTCGGCGCCGCCATCTGCTTCGGCCTCGCCGGCGGCGGCATCCTCTCGCGCCCCGGCACGCGGTTGCTGGGCAATCTGTTCTACCCAGCGGAAACGATCACGGAGCCGCCCAAGGAGCTCCTCTTCGCCCTCCGCATGCGCCTGCGCGACCGCTACTGGGAATCCGTCGATCAGCAGACGCGCGAACTGATCAACGCCTACGGCCCCAGTCCCGAACTCTATCACCTCCGCGCCCTCATGGACGGCGGTCGCGTCGGAAGCCACTCCGCCGTCACCGTCGAAGCCTCCCGAAAACTCTCCCGACGCGCCTTCGATCGCTACACCGAGCTCCTCCGCCAAGACCCTCCGCCCCGCGAGGTCCAGACCGGCATCGAAGCCTGATCCCCGTCGTCCGCAGCCGCATGCCCGCCTCCTCGCCGTCGCCCTCCTCCTCCGCGCCCGCCGCGCCTCTCGCGGCCCTCCGCCGCCTCGAATGGCGTGTGCGCCACGCCGTCGAAACCTCGCTCGGCGGCGGATACCGCTCCGCCTTCCGCGGCCGCGGCATGGAGTTCGACCAGGTCGTCAAATACGCCTACGGCGACGACGTCCGCGACATCGACTGGAACGTCACCGCCCGCCTCGGAGAACCCTACCGCAAAAAATTCATCGAGGAACGCGAGGTCACCGTGCTCCTCGTCTTCGAGGACAGCCCGTCCCTCCAATTCGGCTCCGGCGCCGCCACGCGCCGCGAGGCGCTGCTCGAGCTCGCCGGCCTGCTTCTCCTGCTCGCCTCCGTCAACCGCGACCGCATCGGCCTCGCCCACCTCCGCCCCTCCGGCGCCGAACTCGTCCCCCCGGTCAACGGCCGCGGCCCCATCCACCACCTCGCCGCCCGCCTCTTCGCCGCCCCGCCGCCGCCGCTCGCCGCGGCGGAGAATCTCAAATCCCAAAGTTCAAAGTTCAAATTAAGCGCGCTGAGCGCGCTCGCCCCCCGCCACACCATCGTCGTCTGGCTCTCCGACCATCCCGCGCGTCCTCTGCCCGAGGGCTGGTCCGCCTTCGCCCGGCGCCACACCGTCCTCGGTCTCCGTGTCGACGATCCCTGGGACCGCGCCTACCCCGAGAACGCCGGCGAGCTCACCGCCTACGACCCTCTCTCCGGACGGCTCGTCGCCCTCGGACGCGGCAACGCCGAACGCGCCGCCCACGCCCGCTGGCGCGAGGCCCGCGACGCCTCCTTCGCCGCCTGGTTCCCCGACCCCTTCGGCCGCCACGTCGTCGGAACCGACGAGAACCGCCTCGACTCCCTCGTCCGTTTCTTCCGCCGCCGCGAAACCCGCTGAGCCGGCGATCCGCCCCCGTCCCTCCGACTTCGTCCTTTCGTGATCGTCCTCGCCCAGATCCTTCCCGACCTCGCGCTCCCGGGCTCGTTGCGCCTCGCCGAGCCGCTCTGGCTGCTCGCGCTGCTCGCGTTGCCCGCCCTCGCCTGGCTGCGCCGCCGCCGCCCCGTATCCGTTCTTCTCATACCCCACGCCGCCGCCTGGGCCGCCCCGCGCGGCGCGCCCGCACGCCGCTGGCCGGTGCGCCTCGCCTACGCCGCCGCGCTCCTCTCGATCGTCGCCCTCGCCCGTCCCCAGCGCGTCGACGACACCCGCGTCATCCGCGGCGAGGGCTACGACATCGTCATCGCCATCGACCTCTCCACCTCGATGTTCGCCGAGGACGGCGTGGTCGACGGACGTCGCGTCAACCGCCTCGAGGCCCTCAAGCCCGTGCTCGAGGCCTTCATCCGCCGCCGCCCCTCCGACCGCATCGGCTTCGTCGCTTTCGCCGGCCGCGCCTACACCCTCGCCCCGCTCACCCACGACCACGACTGGCTCGCGCGCCAGGTCGCGCGCCTCCAGATCGGGCTCATCGAGGACGGCACCGCCCTCGGCGATGGCCTCGGCCTCTCCCTCGCCCGCCTCCAACGCGCCCGCGCCGACTCCGAGGCCCCCCGCGCCGGCGCCTTCGTCATCCTCATGACCGACGGCGCCAACAACCGCGGCCAGCTCACCCCCGACCAGGCCTCCGCGCTCGCCAAATCCCGCGCCGTCCCCGTCTTCACCATCGGCGTCGGCCGCGATGGCCTCGTGCCCTTCCCCGCCTTCGACGAGCAGGGCCGCCGTATCGGCATGACACGCCGCATGTCCGATCTCGATCCCTCCGCCTTGCGCAAGATCGCCGCGGAAACCGGGGGGAAATTCTTCCGCGCCGAAGACCCCGAGGCCGCCACCGCCGCCTTCTCCGAGATCGACCGGGCCCAGAAAATCTCCTTCGACCAAAGCACCCAGGTCCTCGCCACCGAGCTCTACGCCTGGCCCGCGGGCGCCGCCGCCCTGTTTCTCGCCCTCGGCGCCCTTCCGCTCCTTCGCCGATCCTAGTTCTCGCCCCTTAGCCCCGTGTCATTCGCGCACCCGCAACTCCTCTGGCTCCTGGCCCTCCCCGCCGCCCTCCTCGCCGCGGCCGCCTTCGCCCGCGCCCGCGCCACGGGCACGACGCTGCCTAAGATCCATCGCGCCTTGTTGCGCCCGTCCGGACTCCGGCTCCAGTCGTCCGGGCCGCTCTCCGCCCGCCCCCTCGCCGCACTGCTCGGCCTCGCCTGCCTCATCCTCGCGCTCGCCCGCCCCCAGGGCGCCGTCATCTCGACCCCGTCCTTCACGCAGGCGCGCGACGTTCTCGTCGCCGTCGACGTCTCCCGATCAATGCTTGCCGACGACGTCGCGCCCACGCGTCTCGACCGCGCCCGGCTCCTGGTGCGCAGCCTCGCCGACGCGCTCCGCGGCGAACGCCTGGGGCTGCTTCCCTTCGCCGGCACCGCCTTCCTCCAAAGTCCGCTTTCCGCCGACTACGAGATCTTCCGCACCTTTCTCGACGAGCTCGGGCCCGACATGATCCCCGCCGGCGGCTCCGATTTCGCGGCCTTGCTCCGTGTCGCGGGCGACGCCTTCGGCCCCGCGCCATCCGCCGCGGACGACACGCCCCCGCCCGACCGCTACCTCGTGGTCCTCAGCGACGGCGAGGCCGAGAACGAGGCCTGGCGCCCGCTCGCCCAGCGTCTCGCCGAACGCGGCGTGCGCGTCATCGCCCTCGGCCTCGGCACCTCCGCCGGCGCCATGGTGCCCGACGGCAAGGGCGGCCTGACCAAGGACTCCCGCGGCGCCGCCGTGCTTTCCCGGTTGAATCCCGCCACGCTCCAAGACCTGGCGCGCGCCACCGACGGGGCCTATCGCGACGCCTCGTCCTGGGTCGATCTCCCCGTTCTTCTCAAGGAAACCATCGCCCGCGGCCGCGCCTCGCGCGTCGGCACCGAATCCGCGCCCCGCCGCCAGGAATTCTTCGCCTGGTTCCTCGCTCCCGCGCTTTTGCTCATCGTCTTCTCGCTCGCCCGCGAATTTCCGCCGGTCCCGCGCGTGTCCGCGAAACCGCTGCTCCCCTCGCCCGCGACGATCGCACGCCTGATTCCTTTCGCGCTCTGCCTCCACGGCGCCCTGATCCTCACCCCGCGCGCCTTCGCGATCGAGCCCGCCCCCGCGCCGGATCCGCTGCTCGCGCTGGTCGAAAAACTTTCCACCGCGCCGGAACTTCCGCCGGAGGAGCTCGCCCGTCTCGCCACGCTCAGCGCCGAGCGCGGCGAACAAGCCCGCGCCCAAGCGGACAAGGGCGCCCCGTTTCCCGAAGGCGCCGTCCGCGACGCCCTCGCCGCCGTCTCCGTCGGCCAAAACTCCGATCCCAAGGCCGCCGACTGGGCCGCCCTCCGCAAACGCCTCGAGGCCCTGCTCGCTCCGCCGCCGCAGCAACAACAACCGCAGCCGCAAAACCAGAAGCCGCAGGACTCGCCGCAAAAGCCCGACAAGGATCAAAAATCTTCCGACCAGTCGCCCTCCTCTTCGCCCGACAAATCCCCTTCCGAGCAATCCCAGCCCAAACCCGACGACTCCCAGTCCGGCTCCAAGGAGGGCTCCACCGGGGCGCCCCAGGATTCATCCTCGAAACCCTCCCCGGACTCATCGCCGAAACCGCCCGGCGAAAAGCCCCTCGGCGACCTCGCCTCCCCCGACAAGCCCGGGAAAGATTCCGACGCGCCGGACAAGGGCGCCGCTCCCGCCGATCAGCCGCCGCCCGAATCCGCGGACGAGCCCACGCAACAGGCGGGCGGCGTCTCCGCCTCCGGACGCCCCGCGGACGGCGAACCCACCGGGGACATGCCCGCCCTCGATCCCGCCCTCGCCGTGCCCCAGCAGCGCCTCGAGCACGTTCGCGACTCCGACTCGCCCGCCCGCCTTTTCCAACTCCTCCAAGATTCCGAAACTCCGCCCGAAGAACGCGAACGCCGCGCCGCCGGCGCCAAGCAAACCTGGTAACCCGCGCCCCCTCTTCGCCGCCTCCCCATGCCGCGCCTCCTTCGCCTTCTCCTCCCGTCCCTGCTGCTGCTCGCCGGCATCGCCCGCGCCCAGTCCGTGCGCTGGGAACCCGCCGCCGGCACGCTCGCCCGCGACCAGGTTTCCCAGTTGTCCCTGATCTTCGAGGACGCCGAGCCCAAGGACCCGCCCGCGCCCCCCGCCGTCGACGGTCTGTCGTTCCTCGGCACGCCGGGACGCAGCGAGCAAAGTTCCTTCAGCATCGGCCTCGGCACCCAGCCCGTCCGCCGACGCTCCATCGTCTACACCTTCGCCGTCCGCCCCGCGCGGCCCGACGGCGAGGTCCGCATCCCGGCCTTCACCGTGGCTACCGACCGCGGCGCCCTCACGGTGCCTGCCGCCGGTTTCCGCCTCGCCGCCGCCACAGTCGGCCAAAGCGGACTCTCCCTCGACCAGATCGCCACCGCCCGTTTCGTGCCGCCCGCCGCCCCCGTCTGGGCCGGCGAGGTCTTTCGACTGGGGCTCAACCTCGAGATCGATCGCCGCTACGCCACCAACAGCATTCTCGCCGCGCCGCTGGAATGGACGCCCACCCCGTTCGTTTCCGAGGAGTGGTCCAAACCGTCCGGCGCCGAGACCTCGGTCAACGGCCAGCCCCGTCTGATCGTCTCCATGGAGACCCGCGCCGCCGCGCCCGCCGCGACGTCGGCCTCGATGCTCGCCCTCCCCTCCGCGACGCAGCTCGTCAACCTCCCCACCGGTCAGGCCAACCCCTTTTCCCTCTTCGGCCAGACGACCTTCGAACAGTTCACCCTCACCACCACGCCCGCCCGCATCGCCGTCAACCCGCTGCCGCTACCCGCGCCCGCCGACTTCATCGGCGCCGTCGGCCAGTTCAAACTGGTCTCGAAGATCGTCCCCGAAAAAGCCGCCGTGGGCGAGCCCATCACCTGGACGCTCACCTTGGAGGGCACGGGCAACTGGCCCGCCATCGACAAACTCCGCCCGCGCGGCCTCGGCCGGGAATTCCGGGTCGTCTCGCCCCGCGCCCAAAAAACCCCCAAGGCCGACACGCTCTTCGACGCCTCCTTCTCCGAGGACCTCGTGCTCATCCCGCAAAAAGCCGGCCGCAGCACGCTCGGCCCCTACACGATCTCCGTCTTCAATCCGTCCTCCGGCGCCTACGAAACCCTCCGCGTCGATCCCGTCGTGATCGAGATCACCGCGCCGGCCGCGGCGCCCACCTCGCCCGTCGCCTCCACGCCCGCCGCCGGCCCCGACGCCGCCGTCCACGAAGCCAAAGAGCCCGAGACGCCTATCCCCGCGCAAACCGCCCCGGCCCCGGTCGCGAAGCTGCCGGCCGATCCGCTTCCGCCCGGCCTCGTGTCCGCCGCTCCTCGCGCCGCCTGGCCGAGCGCCCTCGGGTGGACGCCGCTCGCCTTGCTCGCCCCTCTCGCTCTCTGGCTCGGCCTCGCCGCCCGCCATGCCCGCGCGCACGATCCGCTCCGCGAGCGCCGCGAGGCCCACGAGGAGCTCCGCCGCCTCCTCGCCCGACTCGAGTCCGCCCCCGAGGCGGCCTCCTCCACCGATCTCCTCGCCTGGCAACAGGCCGCCCGCACGCTCTTCGCGATCCCTTCGCTCACCCCCGCCGCCCGCGATCTTCCGGACCCCGTCTGGTCCGCCCTTTGGCTCGAAACCGAACGCGCGCTCTACCGCCCCGCCAGCCCTCTGGGCAAAGACTGGTTCACCCAGGCCTGGCAGGCCCACGCCCGCGCCACGCCGCCTCCGCGCGGTCCGCTCGCGGCCCTTCGCCCCGCGCACCTCGTTCCTCGCGTCGCGCTTTGGCTGCTCGCGCTCGCGGTCGTCCTGCCCGCCTGCCCGTCGGCCTTCGCCGCCGCTCCGGCCGCCGGGACTCCGGACGCTCTTCAACTCTACGCCCGCGGTGACTTTCCCGCCGCCGAGAAAGCGCTGCGCGACCTCCTCGCCGCCGCGCCGCTCGACACGGCCCATCGCCACAATCTCGCGCTCGCCCTCGCCCAGCAGGGCAAATGGGACGAGGCCGCCGCCCACGCCTACGCCGCCGCCCTGCAAGCGCCGGGCGACCCGGCCCTGACTCGACTCTTCGCCGCCACCGCGCCCAAGGCGTCCTACCAGCTTCGACTCCCGCCCGCGACCGCGCGATTCCTCCCCGCCCGCGCCTGGCAAACCGTCGCCCTCGTCTCCGCGACCGCCCTCCTCGCCCTCGCCCCCGCCGCCTATCTGCTCGCCCTCTACCTGCCCTCGCGAAGCCGCGGCGACGCGCGACGCGTCGGGCATTCCACGCTGCTCGCGGCCACGCTGGCGCTCGGCGCCTCCCTTCTCGCCCTCCACGCCCACGGGGCTGCCGCCTCGCCCGGCGCGGTTCTGGTCTGGCGGGCCGCGACCCTTCGCGCCGTGCCCACCGACGTAGGCGACCAGAAGGTCACCGCCGAGCTTCCCGCCGGCACCCTCGCGCGCGTCGACAAGGAATTCCTCGGCTGGCGCCGCGTCGTTCTCCCCGACGGCAACAGCGGCTGGGTCCGCGCGGAGCCGCTCGTGTCCCTCTGGCGTTGAGCCCTGCCCGGGCGCCTTACCTGGCCGCGCCCGCCGTCCGCCCCAGCTCCAGCAGCTTGGCGTCGAGCTCGCGCATCTCGGTATCCATCTGCGAACCGTAGACGACGCCCAGAGCCTCGCGCGCCGACTTCAAGGCCTCGCGCGCCTCCGTCCAACGGCCCGCGCCGGCCAAATGCGCCACGAACGGCCGCACCACCTCGTCCCACATCGCCGCACCCGCCCCGCGCCCGAACCGGCTCAACAGGCCGCGGTAGAGCCGGACCTGCTGATCCACCGGCAGACTCGACATCGCGCGCGCCATCTGCGCCGAAATCTCCTTCGTGCTCAAATCGCCGCGCTTCGAGGCGAAGCGCCGGGCCAGATCCCGTCCGATCCGCTCCGCCTCCTTCGCCTCGCCGCGTGCGCGCAAGCTGTCGACCGCGAGCCCGAGGTAGCGCGCCTGCAGATCGGGGTAGGCGGAGAGGCCGCCGGCCGCCTCCTTCGCCAACGCCTCCCGCTCCGGCCCGGGCGCCGCCCTCAGCTCGAGAAGCAGATCCCACGCGTCCAGCGTCCGCCGCTCCAGGCGGACCGCCGCGCGCGCCGCCGCCTCGGCCTCGGCCCGCCGGCCGTCCTCGAACAACCAGCGCGCAAACCCGGCGTGCGCCCGAGCCTCCCGCGCGTTGCGCTCCCGCCAGAACCCCTCGGCCAAAAACATCAACTCGTGGTCGGAAACCTCCGCCCAGGTCTGCGGATCGATCGCCACGCCCGTCACGTAGTTCTGCGACTCGTAGCGCCCCGCGTCCATGGACCATCGCCCGCCCTCGCCCAGGTAGCCGAACCACGCGTGCCGTCCGTCGCGCCCGGCCCCGCAGAAGAGGATCGTCGGCGCGCCCCGCGCCTTGCCCGCCTGCGACGCGAAGTAGGCCTGGTCCACGCAGATGCCGCCCTCGCGCAGGATATCCTCCAGACGATAGCCCGCCCCCGGCCAGAGGTAGGCGCCCGCCTCGATGCGGTCCATCCTGTATTTAACAAGCGAATACGTGTCGGCCAGACGCCCCAGCGGGGCCCGCACCTTCTCCACCGCCCAGCGACGCTCCTCCGCGGACAGCGCGAGATCCGCCGCGAATCGCAGCTCGGCCGCCTCCAGCCTGTCCGCGCGCCAGAGCGATTTCCCTTCGCGGGACAGGCCGGCGAGGTGGGCGAACACCTCCTCCGCCGCGGCCAGCCGGCGGGGGAGAACCTCCGGAGTCACCTGCCAGTGCGGCCACTCGGGCGGAGGCGGCGTGTCGTGCACCAGGGCCACCGCCATCGCGAGCCGGGAAAACTCCGCGAAGCCGGCCGCGTCGAGCCGTCGCAGGCGCGACAGCAGCCCCAGCACCTCGCCGCGCCGGTCCACCGGCTTCTCCAAGGCGAAATACTCCGCCGACCACGCGGGATCAGAAAGCAGGCGCAGACGAAGCTCCGGCGTCAGGCGCTCGGCCAGCGGCCGGGCCGGATCCGAAGGGGCCGCGGGCTCCTCCCGCGCTCCGGGCCGGCCCGCCGCCTCCATCGCCGACCGCCAGCGGCCGGCCTCGTCCGCCTCCGAGGTCCCCCACATCGCGGCCCATCGCGCCGCCAGCGCCCAGGCCTCGGCGTTCACCCAGTCGCCGCGCGCATACGCCCCCAGCGCCGCCTCGCGCAAGGCCGCGGCCATCGCGGGCCAGCCATGCCGGCCGGCCCCCTCCTCGATCAACGCGGCTTCGCGCGCGCCGGGAGGCGAGCGCAACCACGCCGCGGGGATCGCGATCGGAGCGGCCACCCCGCCGGACGCGAGGCAGGCCAGGGCGGCCGCGGCCAAGACATCCCTGAAAAGTCGCCGCGCGTTCATGGGCCCGACCATCAGCCGCGGACGCCTTGCGCGCAATCCCCGCCTCGGGCTCAGGCCCGGTCGGCGGGCAGGATCACCACGAAGCGGAATCCGATGTGGCGCGCCCGATCCGTCTTGGGCCGCGCCTCGACGGGAAACTTCGTGATCGCCTCGGGCGTGTCGAGATAGCTGCCGCCGACGATCTGGGCCTCGTCGGAGGCGCTCGGCGCCACGACCCACTCGGCCAGATTTCCCAGGACGTCGCGATAGCCGTTGCGGTTCGGACGTCCGGAATCGGTCGCCAGCACGCGGCCGCCCTCGGCCGAGCTGCGAACCTCGCCGCCGCCGTTTCCGTGGGCGGTGCGCATCTCGTCCTCGGTCGGCAGGCGCACCGAGGTGCCCATGATCCAGCTCAGGCGAGAGCAAAACTCCTGGGCGTCGACCCAGCTCACGGAATCGACCGGCAGGGAACGCCCCGGGCTGCGGCTGGGATTGGTGTTCATCACCGCCTGGTAGAGGTCCTGGGGCGTCTCCGAGGAGAGCAACAGACGATCGCTCACCCCGATCAAGGGCAGCAGGCGGTCATAGACCAGATCCTGCAGCCGGCGAAGATCGTCGCGCTTCACCGCGAGGTAGTTGAGCTTGATCCGCAACGCGCCGTCGACGGAGCGGCTGCGGGGGAAATCCGCCGCGATCTTGTCGGTCAGCTCCATCGCCCGCGGCAGCATCTTCTCGGCGTTGACCACGCGACGTCCGCGCAACTCGTCCGAGATGGTCTTGTCGAGCTTGGCGAGTTCGAGGGCGATCGGCTGCGAGCGCTCGGTCTGGAGCTTGATCTCCAGCGCCTCGATCCGCGGCGAGGAGACGAAGCGGCTGCGCGAAAACCGGTCGTTGATCTGCTGCTGGAGCGAAAGCGCCTCGGCGTAGGCCGTTCCGGCGGCGACGTGATCCCCCGCACGGGCCCAGGAATCGCCGACCTTTTCCTGCTCGTCGACCTTGGCGGCGACGCCCGCGGCGTTGAGCGAGGCGATCTCGGCCTCCAGGCGGTCGAATTCGCCGAGATTGGCGTAACGTGTCTTCGAGTAGTCGCGATTGATGCGCTCCTGGGAATCGCGGGCCGAGATATAGCCGGCGAGCGCGTCGGCCCAACGCTCCTCCGCCACGGCCGCGCGAGCCTTCGCGAGCGAGGCGTCCTTCTCGCGCACGAGGGGAAGCACCTCCAGCGAAGTCAGGGACTGCTCCAGGCGGGTCACCCGGACGAAATTTTTCAGACGCGGGGCGGCGGAGCTGCCGTTGATCTTGTTTTGCAGATCGATCGCCTCGCGAAAGGCCAGGGAGGCCTCCTCGAGCTTCATCTCCGCCTGCGCCGCCTCGCCGTCTTTCTGCAACGCCTCGATCCGGGGGTTGGTCCGCTTGGCCTCGAAGGTGTCGAACTCCGCCTGCAGGCGCTCCAGATTCATCTGCGCGGTGTAGTCGCCCCGCGGGGCGGCGCGGACCAGGCCCTTTTGCCGTTCGAGCGCGGCGGTCAGGACCGCGAAGGCCTCGTCGGTGATGATGTTGGCCGAGGCGTATACTTGATATTGCTTCTCCAACTCGTCGACCTCCGCCGCCAGTTTCACCAAGGCGGGGTCGTCAGGTTTAGCCGGCTCGTCGGGCACGGGGGTCACGGCGCGCCCCGGGCCGGTGTTGGCCAAAGCCCACCACAGAACGACCAGCGTGGCCACGCCCAGGCCTGTAAAAAGCCATGAACGGTATTCCTGCCAGGCGTTGGTTAGGCGATAACGCGCGCGATGGGACAACATAAGAAGCGCGAAAGGCAAAAGACCCGCCGGGTAAAAAGCAACACGCGCCCGGTTCGCAAAAGAACCCCCGCCCGCCCCGGATCCGCCATCGTCCCGCAGGCTCGACAAGGCTCCGCGCGCTTTCACCCTGCCTGTCTTATATCATCATGGTCATCGACCACCTCGTGATCCTCGCCCCCGGCTTGCTCGGCGCCTCCGTCGCCCGGGCCGCCCGCGCCCGCGGCCTCGCGGGCACGATCACCGTCTGGGCTCGCCGCCCCGAGGTCCGGGACGCCTTGCGCGCCCAGGACTGGATCGATCACGTGGCCGACAGCGCCGAGGAAGCCGCGAGCCGGGCCCACCTGGTCGTCCTCGCCGCTCCCGTCGATAAAATCATCGAACTGGACCGCCTCGTCGCGCCACGGCTCCGGCCGGGGGCCATCGTCACCGACGTCGGCAGCGTAAAAGGCCCCATCTGCGCCGCCGCCGCCACGCACCCCCGCGCCCCGGGCGCCGTGTTCCTAGGCTCCCACCCGATGGCCGGCAGCGAAAAGACGGGCTGGGAGCACGGCAGCGCCTCCCTCTTCGAGAACCGCGTCACCTTTCTCACCCCCACGAGCGAGACGCCCCAGGAATCGCTCGCCACGCTCGAACGCTTTTGGCGCGGCTGCGGCTGCACCGTGGTGACCGTGCCGCCCCTGCGCCACGACGAGATCGTCGCTCACATCAGCCACCTGCCCCAGGCCGCCGCGACCAGCCTGGCCTGCGCGCTCGCCGGCAAAGACGGCCAATGGCGCCACCTCGCCGGCAACGGCTTGCGCGACACCACCCGCATCGCCGGGAGCGACGCGACCATGTGGATCGAGATTTTCCAGCACAACCGCGATGCCGTGCTCCACGCCCTGGCCGCCTACGAAGGCGAACTCGCCGCCTTTCGCCGTGCCCTCGAGCAGTCGGATTGGACCGAACTCCGCGCCCGCCTCGAACGGGGCAAGATGTGGCGCGACGGTTTTCGCACCTAGGAGCTGTCGCCGCTTCGACCCGGACGCTCGTCCAAACGCTTTTTCGACGGGCGACCGCCTTAAAAGCGACGCGTCGATGAGCCCCCCGCCGATGAGCGCGGGTGTTTTCACACTCGCCCCCTTCGTCCCGGACCATCTCCCTTGCCGCTTTACGTTTTCCATGGCCCTGCCCGCGCAGCTTCCCGTCGTCCCCTTCACCCGCCCTGTCTCCGGCCCGGTGATTATTCCCGGCTCCAAAAGCCTCACCAACCGGGCGCTGCTGCTCGCCGCGCTTTGCCAGGCTCCCGTCACGCTCACCGGCGCCTTGTTCAGCGATGACACCCGCCTGATGGCCGAGGCGCTCCGCCGTCTCGGCCTGGACGTCCGCGCCGACGAAACCGCCGGCACGCTCGCCGTCGCCGGACAGGAGAACGCGTTCCGATCCGACACCGCGGTCGACCTGTTCGTCGGCCTCGCCGGCACCGCCGCGCGTTTCCTCACCGCACTCTGCGCCGCCGCCCCGCGCGGGGTCTACCGCATCCAAGGCACCGAGCGGATGAACCAGCGCCCGATGAAGGGCTTGATCGACGCGCTTCGCGCACTCGGCGCCGACATCCGCTGCACCGGCGTCGAAGGTTTTTTCCCGGTGGAGATACACGCCCGCGGACTGCGCGGCGGCCCCGTCTCGATCGACGCCACCGAGAGCAGCCAGATGTTGTCCGCTCTGCTCATGGTCGCGCCGCTCTGCGCCGCGCCCGTCGAGGTCACCGCCGTCGGCGGCGTGCGCTGGCCGTTCGTGCAGATGACCGCGCTCATCATGCAGGCCTTCCAGCCCGGCGCCCCGGAACCCGTCGAGCGGCTCGATGCGTTTCGCTTCCGCGTGCGCCAAGGAAGCGTGTGCGCCTACTCGCTGCGAGGCGTCTACGCGATCGAACCCGACGCCACCGCCGCGAGTTATTTCGCCGCGCTTCCCCTCGTGGTCGGAGGTTCATCCCGCCTTCTCAACCTACGCCGCGGTTTCCAAGGCGACACCGCCTTTCTCGACGTCCTTCGCGAAGTCGGCGCCACCGTCACCCCCGACCCCGCAGGCTACGAAACCGCCTGGTCCGCCCCCGCCCCCTTGCGCGGCGTGGAAAAAGATTTTTCCGGCTTTTCCGACACTTTCCTCACCCTGGCCGCGATCAGCCCGCTCCTCGACGGCCCCACCCGCATCACCGGCATCGCGCACACGCGCAAGCAGGAGACCGACCGGGTCGCCGGCATGGCCGCCGAGTTGCGCCGCCTCGGACAACACGTCGTCGAGACGGAGGACTCCCTGACCATCACCCCGGACCTCGCCGCGCTTCGCGCCGCGCGCGGCGCGGTCATCCACACCTATCACGACCATCGTTTCGCGATGAGCTTCGGCATCCTGGGAAGCCGGGATCTGTTCGGGGACGGACAACCTTGGCTGACCATCGACAACCCCGCCTGCTGCGCCAAGACCTTCCCCCATTTCTTCGAGGTGCTGGCGGAGCTGCGCGCCCGCGCCTGATCCGCCGCCCGACGCCGCCGAGCCCATCGTTTTCATTCATGTCCTCCGCTCCCCGCACCACGCCCTTTCTCATCGTCGCCATCGACGGCGGCGCCGCCGCCGGGAAATCCACCACCGCCCGCGCCCTCAGCGCCCGCTTCAATTTCCTGCACATCGACACCGGCTCGCACTACCGCGCCCTCACCGCCGAGCTCCTCCGCCTCGGCGTGGCGTATTCCGAGCCGGTCGCCGTCGAAAAGACGCTCGACGGACTCGCGCTCGGAACCCGCGTCGAGGGACGCCGGGCCGCGATCGAGGTCTCCGGCCGCCTCGTTCCCGAAGGCGAGCTCCGCGGACCCGCGGTCAACGCCGCCGTGTCCCACTTCGCCGCCATTCCGGCCGTCCGCTCCGCCCTCCTCGCCTACCAACGCGACCAGGCCCGCATCGCCCGCGAGCACGGTTTCGCCGGCCTCGTGATGGAAGGCCGCGACATCGGCACCGTGATCTTCCCCGACGCCGATTTCCGCTTCTTCCTCCACGCCGACCCGGAGGAGCGCGCCCGCCGCCGCGCCGCCGAAGGGCAACAGGACTCGATCGCGGAACGCGACCGGCTCGACAGTTCGCGCAAGACCGCCCCCCTCCTCTGCCCGCCCGGCGCGACCGACCTCGACTCCACCTTCCTCTCCCTGGAGGACGTGGTCGCCCGCGTCTCGGCCCCGATCGCCACCCGCCTCGCCGCCCCCTGATCCTCGCGCGTCCCGCATGAAAACCCCCGTCCGCCCCCGCGGTTTTCCCCAGCTCGAGATGGATCCTCTGTATGGGGTCTGTCACTACATGATCAACTGCGCCCACGAGGCGGTCTTTCGCGGCGAGGTCGCGGGCCTGGAGAACCTGCCGGGCGACGGCGCCTTCCTCGTCGCCGCCAACCACGCGAGCCATCTCGATCCGCCGTTCATCGGGGCCGTGATCCCGCATCAGCTCGCCTTCTTCGCCCGCAAGACGCTTTGGAAACCCGGTCTCGGCGCGTGGTGGATGAACGGCGTCGGCGCCATCCCCGTCGATCGCGACGGCTCGGACCTGAGCGCCATCAAACGCGTGCTCTCGACCCTCGCCGCCGGACGCCCGATCGCGCTCTTCCCGGAGGGCACGCGTTCGCCCGACGGCGAACTCCAGCCCGCCAAGGCCGGCGTCGGCCTCATCGCGTGCAAAACCAGCGTGCCCGTGGTTCCCTGCCGCATCTTCGACAGCCATCGGGCGCTCGGTCGCGCCGGCGGATTCCGGCCCGGCACCCCCGTCGACATCGTCTTCGGCCGCCCGCTGGCCCCCGCCGACTACGACCGCAAATCGGACGGCAAGGATCGCTACCAGCGCGCCAGCGAACGGATCATGGCCGCGATCGCCGCGCTTCCCCGGCCGGCGACGACGGTGATTTGAGTCCGCGCTCGCCGGGGTCCCGTTCAGTCCGGCCTCCGTGACACGGATAACGTGGGTAGTTTTCCCGCGCGCGGTCGCTTGCGCCAAGACCAGAAGCGGGTTGTATGGGTTCGTCAGCGAATCGGGTCCGCGCGTTTCTTTTCCAGTCAGCGCAGGTTTTCAGCTTCGCCGTCCAGGTTGTCGTCCGCGTTTCTCGCCGACCCGCGTTCGTGGTCGGCCGCTCCGTCCGCACACCTCCAACCTCAACCCGGTGCATGGGCACCCGCAACGAAAGGTCATTTCCATGAATCTCTCGCAATTGCTCGCCTCCCGCCCCGCCCTGCTGCGTCAGGCCGCCCTGGCCAACGCCGCCTTTTCCTACGCCGTGCTGCGCGGCCTCGGTCGCCGCATAGACACCGCCCGTCTGCATGGCCCCGTTCGTCTTCTGGCCGTGGATCCGTCCGTCGAACGTTACGCCCCGCAACTCATCGCCCTCGCCGGCAGCCAGTCGGTGCTCGACGAACATTTCGACGAATCGGATCTGATGAGACTCGCGGACGCGCTGTCGTTTGCGTCCCCGGAACCGGTCGGCGAATTCGAGTTTTTTCTCGAAACCATGTTCGCCCGCTTCAGTCCGCCGCTTCGCTCCGCCCTTCAGGCGGCGGGCGTGGAACTCAGCGATGAACTCGGCGCGCCCGACCACCGAGCGCCTTAGCTGTTTTCGTGGTTGGCCGCATCCCCCGCCCGGTCCTCGGCGAAAAACAGGCGCCAAAATAAAAAGCCCCCGACGAATCGGGGGCTTTTTTATAAATCGGATAAACCGACGGAGTATCAAACCGCGGGAGCGGCTTCGGCAGGAGCGGCCGGAGCGGCTTCGGCCGGGGCGGCGGCGCGGGCCTTCACCATACCGAGCGCCTTTTTGATGTTCTGCACGCTGGGCGCGGAGATGCCCAGCGCCTTGGCGATTTCCTGACCGGTCTTGCCGGCTTCGGCCATCGCCTTCACCTGGGCCTTCACCTCGTCGGTGATCTTGGCGCGCTTGCCCTTCTTGGCGGCCTTGGGCGCGGCTGCGGCGGCCTTGGGCTTGCGGCCGGGCTTGCCCTTCGCGGCCTTGCCGCCCTTGCCGTAGGCGGCCTTCACCGCCTTGATGAACGCGTTGAGGTTTTCGTAACCGAAATCCGACGGGAGCTTGGCGAGCGCGGTGACGCGATCGGCGGCGAGCTTGGCTTCGGCGGCGGCGATCTCGGCCTTGGCTTTTTCGATCTTGGCGAGTTGGTCGTTGAACATAGCGCCGGGAAAAAAGCCCGGCGCCGTTGTTTTATCAAGTCGATATAAAGAATAATATCCCGGACGGATCACTTATATCGATCTATTACAAATCACCCTCAAATCGTCATGGCGTGATATCCACCATCCACCACGATCTCTGAGCCGGTGATAAAAGAACCGGCATCACCCGCCAAAAGCAACGTGGCGCCAACGAGTTCCTTCGCCTCTCCGAAACGCTTCATCGGAGTGTGCCCCATGATCGAGGCGACGCGATCCGGCGTGAGAACCTTGCGATTTTGTTCGGCGGGGAAAAAGCCGGGCACCAAGATATTCACGCGGACGTTCTTCGGCGCCCACTCGCGGGCGAGATTCTTGGAGAGATTATGAACCGCCGCCTTGCTCGCCGAATAAGTGAAAACACGGGAGAGCGGAACCAGCCCGGACATGGATCCAAGATTGATAATGGAACCGCCATGCCCCCTCTCCACGAGGTATTTGCCAAACACCTGGCAGCCCAGAAACACGCTCTTGTAATTAACCCGCAGGATGCGATCGACCTCCTCCTCCGTTATATCAA
Organism: uncultured Akkermansia sp.; assembly: GCA_964438755.1. GTDB lineage: Bacteria > Verrucomicrobiota > Verrucomicrobiia > Opitutales > Opitutaceae > IMCC26134_A. The sequence goes on along the minus strand of CAYTLL010000027.1, from coordinate 15,525 downwards.
GGACGGGCGTCGCGGAATTGATGCCGGCGCCGTTGATGACGATGTCCACGCGGCCGCTGCGGGCGATCACGGCGGCGAGGAGCGACTCGAGCTCGGCCTTGCTGCTCGCCTCCGCGGCATGAAACCACGCCTTGCCTCCCGCGGCGGCGATTCGATCCAGCCGCGCCTGGGCCTTTTCCACATTGCGTCCGACCAGGACCGTTTCGGCGCCGGCCGCGGCCAGCCCCTCGGCCATCGCCCCGCAAAGTTCCCCGGTGCCGCCGATCACGACCGCGACTTTTCCAGCCAACGAAAAAAGGGAATTCAGATAGGGGGACGCGTTGCTCATATGTATTAAAAAGAGGCTCCGAGAACAGTCCGCCCCGACCGCGAAGTCAGCGGCTGCGGCTCTGAATTAAATTTCAGAATACCCCGCATAAAAAAGGCGGGCCCGCACGGGGCCCGCCTTTGCGAAAGATGATATTGAGCGACGCTTAGAGACCACGCGCGGCGGCGACGACGGCCTCGGCGGTGATGCCGAGCTCCTTCATCACGGTGCCGCCCGGGGCGCTGATGCCAAAGCGGTCGATGGCGATCACCTTGCCGTCGAGGCCCACGAATTGATACCAGAGGCCGGAAACGCCCGCCTCGATGGCGACGCGCTTGCGGCAGCCGGAGGGCAGCACGCTCTCGCGATACTCGGCGGACTGGCGCTTGAAGCGCTCGAAGGAGGGCATCGAGACGACGCGCACGCCCGCGCCGAGCTGCTTGGCGGCGGCGACGGCGAGCGACAGTTCCGAGCCGGTGGCGAGGAGGATATGGGTGAGCTCGGCGGTCTCGCGGATGGCGACGTAGCCGCCCTGCTGCACGCCATTGCGGCGGACCTCGACCGGAACCTCGTTGAGGATCGGCATGGCCTGGCGGGAAAGCGCGAGGAGCGTCGGGCCGTCGGTGCGGCTGAAAGCGGCGGCGAAGGCGCCGGCGGTCTCTTCCGGATCGCCCGGACGGATCACGTCGAGGTTCGGGATGACGCGAAGACCAGAAACCGTCTCGACCGGCTGGTGCGTCGGGCCGTCCTCGCCCACGCCCACGGAGTCGTGGGTGTAGATGTAGGTGACGGGCAGTTTGCAAAGCGCGGCGAGGCGCATCGCGGGACGCGAGTAATCGGCGAAGACGAGGAAGGTCGCGACGGAGGGCTTGAAGATGCCGTCGTAGGCGAGGCCGTTGGCGATGGCGGCCATGGCGTGCTCGCGGATGCCGAAGCGGATGTTGCGACCGGCGGGGTTGGCGACCTCGAAATCCTTGTCGGAGGCGATGTAGTTGAGGGTCGAGCCGTATAGGTCGGCCGAGCCGCCGATGAGGAGGGGCAGCTTGGCGGCGAGGGGCTGGAGCACCTGCTGGCCGGCGGCGCGGGAGGCGAGCTTCACGTCCTGAGCGAACGCGGGGATGGCGGCGAGGAGGTCCTCGGTCGAGACGGCGGCCTCACGGCTCTTGAGGAGGGCGGCCTTCTCGGGATTGGCGGCTTCCCACTCGGCGAAGAGCTTGGTCCACTTCTTGTAGTTGCGCTCGGACTTCTTCTTGAGGGCGTCGAAATGGGCGCGGACCTCGGGGCTGACGAAGAAGTGCTGGTCGGCGGGGAGACCGAGGCCGGCGCGGGCGGCGTCGATGAACTTCGCGCCGGCCTCGCCGTGGCCCTTGTTGGTGCCGGCGACCTCGGGAATGCCCTTGGCGATGACGGTCTTGGCGATGATGAGGTTGGGTGCGCCGACGGCCTTCTTGGCCTTGGCGACGGCCTTGGCGACGGCGGCGATGTCGTGGCCGTCGACGATCTGGACGTTCCAGCCGAGGGCCTTGAAGCGCTTGGCGAAGTCGTCGTTCTGCGACTTGGCGGCCATGGCGTCGAGGGTGACGTCGTTGGAGTCGAAAATGAGGATGAGGTTGTCCAGCTTCTGGTGGGCGGCGAAGGAGACGGCCTCGAGGGCGACGCCTTCCTGCATGCAGCCGTCGCCGGCGAGGGCGATCACGTGGCTGTCGAAGATCTGGTGGGTCTCGGTGTTGAAACGGGCGGCGGCCATCTTGCCGGAGACGGCGAAGCCGACGGCGTTGGCGATACCCTGGCCGAGGGGGCCGGTGGTGCACTCGACGCCGGGCGTCTCGTGGAACTCGGGGTGGCCGGGGGTCTTGGAGTGGAGCTGGCGGAAATTCTTAACCTCCTCGAGGGGGAGGTCGTAGCCGCTGAGGTGCAGCCAGGAGTAGATGAACATCGAGCCGTGGCCGGCGGAGAGAACGAAGCGGTCGCGGTTGAGCCAGCGGGGCGCGCTGGGGCAGTGCGAGAGCGCGCCGCCGTAGAGCGCGGCGCCTACTTCGGCGGCGCCGAGCGGGAGGCCGAGATGGCCGGAGTTGCTCTTATGGACGGCGTCCATTGCGAGGCCACGGGCCTGGTTGGCGGCTTGGGACAGGAGGGCGAGGTCTAGTGCCATATTGGGAAAAGGGCTGGAACGGGTTGGGTCGTGTCGAGGTCGTGACGCGGGTTCTTGCGTCCGGAAGAAATGAAAGGTCGAGAACTAGAAAGCCGCGGGTCGACCCGAAAAGCACAAAGGGGATGAAAAAAGGTGCAGAAGGGAAACAGGACGGTTCATGAATCAACCGGCCGGGCCCGCGGGAAAGACGGGGCCGCGCCAGCGCGGGATCGCCGGATGCGGGCGCAAAAAAGCCCCGGAAAAATTCCGGGGCTCAGGAAAGGAAAACGAGAGAGGACTCAGGCGCTCGCGGCGGCCTCGGAATCGTAACGCTTCACGTTCACCTGCATGGCGGCCTTACCCTTCAGGTCGCGGAGGTGATAGAGACGGGCGCGGCCGATCTCGGACTCGCGATCCACCTCGATCTTCTCGATGTTGGGGGAGTTGACGGGGAACACGCGCTCGACGCCCTCGCCGTAGCTGATGCGGCGGACCGTGAAGGTCTCGTGGATGCCGTGCCCCTTGCGGGCGATGACGATGCCGGAGAAGAGCTGCACGCGCTCTTTGTCGCCCTCGCGGACCTTGGTGTGCACCTTGACGCCGTCGCCCACCTTGAAGGAGGGAACGGAACGGATCTGGGCGGCGGTGATCTCTTTGATGATCGGATTCATGACGGTAAGGTGAAGAAAGTGGGTTAGTCTTGGAGCAAATCTGGACGGACGAGGCGGGTTTTTTCCACGCGTCGGGCGTATCGCCATTTCTCGATCTCAGCGTGATTGCCCGAAAGGAGCACTTTCGGCACGGACTGACCTCGAAACTCGGCGGGACGCGTGTATTGCGGGAAGTCGAGCAAACGACCGGTGAAGGATTCGTGTGTCAACGAATTTTCGTCCCCAAGCACGCCGGGGATGAAACGGGCGAGCGCGTCGATCACCACCGCGGCCGGCAAGGTGCCGTTCGTCAGCACATAATCGCCGATGCTGATTTCCTGGTCGATGACCGTGTCACGGATACGTTGGTCGATGCCCTCGTAGTGACCGCTGAGAAAAATAAGGTGCGCCTGCGTCGAGAGCTCGCGGGCGATTTTTTCGCTGAAAGGAACGCCGTCGGGCGTGAGATAAATGCGACGGCAGCCAGGCGTCTGCAGCTGCTCGATCGCGGTCACGACCGGCTCGGGCTTCATCACCATGCCGGAACCGCCGCCAAAAGGACGGTCGTCGGCGGTCTTGTGCTTGTCGACGCACCAGGCGCGCAGATCGTGCACGCTCACGCCGAGGCGCTTCGCCTCGATGGCCTTGCCGAGGATGCTCTCGGCGAGAAAGCCGTCGAGCATGCGCGGGAACAGCGTGAGCACGTCGATTTGCAGCGGCATGGGGCGCGTGACGGGACGAAGCGGGACGAACCCGTGGCTTGTGGATAAAACGAAAACGCCCCGGACGTGAATCCGAGGCGCCGAAAGGGCTTGGGTTAAAGCGACGCTCAGGCGACCGGGGCGGCGGCCTTGCGGGCGTTCTTGATCAGGCTCTTCGCGGTGTCGGTGGGGAGGGCGCCCTTGGAGAGCCAGTAGTCGACGCGGTCGACCTTCAGGGTGAGGGCGTCCTTCTTGGCGCGGGGGCTGTAGGTGCCGAGGATCTCGGTGGCGGCGCCGTCGCGGCGGGAACGGGCTTCGGCGACAACGACGTGGTAAACGGGGTTGTGGGCGGAGCCGATGCGGGAGAGGCGGATTTTAAGGGCCATGTAAGGTCGAGGGACGAGGGCTGTGGATTTGGAAAAGGTTGGAAAACACGGATCGCCCGCGACGGTGTCAAGCAGGCATTCCGCTCGCCCCGCCCCCGGCCCAGGCGTCGCGGTTTGGAAAGTCTCGTTCGCTATGACGCTTTCGCCGGCAAGCCACTTTCATGTCTTTTGTGCTTTTGGCGAGCCCCGCTCTCGTAAATCTCCCGCTTCACGTCGCCATGTCCGAAGCCCAAGCCGCCCCCGCCCCCAAGCTCACCCCGATGCTCCAGCAATACTTCGAGGTGCGCCGCGGCCTTCCGAAGGATACCCTGCTGCTTTTCCGCCTCGGCGATTTCTACGAGCTGTTTTTCGACGACGCGATCGACGCCTCCCGCTTGCTGGGCATCACGCTGACCAAACGCGGCGACCACCCGATGGCCGGCCTGCCCTTCCACGCCGCCGACGTCCACGTCAACAAACTCCTCACCGCCGGTCGCAAGGTCGCCATCTGCGACCAGGCCGAGCCCGCCGTCGCCGGCAAACTCGTCAAACGCGCCGTCACCCGCATCCTCTCCCCCGGCACCACCCTCGACGCCAAGCAGCTCGAAGCCTCGCGCAACCACTTCCTCGCCGCCCTCGTCACCGACCGCGCCGGCCTCCACGCCGCCTGGCTCGACCTCTCCACCGGCGAATTTCGCATCGCGTCGGAAAAAGACCCCGGCGACCTCCTGCCCGTCCTCACCGCCCTCGACCCGCGCGAACTCGTCCTTCCCGAGGGCCTGCTCGAAAAATGGCGCTCCGCCCCGCACGAGCAGACCGCGCTGCACAACCTCGCCGCCTTCACCGCCAACCGCGCGCTGACCGAGCTGCCCGGCTTCCAATTCGAGCCCGCCACCGGCCTGCGCGCCGTGTTGTCCACCCTTGGCGTGCTCAACCTCGAGGGCTTCGGCATCGCCCAGGACCACGCCGCCCTCGGCCCCGCCGGCGCGCTCGTCCTCTACGCCACGGAAAACCTCTGCGCCAAGCCCGAGAACCTTCACCGCCTCCAGCTCCACCGCAGCTCGGCCACGCTCCTGCTCGACCCCGCCACGCTGCGCAACCTCGAGATCTTCACCTCCACGCGCGGCGAGCGCGCCGGCTCCCTCCTCTCCGCCATCAACCGCACCCGCACCGCGCCCGGGGCCCGCCTGCTCGAGACCTGGCTCGCCGCTCCGCCCCAGGACCTCGCCGAGATCCGCCGCCGCAGCGCCGCCGTCGGGGCACTCCGCGCCGCTCCCGGCGCCCTCGCCGACCTCCGCGCCGCCCTCGCCCAGGTCCGCGACATCCCGCGCATCCTCGGTCGCCTGCAAAACCGCCTCCGCAATCCGCGCGAGCTCGGCGGCATCCGCGATACCCTCGCGCAGGTCCCCGCGCTCCACGCCGCCGTCGACGCCTTCGGCGCCGAATCGGAAATCTCAAATTTCAAATCTCAAATCCAGGAGCTCCCCCAGCTGCGGGAGCTCTTGGCCCGCGCGCTCAACGACGAGCTCCCCGCCGATCTCGCCGACGGCGGCTACATCCGCGCCGCCCACGACGCCGAGCTCGACCGCCTCCACTCGCTCAAGACCGACAACCGTGCCTGGCTTTCCCAGCTCGAGGCCACCGAGCAGGCCCGCACCGGCATCCGCAGCCTGAAGGTGAAATTCACCAACAACTTCGGCTACTACATCGAGATCACCAAGGCGAACCTCCACCTCGTCCCCGCCGACTATATCCGCCGCCAGACCACGGTGAACGGCGAACGCTACGTCACCGACGCCCTCCGCCAGAAGGAAAAGGAAATCCTTTCCGCCGACGACCTCGCCTTGGCCCGCGAGCAGGAGCTCTTCGCGCAGCTCGTCGCCGCCGTCCTCGACGAGTCCCTCGCCCTGGCCAAGACCGCCCAGGCCCTCGCCGAGCTCGACGTGCTCGCCGGCTGGGCCGAGCTCGCCCGCGAGTGGGACTACTGCCAGCCCGAGTTCGTCGACGAATCGGTGCTCGAGATCACCGCCGGCCGCCACCCCGTCGTCGAGCAAATGCTCCGCGACCCGTCCCGCCCCGCCGGCTCGCAGGCCTTCGTCCCGAACGACACCCGCCTCTCCTCGCACGCCGAACAACTCGCCCTCCTCACCGGCCCCAACATGGCCGGCAAATCGACCTACATCCGGCAGATCGCGCTCATCGCCCTCATGGCCCACGTCGGCTCCTGGGTGCCCGCCGGCGCCTGCCGCCTCGGCCTCGTCGACCGAGTCTTCTCTCGCGTGGGCGCGAGCGACGACCTCGCGCGCGGCAACTCGACATTCATGGTCGAGATGAACGAGACCGCCAACATCCTCAACCACGCCACCGCGCGCTCGCTCATCATCCTCGACGAGATCGGCCGCGGCACCTCGACCTACGACGGCCTTTCCATCGCCTGGGCCGTGGTCGAGCACCTCCACGCCGATCCCGTGCAGGGCCCGCGCACGCTTTTCGCCACACACTACCAGGAGCTGACCCAGCTCGAGAAACACCTGTCGCGACTCCGCAACTACAGCGTGGCGGTGAAGGAGTGGAACGACGACATCGTCTTTCTCCGCCGCGTCGTCTCCGGCGCCGCCGAGCGCAGCTTCGGCATCCAGGTCGCGCGACTCGCCGGCCTCCCGCCGAGCGTGATCGACCGCGCCCGCGCCATCCTCGCCAAACTCGAGGGCGACGAGACCGCCGTCGAGCTCCCCTCCGCCCCCGTCGCCAAGCCGAAGAAAAAACTCACCGTCGCGCCCGCCGACACCGCGCAGCTCGAGCTTCTTTAGCCGGTCAAGGCGTCTTGACGGGCGCCTTGTCGGAACCCGCCCCGGGAACGACGCGCGCCAGGGAAAGCAGGCGCGAGCTCAACAACAGGCCGGCCGCCTTGGCGTTGTCCGGCGAAATCTCGAAACGCAGCTTCCCCGATTCGGCTTTGTAGATGTTCACGATGCCGCCCTGGCCCACAAACCTGGCGTCGCTGGAAACGGTGAGGATCGGCTTACCCCGAACCTGCGGCATAAGCTCCGCGAAATCGGGCCCGATCTCCTCGCCGGGACTCGAGACGGGGTTGATGTAGAGCACATGGCACCCCGCCAGATCCCTGGCCGTTTTCACCCGCACGACACGCACCCGCCGCTCCAGCACGGTCTGCTTGTCCGCGAGGGTGATCAACTCGTCTTCCAAGGCCCGGTTGCCCGCCACCCCGACGACAAACGGCGCGTGGGCGGGCAGAGCGCCCCCGGGCCACTCCGTGAACCGGATGAAATTAAAAAGCATCACCGCCTGCACCTCCTCCCCCCCGTATACGGCCGTCGCGGGCGGCGGAGCGCACAGCGCGCGCCCGACCCCGCCGGCAAGCACGCCCGCCAGGAGAAATCCGAGCATGGCCAAACGCCGCCCGGACGAAAACGACTGTGCCGGTCGGCGCATCAAAAGTCCAAGGTGGCCCGAGCGACGAAGGTCCGGGGCGGAGAAGAGATCTGACCGTAGTTTTTGGGATCCGACCAACGGGCGTCGGCGACATTATAGACGGAGAGCGCCAAATCCCAGCGATGCCAGACGCGAGACGCGCGCAGGGTGAAATTACCCGTAACATAGTCCCCGGTTTTTCGCACGACCCCGAACGGATCGCCGCTGTCCTTGCGATCGCCGACGTAGAGCACCTCGGCCGAGGCCCGCAGCCATTTCTCCACGACCGGCGCCGAGGCGTGCAGTTTCACCAAGGACTTCGGCGCATCCGCGACGATGTCGTCGGTCGCGTTGTCACGAGTCTCCTGAAAAGTCACCGAACCGCGCAATTGCACGCCGGACGGGAAATACGCCGAAGGACCGATGTCGAAACCACGGGTGACGTAGCGTTGCACGTTCCCATAAGTCATCTCGGCGGGATCGGCCGGATTGTGGGTCGACACCGTGGTGATCAGATCGCTGGACACGGTGTAATAGGCGTGCGTCTCGATCTGCCAGACCGGGTCGAGCCGGTGCTCGGCGATAAACTCCCAGCTGCGATTGGTCTCGGGTCTAATGTCGGGGTTCTGCACGATACCCGACTCGCCACGGGAGCGCTCGGCGAGGTTGGGAACGCGAAAGGCCTCGCCATACAAGATCTTGAACGTCGTGTCCGCGCGCGCGTCCCAGATAAGACCCACGCGCGGAGTCAGACGCTCGTCGCCGGTGTCGTAGTAATCGTAGCGCCCGCCCAAAGACGCCCGCAACGACTTCGCGATCTCCCAATCGAATTGGGCGAACGGGCTGAAATAGCGCGAAGACTCCCGAATCGGCGGATCGATATAGGGAGTGCCGGTGGCGAGAATGTCACCACCCAGATCCTGCCGTATATTCTCCTGATATTCGACGCCGACGCTGACGGTGTGCGCGTCGGCGATCGTCTGCCGCCAGCTCACCTCGGTGTTCACCGACACGCTGCGCGCATACGGGGCGAACGGGGTGAATCCGGTGAACGGCGGGGAAAAATACCCGTCATAGCGATATACATCCAGGGAGACCTTCGCCTGCAACGCCGAGTCCGGCGTCGGCTCGCCATGCGCCTTTACCTGGAAATAGGCCCGCTCGTCGACGCCGTTGGCGTCCGTGTCGTTGGGCGTATAATAAACGAAAGGCAGCACCTCTTTCTTTCGCCGTCCATACGCCGCCTCGCCGGAAAGCCCGCGCCACGCGACACGGGCGAAGGCGCTTTGGTGGTGCATATCGTCCTTGTTTTCCGCGACCGAGCCGCGCAAGCGTCCCGGAACGACGGTGTCGCCGACCGCGCTCCAGGAGGCCGGCAACGTGAAGTCGTCCTCCCCTCGCGACCACCACTCCGAGGCCGACACGATATAATCGACTCCGCCGGCCGTGCGATCACCCACGGTGACCCGCGCCTTGGTCGACGGCTCCGAACCGGCGGTCACCGCCACTTCGGCCCCCCCGATGTCGCGCCCCGTCTTGGGGATGACGTTCACCGCGCCGTAGAACGCGTTGCTCCCATATACGGAGGATCCCGGCCCCGTGATGACTTCCACGCGCTCGACCAGATCGAGATCCAGAATGAAATCCGTGCCGATGGCGCCCTGCTGATAAATCGGATCATCCATGCGGTGCCCGTCGATCAAGATGAGCATCCGTGAATTGTAATCGTAGGTGCGCGTGAAGCCTCGCGTGCCCACATAATCATAAAAGCGGTCGCTACGCACATGAAGCCCCGGCGACGCCCTCAAGACATCCGCCAGCGTGGTCCAGCCATAGTTCCGGATGTCGGCCGAGGTGAACACCGTCACCCCCGCCGGGGCGCGCCGGATACTCTGCTGATATTTCGACACGCCGCTGACCGACTCCACGGGCAGTTCCATCAGCTCCTCCAACGAAAGATCCACCAGCCCCTGACCCGGGCTCGCTTCGGCGCCGATCGAACGGGTTTGGGCGATGGCGAGCAGGGAAACCAACAAGGACAACCGGTTACGCGTGGACATGACAAAACGTAGGAAATTACGAGGGGGGCTCCGTTAAGCAACCAGATGGCGGACTCATGGCCATCGGAAAGCAGGAAATACCCTCCCAGCCCAGGCGGGAAAGCGATGCCAAAACCATGCAACGCGACGGAACGAAACCCCGGCGCCATACTTAGCATATCTAGTAAGGTAGATCGACCGATGGACAATACGGCCTATTTTTCGGTAAGCTCTTCGTTTCGGACTAACGAATGTGATCCGCCTCATAAAGTAAGGTTTTAACCCCATATAACACCAGACCCTTTCGTTAAAATTTATCCCGCCTGGTTCGATAAGACGGATAACCCATGTATAGCATCTCAAACGCCGTCATTCGCCCCATGGAGCACGGGGAAATAGGCTGCGCGCAGGAATGGGCGATTTCCGAAGGATGGAACCCAGGACCCTGCGATTCCTTTGTTTTCGAAACCGCCGACCCCGGCTCGCTCCTTACCTTGGAGCTGCGCGGCAATCTCGCCGGCGCAATATCGGCGGTGCGGTTCTCGCCCCGGTTTGGCCACTTGGGCTTCTTCGTCGTAGCTCCTTCCTATCGCCGCTCCACGCATGCCTGGCACCTTTTGCAGGCGGGGTTCGAGCGCTTGGGCGACCGCACCATCGGGGGAGACGGCGTGCCGGAGCATCTGCGCGCGTATGCCCGCGCCGGACTTAAACCTCATCACGTGACCGTTTCCCACCACGGCGTCGCCTCCGCCTGCGCCCGCCCGTGGCGGACCGGCATAAAGGCGTTGCCGGATATTACCATCGAACACCTCTCCGCCTACGATGCGCAAAACACGGGATTCTCGCGCGCGGCCTTTTTGGAGGCGTGGCTCACCTTGCCGGAAAGCCTAGCCTTGGGATTCTACCGCACCGGAAGACTGTGCGGCTTTGGTGTGGCCCGCAGATGCCACCATGGCATCCGCCTCGGCCCCCTGCAGGCGGACGACGTGGATGCCGCGGACGCCCTCTTCGAAGCACTGACAGGATTTTGCCCCGGCGAAAAAATCGCCCTCGATTGCCCCGAAACCAACCCCGATGCCGCCAAATTGGCGCGCCGGCATGGTTTGACGCCCGGCGCCGCCACCGTCCGGCTCTACAGGGGAGATCCCCCGGCGGATCTCCCCGGGCGCATCTACAGCCTGATGAGTTTCTCCCTCGGCTGAAACGTCCGACACGCCCGCCTCGCCCGAGGTAGTCGCTTCGGCCTTCTCCGCGTTTGCCTTCCTTCCCGCGCTGACCTTCGTGCCCGCGTGGTCCGCTCCAACGCCTCCCAGTCCGCCCCCGCCGCCAACTCCGCCGCCCGCCCGGCCCCCGAGTGCATCCGCCTGCGCGGCGCGCGCCAAAACAACCTCAAGGGCTTCGACCTCGATCTGCCACTCGGCCGCTACATCGTCGTCACCGGCCCCAGCGGCGCGGGCAAGAGCTCGCTCGTCTTCGACACCCTCCACGCCGAGGGCCAGCGCCGCTACGTCGAGACCTTCTCCGCCTACACCCGCCAGTTCCTCGACCTGCTCGACAAGCCCAAGGTCGACGCCATCGAGAACATCCGCCCCTCCATCGCCATCGAGCAGACCAACACGGTCAAAACCTCCCGCTCGACCGTCGGCACGATGACCGAGCTCACCGACTACTTCAAAGTCTGGTTCAGCCACGTCGCCACCTGCTTCGATCCCGCCACCGGCAAACCCGTCGAGGACGACACGCCCTCCACCATCTGGGAAAAAGCCCGCGCCTCCCACTCCGGCCAGACCCTCGTGGTCGCCTTCAAGGTCAGGCGCCCCGCCAACCTCACCTGGTCCGAGATCCTCGCCAGCCTCAAGGGCCAATCATACGTCCGCGTCTTCACGCCCGCCCTCGCCGCCCACCGCGTCGACGACCTCCTCGCCGAGCCCGCCCCGCTCTCCGCCGCCGACCACCTCTTCGTCGCGCAAGACCGCGTCACGCTCAACACCGACGCCAAGGTCCGCTTCCTCGAGGCCGCCGAGCAGGCCCTGCACTTCGGCCAGGGCGAACTCCACCTCTTCGCGCCCGCCGCCACCGGCTCCGGCTTCGTCCCCGCCGGCCACTACTCCCGCGGCCTCCACTCCCCGGAAACCGGCCGCAACTTCCGCCCCGCCTCCCCCGCCCTCTTCTCCTTCAACTCCCCCCTCGGCGCCTGTCCGCGCTGCCGGGGCTTCGGCCGTATCATCGAGATCGATACAAACCTCGCCATCCCCGACCGCTCGCTCTCCATCGCCGACGGCGCCATCAAGGCCTGGCAGGGCGATACCTACGGCGAGTCCCAAAAAGACCTCCTCCGCTTCGCCAAAAAGATCGGCCTCCCCGTCAACGTCCCCTTCGCCGACCTATCGCCCGAGCACCAAAAACTCGTCCTCGAAGGCGAGCCCGACTACGGCCAACCCGGCCGTGAATGGCCGCACGCCTGGTATGGCCTGAAGGGCTTTTTCGACTGGCTCGAAAAGAACACCTACAAGACGCACGTCCGCGTCTTCCTTTCCCGCTTCCGCGCCTACAACGAGTGCCCCGACTGCCGCGGCACCCGCCTCCAGCCCGAATCCCTCTGCTGGAAGTGGAACGGCAAAACCCTCCCCGAGCTCTACCAACTCCCCGTCGCCGAACTTCTCGCGCTCATACGCGAATCTGAAAACTCGAATCTCGAATCTCAAATCGGCGAAGCCAACACCGTCCACCTCGCCCACGAGTCCATCCTCACCCGCCTCCGCTACCTCGTGCAGGTCGGCCTCGGCTACCTCACCCTCGACCGCACGAGCAAAACCCTCTCGGGCGGCGAGACCATGCGCGTCGGCCTCACCTCCTGCCTCGGCACCTCGCTCGTCGACACCCTCTTCGTCCTCGACGAACCCTCCGTCGGCCTCCACCCGCGCGACATCGATCGTCTCATCGAGATCATCCGCACCCTCACCGACGCCGGCAACACCGTCGTCCTCGTCGAGCACGACGAGTCCATGATCCGCGCCGCCGACCACGTCCTCGAGATCGGGCCCGTCCCCGGCGCCAAAGGCGGCCACCTCGTCTTCCAAGGCGACCTCCCCGCGCTCCTCCGCTCACGCGACTCCCTCACCGGCTCCTACCTCTCCGGTCGCAAATCCATCCCCACGCCCGCCGCCCGCCGCAAAGTAGCGCAGGCTTCCAGCCTGCACGGCTGGCTCACCTTCTCCGGCGTCACCAAACACAACATACGAGACCTCTCCGTCTCGCTGCCGCTCCAGCGCTTCGTCGCCCTCTCCGGCGTCTCCGGCTCCGGCAAATCCACCCTCCTCGACAAGGTCATCCACCAGGGTCTCCTCGCCAAACGCCGCCAGCTCACCGAGGACGCCGCCGCGATCAAATCCATCACCGGCGACGAAGCCTTCACCGAGATCGTCCTCGTCGACCAGTCGCCCCTCTCCCGCACCCCGCGCTCCAACCCCGCCCTCTACACCGAGGCCTGGGACCTCATCCGCGACCTCTACGCCAAGACCGAGACCGCCCAGGCCGCCGGCTTCAGCTCCTCGTCCTTCTCCTTCAACGCCGGCGACGGCCGCTGCGACCATTGCCAGGGCCTCGGCTACGAACGTGTCGAGATGCAGTTCCTCTCCGATGTCTTCGTCCCCTGCCCCGTCTGCGAGGGCCGCCGCTTCAAACCCGAGGTCCTCGCCATCACCTGGCGGGAAAAATCCGTCGCCGACCTGCTCAACACCTCCGTCGCCGACGCCCTCGAGCTCTTCGTCTCGCAACCCGCCATCCGCTCCCGCCTCGCCGTCCTCGACCAGGTCGGCCTCGGCTACCTCACCCTCGGCCAGCCGCTCAACACTCTCAGCGGCGGCGAAGCCCAGCGCCTCAAACTCGTCAAATACCTCGGCGGCGTCGCCTCCGGCGCGGAACCCGCGCCGGCATCTCAAATTTCAAATCTCAAATCTGAAATCCCAACAGGAGTTTTGCTCCTGTTGGACGAACCCACCACCGGCCTCCACCGCCACGACGTCTCCCGCCTGCTCCAGGTTCTCCAAGCCCTCGTCGACCGCGGCCACAGCCTGATCGTCATCGAGCACAACCTCGACGTCCTCAAATCCGCCGACTGGATCGTCGAGGTCGGCCCCGAGGCCGGCGCCGACGGCGGCCGCATCGTCGCCGAAGGCACGCCCGAGCAGGTCGCGCGCACCCAGACCGCCACCGCCCCCTACCTCGCCGAAGCCCTCTTCCCCGCCGCCGACACGAGCGGCGACCTCCTCGCCGCCGAACCCCGCGCCTCCGGCGCGATCTCAGATCTCAAATCTCAAATCCCAAATCAGCCGCAGGCTTGCCTGCGGCTCGAGGGCGCGCGCGCGAACAACCTCAAAAACCTCTCGCTCACCATCCCGCACCGCCAGCTCAACGTCGTCACCGGCGTCTCCGGCTCCGGCAAGAGCACCCTCGCCTTCGACATCATCTTCGCCGAAGGCCAGCGCCGCTTCATGGACTCCATGAGCGCCTACGCCCGCCAGTTCGTGGAGCAGATGCCCCGCCCCGCCATCGACCGCCTCACCGGCATCCCGCCCACCGTCGCCATCGAGCAACGCATCACCCGCGGCTCCCGCAAGAGCACCGTCGCCACCATCACCGAGGTCGCCCAATACCTCCGCCTCCTCTACGCCCGCCTCGGCGTCCAGCACCACCCCGACACCGGCAAGCCCGTTCAACCCCTCTCCCCCGCCCAGCTCAAGCGCCTCCTCACCAAAGTCCTCGCCACCCCCGCCGCCAAAAAGGCGAAACACCTCTACCTCTGCGCCCCGCTCATCCGCGGCCGCAAGGGCCACCACCAGCCCATCGCCACCTGGATCGAGAAACACGGCTACGAGCTCATGCGCGCCGACGGACGCGTCTTCCCCGTCGACGCCTTCCAAAAGCTCGACCGCTACTCCGAGCACGACGTCGAGGTCGTCGTCGCCGATCTCAAGAAAGACGACTCCCGCAGCTTCGCCGCACTCGACGAAGCCCTCGGCCTCGGCAAGGGCTCCTGCTTCCTCGTCAACCCCAAGGGCGAGACGCTCTCCTGGTTCTCCACCACCCGCACCGACGCCGAGACCGGCGAGAGCTTCCCCGAGCTCGACCCGAAACATTTCTCACACAACTCCCCGCGCGGCTGGTGCCCCACCTGCCGCGGCCACGGCCGCGTCTTCCCCTGGATGCTCGAGACCGACGAGGACGCCGACGAGAAGGACGATCCCGCCGCCCGCCTCCGCGAATTTGGCATCGAGTCCGAAGACGACGTATCCGACGCCGGCACGCTCTGCCCCGACTGCCACGGCCAGCGCCTCGCCCGCATCCCGCGCGCCGTGAAACTCCACTTTCAAGGCAAACACCCGGCGCTCTCGCTCCCGCAGCTCCTCTCCTCCACGCCGGCCAATCTCCTCTACAGCCTCGACCAGCTCGAGCTAGACGAACGCGGCCGCGCCATCGTGCAGGACATCCTCCCGCAGATCCGCGAGCGCCTCCGCTTCCTCGATCACGTCGGCCTCGGATACCTCTCGCTCGACCGCCCCACCGACACCCTCAGCGGCGGCGAAGCCCAGCGCATCCGTCTCGCCGCCCAGCTCGGCACCAACCTCGCCGGCGTCCTCTACGTCCTCGACGAACCCTCCATCGGCCTCCACGCCCGCGACAACGACCGCCTCATCGAGACCCTCCAGACCCTCCGCGACAAGGGCAACACCCTCCTCGTCGTCGAGCACGACGACGAGCTCATGGAGCGCTGCGACCGCCTCATCGACCTCGGCCCCGCCGCCGGCGTCCACGGCGGAGAAATCCTCGCCGAAGGCACGCCCGCCGAGGTCAAGCGTATCGAAAAATCCCTTACCGGCCGCTACCTCGCCACCGGCATC
>CAYTLL010000026.1:0-55894 GCA_964438755.1 uncultured Akkermansia sp. | reverse complement strand
GCGGCGTTGAGGGCGAGGATGTTGGTCTGGAAGGCGATCTCGTCGATGGTCTTGATGATCTTGGAGATGTCGTGGGAGG
Source organism: uncultured Akkermansia sp. (assembly GCA_964438755.1). Lineage (GTDB taxonomy): Bacteria > Verrucomicrobiota > Verrucomicrobiia > Opitutales > Opitutaceae > IMCC26134_A. The sequence goes on along the minus strand of CAYTLL010000026.1, from coordinate 55,815 downwards.
ACTGCTGGATCGCGTTCATCGCGGCCTGCATGCGCTCCATCTCGGAGGCGCCGGACTCGGCGGCGGCGCGGGCGTGGTTGGAGGCGATCTTGCCGGCCTGGGCGTTGTCGGCGTTGCGCTTGGTCATGCTGGCGAGCTCCTCGATGGAGGAGGAGATCTCCTCGAGGGAAGCGGCCTGCTCGCTGGAGCCCTCGGCGAGGGACTGGCTGGCGGAGGAGACCTGACCGGAGGCGGAGGCGACCTGGAGGGAGCCCTGGCCGAGGGATTCGGCGGTCTGGCCGAGGCGCTTGTTCAAACCGCGGATGATGAGGACGGCGGCGGCGATGCCGACGAGGACGGCGGCGGCGAGGCCCCAGATGACGCGGGTGGAGGCGGCGTTGAGGGTGCTGGCCGAGTTCTGGGACACATCGAGGGTGCGGGTGATGGAGCGATCGAGGAGTTCGGTGACGACCTTGTCGAAGTCGTCGGCGGCGGCGGCGCGGGCCTTGTTGATGGCGGCGGCGGTGGAGAGGTTCTGGACTAGTTCCTGGACGCCTTCGCGGTAGGTGGCGGCGGAGGCGGCGACGACGTCGAGCTGCTTGATGTTGTCGGCCTGGCGGGTGGTCGCGAGGTTCTCCTTGCGGAGCGCCTCCATCTTTTCGAAGTCGGGCAGGGCTTTTTCGGCGAGGGTGGAGTCGCGGAGCGCCTGGGCTTTCTGGGCGCGGATGCGCACGGTGTTGCCGAGCTCGAAAATCTCGTTGGCGCGGAGGATCTTCAGATGGCGTTCCTCGAGCTTGGCGGCCTCGGCGCCGGCCGCGATCTCGGAGCTGAGGAGTTTGTCCTGGGAGGCGAGATAGATGGTGATCTCGTCGACGAATTTGGCGGCGGAGCCGTCGAGTTGCTCGCGGATGTGGGCGAGCTGGGTGATGTTGGCCTCGGTGGCGTTGAGGCCCTGGACGTAGGCGGCGAGGGCTTTTTCGGCGGCGCTCACGCCTTCGGCGAGGGCGGTGAGGGCGGGCTGTTCGGCCGAGAGTTTTTTGGCGGCGTCCATCGAGATCTGGACTGTGGCGAGGTATTTGCGGGCCTCGTCGAGCTGGGCCTTGTCGCCGGTGAGAGAGTAGGTGCGGGCGCTGAGCTGGGCGCTGCTGGAGGCGCCGTCGAGTTGCGAAGCCAGGTTGGCCTGGGGGGCGACGGCGTGGGCGAGGAAGTCGGCGCCGGAGGCGGCGTTGATCATGCGCCAGACGGAGAACCCACCTAGACCGGAGGCGAGCAGGAGCAGGAGGGCGAAACCGTAGGCGACACGCTGACCGACGGTTAGCTGGGTGGTTTTCATTAGAGGGCGGAGTGGTTCGCTGGGGGGCGGTAGGTTTATCGGACCGTTTGGGCGAAAATTTACAAAAATGGGGCGAATCGCCCGGCTAGGATCCGCTGTTCGGGCCTGCAAGAAATGCGCGACAGGATAGGAAGTTGCGTGGCGTCAGCGGTTGCCGATGCGCCACGGGGCGGTCGCGGCGGGGAGGTCGACGATGGACTGGCGGGTGACGCCGTTCATGAGCCAGAGCGAGTGGCGTCCGTCGGAGATGTTTTCGAAGACGATGTCGGGGTGGCCGTCGGCGTTGAAGTCGCCGGCGGCGGCGATGCGCCAGGCGGCGAGGCCGGGGGCGAAGTCGACCACGCTTTGGCGGGTGACGCCGTTCATGAGCCAGAGGGAGCGGCGTCCGTCGGCGACGTTTTGGAAGAGGATGTCGGGATGGCCGTCGCCGTCGAAGTCGTCGGCGCCGGCGATATACCAGGAGGCGATGCCGGTGGGGAGGTCGACGACGGAGGTGCGGGTGACGCCGTTCATGAGCCAGAGGGAGCGGCGTCCGTCGGCGGTGTTGTGGAACAGCAGGTCGATGTTGCCGTCGCCGTCGAAGTCGGCGGCGGCGCCGATGCGCCAGGAGGGGAGGCCGGCGGGGAGGTCGATGATCGAGACGCGCGCGGGGCCGTTCATGAGCCAGATCGAGCGTCCGCCGGTGGAGGAGTTTTGAAAGATGAGGTCGGAGTGGCCGTCGCGGTTGAAGTCGGCGACGGCGGCGATCTGCCAGGCGGCCGCGCCGGCGGGGAGGACCTGGACGGAGGTGCGGGAGACGCCGTCGAAGGTCCAGAGCGCGCGCGCCCCGGTGGAGACGTTGGAGAGGACGAGGTCGACCTTGCCGTCGCCGTTGAAGTCGCCGCGGACGCCGCTGCCGACGGGGGCGGAGGAGGCGCGAAAGGCCGTGGTGCCGGCGGCGTTGGTGTCGTGGAGTAGGGCGTTGTCGGCGGCGTTGGCGGCGGGGTAGGCGACGCCGGTGGGCTGGCCTTGGTAGAGGATGGAGGGGTTGGAGAAATAGGGGATGCGCGAGCCGGGCTGGTAGGCCATCACGGTGATGTATTGGCGGGCGTCGTTGCCGTAGAAGCGCCAGCCGTAGGCGTAGGGGTGGGTGGCGCCGGAGGAGTTGGCGCGGTCGTGATAGGAGCCGAAATTATGCCCGAGCTCGTGGGGGAACGCGAGGTTGCCGGCGGCCCAGACGTCGGCGACGACGCTGTAGGCGTAGGGGGCGAAGGACGGCGTGGCGTTGCCGACGTAGGCGAGGCCGGCCACGCCGGCCGCGGCGTCGCGGCGGACGAGGCAGACGAGGTCCGCGCCGTAGGCGTCGCGTAGGGTGGCGACCTCGTCGATGTAGCCGTCGGCGCCGTTTTGGAGGCGCACGAGGTCGGTGTTGAAGCTTCCGGTCTCGACGTAGTTCACCTCGGCGGCGGCGGCGAGGCGGAGGGTGACGGCGACGTCGCTGTTGGCGTAGCAGGTGTTGGCCAGGGCGACGTGGGAGTTGATGGCGGCGAGCATGCCGTTGGTCCCGCCGGCGTAGGCGCGCGCGGCGGGGGTGTAGACCACGAGGATGTCCACGACGGTGTTGGCGGCGCGCGAGGCGAGCGGCAGGGCGAGGAGGAGCGCGGCGGCGAGAGCGCGAGGGCGGAGAAAAGGCGCGGGCATGGAGGTCTAGGGTCGGGTGGTCGGCGGGAGGGGCGGCGCGGGCGCGCAGCCGGGGGCGCGGGAAAGGTCGGTGGAGACGACGCGGATGGAGCCGTCGTCGCCGCCGTTGATGACGAAGGAGCGGTTTTGGCCGGGCAGATAGACGACGCCGGCCTGGGCGCGGCCGACGTAGCTGAGCACGACGGTGCCGCCGGGCTGGCCGGGCACCTCGCCGGTGAAGACGCCGCCGTCGGGCTCGGCGACGTCGAAGCGGCGCAGGCGCACCGGGATGCGTTCGTCGGCGGAGACGGGGATCGAGAGGTCTACCGGGGGCGTGAAATCCCGCGCGGGGGTGGGGGCGAGGGAAGCGAGGGGGGCGTCGAAGCGACCGATCCAGGAGCCGGTGACGCCGGGGGGAAGCGGCGGGGCGGGGGAATCCTCGGCGACGGGCGCGGGGGATTCCGCGAAAGCGTCGGGGTGCGGCCGCCCGGGGGTGCGGGCGAATTCCGCTTCGGTCGGAGCGGACGCCGGAGGCGCGGAGGCGGGCGCGCGCTCGCGAAGGCCGGCTCCCGCGAGGAGGAGCAGGGCGGAGGCGAGGGCGAGACGGGCCGGGCGCAAGGTCACGCCGTCCTGTTTCGTCACGCCGGGGGCGCTTCTTGAGCGGCCCGAGTCGCGCGGCCCAGAAACCCGGTCATGCGGGGCGAGACGAGGTCGGCGTAGGGGCCGGGTTCGTAATGGTGGTCGGCGGGGTTGGTGTTGAGCAGCTCCGGGCGCACCAGCCCGTCCGGGCCGAGCGAGACGGCGTCGAGGTCCAGGAACGAGATTCCCCGGGAGCGGCAGAAGACGCGGACGCGCCGGTTGAACTCCAGGGTGAGGGCGGTGCGGGCGAGTTGCGGGGCGCGAACCTCGCGGCGCAGGTTCGCGACCTCGCCCCAGGCGGCCCCGTCGCGGATGGTGGGCAGGGGGGCGCCCAGGCAGAGGACGTCCGCCCGGGCGGACGCCTCGGAGAGGAAGCGCGCGTAGGCGTCGACGGCGCGCCCGAGCATGGCGAAGAGCGGCTCGTTGTATTTGAAGGCTCGATACCAGATGACGAATCCGGTGTCGACCTCGCCGAGGGTGACGACGACGCGCCGCTCGCGGCCCTCGTCGAGGGCGCGGCGAAAGGTCGGGTAGGCGCGGGTGCGGGAGTCGTTGGGGTTCTCCAGCCCGGAGGCGGTGGCGCCGTGGACGAGCACGATCCGCCAGTCGACGTCCGGATGGTCCCGGGCGAAGCGCGGGTGGCGGAAGACGGCGGCGTGGGAGTCGCCGAGGACGAGCACCGGCTCGCGGGGCATGGCGGGGCGGGCCGTCTCAGGCGGCTTTTCGCGCGACCGCGATCCACCACTCGGCGTCGCGGAGATCCTCGTCGGTCGGGGCGCCGTCGGGGACGAGGCGCAGGGAGCGCGGCTGCGGGCGTTTCCAGCCGCCGCCCGCGTTTTGACGGTAGAGGGCCCGCCACTCGAGGTGCCGCGCGATCTGCCCGTGGAACTGCTCGTGGTCGTAGACGTGGAGGTGGTAGGGCACGGGGTTGCGGCCCTGTTCGTCGATCCAGAGGTTGGGCACGGAGGCGATGAGCAGGCCGCCGGGCTTGAGCACGCGGGCGAACTCGCGGAGCAGGCGCTCCGGGTTGGGCACGTGCTCGAGCGTCTCGAAGCTCACGACGAGGTCGATCGTGCCGTCGCCGATCCAGGGCAGGCGGGTGGCGTCGTGGGCGTGGAACTGGAGAACGGGCGAAAGCGGTTCGTAGACCTCGCGGGCGTAGGCCACGGAGGAGGCGCAGAGATCGACGCCGATGACGGCGGCGGCCGAGGAGTCCCGGGCGAGCGCGGCGGCGCCGTAGCCGAGGCCGCAGGCGGCGTCGAGGACGCGGGCGCGGGCGGGGATCAGTTCGCGGGCGAGGACGTAGCGGGCGAGGTGGGCGTCGGAGCGGAGGCCCGGTTCGCGTAGCATGTCCATGTGGAGGTCCCGTTCGGCGCGGAGCGCGGCGAGCGGCCGGCGGGCGAGGACGGCCGGGGGGATGGCCTCGAGAACGAGCAGGAGGCCCTGCGACTCGTCCTCGAGCGCCTCGAAGGGGACGAGGGTCTGGGCGAGCGGATGCTTGCGAAAGCCGGCCTCGATGAAGCGGTTTTCCCACCATGCGCGGTCGCGTCCGGGCGAGGACTCGAGGGCGATCCACGCCGGGCCGCGGGCGACGCGGCGCAGTTCGGGCAGCCAGGCGTCGAGGGCGCGATCGTCGAGCGAGGCGATCGTGCCGAGGTTGAAGAGCGCGGGCGCGGCGCCGTCGGCGAGCGGCAGGCGGGGGAAGTCGGGCGAGGTTTCGACGCTTTCCTGGATGGCCAGCGGCGAGCCGGCGTGATGCGCGACGACGAGGGCCCCCGAGGCGGAGGCGAACTCGACCTGCACCGGGGCGGCCGCGCCGAAAAAGCGGGCGAGCTGGTCGACGAAGGCCCGCAGATCGGGACCGGCGTCGCTCTCGGCCTCGGCTTCCGGGGCGGCCGCGCCGCGGGCGCGGGCGAGCGGGCGAGGGCGCCGGGGCAGGGTGGGCTCGTAGCCGAGGCGTTCGACCAGCTCCTCGCCTCCGAGCTCGACGAAGAGGCGGCGGTGCTCGGCGGTGAAGTGCTTTTCCCAGTGGGAGGCGGGGCCGGAGTGGAAGGTGGCGGAGGCGGGGTTGCAGACCAGGCCCGCGACGCGGACGACGTCGGCGCGGTCGAAAGGCAGCCGCATGTGGCCCAGCGCGCGCTCGACGGCGGAGAACTGGGCGGAGGCGCCGCGCATGCCGGCGAGATCCTCGTAGGCGAGCACGCAGCAGTCGGGCGAATCGAGCCAGCGGGTGAGCGCGGCGTAGCGGCCGGGCAGCGGCAGATCCCAGCGGACGTCGCGGTCGGCGTCGAAGGGCGCCAGCACGGGAAGGCCGCGGATGATGGCGGAGATCTGCTCGTCGGGGGAGAGGGGGGCGAGGTGCCGGCTGATGGCCCAGTGGCGGCGGAGGTCGCGCAGCCAGCGCCAGGTGGAGCAGACGACCTCGCGCGGATCGCGAACGGCGAAGAGGTGGGCGAAGTCGTGCTCGGCGAGAAAGGACTCGATGAGCGGGCCGCGGCCGAAGTGTCCCTTGATGACGCAGGCGCCTCCGGCGTGGCGGGCGAGGCTCTCGGTGGCGCGCGCGACGAAGATGTGTTCGCCCTCGGGGTATTTGATGTCGGGGTCGCCATACCAGGGGCCGTCGCCGAGCGCGAGGCGGGCGAGCTCGAGGAGCGCGTGGGTGCCCGCCTTGGGCCAGCTGTTGCAGAGGACGGGGCGGGGGGCGGAGGCGGGGCGAACGAGGCCGGGGGCGGGCCGGGCGAGGGGGCTGGAGGACATGGCGGGAATCGGGACGAGTTAGACGACGCTGCGGCCGGGCACGTAGTAATCGGGCTGACGGGCGGCGAGCGGGGCGTGGGCGTCGGGTTGCAGGGAGGGATCGGTGGTCCAGATGGCGACGGGGTTGCGCCAAAGACCCCAGCGGAAGGCCTCGCCGTCGACGCCGCTCACTTCGAGGATGAGCGCGTGGCGGTGGGCGGGGCCCTTGGGATGCGCGGGCAGGGGAAGGTTGAACCAATGCCAGCGGCGGTCCTCCTCGCGGGCCGGGTCGACGGTCTGGTCGACGAGCACGTCCCCGTTGAGGCGCACGACGAAGCGGCAGGGGCCGCTCTCGGGGTTGGTCCAGGTGTCGGGGTGGGTGGAGAGGGCGAAGGCGAGCAGGCCGGGCTCGCCTTTGGGCAGGAGCCAACCGGCGATCGCCGGCGCGCCGAAGAAAAGCGTGCGACGGGTGTGGCCGCCGATCGTGGCGACGCCGGCGGAGACGGCGCCGTGACGTTCGCGGACGATCTCGGCCTCGGCGAGGTGGTCGATGAGCGGAAAGGCCCGGAGCGCGGCGAGTTCGTGCGCGAAGGCGGCCTCGACGAGTTCGGAGGCCTCGCGGACGGCGGCGATCCGTTGTTCGCGCGCCTGGCGGAGCAGGCGGTGGGCGGCGTCGAGCTCGTAGGCGAGCGAGGCGGCGGGCGCGGCGGAGAAAAGGCTGAGCTCGGAGTGGATCTGGCGGAAATCCAGGCGGCCGGGCTCGGGGGTCGCGGCGGAGTCGTTCGCGGCGGCGGATACGACCGGGCGGCGCGCGATGGCGGCGGAGACGATCTCGGCCAGGCGGGCGGACGCGTCGCCGAGCTCGAGTTCGTCGCGGAGACAGGCGTCCTGCCAGGCGAGCTTGGCCGGCGGCGGCGCGAGAAGCTCGGCGACGACCGGAGCGAGGTGTTCGGCGGAACGAATTTCCCAGGCCGACGCCGTGTAGAGCGGGGCGGGGCGGTAATCGAGCTGCGCGACGGGAACGCCCTTGAGCATCGCCTCGAGCAGGCAGGTGGACGGCGAGGTGATGAGCGCGTCGGCATCGGCGAGGGCCTCGGCGAAGGTGCCCGCGGTGTCGGGGCGCACGCCGATGTCCTCGGCGAGATCGGCGGCGATGCGCCAGACCGGGCGAAGCGTCGGGTGCGCGGCGAAGAAGGCGTGCAGATCGCGCAGCGCGCGGCGGAGCATGAGCTGTTGCTCGGGGTCGTGGCCGGCGGTGCGCGCGGTGGCGACGAGGATGCGCGGTGCGCGGCCGGCCTCGACGCGACGCGAGCGATCATAGGCGTCGAAGCGCGGGAGGCCGATGACGTGGATGTGTTCGGCGAGGCCCCAGGAGGCGAGGACGCGCGCGGGGTGTCGGCCGATGACGCAGAGGTGGTCGGCGAGCAGAGGCTGGAGGAAGGCGCCGGAAGGTTTGATGTGGCTGAGGTTGTTCCAGACGTAGGACCACTCGATCACGCCATCCATGACGTAGATCACGGGGATGGAGGCGCGGCGCGCGGCGGCGGCGAGCAGGCGCCACTCGGGCGTCCATTCGCGGCTGAGCAGGACGGCGTCGGGCGCGAGCGCGGCGAGGTCGTCGGGCGTGACGCCGGCGGGCGACAGCTTCTCCGCGCCCAGCGAGTCGAGGGCGCGCCCGTAGAGCTCGCGGTGGCGGGCGGGTTCGTCGAGGATGAGCAGGCGCGGGGAGGCCATGGGGAATCGCGATCAGGCGTGGGCGGATGCGGAGGCGCCGCGGCGCGCGGCGAGGGCGGCCTCGTAGCCGGCGAAAGTGGCGCGGGCGGCGGCCTCCCAGGTGTAGCGGGTGCGGAACTGTTCGCGCAGGGCCTCGCGTTTCGACGCGTCGGCGGCGTGGTTGCGCCAGGCGGCGAGGACGGCGTTGCGGATCGAGACGAGGTTGCCCGGGTCGCAGGCGTAGGCGTTGTCGCCGAAGTATTCCTTCTCGGAGGTGCGGTCGCTGACGGCGAGGGCGCAGCCGCAGAGGGCGGCCTCGACGTTGGCGAAGGCGGCGCACTCCATCCAGCTCGGCAGGCAGTGGACGCGGGCGGCCTTGAAGGCGGAGGCGAGCTGCTCGTGCGGGAGGTGGTCGATGAAGAGCGCGTTCTTCGGCGCGTGTTCGCGGCAGAGGCGGTAGTAACCGAGGTCGTAGTGGCGGCCGATGACGACGACGGGCAGGCCGGTCTCCTTCAGCGCGTGGAGGAGCATGAGCTGGTTTTTTCGCGGTTCGACGAGACCGACGATCAGGACGAAGTCGCGCAGGCCGTAGCGGCGGACGAAGTCTTCGGGCGTGGCGCGGTCGAAGACGGCGTGTTCGGCGCCGTTGGGCACGAGGGTGTGGGGCAACTCGACGCCGAGGGTGGCGCGGAGGTTGGCGACCTCGGCGTGGCTCTGCGGGAGCAGGTGGTCGACGAGGCCGAAGAGCTGGCGCTGGTAGAGCTCGTAGCCGTTGAAATTCGGCTCGGGCGCGGAGGCGCGGTTCGAGCCGCGGTGGACGAAGCGGTCGGCGGCGAGGAGCTGGAGCTGCTCATGGAGATGCTGCGGCGAGCGCGCCTCGGCGAAGATCGCGGGGACGGCGCGGTCGGCCCAGGCTTTTTCGCGCATGTTCCAGTAGATCGGCGAGAGGACGACGGGGATGTCGGGACGCAGGGCGCGGATGGCCTTGAGCTGCGGGAGCGTCTGGGCGGGGAACCAGGAGTTCCAGACATGGACGAGATCGTAGCCGCGCGGATCGGGGCGCGGGGTGCAGGCGACGTCGACGTGGACGCCGAGCGACTGGAGGTATTGGCGGGTCTTTTTGACCTGGTGCATGTCGCCGCCGGAGAGGCGCGGCTCGAAGGTGTTGACCATGAGCACGCGCAGGCGCGGACCGGAGGCGGCGTCGACGGATGCGGATGAGGCGGCGCCGGTGATGGAGACGGCGGCCTCGCCGATGGCGTCGGCGCGGTGCAGCATGGAGGCGTTGGCGGAGTCCACGCGCGGCGCGGCATCGGCGGATTGCCCGGCGAAGGCGAGGAGCTCGGCGTCGCCGGGGGCGAGGTGGAGGCCGCGGCGCGCGATCTGGCCGGCGGCGTCGGGGAGGCCGAGGGCGAGGTTGGTCTTGGCGAAGGCGACGTAGAGCGCGGGATGCTCCGGGCAGAGACCGAGGGCGGTGAGCAGGATGTCGGGCGCGTGGCCGGGCGCGCCGGTGCGGTGCTTGATGTCGACGAGCGCGAGCAGACGGTCGCGGATGTCGGCGACGGCGGGCGGGAGGACGCCGGGGGCGAGCTCGGCGTAGACGCGTTCGACGAGGCCGAGCTTGTCGGCGGCGGGCGCGACGTCGCGGCGCGGGTAGGACGCGGGATCGGGCGCGGCGTCGAGCAGCGCGGAGGTGTCGCCGTCGTCGGGCAGGTAGCGGCCCTCGCGGGAGAGATCGAGGGAGCGCTCGAGGACCTCGAAGACGTTGGCGGCCCATTTGCCGAAGAATTTGCCGGAGTTGCCCTGCTGGTTGGCGATGCCGGCGGCGGAGCGGGCGAGGCCGTTGTTGAGCTTGTGCACGACGGCGACGCGGCCCTCGTAGAGGATCTCGTAGCCGGCCTGGAGGAGGGCGACGTGGTGGTCGGGGTCGTCGAACTGGGTGGGGCTGTAGCGCAGATCGAAGAGGCCGGCGCGGGCGAAGACGTCGCGGCGGTAGAGGTTGCAGCAGCCGCGCACGTGGGTGCAGCGCGAAAGGTAATCGGCCTGGCCGGCGTCGGCCTCGTCGTCGTGGCCGTAGAGCGAGGGGAAGTGGCGGTAGGGCCCGCACTGCACGGTGCGGGCGGGGTTGTCGTTGACGATCTTCGGTCCGACGCAGCCGGCGAAGGGGCGGGCGCGGAGGGCGTCGACGAGGGGCTGGAGCCAGTCGGGCGGGAGGACGATGTCGTCGTCGAGACGGGCGACGAGGCGGCCGCGGCCGGCCTGGACGGCGAAGTTGAGGCCGATGGGGCAGCCGGTGTTGACGGGCAGCTTGGTGACGTGGAGCGGGAACGGGTAGGTGGCGGCGAGCGCGTCGAGGTAGTCGAGCGTGCCGTCGGTGGAGCCGTTGTCGGCGACGTAGACGGCGAGGCGGTCGGCCGGGTAGCGCGTGGCGGCGAGGCTCTCGAGGCAGCGCTTGAGGAGCGGGAGGGTGTTCCAGGTGACGAGGCAGCAGTCGACGGTCGGGTGCGGGTCGGTCTCGCGCGAGGCGAGGCGTTCGCCGATCTGCCAGCAAAGCGGGGTGTGGCCGTAGAGGCGGCGGATCTCGCCGAGGTCGGGGAAATAGGGATGCCAGCCCCACTTGCGTTCCCAGTAGTCGGCCTGGAGGCGCTGGGCGACGTCCTTGAGCGAGTAGCAGAGCTGGGTGATCTGCGGGCCGGTGCCGTGGACGTAGGAGATGAAGCCGGGCTGGAGGGCGCGCGTGTAGTGGACGGCGGATACGGCGGGCAGGACGTGGACGCGACGTCCGGCGACGCGGGCGGCGACGCAGGCGTCGTCGTCTTCCATCCAGGCGGCGCCGTAGCCGGGGTCGAAGCCGCCGATGGCGTCGAGCAGATCGCGGCGGTAGTAGGCGCAGGCGCCGGCGACGCCGTCGACCTCGACCGGCGTGGCGGAGCCGGCGGCGGGCGCGGGGGAGAAGGCGCGGCGGTCGCGGTGCTGCGGGTGCAGGCCGAGGCCGGTGACGAAGGCGCGTCCCTCGGACTGGATGCGGCCGTCGGGAAGGAGGATGCGGGCGCCGACGATGCCGCGGTCGGCGGAGGCGTGGGCGGCGGCGGAGAGTTTTTCGAGGAAGCCGGGCGTCTCGACGACGACGTCGGAATGGAGGCGCAGGAGATCGCGGCCGGCGGCGGCGGGGTGGGCGAGGGCGGCGTTGAGGGCGCGGGCGACGCCGAGGTTTTTCTGGCGGAGGAGCGTGAGGCGGTCGGCGGGGAAGAGCGGGGCGAACTCCGAGAGAATGGCCGGCGTGGCGTCGGTGGAGCCGTCGTCGACGACGATGAGCCGCCAGTCGGGGTGCGAGGACGCGTGGGCGGCGACGGAGCGCAGGCAGGCGGGCAGCGTGGCGGCGTCGTTGCGGGTGGGGATGACGATGACGACGGGCGCGAGGTGCATGGTGTCAGGGCGGAAGAGGACAGAGCGACAGAGGACAGAACGACAGATGACGGATCAGAGCGGCGGAGCTACGGAAGGACAGAAGGGCGGAACGGGAGGGGTGACATCGAAGGGTTTGTGCGGTCGGTCTTTCCTCTGTCGCTCTGTCGTTCTTTGTTTCCGGTCACGCCGCGGAGCGGCGCTCGGCGAGGCGATCGGCGCGGATGGTGGCGAAGAGGTCGAGGGCGGCGTCGACGACCTGGTCCATGTTGAGGTATTTGTAGGTCGCGAGACGGCCGGCGAAGTAGGTGCGCGGCTCGAGGCGGGAGAGCTCGGCGTAGGTTTCGTAGGCCTTGCGCGCCTCGGGCGTGGGCATCGGGTAGTAGGCCTCGCCGCCGCGCACGTAGTCGGCGGGGTATTCGCGCACGATGGTGGTGTTGGCGCAGAGCTGTCCGGTGGCGTGCTTCACCTCGACGATGCGCGTGAAGTCGAACTCGTTGGGGTAGTTGACCTGCAAGGCGGGCTGCCAGAAGCCGGGGTGGCCGGAGATCGGCTCGCGTTCGCGGAGCTGCTCGGGCGTGAAACTTTCGGCCTCGAAACGAAGCGAGCGGTAGGGAAGCACGCCGTGGCGGTAGTCGTAGAACTCGTCGATCGCGCCGGTGTGGATGAGCCGGCCGTAACGGACCTGCCGCATGACCTCGCGGTAGTCGGTCTTGAGGAGGACGCGCACGCCGGGAGAGGCGGCGAGCATGCGCTCGAACATGCGGGTGTAGCCGGCGATCGGGAGGGCCTGGAATTTTTCGCGCAGGTAGGCGTCGTCGCGGTTGGTGCGGAGCGGGATGCGGGCGCAAACGGAGGCGTCGAGCTCGGCGGGGGATTTGCGCCACTGCTTCTGGGTGTAGCCCTTGAAAAACTGCTCGTAGAGCTCCCAGCCGATCTGGGAGACGATGACCTCCTCGGAGTTTTTCGGGTTCGCGATGGGGACGCGGACTTTTTCGAGGTGGGCGCGAAACTCCTCCTCGGTGGAGGGGCGGCCGATCATCTGCTCGAAGGTGTTCAGGTTGACCGGGAATTTCCAGTAACGCTGACGGGTCCAGGAGAGGATCTGGTAGTTGACGGGGCGCCAGGCGGTGAAGCGCGAGAGGTAGTCGAGGACGCGCGGGCTGTCGGTGCGGAAGTAGTGCGGGCCGTATTTGTGGATCAATACGCCGTGGTCGTCGTATTCGTCGGCGGCGTTGCCTCCGATGTGGGCGCGGCGGTCGACCACGAGGCAGGAGGCGCCGAGCTCGTTGCCGAGGCGTTCGGCGAGGGTGAGTCCGGAGAAACCGGCGCCGACGATGAGGTAGTCGAAGGTCATGGGGTGGCGGGGACGGCGGCGGGGAAGAGCCGGGTTTCGAGGAGCGCGAGGGTTTCCTCGCGCATGCGTTTTTCGGTGAAGAGACGGAGGGCGCGTTCGCGGGCGGCGGCGCCGACGGCGCGGCGCGCGGCGGGATCGGCGGCCCAGGAGGCGAGGGTGCGGGCGAGCTGGAGCGCGCACTCGCGCGGCCGGGTCTTCGGGTCGGGCAGGAGGCGGCCGGTCGGGCCGAGCTCCTCGGGGATGCCGCTCACGGCGGAGGCGAGGACGGGCAGGCCCTTGGCCATCGCCTCCATGATGGCGAGGGGCATGCCCTCGTGCTCGGTGCTGAGGACGAAGATGTCGGCGGCGTCATACCAGGCGGCGGCGTCCCAGCGGTGGCCGAGCACGTGGACGCGGTCGGAGAGGCCGCGGCGGGCGATCTCGGCCTCGAGCGAGGCTCGGGCCTCGCCCTCGCCGAGCCAGACGGCATGGAGACCGAGGGCGGGGGCGTGGCCGCGGAGCGCCTCGAGCGCGGCGAGTTGGTAGGCGTGGCCCTTGATCCTGGTGAGGCGGGCGGGCGTGAGGACGACGCAGTCGTCGGGGCCGGCGCCGATCTCGGCGCGGAGCCGGGCGCGATTCGCGGGATCCGCCGGGGCGAAAAATTCCTCGGGGCGGCCGTAGTGGATGACGCGGCCCTTGCCGGCGGGCAGGCGGTAGGCGCGGCGCAGTTGGGCGAGGTTTTCCGCGGAGACGGAGACGACCTCGGCTGCGGCGGCGTAGTGGCGGGCGAGGACGGGAAGCGTGGCGGGAAAACGCTCGGCGAGGTAGGGGGCGACGAAGCCGACGACGCAGACGAAGGGGATGCCGAGGGCGAGGGCGGCTTCGCGGGCGGCGAGGTTGGAGATCGGGCAGCCGTCGCTGAAGATGAGCGAGTCGGGGCGTTCGGCCTCGAGGATTTCACGGGCCGAGGCGGTGTCGGTCAGGGTGCGGGCGAAGTCGGCGGCGGTGTCGTAGTCGAGAAAGCGGTGGGCGACGCCGGCGGCGGCCTGGGCGCGGGTGAGCGGCGTCTCGGCGCGCGTGTGGACGAGGCAGACGGCGTGGCCGGCGGCGCGGAGGGCGAGCGCGAGGGCGTGGTTGTATTGGGCGACGCCGCCGCGGCCGGGATCGTCGGTCCAGAGAAGAAGGCGAAGCGGGGCGGAGGAGCTCATGCGGCGGCGGGCGCGGGACGCGCGGCGGCGAAAGGCGCGAGGAGGCGGAGCAGGGAGGGCTCGTCGAGGCGCGCGATCTGCGCGGCGGGGAGGCGAGTGACGCGGGAGGCGACGGCGCGGAGGGCGTGGCCCTGCGCGAGCTGCATCACGGCCGGAGAGATCGGGATCTCGCGCGAGCGGTCGCGGCGGAGGCGCAGGAGGCGGCCTTCGCGGGCGGTTTCGAGGGTCTCGTAGCGAGCCTGCGGAAACCACGGGCCCCAGGGGAGGAGCTGCGAGACGACGACGTTGATCGCCTCGTGGTAGTCGAGTTGGCGGTGGAGAAAGGCGTCCACGTCGGGCGCGGCGGCGGTGGTGGCGGCGGAGGGCGTGGCCTGGTGGGCGACGCGGGCCTCGTCGTCGTGCGGGAGGAAATCGAGCGCGTCGGCCGGGATGTCGGCGCGGGCGTGCCCGGCGGTTTCGAGACGGCGATAAAAATCGATGTCGTCGTGGGCGTAGCGGCGGAAGAGCTCGGAGTAGCCGTTGACCTGCTCCCACTGGGTTTTGGCGAAGAGGCACTGGCCGCTGACGCTGCCCTTGCCGGCGGCGCGTCCGGTTTTCCAGTCGCCGGCGAAGAAGCGGCCGGGCGCGGGGCGAAGGGCGGAGACCGCGGGCGCGGGCAGGCAGTCGGCGTCGCACTTGAGGATCCGGTCGCCGCGGGCGTGGGCGACGCCGAGGTTGGTCGGGTAGGTCTGCACCCAGCGCGGCTCGTCCTCGACGCGCACGATACGGATCCGCGGGTCCAGCCCGAGGAGGTCGGGGAACGGTTCGCGCGTGCTCCAGTCGACGATCACGATCTCGTCCACGCCAGGCAGCCCGAGCCACGCCGGCACCGCGCGGCGCAGGTGCGCCTCGCGGTTCATGCAGATTGAGACGAGGGAAAGCATGGGGCCGGCTGCGGGGACGGGCGATTCAGACGGCGACGCGGGCGCGGAGCCCGGCGAGGTCGGGATGCTCGGCGGCGAGGGCGGCGGCGACGTCGAGCGCCTCGCGGGCTAGATCCAGGTTGCCGGCCTCGGCGGCTAGCTCGCAGAGGAGCCGCCAGGCGGCGGCGTTGCCCTCGTCGAGGCGGAGGCTGGCCTCGAGGCTCTCGATGGCCGGAGGCATTTGCCCGGTGGCGCGATAGGCGCGGGCGAGGTCGAACCAGAGCGCGGCGTCGGCGCCGGCGCGCTGGATCGCGGAGAGGAGGCAGGGCGCGGCGCGTCCGGGGCGTCCGGAGGAGAGCAAGGCGAGCGCCTCGGCGTGCAGGTCGCCCGGGTGGAGCGAGTGGGGGGTGGCTACGCGGAGCGGTTCGCGCTGGCGGCGGAAGCGGCCGTGGCCCTCGGCGCAGAGCCGATCCCAGGCGTGCTCGAGCAGCGCTACGAAGTCGGACGCGAGCGCGTAGGTGTCGGCGACGCGGGGCAGGCTCTCGGCGACGGCGAGGACGCGGCCGCGCAACTCGACGCGGGCGGCGGCGTCGCCGAGGAGCCGTGCGGCGGCGGAGAGCCGGGCGGGCTCGTCGGCGAAAACCAGTTCTTCGAGGCCCGAGCCGCGGAGCGGCGCGGAGGCGGCTTCCGCGGCGAGCGCGAGGAGCGGCACGCCCGCCTCGAGCGCGAGCGCGGCGGCGGGTCCGTCCAGGCCGAGGGCGAGGTCGGCGAGGCCGAGGAGCGAGGCGAGCGCGGCGTGGTCGAAGGGCGCGGGCTCGTGGAGGACGAGGCGGCTTTCGCCTGACGCGAAAACCGCGGCGCGGATCTCGGACAGATCCTCCAATCCGGGGGACGGGACGAGCAGAAGCGTCGTCTCGGGGGAGCTGTTCAGGAGGGTTCGCCAGCGGGCGAGATCGGCGGACGCGGGGACGGCGGGCGCCGTGGCCACGACGAGGGGACGGTCCTCGGCCAGGCCGAGGACCGCGCGGGTCCAGGCGATGGATTCGGCCGGGCGGTCGGGGGAAAGATCCCAGGCCTGGGCGCTGCCGGTCAGCAGGGCCAGACGCTCCGCGAAGGCCCTTGGCCGGGTCGCGGGCGCGTCGAGTTCGCCGGAGAGAAGCAGATCGACGCCGCCCAGGGCGGTGGTGTGCGGGCCGGTCGCGATTTGAAGCGGCGCGGCGCGGAGCAAGGCCAGCTGGGCCATCGGGAAACGGTGCCCGGAGAGCTCGTCGGCGAAGACGAGGCAATCGAGGTCGAGGGCCTTGAGCTCGTGGAACTGCGAGGCGAGGCCGTGCGGCAGCACGTGGAAGCAGGCGGCGAACTCGCGGCAGCGCTCCTCGAGGGCCGAGCCGGAAAGCTGGAGGGCGAAGAAGTGCAGCTCGACTCGTTCCGGATCGAGCTGCGCGCAGCGGGCGAGGGTGGCGAAGCAGGCGGGGCGATGGTCGAAGCGATCGTGGAGGACACCCACGCGAAGCGGGCGGCCCGCGCGCGGGCGCGGGGTTGCCGCCGGCGCGGCGGGCCGGCCCTGGGCGCGCTGGAGGATGCGGGCGCGGGCCTGCTGGAGCGGAAGGATCTCCTCGGCGGGGAAAACGTCCAAGGAGGGCGGAGGGGAGCCCAGGTAGGCGTCGGCCGCGGCGCGAACGGCGGGAGAGGCGAGGTTTCGGTCCATCCAGTCGGCGAGTTCCGCGCATCGGCGGGCGAGGTGGCGGGCGACCGCGGCCGCCGTCTCGGGCGCGGGCGAGGCGGGGGCGGCGAGCAGCCACTCCGCGTAGGGCCCCCAGAGCTCGTCGGGGACGTCCGCCAGGCGCGGCGCCTCGGGGAGTTCCCAGGCGGAGGCGAGTCCGGCGGCGCGGACCATGTCTTCGGGGGCGCCGGCGGCCAGGGCCTGGCGGGCTTGTTCCCGCGCTTCGGCCGGGACGGGTTCGCGGCGTGCGCGGGCGGCTCCGGCGGCCGTGCGGAGATGGGCGATGAGCTCTGGGCGGGGGTGGGCCGAGGCGGGCGCGGAGGAGGACAGCATGGTGGCCATGGCCGGCTTTCTGCAAGACATGCGCCACGGTCCTTTTGGGATTCTTAAGTTGCTATTTGTAAACGTATAAACTCGTATTTTATTGGGATATCCCCCTCCGGATCCGTCCGCGCGACAAGGGGTGGGCAGATTTTGCCGGGCCGGGCTTTCGAGGGGGAGGGAGCGGCCGATCCCGGCGGGGACTGCGTAGCCGATTGGTCCGTTCAGCGGCTAAATTCGGGCGCGGTTGTGCCGTAAGATGACATCAGCGTGATCATCTCAAGCCAAGTGCCCACACCCTCGGACAAAGCGCCGTGCGGGTCCTATCTCGACGACGAGATCCGGCAGCGCATCGAGCGCTGCCCCAAGCTCGCTTCGTTGGAGAGCATCGACCGGAAGCTGAAGGGGTTGATCAATTCCGAACGCGGCTACACCTCGCAGATCGCCGAGATCATCCGCCGCGATCCTTCTCTCACCGCGCGGCTCCTGCGCATGGTGAACAGCGTCTATTTCGGCCTGAGCGCCAAGGTGAACAACATCGAGGAGGCGGTGCTCTATCTCGGAACGCGCCAGATCCGGGAGCTCGCGATGGCGACCCCGGTGCTCGAGGACCTGGAGAAAAAGCTCGGGCCGGCCGCCGCGCGCCTGCCTTGGCGGGGAATGTGGCAGCATTCGATCGGCACGGCGATCGTCACCCGCGAGATCCTCTCCTTCACCGACCTGCTGGTCGACGACGACACCGACTACATCATCGGGCTCCTGCATAATGTGGGCAAGGTCGTGCTCGCCACTACCTGGCCGGCCGAGTTCGAGCAGATCGTCGATCGCGAATACTCCAGTCCCGAGGAGGTCTGCGAGGCGGAGCGGGCGCTCATCGGCTGGGACCACGCGATGATCGGCGGCTATTATCTGGAGCGTCACCAGCTTTCGCCGGAGATCACGGCCGCGGTTCGCCACCATGTCTCGCCGCACGAGGCGGGGGAGCACCGGCGTTTCGCCGCGGCGGTGCAGGTGGCGGATCATGCGGTCCGCGCCACCGGGACGCCCGGCGGCTTGGAACGTATCGCGTGCGGCGGATTGCGGCATTGGTCCGAGGTCGCCGGCTGGGGGCTGCTTTTCGAGGGCGAAACCCGCGAGGCGCAGCAGGCGCGCGCCGCGGTGGAGCAACTCGTGGCGCGGCTGCCCGAGCAGCTGCCCGGCATGGTCTAGACGAGCGGAGGCCGCCCATGTCCCTGGCTCCCATTCACGGTTCCGTGTCCAATCCTCCCTTCGTCCAATTGCTCGAGCCCTGGTCGGGCAGCCCCGAGCTCGCGGTCGCTTACGCGGCCGGGGGCGGGCGCATCCTCGAGGTGAACCGCGCCTTCGCCCGCAAGTTCGGGCAGGCCGGCCCCGCCTGGATCGGCCGCGGGTTTTCCGAGCTGGTGCATCCCGAGGACGCCGCCGACTGGGCCGAGTCCGCGTCGCGCCTCGCGCGCCCGCCTTTCCATGTCTCCCGCGAGCACCGCTGGCAGACGGCTCAGGGCTGGCGCTGGATCGCGTGGGAGGAGACCGCGCTGCGCGACGAGGCGGGCCGGACGGTTTCGGTGCGGGCCATCGGGCGCGACGTCACCAAGCACCGCCTCGCCGAGGAGCATTTCCGCAAGCTCGCCCAGGCGATCGAGCAGGCGCCCGTCTCCATCGCGATCACGACGCCGGGCGGGACCCCGCAGTATGTGAATTCCCGCTACACCGAGGTCACCGGCTACACGATGGAGGAGATCTTCGACCGGCAGATCCCGCTTTTGCGCGAGGGTCACCCGAGCGAGGCGGCCTACCGCCGGTTTTGCGCGCTCGTGGCGTCGGGCAACAAGTGGGCGGGCGAACTGCGCACGCGCAGGAAGGACGGCGGCGAGAACTGGGAGTTCGTCCAGGTCTCGCCCATCCGCGACCACCTCGGCGAGATGACGTCGCTGATCTGCCTGCGGGAGGACATCAACGAGCGCAAGGGGCTCGAGGAGCGCCTCCGGCAGGCGCAGAAGATGGAGAGTCTCGGCACGCTGGCCGGGGGCATCGCGCACGATTTCAACAACATCATCTCCATCATCCGCGGCTTCACCGAGCTTTCGCTCTCGCTGCAGGCGGGCGACGCCAACCTGCACCGCTACCTGAACGCGGTGCACGCCGCCGCCCTGCGCGCGGCCTCCCTCGTCGGGCAGATCCGGTCCTTCAGCCTGAAGACGGAGGTGAGCTACCGCGCGGTGCAGCTGAGCGCGCTGGTGCGGGAGCTGGGCGGTTTGATCCACGAGACCTTCCCGCGCGACATCGAGCTGCGGATCGATCTCGACGACCAGATCGAGAGCTTCGCGGCCGATCCCGACCAGATCCGCCAGATCGTCCTCAATCTTTGCGTCAACGCGCGCGACGCGATGCCGCACGGCGGTGCGCTCGAGATCTCCACCGAGCGCGTCCCGGGGCAGCGCCTCGTCGCGCTCGGTCTCGATCCCGTGCTCGACTACGTCCAGCTCCGCGTCGCCGACACGGGCATGGGCATGACCCCCGAGGTGCGGGCGCGCGTCTTCGAGCCGTTTTTCTCCACCAAGCGCGAAAGCGGCGGCACGGGCCTGGGCCTGGCCACCGTCTACGGCAACGTCCGCAACCACCAGGGCGCGATCGATCTCGAATCCGAGCCCGGCGTCGGATCCGTGTTCCGGGTCTACCTGCCCCTGCGCATGCGCGCGGAGGAGCGTGCCTCCGCCCTCGTCGCCTCGAATGGCGAGGCGGCCGTGCCTCCGGGCGACGAGCGCATCCTCGTGGTCGAGGACGAGCTCCCCATCCAGGAGATGCTGGGCGCGGTGCTCTCGTCCGCCGGCTACCAGGTCGAGTCCGCGATGAACGGCGCCGAGGCGATCGAGCGCATCCTGCGCGCCGAGGCCCGGGTCGATCTGATGATCCTGGACCTCAACATGCCTCGGATGGGCGGGATCGACGTGCTCAAGGTCTTGCGTCAGCGCTGGCCCGAGCTGCCGGTGCTGGTGATCAGCGGGAACCTGAACGAGGCCGCCACCACGGAGCTCGAGCAGATCGGCCAGCAGCACGTGCTGCCCAAGCCCTTCGAGCTTTCCACCTTCGGACGCGTGCTGCGCGAGCTGCTCGACGCCCGGCGCGAGCGTTCGCCGGCCTGAGGCGGTTTTCCCCGTCCCGAGATCGGCGGACGCGCGTCGACAGCCGCGCGTTTTTTCGCGCGGCCCCGTCGGACGCAAAAAAAGGCGCGACCTCGACGGTCGCGCCTTTTTCGCAAGAGGGTGGATTCGCCGCCGGGCTCAGCCCAGTTGCGCGATGCGGTCCATCGTCTCCGGGGCGACGACGCGCTCGATGTCGAGGAGCGTCTTCACCACGCCCTTCACCTTGGCCAGGCCGAGGAGGTAGGAGGTGTCGATGCGGGCGCCGAATTCGGGGGTGGGCTCGATCTCCGCGCCGGTGAGGCTCACGACCTCCTCCACGCTGTCGACCACGAGACCCATTTGCACGTTGCGGGCGGCGTCGATGGAGATCTGGACCACGACCACGCAGGTGCGCTCGGCGAGCTCGGCGTTGAGGCCGAATTTGAGGCGCAGGTCGATGACCGGGATCACGCGGCCGCGCAGGTTGATCACGCCCTTCACGAAGGCCGGCATTTGCGGCACGGGGGTGATCTTTTGCATGCGGATGATCTCCCGGACTTTGAGGACGGCGATGCCGTAGGCCTCCTTGTCCAGGACGACGGTGAGGTATTTCCCGGCGAGGCGGGCGGTGTCGGTGTTTTGAAGGGTGCTCATTGGACGTCGATGGGGTGGTGCGGACCTGCCGCTTTTCGTGGCTGTTCAATCGGCGCGTTTTCGCCGGACTTTAGCCGGGAAAGCTCGGCCTAAAGTCCCGGCCCAAAGTGTCGAAACCCAAGGACGGCGAATTCGCGCCCTATTTCCCCATGTCGATCAACGCCTCCAACTACGCCCTGCTCGACGATCTCGCCAGCCGCCTCGCCGCGGAGTCGATCTTCGCCTCGCCGGGGGGAGACGAAGGGCTCGTGCCCTCCTACAGCATCCTCACCGACATCCTCGGCTTGCTCGAGCCGGACAGCCCGGTCGCGTCTCCCTTGCGCGCCTTGCAGGCCATGCTCGACACCCTGCTGGAGAACGCGCGGCCTTGGGACGAGGCCGGCGCGGCCAAGCTCCGCGAGCTCGGCGCCTGGCTGCCGGGCGCGCTGTCCCGGGAGCGTGCCGTCGACGCGGCGGCATCCGTCCCCGCGCCCGTCATGCCGGCCCCCGCGCCGGCCCCGGCCGTTCCGGTCCCCGCGTCCGTCGCGACGCCGGCCGCCGAAGGCGAGGTCGACGAGATGTTGAAAATCGATCTCGAGGGGAATCGCGAGCTGCTGGGCGAGTTCCAGATCGAGGCGCTCGACCACCTGCAACAGATCGAGGCGGCCTTGCTCGTGCTCGACGCGCAGCCGGGGGATCGCGACGCGCTCAACGGCCTTTTCCGCTCTTTCCACACGATCAAGGGCGTCGCCGGATTTCTTCATCTCAATCCCATGCACCGGCTCGCCCACGAGGTGGAGTCGTTGCTCGACCTCGCCCGCAATGGGCGCCTGCGCCTGACCCCGGCCATCGTCACGGAGATCCTGAGCAGCCGCGACGCGATCCAGGAAATGATGGGGCAGATCACGCTCGCGATCGAGCGCGGCACGATGCCGGACAAGCTGGTTCCCGTGTCCGGCCTGATCGCCGCGGTCCGCCGCCTCGTCGTCGGGGGCGAACGCCCCGTCGCGGAGCCGGCGCCGTCCGGCCCCGAGGCGTCCGCCGCGGGGGCGGGCTCCGCTTCTTCCTCCTCCGGAGCCGGCGCCGCCGGGAGACCCGCGGGCGGGGCCTCGTCCGTGCGGGTGAACACCGACAAGCTCGACTCGCTGGTCGACGTCGTGGGCGAGCTCGTGATCGTGCAAAGCCAGTTGTTCGAGTCGGGGCGCGGCCTCGCCGCCGAGTCCGGGGGCACGGCCTTCGGTCGCAACCTCGCCCAGCTCGGACGCATCACCAAGGACCTGCAGCTCACCGCGATGTCGCTGCGCATGGTGCCGATCAAGCCCACCTTCCAGCGCATGGAGCGGCTCGTGCGCGATCTGTCGCGCGAGTTTTCCAAGCCCTGCGTCTTCGAGACCCGGGGCGAGGAGACCGAGATCGACCGCACCGTCGTCGAGGAGATCGTCGATCCCCTCGTCCACATGGTGCGCAATTCCCTCGACCACGGCCTGGAGAGCACCGAGGCGCGTCGCGCCGCCGGCAAGCCCGACCAGGGCCGTCTCCGCCTCGCCGCCTACCATGAGGGCAGCAACCTCGTGATCGAGCTGTCCGACGACGGGCGGGGGATCGATCGCGCCAAGGTGCTGGCCAAGGCCCGCGCCCAGGGGCTCGTGCCCGACGGCGTCACGCCCGGGCCGGACGAGATCTGCGGCCTGATCTTCCTCCCCGGATTTTCCACCGCGGACAAGGTCACCGCGGTGTCCGGACGCGGCGTGGGCATGGACGTGGTGAAGCGCAACATCGAGCGCCTGCGCGGCCAGATCCAGATCGAGACCGCGCCGGGCTCCGGCACCACTTTCCGCGTCCGCCTGCCCCTCACCACCGCGATCATCGACGGCCTGCTCGTGCGCGTCGGCGAGGACCGTTTCATCCTGCCCACCGTCACGGTGCAGATGGCGCTGCGCCCCGCGCGCGAGCTGCTCGCCACCGTGCAGGGCCGCGGCGAGGCGCTCGACCACCGCGGCAAGATCCTGCCGCTGCACCGCCTGCACCGCATCTTCGGCATCGAGGGCGCCCGCGAGGATCCGACCGAGGCGATCGTCGTGATCGTGGAGGTGGGCCGCCGCGTCTACGCCCTCCTGGTCGACGAGTTGCTCAACAAGCAGGAGGTCGTGATCAAGAACCTCGGCGCCTATCTCCAGGGCCGCCCCGGCGTGGCCGGCGGCGCCATCCTCGGCGACGGCAGCATCGCCCTCATCCTCGATCCCGCCTCGCTCTGCGGGAACTGAGCGCCCTCCCCGCCATGCCGACCTTCGACGAAGTCTGCGCCCGCGCGCTCAGCCTGCCCTGCTCGCCCACGCTCCTGCCCAGGCTCGCCGAGCAGCTCCAGCGCCCGGACGCGGACCTGGACGAGCTCGCCGCGCTCATCGGCCTCGACCCCGTGCTCGCCAGCGCGACCTTGCGCATGGCCAACTCGGTCTGCTTCGCGGCCGACGCGCCGGTCGACTCGGTCGGGCAGGCGGTCATGCGGCTCGGCGTCCGCGAGATCTACCGGCTCGCCGCGCTGTCGCTCGCCTCGCGCTGGATGGCGATCGAGGTCGACGGCTACCGCTGGGAGGCGGGCGACTTTTGCCGCGCCTCGCTGGTCAAGGCGCTGGCCGCGGAGGCGCTCGCGGCCGAGACCCGGCTCGCGGAGCCCTCGCTGGCCTACACCTGCGGGTTGGTGCACGAGATCGGCAAGCTCGCCATCGCTTTCAGCTGCGCCGCGGATTTCTCTGCCATCCGGACGCGCCGCGCGGCCCAGGGAGGCACCTGGTTGCAGGCGGAGACGGAGGTGCTTGGTTTCAATCATCCCATGGTCAGCGCGCGCCTGCTGCGCGAGTGGCGCTTTCCCGCGTCCTGCGTGGCCGTCGCGGAGCATAATCCGCCCGACGCGACGCTCCCCGCGGAGTTTTCCCCGATCGCGGCCCTCGTGCACGCCGCGAACCATCTGGCCGCCGCGCTTGGCGCCGGCCAGGGCGAGGACGCCTATCTCTACCGGCTGGATTCCGCGCTGCTCGAGGCGCACGGACTCGGCGCCGATTTGCTCGAGCGCACGCTGCCGCGGGTGCTCGAGCGCGCCACCCAGCTGCTCCAGGGGAAGCTCAACACCGGCGCGGTGAAGTTCTGACCTCGCCGCGGAGGCGGAGTCGTTTCGCTCGCGCCCGGCCGTGTCCGCGGGCGAATCGCTCGCGCGGGCTCTCCGGGGCGCGACCGGGCGCGTTCCCCGGACGCCGGGTTTCCGCTCAGGCCAGCGAGAACGTGAGGGTGCGGTCGGGCATCTTGATCGTGAGCTCGCCGGTGCCGACGTTGAGATGCAGGGTGCGGTTGACCGTTCCGCCGACCTCGTAGCCGGCGATGCGGCAGCCGTAGACGGCGAGCGTGCGGCGCACGACGGCGGCGTTGCGCTCGCCGATCTGGAAGGAATCGGGGCCGGAGAGGACCGAGGCGCCGCCGGCGACGAAGAGCGTGGTGCGGCTGCGCTGGGCGC
Organism: uncultured Akkermansia sp.; assembly: GCA_964438755.1. GTDB lineage: Bacteria > Verrucomicrobiota > Verrucomicrobiia > Opitutales > Opitutaceae > IMCC26134_A. The sequence goes on along the minus strand of CAYTLL010000026.1, from coordinate 31,583 downwards.
GGACGCCGGTGAGGTTGTTGAAGAGGGCGGGGATGCCGGTGTCGGCGAACATCGCGGGCTGGCGGGCGGCCTTCTCGGGCGAGATGGTCGAGTCGGGCAGCATGAGGTGGAGCAGGCCGGCGGCGCGCGCGAGCGAATCGTAGGCGACGACGCCGATGCAGGAGCCGAGGGCGTAGGTGCTGAGCGTGGCCGCGGTCTGGTTGGTGACCGCCAGCTCGGCGACGCCGACGACGATACGCTGCGCGAAAATCGCGGAAATGGTGGGTGAACCGGCCATGGCGGGGTATCAGGTGTAGACGAGCAGGCGCGGCCCCAGCGGGTCGACGAGATGGTGGCTGCGGATCTTGGAGATCGTGGCGGGGTTGAGCGACTGGCCCTCGCCCACGAGGAGCAGGCCGTGCGGGCTGTAGATGCCGGTCGCGAGCACCATGCCGGGCCGCAGCTCGTTCGGATCGATCTCGCGGACGGGCCGGGGCAGGGTCCTCGTCCGGGTGGCGGCGAGGAAGAGGCGCGCCGCCATGGGATCGAGCGCGTTGCCCGACTCCGCCTCGATCGCCGCGGCGACGCGGTCGTCGGTGAGGCCGGATTCGACGAACCACACCGCCACGGCGAGGCAGCGCGCGGCGCGGGGGATGGCCTGGCCGGCGAGGCCGTCCGGAAAGCCGCCGCCGTCGAAGCGTTCGTGGTGGCCGCGGATCGTCTCGCCCAGCAGGGGTCGGTCATCGATGTGGGCGGCGAGCGTCTGGCTGTAGACGGGGTGGTTGTGGAGTCCGTCGAGCTCGGACTTGGAGAGGCGCGCCGGATCGGCGCGGAAGTGGTGCAGCGTGGCGCGGGGCACGCCGATGAGTCCGAGGTCGCAGAGCCAGGCGGCCGCCTTCAGCACCTGGCGTTCCTCGGCCTCGAGGTAGTCCGTGGCGGCCTCGGACTCCGCCATCTGCTCCGCCACGAGGGCGATGTTGCGCGTCTGCCGGGAGAGGGCGGGGTCGAAGGTGGCGAGGATGCGGCTGCAGAGCTCGAGGGAGCGGTCGTAGCGCCTCCCGAGCTCGCGGGTGGCGGCGTCGAGCTCGGCGCGTTGCAGCTCGAGGCGTTTCACCTGTTCGCCGAGCGCGAGGTTGGCCGCGCCGAGGCGCTGGTTGAGCTCGGAGGTGGTGTGCAGGAGGCGCTCGTTTTGCACGATCAGCTCGTGGCGGTTGAGGGCGTTGCGCACCGTGGCGATCAGCTCCTCGCGCAGCCAGGGCTTGGCGAGGAAGCGGTAGATTTCGCCCTTGTTGATCGCCTCCACCAGGGTGGGAAGCGAAACCGCGGCGGTGATGAGCACGCGGGTGGCCCGGGGCCGGAGGCGCTGGCATTCCACGAGGAGGTCCATGCCGGACATGCCGGGCATGAGGTGGTCGGAGAGGACGACGGCGAACTCGCGCTCGCGGATGAGCTCGAGGGCGTGGCGGGGATCCGACGCGGTGCAGACGGCGAAGCCCTGGCGTTCGAGCACCTCCTTGATGGCGGCGAGCACTCGGGGCTCGTCGTCGACGACGAGCAGGGTGCGGGAAGGCTGGGGGTCAGGCGAGGGCATGGGGCGTGACGGGGGCGGCGATCGATCGCACGATGTGTTCGGCCATGGCCTCGAGCGGAACCTGGCGCTCGGCGCCGCCGTTTTCCCATGCTTCGCGGGGCATGCCGTAGACGACGCTGCTCGCCTCGTCCTGCGCGAAGGTGGACGCGCCGGCGCGACGCAGCCGCAGCAGGCCCTCGGCGCCGTCCTTTCCCATGCCGGTGAGCACGCCGGCGACCACGGACCGCGCGCAGGGCTCGGGCACCGACTTGAAAAGCACGTCGACGGCGGGGCGCTGGTGCCAGACCTGGGGGCCGGAGCTCAGCTCCACGCGATAGCCCGCGCCGGACCAGCGGAGCAGGAGGTGGTAGTTGCCGGGGGCCACGACCGCCATGCCCGGGCGAAGGGTTTCGCCGTCCACCGCCTCGTGGACGCGAAAGGCGCAGAGGCCGTCGAGACGCTCGGCGAAGGCGCGCGAGAAGTGCGCGGGGATGTGTTGCACGATGGCGATCGGAGGCAGCCCGCCGGGCAGGCGCGCCAGCACCTCGCGCAGGGCCTCGGTGCCGCCGGTGGACGCGCCGAGCACGATCAGCCGGCGCGGATCCGGCGCGATGGACGGGGCGGCCACGCGATCGGGCCGCGGGGCGGGGGAGTGCGCCGCGTTCGGGGCGGCGGGGGCGTGATGGCCCAGGCGGCCGAGGCGCGCGCGGGCGGCGCCCTTCACCGCGAGCACGAGGCGCGGGCCGAGGTCGCCGAAGCTGTAGGAGCCGCCCGGCTTCGCGAGCACGTCGACGGCGCCGAGGCGGATCGCCTCGAGGGCGTAGACCGAGTTCTCCTTGGTGAGGGAGCTCATCACGATCGTCGGCGTGGGCCGTTCGCGCATGAGGATGCCGAGGAAGGTCAGGCCGTCCATGCGAGGCATCTCGAGATCGAGCGTGATCACGTCGGGCGAGAGCTGCTTGATCTTGTCCTTCGCCTGGAACGGGTCCGAGGCGGTGCCGACGACCTCGATGGCCGGGTCGGCGGAGAGGGCCTCGGTGACGAGGCGGCGCACGACGGCGGAGTCGTCGACGATCAGGACGCGGATGGGGCGTTCGGCGGGCATGGTCTCAGCGCAGGGGCGCCTGGTAGGTGGCGGGACGGATCATCGTCATGCCGTGGGCGATGCCGGTGAGGCTTTCGGAGTGCCCCACGAGCAGGTAGCCTCCGGGGGCGAGGCGGGCCTTCAGCCGGCGCACAAGCTCCTCCTGCGTGGCGCGGTCGAAGTAGATCATGACGTTGCGGCAGAAAATCACCTGGAACGGTTCCGAGAACGGCGGTTGCCCCTCGAGGAGGTTGAGGCGGTGAAAGCGCACCAGGGAGCGCAGCGCGGGGCGCACCCGGTAAAACCCCTCCTGCTCGCCGTAGCCGACCTGGAAATAGGCCTTGGTCCGGGCGGCTCCGAGCTTCGAGACCGTCTCCGCCGGGTAGATCGCGGTCTGAGCCTTGGTGAGGATGCGGCTGGAGATGTCGGTGGCCTCGATCTGCCAGCTCCACGGGGTGGGGCGCGCCGAGAAATATTCGTCCAGCGCCATCGCGATCGAGTAGGGCTCCTCGCCGCTCGAGCAGGCCGAGCTCCAGACGCGCAGGGTCGACCAGCGCTCTTTTTCGCGCCGTTTCTCCAGGTCGGGGAGGATCACGTCCCGGAGCGCGGCGAAATGCCCCTCTTCGCGGAAAAAGTAGGTGTGGTTGGTCGAGATGACGTCGATCAGGTGCCCGAGCTCCTCCTCGCCCTCGGGGGAGCGGAGCAGCGTGCAATAGTCCTCGACGCTGGCCTTGCCCGTCGCGCGCAGGCGCTTGCCCAGGCGAGCGCCGACCAGCTCGTGTTTGTCGGGCCCCAGATTGATACGGCTGTGGCGGTAAACGAGATCGCGAATGAACTGGTAGTCGGTGGGCCGCATGGCTTGGCCTCTGGTTAATCGGCGCGCCCGCGGAAAAATGAACGTCGTTCGACGCAGATTTCTTGCCGTCTCGTCGCCCGGCAATTTTTGCCTTCAGGCCGTCGCTGGAGGGCCGTCCGCGACGGTCTTGGTAAAATAAAAAACCGTAAGCGCCTATTCTCCTGTTTGATGCGGGGGTGGCTCCGCGGCTGGCATCCGCGGTGCATCTGGGGGGGCATGATCGAACCCGTCGCCAACAACGCCAACTACCAGTTGGCCCGGAAGCTCCTGGACGCCTCCGTGCTGCGACAGGAGGCCATCGCCAGCAACATCGCCAACGTCGAGACGCCCGGTTATCGCCGCGTCGACCTGGCCCCCGATTTCCAAGCCACGCTGCGCTCCCAGTTCACCCGCGGCACGCCGCCCGCCGCCGCCGACATCTCCTCCATCCAGCCCGCGCTCGCGGAGGACTCCTCCGTGCGCACCGTGCGGGCCGACGGCAACAGCGTCGAGCTGGAGACCGAGTTGCTCGCGATGAGCCGCAACCGTGTCGAGCACGACTACCTCTCCGATCTCGTCAGCAACAACATCAAGCAGCTCCGTCTCGCGATCTCCGGTCGCGTCACCGGCTGAGCCCCGCGCCCCTTCACGCCATGGACCTCCTCGCCGGCATTTCCGCCACCAGCGGCGCCCTCGACGCCCAGCGCACCCGTCTCGATTTCATCGCCCAAAACATCGCCAACGCCCAGACCACGCGCGGTCCCGACGGGCGTCCCTTCCAGCGGCAGATCGTCAGCTTTGAGAGCCAGCTCGTCCGCGCCGGCGGCGGCTTCGGCGGCGCGGGCCTCTCCACCGTGCGCGTCGCGGAGGTGCGGCCCGATCCCACCCCCGGCCAGCGCATCCACGATCCCGGCCACCCCGACGCCGACGCGCAGGGCATGGTCACCCTGCCCAACGTCAACCTCGCCTACGAGATGGTCGACCTCATCACCGCCTCGCGCGCCTACGAGGCCAATCTGGCCGTCGCCAAGAACTCCCGCCAGATGGCGCTCAAGACCCTCGAGATCGGCAAATAAGCCGCCGCCCGCGCCCCGCCTTTCCCCATGTCCCCCCTCGGCTCTTCCTCCGCGATCCAGACCGGCGCCCTCCGCCCCGCCTGGGAGACCGCGCCCCTGCGCGACGCCCCCGTCGCCCGCGCCCCGTCCGGTCCCGCGCCCGCCGCCGGCGGCGGCTTCGGCAAGGTGCTCGAGGGCCTCGTCTCCGGCGTCGAGAACCGCCAGGCCGAGGCGCGCGACGTCACCCGGTCCGTCCTGCTCGGGGAAAATCCCAACCTCCACCAAAGCGTCATCGCGATGCAGGAGGCCTCCGTCGCCTTCAGCCTCATGGTCGAGGTCCGCAACAAGGTCGTCGAATCCTACCAGGAGCTCATGCGCATGCCCGTCTGAGCGACCCGCCCGCCGCCTCCCCCTTTTTCGCCGCTAGCCCCCGTCTCCCGCCGCCCCGCCCATGAAACCCTTCGCCCAGTCGCTGCTTTCGCTTTGGCGTCAGCTCGGCCTCAACCAGCGCGTCTCGCTCATCGCCTCCGTGCTCGCCGTCGCGATCGTCGTCGTGGGCCTCGTCGTCTGGTCGCGCCAGCCCGACTACCAGCTGCTCTACGGGCGCCTCTCCGAAAAGGACGCGGCCGCGATCATCTCCTCGCTCCAGGCCCAGGGCATCCGCCACCGCGTCGGCCAGGGCGGCGGCTCCGTCTACGTGCCCGCCGACCAGGTCCACCGCCTCCGCATGGACCTCGCCGGCAAGGGTCTCCCCGGCGGCGACGGCGTCGGCTTCGAGATCTTCGACAAGGGCCAGTTCGGCCTCAGCGACTTCGTCCAGCGCACCAACTACAACCGCGCCATCCAGGGCGAGCTCGCCCGCACCATCTCCCAGCTCGACGGCGTCGCCTCTGCGCGCGTCATGATCGTGCAGCCCGAGAACCGCCTCCTCCTCACCGAGCAGGGCGTCAAGCCCACCGCCTCCGTCTTCGTCGAGGTGCGCACCCGGCTGGAGACCGAGGCCGTCAACTCCATCCGCCACCTCGTGGCCAACGCCGTCCAGGGCCTCGTCCTCGACTCCGTCGCCGTCATCGACCAGCGCGGACGCGTCCTCACCTCCGAGCTCAAGGAGGACCCCCTCCTCGGCTCCGCCTCCAGCCTCATCCGCTACCGCCAGCAGGTGGAGGACTACTTCGCCAAGAAGGTCGAGAGCATGCTCGAGCCCGTCCTCGGCCCGGGCCAGTCCATCGTCCGCGTCTCCGCCGAGATCGACAACGAGGCCGCCGTCCTCACCGAGGAGCGCTACGACCCGGACAGCGCCGTCATCCGCTCCCAGACCAACACCGAGGACAGCAACAGCAGCACCGAGCAGCGCCGCGGCGGCCTCACCGGCGTCGCCGCCAACACCCCCGGCGCCCCCGCCGACGCCGCCGCCAAGGAGCCCGAGCGCCCCAGCGTCACCAACGCCCAGAATCGCAAGAACCAGAGCATCAACTACGAGATCAACCGCACCACGGCCAACATCCGCCGCAACCCCGGCTCCATCAAGTCCCTCAGCGCCGCCGTCTTCGTCGCCGCCCGCCCCGCCCCCGCCGCCGACCAGCCCGCCGTCCCGCGCACCCCCGCCGAGCTCGAGTCCCTCCGCCGCGTCGTCGTCAACGCCCTCGGCCTCAAGGTCCCCGCCGGCCAGTCGCTGGACGACATCGTCAGCGTGCAGGAGACCGCCTTCCAGCCGCCCGCCGTCGACTCGCGTATCGAGACTCTGGTGACGGAGACCCGCGTCCAGGGCTGGATCGAGACCGCCTCCCGCTACGTCGCCGTCGCCATCGCCCTCGGCGCCTTCTGGCTCTTCTACCGCGGCCTCCGCAAGCAGCGGCCCGAACCCGTCCCGGTCGAGCTCCTCGCCGCCGCTCCCGGCCGCAACGGCGCCCGCGCGGTCGGCGCCTCCTCCGCGCCCACCCCCGAGATGCTCAACGAGCTCATCCGCCAGAAACCCGCCAACGTCGGCACCGCCCTCCGCGACTGGGTCGCCGCCAAGGGCAACTGATCCCTCCCCGCCATGGCCGAAGTCGACTACGCCAAGCTCACCCGCCTGCAGAAGCTCGCGACCTTCCTCATCGTCATCGGTCCCGAGGCCGCCGCCGAGGTCATGCGCCATTTCAACGACGCCGAGATCGAGGGCGTCTGCCGCGAGATGGGCCAGACCCCCGTCGTCACCGAGGCCGTCCGAGCCTCCGTCCTGGAGGAGTTCGCCCCCATCGTCGGCGACAGCCTCGGCTGCACCCTCGGCGGCCTCGACTACGCCCGCCGCACCCTCGAGATCGTCCGCGGCGAATACAAGGCCGGCGTCCTCCTCAGCCGCGTCGGCGCCGAGCCCCCCGCCGCCTCCTCCTCCGAGCTCATGGCCGACATCGTCGAGATGGAGGGCCGCCAGATCTACAACCTCCTCAAGGACGAGCAGCCCCAGACCGTCGCCTTCATCATGTCCCACCTCGGCTCCGCCAAAGGCGCCGAGGTGTTCATGCTTCTGCCCAACGAGCTCCGCGAGGAGGTCGCCGAGCGCCTCGGCACCATCGAGAGCACCCCGCGCGACCTCGTCGCCCGCATCGTCCGCAACCTCGCCCGCCACGGCGCCGGCAAGCCCGCGCAGTCCTACCAGGCCAGCGGCGGTGTCCGCTCCGTCGCCGACCTGCTCAACGCCCTCGACAAGGAGACCTCCAAGAACCTCCTCGGACGCATCGAGGAGCGCAACGCCGCCCTCGGCGCCGCCGTCCGCCGCAAGATGTTCAGCTTCGACGACGTCCGCCGCCTCGCCTCCGCCGATCTCCAGCGCGTGCTGCGCGAGGTCGACTCGTCGCACCTGGCGATCGCGATGAAGTCCGCCACCGAGGCCCTCCGCGAAAGCATCTACGCCGCCCTCTCCAAACGCGCCGCCGAGTCCCTCCGCGACGAGATCAGCATGCTCGGCCCGGTCCGCCTCAAGGACGTCGAGGTCGCCCAGGACGCCATCATCCAGGTCGTTCGCCGCCTCGAGGACGAGGGCGCCATCACCATCGGCGACGGCGAGGGCGCCATCGTCGCCTGATCCTCCCCGCCATGGCCGTCCACAACCATCTCCTCGCCTTCGACCGCCCGCTCGTCGCGGTGCGCACCGCCGGCTCCCCGCGCGAACACACCGCGGCCGATCTCGCCGCCGCCCGCGCCGCCGGATACCAGGAGGGAGGCGACGCCGCGCGCGACTTCACCAACCAGCAGATCGTCGAGCTCCGCGCCGAGATGCAGGAGCTCCAGCTCGGCGTCTTCCAGCGCCTGAGCTCCGCCCACGAGGAGCTGACCGCCCAGGTCCGCGCCGCCTTGCCCCAGCTCGCCGTCGAGATCGGCCAGCGCCTGCTCGCCGGCCTCGTGCCCCCGCCCGAGCTCGTGGAGCGCCTCTGCCGCGAGGCCCTCGACCAGCTCTACCCCGAGCGCAACGGCCTCGAACTCGTCGTCGGCCCGCGCGACGCCGCCGTGCTCGAACGCCTCGTGCCTTCCTGGCGCGGCCATTTCAACGACCTGAAGATCACCGTGGACGACACCCTCGACCCCGGCGACTGCCTCGTGCGCAGCCGTTTCGGCGTCACCGACGCCCGCGCCTCGTCCAAGATCGCCGCCCTGCGGCAGGAGCTCGTCGGCGCATGAAACCCGACGTCACCGACTTCGTCGCCACCCTGCGATCGCAGGTCCGCCACGCTCCCGCGCTGCGCCGCCTCGGCCGCGTCACCGCGGTCACCGGCCTCATCATCGAGTCCGAGGGCCCCAACGTCGGTCTCGGCGAGCTCTGCCTGCTCAGCTCCGATCGCGACTCCTTCGAGGTCATGGCCGAGGTCGTCGGCTTCCGCGGCGAGCGCGTCCTCCTCATGCCGCTGGGCGACACCGGCGGCCTCCACGCCGGCTGCTCCGTCACCGCCTGCGACCGCCCGCCGCTCCCGCTCCCCGGCCCGGCCCTCCTCGGCCGCGTGCTCGACGCGCTCGGCCGGCCCTTCGACGAGCATGGCCCCGTGCCGCTGCACCGCGCCCCGGGCGGCGCCGCCAAGCCCCCGCATCCGCTCCGCCGCCAGCGCATCAAGGACGTGTTCCCCACCGGCGTGCGCGCGCTCGACGTCTTCACGCCTTTCGGCCGCGGCCAGCGCCTCGGTCTCTTCGCCGGCTCCGGCGTCGGCAAGTCCACCCTCCTCGGCATGATCGCGCGCTCCGCCGCCGCCGACGTCGTCGTCATCGCCCTCGTCGGCGAACGCGGCCGCGAGGTCCGCGAGTTCCTCGAGAAGGACCTCGGCCCCGAGGGCCTCGCCCGCGCCGTCGTCGTCGTCGCCACCTCCGACACGCCCGCGCCGCTCCGCCTCCGCGCCGCCACCACCGCGACCTCCATCGCCGAGGGCTATCGCGACGCCGGAAAAAACGTCCTCCTGCTCATGGACTCGGTCACGCGCTACGCGATGGCCCAGCGCGAGATCGGCCTCGCCATCGGCGAGCCGCCCGCCACCCGCGGCTACACGCCGTCCGTCTTCGCCATGCTGCCGCGTCTGCTCGAACGCGCCGGCGCCGGCGAGACCGGCGCCATCACCGCGCTCTACACCGTGCTCGTCGAGGGCGACGACATGAACGAGCCCGTCGCCGACACCGTGCGCGGCATCCTCGATGGCCACCTTGTGCTTTCGCGCGCACTCGCCCACGCGAACCATTATCCCGCCATCGACGTGCTCGAGAGCGTGTCCCGTCTCACCCGCGACATCTGCACGCCCGCCGAGGTCGACCTCGCCGCCCGCGCCCGAGAACACCTCGCCCTCTTCAAGAAAAACGAGGACCTCATCACCGTCGGCGCCTACCAGTCCGGCGCCAGCGCCGAGCTCGACCGCTCCGTCGCGCTCAACCCCGGCCTCCGCGCCTTCCTGCGCCAGCCCGTGCACGAGGCCAGCGCGCGCGGCGAATCCTACGGCCGGCTCGCCGAACTCCTGGGCAAGTCATGAAACGCTTCCGCTTCCGCCTCGAGGCCGTCCGCGGCCTGCGCGCCCTCGCCGAACGCTCCGCCCGCGAGCGTTTCGGCGCCGCCCAGCGCCGCGTCGCCGCCGCGCTCGCTGACCTGCGCGCCGCCGAGGAGCGCCGGCTCCGGCTCGCCGAGGCGCTCGCCACCTCGCGCGGCGGCACCTTCCGCCCCGCCGACCAGGTCGGCGGCCTTCTCGCCCTGCAGGAGGCCGAACGCGCCGAGCGCGAGTCCGCAAAACGCCACGCCGAGGCCCGCCTCGCGGGCGAACGCGCCCGCGAGGAATGGCTCGCCGCCCGCCGCCGCCTCCAGGTCGTCGAGCGCCTGGAGGAGCGCGCCCGCCACGCCCACCGCGAGGCCGCCGAAAAAGCCGAGCAGGCCATGCTCGACGAACTCGCCTCGCTCGCCGCCGCCCGCACCTCCCCCCGTCCCGCATGAAAGCGCTGCTCTCCCCCGTCCCCGCCGTCGTCCTCTCCGTCGCGCTTTCCGTCGCCGGCGCGTATTACCTTTTCCACCAGCAGACCGTCCGCGCCATCGCCCTCGTCTCCGCCCGCCGCGTGGAGCTGGAGGAGGCGAAACGCCCCGAGAAGCCCTGGGATTTCTGGACGCCCGAGATGGAGAACGTCGCCCGCGAGCTCGCCGCGCAGCGCGAGCTCTTCGCCCGCCGCGAAAGCGAGCTCGCCGCCCGCGAGACCCGTCTCGCCTCCGAGCGCAAGGAGCTCGACGAGACCCGCGTCCGCATCGAGAAGCTCCGCTCCGAGATCGACGCGCGCATCGTCCAGATCAACGCCCAGGAGCAGCGCAACCTGAAGGCCCTCGTCACGACCTACGCCAAGCTCAGCCCCGCCTCCGCCGTCGCGATCTTCAAGCAGATGGACGACGCCATGGTCGCCAAGATCCTCTCGATGATGAAGCCGGACGTCACCACCGGCATCCTCGAGGAGTTCAGCCGCGATCCCGGCCCGGAGAACGCCAACGTGAAGCGCGTCGCCGAGCTCACCGAGCGCATGCGCCTCCTCATGCCCGCGCCCGCCGCCCCGGCAGCCCGCTGAGTTTTCTTTTCCCGCCTTTTTTCCCCGCGCCACGGATGGCGCGGCTTTCCCCGCCATGACGGCCGCGAACGCATGCTTCCTCCCTTTGCTTCCCTGGCCGCCCCCGGCACCGCCGGAAAACCCGCCGCCCCCGAGACCTCCGGCCGTCCCGTCGCGGACGACCCGTGCGAGGCCGCGTCCGACGCGCCTTTCGCGGAGGTCCTGAGCGCGGCCGGCTCCGCGCGCGGCCCCGCGTCCGCGCCGGCTTCCCCCGCGCCGCAGCCGTCTTCGGGCAAGCCCACGCCCGGCCTTGCTCCCTGGTTCATCGCCTGCGGTCCTGCGGAGTCGGGGCTTCCCGTCGCCGGCCTTCCGGCCGCCGCGCCCGCCGTTCCGGAGAACGCCGACGCCGCGGAATCGCGCCCGGCGCAAGACGAGGAGTCGGACGACGAGGCCGCCCCGTCGTCGCCCGGCCTCGAGCTCCCGCTGTTCTTCTCCTTCGCCCGGCCGCTCCCGCCCGAGCCGTCGCCCGCGTCGCCCGCGCTTCCGGAGGGGTTCTCCGCCTCCGAGGCCTCTTCTTCCGACGGACACGAGCCCGATCCCGCCTCGTCCCGCGCCGCCTGTCCCGGCGCCCCCGACCTGTATCCGGAAAAACGTGACGCGCGTGCGTTCGCCGCCGCCTCCGGGATCTCCGCCCGGATGTCCGCGCCGGTCCCGGCGTTCGCCCCCGTGCCCGTCCCGGCGTCCGGTTCCGGCGCCGGGTCCGCTTTGCCGGCGGAGACGACGACCGGCGCGCCGACGTCGACGCCGGACGCCGACCTGTCTTTCGCGCCTTCGGCGACTGTGGATGCCGGCACGGGCGCGGGCACGGGTCTGCGGCCCGCGGGAAAGCCCCTCGCGGAAGCCGCGGATTCGCGCCCGGCAGTTTTTGCCGCGCCGGCTTCGCCGCGTTTCGCGGGCGCGGATGATCCGGTGGGTGATTTCGGGAAAAATGTATTTCAATCTTCTGATGGTAAGGGGTTAAAGTATGAGGTTTTCGCGCGTGGCATGGAAAAGGCAAAGGACTCCCTCGCCATGAGCTCCGCCTCCGTCCTCCACGACCCCGCCTTCGCCGCACCCGCCGGCGTGGCGGAAGCGTCGTCCAAGGGCGCGTCCGAGTGGAGCTCCCCGTTTGCGTCTCTTTCCGTGGCTCCTGATCTCGCCGCCGGCCCGGTCGAAACGCCGGCCGCCACGCCCACGCCCGCCGCCGCGGCCGTGCGCCTCATCGAGCGCGTCGAGCAGCTCGCCGAGCGTCTCGAAGCCCGCCCTGGCGACCCGATCCGGCTCAGCCTCGATCTCGAGGGTGATCATCGCGTCGACGTGAAGGTGTCGTTCCGCGGCGGGCGCTTGTTCGCCGATTTCCGCAGCGATTCGCCCGAGATGCGCGCCGCCCTCGCCCAGGGCTGGGATGCCTTCGTCCGCGGCCAGGACTCCGCCGCCCGTCGCTGGGCCGATCCCGTCATCTCCGCGGGCGCGTCCGCCGCCCCCGTCACGCCTTCGTCCGCGCCCTCGGCCTCCGGCCAGGATGCGTTTCAAAATCCCGCCGCGTCCGACCAGCAGCGCTCCCCCCGCCACGGCGGCCAGGCGCCCGACGCCGCGCCCTCCTTCCTCGTCCGCGGCGCGCCTTCCCGCGCTTCCGCCACCTCCGTCCCCGAAACGTCCCCGGCCCCCCGCGGCGACGCCTCGCGCCTTCTCAGCGCGCGCGCCTGAACCTCGCCCGCCCGACCCTTCGCGCCCCATGACCGTCACCTCCACCACCTCGAATCCCGCGAACGCGGCGCAAGGCGCCGACTCCTCCACCGCCAGCCGCCTGCCCAAGCAGACGCTCGGCCAGGACGAGTTTCTCAAGCTCATCACCGTCCAGCTCGCCAACCAGGACCCCATGAAGCCGATGGAGGACACCTCCTTCATCGCGCAGATGGCGCAGTTCAGCTCGCTCGAGCAGTCCTCCCAGATGTCGCGCGACATGTCCGCCCTGCGCTCCGACATGGGCATGCAGTCCGCCGCCGCGCTGCTCGGCCGCGAGGTCACGCTCCGGACCGACGACGGCGACGTCTCCGGCGTGGTCGAGTCGGTCGACTCCACCACCGACACCGTGCGCGTCGGCGTCAACGGCCAGCTCTACGCCTTCTCCGACGTCGTCCGCGTCGCCCCCGCGCCCGCCTCCACTCAACCGTAATCCCAAAGCCCCCGCACCCACATGTCTCTCATCGGCACTCTTACTTCCGGCGTCAGCGCCATGCAGGCCTTCACCAAGGGCCTCGAGGTCATCGGCAACAACATCGCCAACGTGAACACCACGGGCTTCAAAGGCTCGCAGGCGAACTTCGAGGAAAGCTTCAGCAACACCATGCGCGGCTCCTCGCCCTCGTCCGGCTCCTCCGGCTCGAACCTCTCCTCCATCCAGATCGGCACCGGCGTCGGCATCTCCTCCATCAACGCCCGCTTCACCCAGGGAGCCCTCTCCACCACCGGCGTCGGCACCGACCTCGGCATCTCGGGCAACGGCTTCTTCCGCGTGCTCAACTCCGTCGACGGCGCCGAATACGTCACCCGCGCCGGCGACTTCCGCCTCGACGACCAGGGCTACCTCGTCACGAGCAACGGCTACCGCGTGCAGGGCCTCACCGGCGGCAGCGCCGGCAACGCGCCCTCGGCGATCGGCAGCATACAGCTCGGCACGCCGCCCGCCGGCACCCAGCTCAAGAGCTTCTCCTTCGACCGCCAGGGCAACTTCGTCGAGTTCTACTCCGACGGCACCTCCGCCGTGACCAATCGCGTCCTCCTCCAGGATTTCCGCGACCCGACCGCGCTCCAGCGCGCCGGCGACAATCTTTACACCGGCATGGCCAACGCCGGCCCCGTGGGCGGCCTCGCCCTCAACGCCACCGACCACCTGCCCGGCCAGAACGGCCTCGGCAACATCGAGGCCGGCACGCTCGAGCTCTCCAACGTCGACCTCACCGAGCAGTTCGCCAGCATGATCACCACCCAGCGCAGCTTCCAGGCGAGCTCGCGCATCGTGACCGTCTCCGACCAGGTGCTCGAAGAGGTCGTCAACCTGAAGCGCTGAGCGCCCCCAGGCCATGGCCGAGAAAAAACCCGATCCCGCCGCGACGGCCGCCGCCGATGCCCCCGCCGCCCCCGCCCCGGCCCCCCGCGCCGGCGGCGGTCTCAAGGCGATGCTGCCCGCCCTGCTCTCCATCGTGCTCGCGCCGGCCGCCACCTTCGCGGTCGCTCACTTCCTCGTCCTGCCTCGCTTCGAGTCGGGCCTGAAGTCCGCGCTCGCGGAGCCCGGCGCCGAGCCCGTGGCCGCCGCCGAGGCCAAGCCCGCGTCCAAGTCCGGAGGCAAGTCCGCCCCGGCCCACGGCAAGGCCGGCGGCAAGGACGGCAAGGCCGAGGCCGCCGGCGAGGGCAACTCCTACCGCTTCGACAACGTCGTGGTGAATCTCTCCGGCACGATGGGCACGCGCTACCTCAAGGTCGCCTTCCTCGTCACCGGCGAACGCGCCGACGTGGCCTCCCGCTTCGAGGCCGCCCGCCCCCAGCTCGGCGACGTCACCCTCGCCGTCCTCTCCTCGCTCACGCTCTCCGACCTCGAGGAGGCCGGCTCGAAGAACCTCATCCGCGAGCGGCTTCTCGCCGCCTACAACCAGGCCCTCGGCGCCCGCGTCGTGGACAACCTCTACTTCTCCGACTTCGTGGTGCAGTGACCGCCATGTCCGACGCGCACGACAAACTCGGCGGCATCCTCGATCAAAACGAGATCGACCAGCTGCTCGCCCAGGCCGCCACCGAGACGCGGCCGCCCGTCCTCCGCCACGACGGGTCCCGCGACGAAAACGCCGACCCCTCGCGCGTCGAGAACTACGATTTCCGCAACCCCGCCTTCCTCACCGAGGTCGAGCTGCGCCGCCTCCGCATCCTGCACGAGGACTTCATCCGCTACCTCTCCGCCCGCCTCTCCATGTTCCTGCGCATGGAGTGCAGCCTGAAGATGGCCCGCCTCCAGACCCAGGCCTACGCCAAGTTCACCGAGGGGCTCTCCACCCCGACCCACATCTGCCTTTTCAAGACCGACCCGCTCCTCGGCGTCGGCGTGCTCGACGTCAACCCCCGCCTCGCCCTCACCCTCGTCGACCGCCTGCTCGGCGGCCGCGGCCACTCCATCAAGGCCGAGCGCTACCTCACCGAGATCGAGATCGCCCTGCTCGAGGACGTCGTCCGCATCATCCTCGAGGAGTGGTGCGCCCAGTGGCGCGAGGACCAGGAGCTCCACCCGCAGATCATCGGCCACGAAAACAACGGCCGCTTCCTCCAGACCTCCCCGCGCGACGCCGTCGTGCTCGCCCTCGCCATCGAGGTCAGCTTCGGCGACTGCTCCGAACAGATCCAGATCGGTCTCCCGTATTACACCATCGAGCCGCTCGTGAAGGCGCTCCAGCAGCGCCGCCAGAAGGATTCGCTCCCCGCCAATCCGCCCGCCCGCGCCGAGTGGCGCGACGTCTACGAGCACGTGCGCATCCCCGTCCGCGCCGAGTGGGCCCTCGCCGACATGCCGCTGCGCGAGGTCGCCGCCCTCCGCGTAGGCGACGTCCTCCAGCTTCCCGTCGATATCATCGACCGCACCCGCGTGCTGCTCAGCGGCTCCGCGAAATTCTCCGGCACCGTCGGCCTCGAGGGCGACGTCGTCGCCGTCCGCCTCGCCCGCAAGCTCAACCCCGCCGAGGAGGAGCGCGCCTGACGCCGCCTCCCTCCGCGACCACCCCGACCGATTTTTCCCGCCATGGACTCCGCCTCTCTCGATCTCGTTCTCGACGTCAAAGTGAAGGTCACCGTGCAGCTCGGCTCCTGCATGCTGCCGATGCGCGAGGTCCTCTCGCTCACGCCCGGCTCCGTCATCCAGCTCCAGCACCGCGCCTCCGAACCGGTCGGCCTCTACGTCAACGACAAGCTCGTCGCCTACGGCGAGGTCGTCGTCGTCGAGGAAAACTTCGGCATCAAGATCACCGAGCTCGTCTCCAAGACCGCGTGAACGCCGCCCCGGCACACCCCCTTTCGTCCGGCCTCCGCCCGGACCGCCGCGACCGCGGCGCCTTCCTTTCCAGCGTGACCCGCTGGCTGCTCGTGGTAGTCGGCTGCGCCGTTTTGGAGACGGCGCAGCCGATGAACGCCGCCGAGCCCGCGACCGCCGCCTCCCCGTCTCCGGCCCCGGCCGCCGCCCCTTCCCCTTCCGCCCCTCTCGACGCGGATCGCGTCCTCTATCCCGCCGACTCGCGCCCCGCCGGCGCCTCGACGGGAGAGCACGCCTCCCCGGGCGTCGGGCCCGTCTGGGCCTTCGTCCTTGTCGTCGGCCTCGGCGCCGGCGCCTTCTGGTTCTGGCGCCGCCGCAATCCCGTCGCCGCCGTCCGCCGCCGCGGCGGCATCGTGATCGAGGACACCCGTGCCCTCGGCAACCGCCAGTTCCTCGTCGTCGCCGGCGTCGACGGACGCCGCTTCCTCCTCGGCGTCGCCCCCGGCAACATCCGACTCCTCGCGCCGCTCGACTCCGAGGCCGAGCTCGCGACCGACGACCATGACGACGCCTGATTTTTTGCGCCGCCTCGGCCTGCTCGTCCTTCTCGTTCTCGCGCCGCTCGCGCCCCGCGCGCAGACCGCGGATCCGCTTGCCGCGCCCGCCGCGCCGGCCGCGCCGGCGGCTTTGCCCGCCCCGCCGCTCTCCCTCGCCGAGGAGCCCGCGCCGTCCCTCCTGCCCGCGACTCCGGCCGATCCGTCCGCGACGGCCGCCCCGACGGCCGCGGCGCCCTCCCAGCCCTGGCGTCTCAACATCGATCTCGACGGCGGCGGCCAGGCCGGCTCCGCCAGCGTCGGCCTCCAGATCGTGGTGGTGATGACGTTGCTCAGCATCGCGCCCTCGCTGCTGCTGCTCATGACCTCCTTCACGCGCATCGTGATCGTGCTCGGCTTCGTGCGCACCGCGATCGGCGTGCCCAGCGCGCCCTCCAACCAGATCGTCGTCGGCCTCTCCCTGTTCCTCACGCTTTTCATCATGGGCCCCGTCCTCGAGCGGTCCTACGACGCCGGCCTGCGCCCCTACTTCGACGGCAAGGCGAACACGTCCGAGGCCCTCGACGCCGCCTCCAAGCCGCTGCGCGACTACATGCTCCAGCAGACGCGCACGCGCGACCTCGAGTTCTTTCTCCAGCTCGGGCGCTTCCCGCCCACCCGCGTCGCCGACCTGCCCCTGCGCGTCGTGGTCCCGGCCTACGTCATCAGCGAGCTCCAGACCGCCTTCCAGATGGGGTTCCTCATCTTCCTGCCCTTCCTCGTCATCGATCTGCTCGTCTCCTCGGTCCTGATGTCGCTCGGCATGATGATGATGCCCCCGGCGATCATTTCGCTGCCCTTCAAGCTGCTCCTTTTCGTCCTCGTCGACGGCTGGCACCTCGTGGTCCGCAGCATCGTCGAGAGTTTCCACATGTGACCGCCGCCGGCGCCCGTTCCCCGGATTCCCCGCTCACCGTCCCCCGCTCCTTGTTCAAATGAACGCCGAGGCCGCCATCGATATCTTCAAGACCCTCGTCACCTTCGCGCTCTTCCTCATGGCGCCCTTCCTCGGCGTGATCCTGCTCGTCGGCCTCGTCACCAGTCTCCTCCAGTCGATCACCAGCATCCAGGAGCAGACGCTCACCTTCGTCCCCAAGCTCGTCGCCTGCGCGGGCCTGCTGCTCGTCCTCGCGCCCTGGGTCCTGCGCATGCTGGGCGAGTTCACCGTGCAGAGCATCTCCCGGATGGCCACGATGGGGCCCTGAGCCCGCGACGTCCCGCGCGCCCGAACTCCGGCCATGAACACCTGGGAACCCGCGCTGCTCGCCGTGATGGGCTCGCTGCGCGCGGTCGGCGTGGTCGCGGCCCTGCCCACGCTCGGAGGGCGCGCCCTGCCGGCGACGGTGCGCGTCTCGCTCGCCGTCTCGATGGGCGCCTTGCTCGCCGGCGTGGCCCCGGCCTCCCCGGCCCCGCCCCCCGCGACGATGGCCGATCTCGCGATCGCCGCCCTGCAGGAGCTTTTGCTCGGGCTGGCGATGGGCCTGGTCGTCCGCGCCCTGCTCTCCGCCGCCGAACTGGCCGGACGTCTGATCGCGGGCGAGGTCGGCGTCGTCGCCGCCCCCGGCTTCGACGCCCCCGTGCCCTCGCAGGAACCGCTGCCCACCTTCATCGGCATGTTCGCCGGGCTGATGTTTTTCCTCCTCCACGCGCACGAGGGCGTGCTCGCCGCCTACGCGCGTAGTTTCGACATCGCGCCCGCCGGCACCGGCCGCCTTTCCGCGACCGCGTCCGAGACGCTCATCGGCGCCGTCGTCGCCCTCCTCGGCCTCGCCCTGCGCATGGCGGCTCCCTTCATCGCGCTGAATTTCGTCATCACCGCCGGCTTCTCCATCCTCGGGCGCGCCGTGCCGAAGATGAACGTCTTCATCGTGAGCATCGCGCTGCGCTCGATCATGGGCTTCGGCCTGCTCGCCGGCGCGGGCGCGCTCTTCGCCAGCCACCTTTCGGGCGAGTTCGAGCGCCTTCCCTGGCGGTTGTTGGAACTCGTCGCCCGGCGTTGATCCGGCGCCGGTTCCGCCGGCCTGATCCACGGGCCGGACGGCGGGGTGGGGGAGGGAGGCAGATTTTGCCGCCCGCTCCGTTTCGTGGGTTTTGAGGGGCCCCGGCCAAGGGGGGTGACGGAATAAAACCTTTTATAACGTTACGGGAAAACGACTTAAGGAGGAGTCGATTCGCGTGGCATCGCCCCTGCAAAACAAACGCGATGGCAGACGACGACAAAGACCAAAAGACCGAGGAGCCGACGGGAAAGCGGCTGAACGAGGCCCTGGAAAAGGGTCAGTTCGCGCGTTCCCCCGAGATCCAGGTCGTCTTCGCCCTCGGCGCCGGCCTCATGGCCCTTTCCGTCGGCCTGTCGGACGGTGTGCGCATGGTGTGCGATTACACCGCCGGGCTCTTCGCCCAGCTCCACACCGTGCGGTTTCACTCCGGGGAGGTGCCCGTTCCCCTGCTCGAGGCCTCGCGCGTCGTCGCGATCGTGCTCCTGCCCGTGCTCGTCGCCGTCGCCGTCGCCGCCCTGCTCGCGGGCGGCCTGCAAAGCGGATTCAACTTCACGCCCAAGGTCATCGGGTTCAACCTCGAGAAGCTCAACCCCGTCGAGGGTATCGGCCGCCTCTTTTCCAAGCGCGTCCTCACCCACGGCGCCATCGACTTCGTCAAGATGGCCGCGGTCGGCGCCTGCATCTGGCTCGCGATGCGCGAGCTGCTGGCCGATCCGCTCTTCACCACGCCGGTCGAGCTCGACCACCTCGGCGTCTTCATCCGCGTCTCGATCTTCGCGCTCCTGTCCCGGCTCGTCCTCGCGCTCGGCGTCGTCGCCGCCGCGAGCTACGCCTACGAGAAGTTCAAGACCCACGAGGACCTCCGGATGACCCGCGAGGAGGTCAAGGAGGAGCACAAGCAGGCCGAGGGCAACACGCAGGTGAAGATGGCCCGCCGCCGCATGGCCCGCCGCCTCGCCCAGCGCCAGATGCTCGCCGCCGTGCCCGTCGCCGACGTCGTCGTCACCAACCCCACGCACTACGCCGTCGCCCTCAAATACGAGCGCGGCGTCGACTCCGCGCCCGTCGTGCTCGCCAAGGGCGAGGACGCCTTCGCCCGCCGCATCAAGGCCCTCGCCGCCGAGCACGAGGTGCCGATGGTCGAGAACCGCCCCGTCGCCCGCTTCCTCTACAAGACCGGCCGCGTCGGCGAGGCCATCCCCTCCGAGATCTTCCAGGCCGTGGCCGGCATCCTCGCCTTCGTGTATCGGACCCATCGATACTACTTCTACCGCCTGCCCTCGCGCCGCGCCGCGGCCGCGTCCGCCGCCAGGGGAGGGGCCGTCGCGTGAGCTCCGCCGCCGCCTCCGCCGAGACCTCCCTCTCGCCGCTCTTCCAGCGCCGGGCCGACCTCGTCTTCACCGTGGCGCTCTTCGCCACGGTCGCGCTGCTCATCATGCCGGTCCCGGACCTCGTCCTGGACTGCCTCCTCGCCATCAGCCTCGGCTTCTCGCTGCTCGTCCTGATGGTCGTGGTCTACGTGAAGGACCCGCCGGACTTCTCCGGCTTCCCCACCATCCTGCTCGCCTTCACCCTCTTCCGCCTGGCGCTCAACATCTGCACCACGCGCCTCATCCTGACCAAGGGCCACGCCGGCAACGTCATCGACGCCTTCGGCCACTTCGTCATCCAGGGCAACTACATCGTCGGCTTCGTCGTCTTCATCATCCTCGTGTTGATCAACTTCGTGGTCATCACGAAGGGCGCGGGCCGCATCGCCGAGGTGAGCGCGCGCTTCACCCTCGACGCGCTCCCCGGCAAGCAGATGGCGATCGACGCCGAGCTCAACGCCGGCGCGATCGACGAGATCACCGCCGCCACCCGCCGCAAGAAGGTGCAGAAGGAGGCCGACTTCTACGGCGCGATGGACGGCGCCTCCAAATTCGTGCGCGGCGAGGCCGTCGCGGGCATCCTCATCACGCTCGTCAACGTCCTCGGCGGCTTCGCCATCGGCGCCTTCCAGATGGGACTCTCGCTCGCCGAGGCCCTCCAGCGTTTCACCCTCCTTTCGATCGGCGACGGCCTGGTCTCGCAGATCCCCGCGCTCGTCGTCTCCGTCGCCGCCGGCGTGCTCGTCACCCGCGCCTCCGAGAGCAGCAACCTCGGCGCCCAGATCGGGCGACAGCTCACCGCCTACCCCCGCGCGCTCCGCGTCGTCGGCGTCGTGCTCTGCCTCTTCGGCCTGATGCCGGGCATGCCGATCCTTCCCTTCGCCATCCTCGGCGGCTTCGCCTTCTACGCCGGCCGTCAGCTCTCGCTCGGCAAGCCCGACGAGTTCGCCGCCGAGCCCGCGTCCGCCGCCGCCTCCCCCGGCGCCGCGCCGGCCGGCGCGTCCGCCGCCCCCGCGGGCGCCTCGCCTTCGGGGACCGCCTCCGCCTCGCCCATCGCCGAGGAGTTCCGCCGCGTCATCGACCAGGACGTCTTCGCCATCGAGGTCGGCTTCGGCCTCGTCTCCCTCGCCGACGCCGCCCGCGGCGGCGACCTCCTCGCCCGCATCACCGGCGTCCGCAAGACCCTCGCCCGCGAGCGCGGCGTCATCGTCCCCCCCATCTCCGTCCGCGACAACCTCGAGCTCGAGGCCAACGACTACCGCTTCCTCCTGCGCGGCAAGCCGGTCGGCCGCGGCACCGTGATCGCCGGCCGCTGGATGGCGATGAACGTCGGCGGCAGCCGCGTCTCCCTGCGCGGCACGCCCTGCCGCGAGCCCGTCTTCAACCTCGAGGCCGTCTGGATCGAGGAGGGCGAGCGCAAGGTCGCCGAGCTCAACGGCTACACCGTCGTCGACGCCGCCTCCGTCGTCATCACCCACCTCTCCGAGGTCCTCAAGTCCTCCGCCCACCACCTGCTCGGCCGCCAGGAGGTCCAGACCCTGGTCGACCACGTCAAGACCACGCACCCCGCGCTCATCGGCGAGCTGCTCCCCGACCTGGTGAACCTCGGCGTCATCCAGCGCGTCCTGCAAAACCTCCTCCGCGAGGGCGTGCCCGTCCTCGGCCTGCCCCTCATCCTCGAGGGCGTGGCGGATTTCGCCCCCGCGACGAAGAACCCCGACGACCTCAGCGAGCTCGTGCGCCGCCGCCTAGGGATGTATTTCATCGGCGAATACGAGGCGCGTCCCGGCGTCGTCCGCGCCCTGACGCTCGACCCCCGGCTCGAGCAGGCGCTCGCCGGCCGCGTCCACCGCTCGCCCGGCGAGGTCGGCCTCGCCCTCGACCCCGTCCTCGGCCGCCACCTGCTCGAGCACGTCTCGCGCGGCGTCGCCTCGCTCACCGAGGGCGGCGGCCACGCCGTGGTCGTCGTCGGCGCCGAGATCCGCCTCCCGCTGCGCCGCTTCCTCGAGCCGTCCTTCCCCCGCCTCGCCGTCATCTCCTACCAGGAGCTGCCCTCCTCCACCGAGGTGGAGAACGCCGGCATCGTGCCCATCCCGCCCGGCTACGTCGCCGCTCCCGTCCGCGCCGCCGCCTGATTTTTCAGACCGTGAGAACCACCGAAAACAGAACGACAGCGATGCATGCGCCGGCCTCCTCGGCCGTCGGCTACTCCGGCCGCCCGACCTCCGTCGTTCGGTCGCTCTGATCCCCGCGCCATGCCCCCCGCCTCCCTTCCCGTCAGACCCGCCGCCGCCCCGGCCCCCGGCGCCTACCGCTTCGAGGCGGGTTCGGCGGCCGAGGCCGTCGAGGTGATCCGCGCGCGCCTCGGCTCGGAGGCGCGCGTGCTCTCCGTCTCGTCCAAGCCCCGTCGCGGCCTAGCCCGTCTCTGGGCCTCGCCCCGCTTCGAGGTCGTCGCCGAGCTCCCCCCGCCCGTCGTCCCCGAGCCGCGCGAGCCCGAGCCGGAGGCCGCGCCCTCCGGTTTCTCCCCCGCGCTCGTCGACGGCTCTCGCCTGCCCGCCCTGTTGCGCCGCGCCGGCTTCCCCGAGCGCCTGCTCGGCCGCCTCGAGATGTCGCCCGGCTGGACTCGCGCCCTCTCCCGGCCCTTGCACGAGGCCCTCGCGGACCTGCACCGCGATCTCCGCGCCGCCGCCCGCCCGCCGCGCCCGCTGCCGAGGCGCGCCGCCTTCCTCGGCTCGGCCGGGGTGGGGCGCACCAGCGCCCTGTGCAAGCGCCTCGCGCACGAGGTCATCGAGCGCGGCGCCTCCGGCCGAGTCTGGCGCGTCGAGTTCGGCCGGCCCAATCCCGCCCCGCTGCTCGACGTGTTCGGCGAGGCGCTCGGCGTGCCCGTCGAGCACTACGCCCCCGGCTTCGGCGCTCCCGGCGCGGGCGACGGCTTCCTGTTCGCCGACCTTCCCGCCTTGCCCCCGCGCGGCTCCTCCGAGGACGCCGCCCTGGCGCGTTTCCTCGACGCCGAGGGCTTCGACGGCCGCGTGCTCGTGCTCAACGCCGCCTACGAGCCCGACGCGCTCCGCGCCGCCTACGCCCGCGGGCTCGACCACGGCGCCACCCATCTGGTCTGCACGCACCTCGACGAGACCCCGCGCTGGGGCCGCCTCTGGGAGTTCCTGCTCGAGGGCGAGCTCTCCCCGCTCTTCCTCAGCACCGGGCCCGGGCTCACCGGCGAAATGGCCACCGACGTGCTCGGCGCGCTCCTCGCGCGCACCCTGCCGCTCAGAAAGGAGGGGGTTTTCGCATGAGGTTCGCCTTCCTGGTTTCGGGCGCCTTCGGTTTTTTCCTCGTCCTGGCCGTCGGCCTCGGCTCGGGGCGCGACCTCGAGCCCGTGCTGCGCGACGCCGCCGTGGCCTGCCTGCTTTCCGCCTTCGTCGGCCGCTGGTTCTGGCGCGGCCTCGAGATCGCCTTCGCGCGCACCCTCCCCGAGCGCCGCGCCGCCCTCGAGGCGGCCGAGGCCGAGGCCGCCGCGCCCGCTCCCGCCCCCGCGACCCCGCCTCGCGCCGGGGCCTCGTCCACCCCGTCCGCCAAGACCGTCCCTTCCGCCCCCAAACCCGCGTCGCCCGCCCTCGCCGGCGGACCGCGCCGTTAACTCCCGCCGTCTCGTTTCAACCGTCTGATTCCCCATGAACCCGGAAATCTCCTCTCGCTCCGCCGCCGTCCTCGCGCCGGATGCCTCCCCCGCGGCCGGCTCCGCGTGGCGCGCCTACCAGTCCGCCGGAGGCACCTTGGATGAAAAGGAACTCATCGAGCGCCACCTCCCCCTCGTGCGCAACGTCGTCGACCGTCTTCGCCTCACCCTGCCGTCCCACGTCGACGTCGACGATCTCTACGGCGTGGGCGTCACCGGGCTCATCGCCGCGGTGAAGCGCTACGATCCCGAGCAGCAGCACACCTTCGCCGCCTACGCCACCACGCGCATCCGCGGGGCCGTGCTCGACGAGCTGCGCCGCCTCGACTGGTTCCCCCGCCGCGCCCGCGCCAAGGCCCGCAAGCTCAAGACCGCCATCGCCGAGCTCGAGCAGCGCCTCGGCCGCGCCCCCGAGGACGCGGAGATCTGCGCCCACCTCGGCCTGACCCAGAAGGAATACGACCACTGGATGGTCGAGGTCCGCCCGATCAGCTTCGTCGCCATCGACGACAACCCCGAGGGCGAGGACGGCGGCGGGACCAGCCGCCACGAGTTGATCGCGGACGAACAGGCGGTTCCGGTGCAGAGCCGGATGGAACAGGAGGAGCTTTCTCAAATTGTCGCTCAAAAAATCACCGAGTTGCCCGATATCCAGAGGCGTGTCCTCGCGATGTATTACCACGAAAACATGCGGCTGGCCGAGATCGCGGCGGTCTTCAAGCTCACCGAATCCCGGATCTGCCAGATCCACTCCCGCGCCATCCTCGGCCTGCGGGCCACGATCGCCGCGGCGCGCAGCCGCTGATTGCCGGGGCCAGGCCCTGTATCCGCCATGCTGATCATCATCGGTCTCGTCATCGTCATCGTCTCGGTGCTCGGCGGCTTCATGATGGCCGGCGGGCATCCCGGCGTGCTCCTGCACGCCTCCGAGTTCGTCGTCATCTTCGGCATGGCCGGAGGCGTGCTCGTCGTCGCCACCCCGATGCCCGTCATCAAGGAGATCGTCGCCAAGCTCAAGCTGGCGTTCGGCGGCAAGGGCGACTCCCGCGAGAGCTACGTCGATCTCTTCAAGCTTTCCTACGAGATCTTCCTCATCGGCCGCCGCAACGGCCTCATCGCCCTCGAGGAACACGTCTCCAACCCGTCCGCGAGCTCGATTTTTTCGAAGTATCCGTCCTTCACCGCCAACCATGCCCGCCTCGATTTCTTCGTGAACGGCATGCGCCCCATCATCGACGGCAAGATCAAGCCCGACCAGCTCGAGCACCTCCTGCGCGCCGAGCTTGATGCCAAGCGCGAGGAGGCCGCGCATCCCGTCCACGCCCTCCAGCTCATCGCCGATTCGCTGCCCGCCATCGGCATCGTCGCCGCCGTGCTCGGCATCATCAACACCATGTCCGCCATCGCCGACGGCCCCGAGGCGGTCGGCGAGAAGGTCGCCGCCGCCCTCACCGGCACCATGCTCGGCGTTTTTTCCGCCTACGGCATCGTCGCCCCGCTCGCCGGCCGTATCCAGTCGGTCGACGACGGCGAGGCCGCCTTCCTCCGTTGCATCTCGACCGCCATCTCCGGCTTCGCCAAGGGCCTCGCGCCCATCACCGCCATCGAGATCGCCCGCCGCACCGTCCGCCATGATTGCCAGCCCGGCGCCGACGAGCTCGAGGAGATGCTCAAGTCGCTGAAGTGACGCCGGCCGCCCCGTAGCAACCCTATCCCGACCCCTTCATCGACATGGCTGGCAAAGGCGGCGCTTGGAAAGTGGCTTTCGCGGACTTCATGACCGCGATGATGGCCTTCTTTTTGGTCATGTGGCTTTCCGCCCAGGACAAGGAGATCCTCATCGCCACCTCGAAGTATTTCCAGAATCCCTTCACCTCCCCTTACGACGCCAAGTCCGGCGTGCTCGATTTCGAGTCCAGCAAGACCACCGGTCACGGCGGCGCCCAGGGATCCACGACCGACAAGGCGGACAAGTCCGGCAACACCACCGTCGCGCAGACCATCGACCTCCAGTTCCTCAACTCCGTCGCCAAGGACGTCTACCGTCTCCTCAACCTCGACCAGGATCTCGCCGACAAGCCCGTCGACGTGCAGGTCACCAGCGACGGCCTGCGCATCATCCTCTACGACCGAGCCAGCCGGCCCTTTTTCGAGGCGCGCAGCCCCCGCCTCACCACCTGGGGCGACTTTGTCCTCCAAGGCATGGCCTGGATGATCGAGCGCCACGGCTTTCTCGTCGTGATCGAGGGCCACGCCCGCCCCGATCCCGCGTTGGACAAGCCCGACTACACGACTTGGGAGCTCTCCGCCGATCGCGCGAACGCCGCGCGCCGCGCCCTCGTCCGCTACGCCGTCGAGCCCGAGCTCGTCGAACGCGTCACCGGCTACGCCGACACCCGGCCCATGCCCGGGATGGATCCCGCGTCCGAAGCGAACCAACGCGTCACCATCAGTCTCCGCCTCGGCACCGAGGCCCGGCGCCGGCTCTCTGATTCCGCGCTCGGCGAGACGTCGCCCTCGCCCGTCTCCTCTTCCGCGCCCGTCTTCGCCCCGGCCCCCGCGCCGGAATCTCCCGCGCCCGCCCGCCCCGCCCGCCCATGAAATCCTTCCTTTCCGACCGCCCCCGCGTCGCCTTGCCCGGCTCGCCCGCCGAGCAGCCTTCGGCCCTCTCCCCTGCGGCGCGCGCCCCCTCCGCCTGCGCCTCGGCCTCCTCCTCCCGCGCGCCCACCGTCGAGTGCGTCCGCGAGGGCGATCGCATCACCCGCCTCGTCGTCACCTGCGCCTGCGGCGAGCGCGTCGAGATCGACTGCCTCTACGCCGCCGGTTCCTGAGCCGCGCTCCGGGCGCGTCGTTTCTCCCTCGCGAAACGTGGATGCCGCGGCGCCGCCCCGGCCTTGCGCTGGCGCGGTGCGGACTGATCTCGCCTGGCCCGGTCGCGCCTCCCTGGCCCCGAACCCTCGCCCGGCAAAAACTGCCCGGGCGCCGGGGCAGAAAAGTCCAGGCCGCCTGGTTTGTTTTTAAAGCAATGGTCTGATGTGACTTAAGATTTTGGCATCGGCCGTGCTAAGTGGGTCGCGCCATGAACGTCGGCCTTTACCAAAGCGCATCCGCCCTCGGCGCCCTCGAGCGCTGGCAGGACGCCGTGGCGCAAAACATCACCTCCAGCCAGATCACCGGCTTCAAGCGGCGCTCCATCCAGATCGCCTCCGAGGCGCGCGGCGAGGTCCTGCCCGAGCCCGGTTTGCGGCCCGACCGGGGCGAGGGCGTCGCCGCCTTGTATCCGCAGACGCGATACTCGACGGTCTATCAGAACGGAGAGAACACCCCCACCCGCCGCGAGCTCGACCTCGCCCTCGCCGGCGACGGATTCTTCACCGTCCGGATGCCGGACGAGACCCTCGCCTACACCCGCGCGGGCGACTTCCGCCTCAATTCCGACCGGGTCCTCGTCAACCCCCAGGGCCTCGAGGTCCTCGGTTCCGACGGCAACCCGATCAAGCTCCTGAACCGCGGCGAGCCGCCCGTGATCAACGAGGACGGCACCGTGCGCCAGGGCTCCGCCGTCCTCGGCAAACTCGGCGTCGCCGCCGCGACCAGCCCCCAGAGCCTCGTGCCCCTCGCCGGCGGCCTTTTCCTCGCCGACGAAAGCGCCGGCATGAAGCCCGTGGATAAGCCCGTCGTCCAGCAGGGCTACCTCGAGAACAGCAACGTCGCCCCCCTGCGCGAGATGGTCGACCTCGTCGGCATCGGCCGCGCCTACGAGGCCAACCAGCGCCTCATCCAGAACCGAGACAAGCTCCTCGAGCGCACCCTCGACTCCCTCACCTGATCCCCGCCCCGGTTCACTCCGGCTCCCCGCCCCAAGCTCCCGGCCCCCCGCTTCAAATGAATCTTTCCCTCTACTCCGCCGCCACCGGCATGGAAGCCCAGCAGCTCAACCTGAACACCATCGCGAACAACCTCGCGAACGTGAACACCCCCGGGTTCAAGCGCAGCACCATCGGCTTCCAGGACCTCCTCTACCAGAAGCCTCGCAACGCCGGCGCGGAGAACGGCGGCGGCAACGTCCTCCCCACCGGCATCGAGGTCGGCAACGGCTCGCGCGTCGCCTCCACCTCCAAGGTCTTCACCCAGGGCCAGCTCACCAACTCCGGCGAAAAACTCGACCTCGCCCTCCAGGGCGACGGCTTCTTCGAGGTCCAGCGTCCCGACGGCACCACCGCCTACACCCGCGACGGCACCTTCAAGCTCAACGCCTCCGGCCAGGTCGTCACCTCCGAGGGCCTCCCCGTCCTCAGCGGCTTCCAGCCCGTGCCCGCCGGCACCGTCGCCATCAACATCGCCGAAAACGGCGAGGTCACCTACCAGACCTCGACCGGCAACCAGACCTTCCGCCTCAACCTCACCCGCTTCGCCAACCCCTCCGGCCTCCAGAGCCTCGGCGGCAATCTCTACGCCGCCACCGGCGCCAGCGGCACCGCCGAGACCGGCCAGCCCGGCGAGGAGGGCTTCGCCAGCGTCATGCAGGGCTACGTCGAGGCCTCCAACGTCAACATCGTCGAGGAGATGGTGAACCTCATCGTCGCCCAGCGCGCCTACGAGGTGAACAGCAAGTCCATCCAGACCTCCGACGAGATGCTCCAGAACATCAACCAGCTGAAGCGCTGAACCCGTCCGCCATGCGCCGCGCCTCGTTCCTCCTCCTTTCCGCCTTCGCCGCGCTGTTCGCGTCCGCGCCGCGCGCCCAGGCCGCCGACGCCGCCTCGTCCCCGGCGCCGTCCATCTCCGCCGCCGCGCCCGCGTCCGAACATCCCTGGCTCGCCGCCTTGTCCGCGCTCCTGGTCGACCGCTACCACGCCGCGGGCGAGCTTCGCCTCGCCTGGCAGCGCCCGCCCGCCTCCGCCCCGGCCGACGCCGAGCTCGAGATCGTCAACGCCCCCGCCGTCCTCGCCCCGCAGATCCTCGTCCTCGTCCGCGCCCGCGAGGCCTCCGGCCGCGTCTCCGAACACAGCCTCCTGCTCCGCGCCGAGCTCTTCCGCGACGCCTGGCTGCTCCGCCAGCCCGCCGCCATCGGCTCCGCCCTCGTCCCCGCCGCCCTCGAGTCCGCCCGCGTCGACGCCCTCCGCGAGCGCGACGCCCTCGTTCTCGACGCCGCGGACGCCGCCGAGCTCGAGCTCGACTTCGCCCGCGCCGTGCCCGCCGGCCGCATCCTCGTCTGGCGCGACGTCGTCCGCCGCCCCCTCGTCCGCCGCGGCCAGCCCGTCGACGTCGTCGCCACCGACGGCTCGCTCACCGTCTCCCTCCGCGCCGTCGCCCTCCACGACGCCGCCCGCGGCGACAGCGTCCGCGTGCGCAACCCCGATTCCAAAAAAGAGTTCGTCGCCATCGTCGTCGCCGAATCCCGCGCCTCCGTCCGCTTCTGACCCGCGCCCCGCCCCCCGCCATGCGTCTCCTCGCCCTCCTTCTCCTCGCCCCCGCGCTCCTCTCCGCCGAGTCGCTCTGGACCGCCGCCGGCTCCCGCGAGCAGGGCGTCGCCGCCGATTTCCGCGCCGCCCGCGTCGGCGACATCATCACCATCGTCGTCTCGGAAAACGCCGCCGCCAGCTCCACCCAGAACAAGAGCACCTCCACCGACTCCGCCGTCGACGCCTCCGTCTCGCAGTTCCTCTTTCCCGCCGCCGCCAGCAAGCTCGGCACCCACAACGGCAAGCTCCCCGCGGTGAAGTTCGGCGGCTCGTCCTCCAGCAGCGGCGGCGGCCAGGTCAGCAACACCCAGTCGCTCACCACCCGCGCCGCCGTCCTCGTCACCGACGTCCTGCCCAACGGCAACCTCGTCATCGCCGGCGCGCGCAAGTTCACCTTCTCCGGCGAGACCCAGCACGTCGTCCTCCACGGCCTCGTCCGCCCCGCCGACATCGGCACCGGCAACACCGTCCTCTCCAGCAACATCGCCGAGGCCCGCCTCGAGTTCATCTCCCAGGGCGCCCTCTCCGACGCCCAGAAACGCGGCTGGTTGAGCAACCTCTACGAGAAGCTCCGCCCGTTCTGAAAACGAGCCTCCCCCTTTTCCAAGGACCCACGCGCACGACCCGACCCCAGGCATGATCCCATCGCTTTCACGTCTCGTCCGTTTCTTCGCCCCGCGGGCGCTTTTCAGCCTCCCGCGAGGCGTCGTTTGCGCGTGGGTCCTTGGATGTTGCGCGCTGGCCCTCCCGACCGCCCCGCTCCAGGCGGCCCGGGTGAAGGACCTCGCCCGCGTCGACGGCGAGCGGGACAACCAGCTCGTCGGCTACGGCCTCGTCGTCGGCCTCGCCGGCGACGGCGATTCCAACGCCCTCGCCACCCTCCAGTCCGTCGCCAACGCCCTCGAGCGCAACGGCGTCAAACTCGACCCCACCCTCATCAAGTCGAAGAACGCCGCCGCGGTCATGCTCACCGCCGACATCGGCCCCTTCCTCCGCTCCGGCGCCCGCATCGACGTCACCGTCGCCTCCCTCGGCGACGCCAAGTCCCTCCAGGGCGGCGTCCTCCTCCAGAGCCCGCTCCTCGGCGCCGACGGGCGCGTCTACGCCGTCGCCCAGGGCCCCATCGCCGTCGGCGGCTTCCTCGGCGGCGCGGGCGGCGCCGGCGGCGCCACCGTGCAGAAAAACCACCCCACCGTCGGCATCATCAGCAACGGCGCCATCGTCGAGCGCGAGATCCCCGCCAGCTTCGTGCGCGACGGACGTCTCGTCTTCAGCCTTCGCGAACCCGACTTCACCTCCGCCTCCCGCCTCGCCGAGGCGATCAACGAGGTCCTCCCCGAGGCCCAGGCCCGCGCCCGCGACGCCGCCTCCGTCGACCTCGTCCTCCCTCCCGCCTACCTCGGCCACGAGGTCCGCTTCCTCGCCGACGTCGGCGCCATCGCCGTCACGCCCGACGCCGCCGCCCGCATCGTCATCAACGAGCGCACCGGCACCATCGTCGCCACCGCCCCCGTCAGCCTCTCCGAGGTCGCGATCAGCCACGGCTCCCTCACCATCACCATCGCCCAGACCCTGACCGCCTCCCAGCCCAACGCCCTTTCGCGCGGAGGCCAGACCGCCGTCCTCCCCAGCACCCAGGCCAATGTCAACGAGACCAAGGGCGGCTTCATCGTCGTCCCCGAGACCTCCTCCGTCGACCGCCTCGCCTCCGCCCTCAACGCCCTCGGCGTCACCACCCGCGAGATGATGGCCATCTTCCAGACCCTCAAGTCCGCCGGCGCCCTCCAGGCCGAGCTGGTCATCAACTAAACCCCTCTCCGCCCCATGATCGCCCCCGTCTCCTCGCCCGCCGCCTCCTCCGTCCCCCTGGACCTGGCCCGCGCCGCGCAGTCCGGCTCCGCCGCGGGCAAGCCCTCGCCCGCCGACCTGCAAAAAGCCGCCAAGCAGTTCGAGGCCATCCTCGTCCGCCAGCTCATCTCCCCCGCCATCGAGCCCATGATGAGCGGCGGCTCCCTCGGCGCCGTCAAAACCGGCGGCTCCGGCGGAGGGCAGGGCGGGGGAGTCTACGGCTACCTCCTCACCGACACCCTCGCCGGCTCCATCTCCCAAGGCGGCGGCCTCGGCCTCGCCTCCGTCATTTCCCGCCAGCTCGCCCCCACCGTCTCCGCGCCCTCGCTCGCGGACGTCCCCGATCCCTCGTGAACCGACTCTCCTCCGCCCCCCTCGCGGACCTTCTCCGCGCCGAACTCGCCGCCTACGGCGGCCTGCTCGGCTTCTTCGACCGCCAGCAGGCCGCGCTCATGAAGCGCGACGCCCAGGCCGTCGCGGAATACTCCCTCGCCATCGAGCGCCTCGCCCTCGAGACCGCCCGCACCCGGGAGGCGCGCGAACTCCACGCCGTCTCCCTCGCCCGCGCCCACGGCCGCCCCGTCACCGACTCCGTGCGCCGCCTGCTCGACCTCTTCCCCGCGGACGAGCGCAACCTCCTCGACGCCCTCGTCGACGAGATCAACCGCCTCCTCCAGGTCGTCCGCCGCCGCGCCCGCCAGAACCACGCCATCCTCGTCCGCGCCGTCGAGCTCCGCCGCGAGCTCCTCGCCTCGCTCCGCCCCGACTCCGTCCCGCCCCGCACCTACGCCCCCGGCGGACGCGCCCGCGCCGCCTCCGCCCCGGTCTCCACCCTCCACGCCACCGGCTGAAAACCAGAACGACAGAAGGACAGACCGACAGACCATGAAACAGCCCCCGCGCATCCTCTCCGCCTCCCGGCTTTCCGCTCCGACGCTCCGACGCTCCGTCGCTCCATCGTTCTGTCGCTCTGTCGTTCTGTCGTTCTGACGTTCTGACGTTCCGTCCTCCGCCCCGCCATGTCCGGC